>NZ_LDJO01000023.1 GCF_001431595.1 Stenotrophomonas acidaminiphila
GGCGCCGGGCTGCGGATCAGGTGGTCGAAGGCGCTCAGCGCCGCGGTGGAACCGGCACCCATCGCAATGATGATCTGCTTGTACGGCACCGTGGTGCAGTCGCCGGCGGCGAACACGCCCGGCACGCTGGTCTGGCCGCGCTCGTCGATGACGATCTCGCCGCGCGGGCTCAGCTCCACCGTGCCACGCAGCCACTCGGTGTTCGGCAGCAGGCCGATCTGCACGAAGATGCCTTCCAGTTCCACCCGGTGCGAATCGCCGCCGACGCGGTCGGTGTAGACCAGGCCGTTGACCTTCTGGCCGTCGCCCAGCACCTCGGTGGTCTGCGCGTTGAGCACCACGGTCACGTTGGGCAGGCTGTGCAGCTTGGCCTGCAGCACCTGGTCGGCGCGCAGCTTGCTGTCGAACTCGAACACGGTGACGTGGCTGACGATGCCGGCCAGGTCGATGGCCGCCTCGACGCCGGAATTGCCGCCGCCGATCACCGCCACGCGCTTGCCCTTGAACAGCGGGCCGTCGCAGTGCGGGCAGTAGGCCACGCCCTTGTTGCGGTACGCATCCTCGCCGGGCACGTTCATCTGCCGCCAGCGCGCACCGGTGGACAGGATCACCGACTTCGACTTCAGCGACGCGCCGTTCTCCAGCTGCACCTCCACCAGGCCATCGGCACCGGCCGGCACCAGCTTGGTGGCGCGCTGCAGGTTCATGATGTCCACCTCGTACTCGCGTACGTGCTGCTCCAGCGCCGCGGCCAGCTTCGGGCCTTCGGTGTACTGCACCGAAATGAAATTCTCGATGGCCATGGTGTCCAGCACCTGGCCGCCGAAGCGCTCGGCCGCCACGCCGGTGCGGATGCCCTTGCGCGCGGCGTAGATCGCCGCGGCCGCGCCGGCCGGGCCGCCGCCCACCACCAGCACGTCGAACGGGTCCTTGGCGGCGATCTTCGCCGCTTCGCGCCTGGCCGCGCCGGTGTCCAGCCGCGCCAGGATCTGCTCCAGGGTCATGCGCCCGGAGTCGAACATCTCGCCGCCCTGGAACACCATCGGCACCGCCATCACCTGGCGCTGCTCCACTTCCTGCTGGAACGCGCCGCCCTCGATCACCGTGGTGCTGATCTTCGGGTTGACGATGGCCATCAGTGCCAGCGCCTGCACCACGTCCGGGCAGTTGTGGCAGGTCAGCGACATGTACACCTCGAAGGCGAACTCGCCGTCCACCGCCTTGATGCCGTCGATCACCTCCTGCGCCACCTTCGGCGGGTGGCCGCCGGTCCACAGCAGCGCCAGCACCAGCGATTCGAACTCGTGGCCCAGCGGCAGCCCGGCAAAGCGCACGCCGCGGCTTTCGCCCTCGCGGGCGATCACGAACGACGGCCGGCGCGCATCGCTGCCCGAAGTGTCCAGGGTGATCTTGCCGTTGCCGGCGGCGACGATGTCGTCCAGCAGGCCACGCATGTCGGTGCTGGCGGTGCTGTCGTCGAGCGAGGCGATCAGCCGCAGCGGCTGGCGCAGCAGGCCCATGTACTGCTGCAACTGGGTCTTGAGGGTGTCGTCGAGCACGGCGCAACTCCTTGTTCGAGGCAAAACGGGGGGAGGACGCGGTTGCCAGGGCAACCCGCCGGGAAAGTAGGGGTGAACCGAAACCGCGCCTGGCGGGCAACGAGCGGGCTGGCGCGACGCGGCTTCGGTTCACCCCCACGCCCGCCAGGGCGGGGTGGGAGTGAGGGGCGGCTTAGATCTTGCCGACCAGGTCCAGCGACGGGGTCAGGGTCTTCTCGCCTTCCTTCCACTTGGCCGGGCACACTTCGTTCGGGTGCGCGGCGGTGAACTGGGCGGCCTTGAGCTTGCGCAGGGTCTCGGACACGTCACGCGCGATCTCGTTGGAGTGGATCTCCATGGTCTTGATCACGCCTTCCGGGTTGATCACGAAGGTGCCGCGCAGGGCCAGGCCCTCTTCCGGAATGTGCACGCCGAAGGCGTTGGTCAGCTGGTGGGTCGGGTCGCCGACCAGCGGGAACTTCGCCTTGCCCACGGCCGGCGAGGTCTCGTGCCACACCTTGTGCGAGAAGTGGGTGTCGGTGGTGACGATGTAGACCTCGGTGCCCGCCTTCTGGAACTCGGCGTAATGCTCGGCCGCGTCTTCGATCTCGGTCGGGCAATTGAAGGTGAAGGCCGCCGGCATGAAGATCAGCACCGACCACTTGCCCTTCAGGCTTTCCTCGGTGACTTCGATGAACTTGCCGTTGTGGAAGGCGTTGGCCTTGAACGGCTGGACCTGGGTGTTGATAAGGGACATGGAACTTCCTCTTGGTTGAAGGGACGGGTGGTGAACCGTGGAGCACAGGCTAATAGGCAGTGCCTAATAAAACAAATGAATTGAATGCATCGTATCAATAGATATTGACTATTGATGCGGCCCCGCCAGCGGGCCCTGACCCCGATATCGGGCGCTTTTCCGGCTTTCCAAGCCAGCGGCTGGCCAAAGCCTGAACGGGCGGCATAGGCAGGCTCGATTCCGGGCCAGTACCGCCGCGGTAGGCAGCGGCAGGCCGGGTGACTATCCTCCCGGTCCCGGAAACATCCCGCGAAGAGGTAGTGAAGTGTCCACCCCCCAGGTTGCCGCGCTGTTGCGGGAAGGCGCCACCAAGCTGCCCGGCGAGGACGCCCGGCACGAGGCCGAACAGCTGCTGCTGCACGTGCTGGGCGTGGACCGCGCCTGGCTGTTCGCCCACGCCACCGACCCGGTGGACGACGACGCCCGCCAGCGCTTCGAACTGCTGCTGCAGCGCCGCGCCGAAGGCCACCCGCTGGCCTACCTCACCGGCCGCCGCGGCTTCTGGACCCTGGACCTGCAGGTCAACGTCGCCACCCTGATCCCGCGCCCGGAAACCGAGCTGCTGGTGGAACAGGCACTGGCGCGGCTGCCGCCCGGGCACATGGCCCGCGTCGCCGACCTTGGCACCGGCAGCGGCGCCATCGCCCTGTCCATCGCCAGCGAACGCCCGCTGGCCACGGTGATGGCCACCGACCTGCTCGGCCCCACCCTGGCCGTGGCGGTGAAGAACGCCCAGGCCCACGGCCTGGACAACGTCTGGTTCCGCCGCGGCCACTGGTACGCCGCGCTGGGCGTGGACCGCTTCGACATGATCGTCAGCAACCCGCCCTACATCGCCGCCGGCGACCCGCACCTGCAGCAGGGCGACCTGCGCTTCGAACCGCCGCCGGCGCTGGCCTCCGGCGCCGACGGCCTGGACGCCATCCGCGAAATCATCGCCGGCGCCCCCGACCACCTCGTCCCCGGCGGCTGGCTGCTGCTCGAACACGGCTGGGACCAGGGCCCGGCCATCCGTGCACTGCTGGAGCAGGGCGGCTTCGACGAAGTGGAAACCGTGCAGGACCTGGAGCAGCGGGATCGGGTAACCCTGGGGCGGTTGCGGGGGATTGCCTGACGTTGACCCTGCCGAAAGGCGGTGTTTACATCCTACGCAGGTGCTGAACACACCTTCGTAGGCGGAAGCCACTCCCGACAGCACAGTGGCATTTTTGTGCCCCGCGTTTTCTATGGCCGGGTGGCGCGCAGTCATGCAAGACCCGAAAGGGAAAAGCTGCGGGCGGCCCTACGACCGTGTTCAAGCACCCGGCCGCCTCTCTGAACAGGAGGCGAAATAGACAGAACGAATCGTAGGAGATCGTCATGACCAAGCAGGTCGGAACCCCGCTCAAATCGCGCACCCTGAAAGTCGGCTGCCAGTACTATGAAAGCCGCGCCAAGGAAAAGGACCGCCGCTTCAAGCCCCGGCAGGTGCCCTACCTGCGACTGTGCGGCGATTGGCTGGAGGCCGCGGGCCTCAAAGTCGGCCAGAACGCACGGGTGATAGTGACCCGGCTGGGCATCGTGATTGCTGCTGAGGAATAGCTCGCTTCATGCCGTGGGTAGGCAATGCCTGCCCACGGCATTTGTCGATATAAGCCCAAGGCCTAACGCTTGGATTAAGCCGATCCGCGAAGCGGACTCGACTTGAACGAATTGTTAGGCATTTACTCGAGAGAAGTGAGTTGCCCTTCTAACCAAGCCACGAACTCCTGCTCTGAGAGTGGGTTTGGATTGTGGCCCCACTCATTCCAGCGTCGGTCAACCATAGTGGACCAGTCGCCAGCGACCTCAGTAAGCGCAGGGTGACCACCCCAGAGCTTCACTGCTATAGCTAGATCACTGATGCGGCCGTTGAGCTCTTGGATGGAGCATTCCCCTGCCAAGTAGCGCCGACCAGTCTCAAGCATTTGGCGGAACTCTCCGATCTCGGTAGTCATTCTGCTGATGTCTAGCACATGAATTAAGCCGCGCCGCGAAGCGGCGTCGACTTGAATGCGCTGTTAGGCGCCGGTGCCAACGACTTCTTCCCTAGGTATTTTTTCCGTGGGTATGGCCTGTTTGGTGGCGGTATCAATGATATCTACAACGCAAACTTCCTGTTCCCATCGCGGTTGAATTTGGTATTTTGAGCGTGGAGCTAGATCAACGATGAATGAGTGACCATATGAACGGGCTCTTGCGCCACTTGTCGTACATGAAAGCATTATTTTATGAATGCCCGGTGATGCTCTAACGGAAGCAAGGGTGCCCACCTTTTTTCCATCAATGACAATGACCTGTGCCGAGCAAATACTTCCTTCTCTCATCATAATATTGCATCGGATTAATTGCGACCAGATCTCGATGGTTGCGGATTCTTTAGATGTTGCATTGACGTACTTGGGGAGGTCGGAACATGTGGTCAGTACCGAAGTTAACGCCGCCATGAAAAATTTCATCTTGTTTGAGTTCACTCTTGATCTCTGAAGCGGCATTGGCTTGAACGAATTGCTAGGCCGTGGTCTAGTAGTGTTGAACGTTGATTTTATATTTTATGGTGGCAGGTTCGCCATTGCGGACGCGCTGGCGATATACCCCTATAACGCAAGAGTTCTCTGGATTCGTCGTTTCGACTGTGGCGCCCGCAGCGTCAGTAAGGGTCGCGTGGCACTGAACCCTGGGCGATACGTCGAGTTTTGCTCGATACGTCTCGCCCATCTGGGGCGTGAAGGTCCACGTGTAGCTGCATTCACGATTCTGGCCGAAGTCAGCCTCGATGTACCAGAACGCAAGTGTTATAGGTCTGCCAGCCGGTAAATGAATCGACTCCATTGGCCGGTCTTTGCGTTTTCGGGCAACTCGAACACCTTTCTCTGTGGTTTGACACGTCGCGTCCTGGTACTTCCATACGTGCCAGTTCTGCCCAATCCCTCCTCCAGAGGACCGCGACTCTATGTCCATGGCCAGCTCTGCCGTTGTGGCCGAAGGCGCCGTAATCTCGGTACTTGCGCAGCCGCTGACGAATAGGACGGTTATGCACAGTAGTTGAAATTTCATAAGTCCCCTCCCCAAGATCTTCATGCGCGGTCTAACACCTGAATTCAACGCGCCGCAAAGCGGCGTCGGCTTGAACGAATTGTTAGGCAGCAACTGCGAAAGGCCAAGCACCCAGCCCAGAGTTGAACGATCTGTCAAGGTTTGGTACGCTAGGGGCGTAGATGGCACCCAATGGCTACGCTGCTTAGCAGCCGTAGTCGGCGGGTGCCCTTTTTTATTCCGGCTGAGCATATCGATTGACCGCTCCTGTTCCCTGCAGGTACTCCCGGAATACCAAGTGCTCAACTCGACGCTTTGACTCCCTAGATAGTTTGTTTGGATAGGAAGAGCGTTTGTGGGTTGAGTGATGCTCAGGGTCAAGCGTGTCAACAAGTGAATGCAGAACTATTCCGTAGATGAGTAGCTTCTGGCGAGCCGATCTCTCGCTCGTTTTGGTCAATAGGTCTGTTAGCGGCTGACACCAGCTTCCTGCGATATTGCTTGCAGAGAGTTTCTCTCCGAACTCAACCACGCCGATCGTGCGCAAACCACCGTCAGCTAACAGGTCTGTGGTGATCTCTCCGATCGCCTTCTGGTGGGTTCTGTTGACCAAGCGGATTCGTTGCGATTCTAAGCAAGTAATAAATTTGCTGAGCTTCTTTCCCCGCGAATCTCCGGAGATTGAAATCCCTAAGCTCTCTGCTCTTAGGACTTCAACTCGCCCCCAAAAACTTGCATAAAGATAAGTCAGGCCAATCAGGCTGGTATCGGTCTCCTGTCCTGACTGCGTCGCCAGTGGAAGAAAGTCCCTCTCCGCAAGAGATATTGTTTTTCCAACAATAGCGTCTGCCGCTTTTAGTAAGGGATCTAGGTGCGCGTCGACGATATATTTCGCAGCCTTTCTTTGTCGCCAGTGCGCTCTGATAGGTGCAATGACAAACTGTTCAATGAGTGTCGATGCTAAGCCTCCTGACACGGCAGCGATGAAAAGTGTCAACCATATCGAAGCAGGGTTTTCCATAAACGATGTCAGCCCCCTGTCTTGTTGCCTAACGCCTGAATTAAGCCAGGCCGCGAAGCGGTGTCGGCTTGAATGAATTGTTAGGCAGCATCAGCCCGATCACCTTGACGCGAATAGCCCGTCGGTGATGGCGCGTTGATACTGCTCAATGGTATGGCCTGGACTACGTTTACGAAGCTCATCAATTATTTCAGGGCATGCTGGAACGGGCTTAACCTTTATGGATTCAACATGCGCCCACCTCCCGTCACGGATCTCCTCCGCTAGCTCATACGCCGCATCTTCTAGCTGTCGCATGATCTCTCCTGTTGTGCTGCCTAACGCCTATTCGGCCGCCTAATCGCGGCGTGGCCCAAGTGTCCCGCTTTCTGGCGCTAATGTGAAGATGCGGTGATGTAAGAAATATCAATGGCTTGGAGGGGTGAGGGGCGTGGTGCGGTTTCGAGGCCGATGGCGAACACCGCTGGTTTGCCGCCATATCGG
Source organism: Stenotrophomonas acidaminiphila (assembly GCF_001431595.1). Taxonomy (GTDB): domain Bacteria; phylum Pseudomonadota; class Gammaproteobacteria; order Xanthomonadales; family Xanthomonadaceae; genus Stenotrophomonas; species Stenotrophomonas acidaminiphila. Next base: position 6,893 of record NZ_LDJO01000023.1, read on the forward strand.
TTACACCTCGATTTGTTTGGCATAACGCAAGCGCTTATACCATTGAAGGAACTGAGTTTCTTGGGCCGGGTGCCGGCGGTATCCCTTCTTCCAGACGGAAGAAGGGACCAGCAACCCTCAATACAACCCCTGCGCCAGCATCGCATCGGCCACCTTCACGAATCCCGCGATATTCGCGCCATCGACATAGTTGACGCTGCCGTCGGCGCGCTTGCCATGCTGCACGCAGTTGGCGTGGATTTCTTTCATGATCACGTGCAGGCGTTCGTCCACGTCGGCGTGGCGCCAGGACAGGCGCAATGCGTTCTGGCTCATTTCCAGGCCGGAGGTGGCGACGCCGCCGGCGTTGCTGGCCCTGCCGGGGGCGTACAGGGTGCCGGCCTGCAGGAACACGTCCACCGCTTCCAGGGTGGAGGGCATGTTGGCGCCTTCGGCCACGCACAGGGCGCCGTTGTGCACGAGGGTGCGGGCGTCGGTTTCGTCCAGTTCGTTCTGGGTGGCGCAGGGCAGGGCGATGTCGGCCGGGATGTGCCAGGGGCGGCGGCCTTCGAGGAATTCAAAGCGTTTGTTGCCGGCCAGTTCGGCCAGGCCGCCGCGGCGTTCGTTCTTCAGCGCCATCACGTCCTGCATGGCCTGTTCGTTGAAGCCGTCGCGGGCGTACAGGGTGCCGCTGGAGTCGGAGAAGGTGAGCACCTTGCCGCCGAGTTTTGCGGCCTTGAGTAGCTGGGCTCTCCAGAGTCCGGGTTTCATCGTAGCGGCTTTGGCCGTCAGTTTGAGCCGCTTGGCCTCCACCACGCTCATGCCGCAGAGCTTGCTGCGCCGCAGATGGTAAGAGGCCTCGCTGAACCCGTGCCGGCGGCACAGTTCCTTCACCGCCACGCCAGCTTCAGCCTCACGCAGGAAGCCGATGATCGGCTCTTCGGTAAAGCGCTTCTTCATGTCCAATCTCCGCCCCGTGCGGGATTGGACTTCAAATCAACCTGCTACTCAAAACCGAGAGGGTGTTGAGGGCGGAACGCTAGAGTTAAATCAAGCCGTGAAGCGGCTCCGGCTTGAATGAATTGTTATGCCCCATTTGGGGTGGCCCTTTTTGAGCGCCATGCAGCCAAGGCTTGAATGACGTGCTGCAGCCTGGCGACCTGCTCTTGGGAGAGTGGCGCACGCTTGGTCTTGCGGAGTATGGACTCAAACATGTAGCCAGACCGGAAGAAATAGGGACGAAGCTCAAGGAAGCAGATGGCAGCCTCCATAGACTCTGGGTCACCAGCCACGATGCGGTCCAGCGCCCCTTCGAAGCCGCCGGGAAACGCCAGTTCGTTGTATCTAGAGTGCAAGATCTCACACGCACGCTCCCATTCGTGGCGTTTGTCAGGGCTTCGATCCCGCTGTGCGAATGTCTCATGCACGCGCGAATGCAGCCGCGTGATCTCTTCGGCATTTGATTGAATCAGCAGCTTGAGGTGGTCTGAGGGATGGTGCATAACGCCTGAGTTAAGCCGCGCCACGAAGCGAAGTCGGCTTGAATGAAGTGTCAGGCGGCTGCCCCGCGCTGTATGAGGACAAGATCATCAGCTGTCTCCGCCGTGTAGTGCACCAGTCCGCCAAAGTCAGTATCCACCATGATGCCAGCGCCGAGATACGCCCAGCCTTCCTCGCCCGGCAAGTACTCGTTTGTGTCCATTGAGGCGATAACTCGGCCGCGGTACTGCGTGTCGATCTGAACGACGTCTCCGGGCTCTATATCTGTGCCATCCTCATATTTCATGCTGCCACCTAACGCCTGAATTAAGCCGACCCGCGAAGCGGGTTCGGCTTGAATGAATTGTTAGGCCTCAGTAGAGAACGCGGCCTTGGGGCACGCATTTCCTGCAGCGGCCAAGGAAGCCAAAGTTGCCGTATTGGTAGCTCGAAGTTCATGGATGCGCTCAGCAGACGGCTGTGGCCCCTCCTCAGAGTTCTCGACGGTCCGCACAGAGACTTGGATCTTACCGCACTGAACCGACCCAGTGCCCGATACTTTGCCAAAGCCGGGGATGTAATGAGTACCCCACCCGTCATACACTGAAAGCAACTCCGGAGGCTGACTAGAGCCAGCAGGTGCGACGAGAGCAAACATGAGCAGTGTGGCTAGAGCGAAACTTTCCATGAGGCCTAACGCCTATTCGGCCGCCTAATCGCGACGTTGCCCGAGTGTCCCGCTTTCTGGCGCTATTGTGAAGATGCGGTGATGCCGTAAATACCAATGGCTTGGAAGGAGTGAGGGGTGTGGTGCGGTCACGAAGTCGGCGGCAAACACCGTGCGTTTGCGCCATATCGGTTACTGGACCGGCCAGCCTGGGTTATGCCATGCCGATCTGCTGCAACGGGTTGGTTCAATTAGGAGAGCCTATCGTTGCGCCGCGAAGCGGCGTCCGCTTGAATGAATTGTTAGCTGTAACCCTTATCGCTCTCATCAATGGCTGCAATCCATTCCTGTGCTGCCCGAGCTAACAGAGGGTGATTCTTGCCTAGACGTTCAATGAACGGCCGAGCAGATAGTGGGAGGCCGCTGGATTGGAGTGCCTTGGCATGGAAGTACAAAGCATCCAGGTCATCTGGGTGGGACGCCAGTCGCTTTTTTGTGTGCGCAAGTATCTTCTCAAATTCACCACGATCTAGAAGGTCGCGATAGTTGGGGCTTGAGTCATGGCTGCAGCTGAAGATCCGGCAAGCGATATTGATGAGAACAAACAGGAGTTGAAGCCCAAGGATGGCCCAAAGGAGGAGCTTTATCTGGTAGAGGTCGTAGTCCATGTTTCCTCAGTGACTGCTAACGCCTGAGTTGAGCCATGCCGAGAAGTGGCATCTGCTTGAGTGAATTGTTAGGCCCGTGCGCTGCCAAACAGAACGAGTCGATCTACGGGCGGCAGGGCGTTTGGAGTGCTCTGGCCGTCAATTGACCACAAGTCTAGCCCAGCAAGAAGGCCACCCTGTTCAAACACAAAGGCGCCGCACAGATGGCCGTGCTCATTGAGCCATTGGTAGTCCGAAAGGGTGCGCATTGCGAAGTCCTCGGGGCATCGGCCACCGATGGAAAGGTCAATGCTGGCGCAGCCACAGCTGCAAAGGCGAGCCACCCGAGCATTCTCTAACTGCTCAATGAACTCGGTGCAATCACCCTCTCCGTACTCCAGGAGCCAGCGAATCAGTGCGCGCTCACCGGAGGTCAGTGCTCTGTCAATTTCAACGTTTGCTGCAGTGTGATTCACGGGCCTCACGCCTGAGTTAAGTCGCGCTGCGAAGCGGGTTCGGCTTGAATGAATTGTTAGGCTGCAGTCTAGCCCTCATGGCGGTAGAAGGTGTAGCCGGAGGGTTTACGGCCGAATGTACCCGCCAACCAGCCGACGGGAAACGACTGCTCGACGGACAAAGTCGGCGGTGAGCCGTGATTGACCTTGGCGTAGGTGCCGCCGGGGAGCCACTCTGACAAGACAAGGTCTTTGGCCAAGGACTCAGCGCTTGCTGGATCAGCAGAACGAACAAGCCTAGTGGTGAAGAATCCGATAATCGAATGACCCTCGAACGGAAGATCAATGCCGCGACCAGAAAGAATGACTTTGAAGTAAGGCATCGTTTGGTCTGCGGCCCAACGCCTGTTCGGCAGCCTAATCGCGGCATTGCCCAAGTGTCCCGCTTCCTGGCGCTGATGTGAAGATGCGGTGATGCCAGCAATATCAGTGGCTTGGGAGGAGTGGGGGGGGCGCGATTCCGAGGTCGACGGCGAATACCGCGCGTTTGCGGCCATATCGATTAGACCCCGAATTGCTCGGCATAACACAAGCGCTCAGGCCCTTGAAGGGATGAGCTGCTTGAACTGGATATCGACGGTGTCCCTCCTTCCGATCAGAAGAAGGGACCAGCAACCCTCAATACAACCCCTGCGCCAACATCGCATCGGCCACCTTCACGAATCCCGCGATATTCGCACCATCGACATAGTTGACGCTGCCGTCGGCGCGCTTGCCATGCTGCACGCAGTTGGCGTGGATTTCTTTCATGATCACGTGCAGGCGTTCGTCCACATCGGCGTGGCGCCAGGACAGGCGCAATGCGTTCTGGCTCATTTCCAGGCCGGAGGTGGCAACGCCGCCGGCGTTGCTGGCCTTGCCGGGGGCGTAGAGGGTGCCGGCCTGCAGGAACACGTCCACCGCTTCCAGGGTGGAGGGCATGTTGGCGCCTTCGGCCACGCACAGGGCGCCGTTGTGCACGAGGGTGCGGGCGTCGGTTTCGTCCAGTTCGTTCTGGGTGGCGCAGGGCAGGGCGATGTCGGCCGGGATGTGCCAGGGGCGGCGGCCTTCGAGGAACTCAAAGCGTTTGTCGCCGGCCAGTTCGGCCAGGCGGCCGCGGCGTTCGTTCTTCAGCGCCATCACGTCCTGCATGGCCTGTTCGTCGAAGCCGTCGCGGGCGTAGAGGGTACCGCCGGAGTCGGAGAAGGTGAGCACCTTGCCGCCGAGTTCGGCGGCCTTGAGCGCTGCGAACTGGGCGACGTTGCCGGAGCCAGAGATCAGTACTTTGGCGCCATGGGTTTCGCGGCGGGCGTGGTGCAGCATCTGTTCGACGAAGTACACGGTGCCGTAGCCGGTGGCTTCCGGGCGCATCAGGCTGCCGCCGTAGGCCAGGCCCTTGCCGGTGAATACGCAGGCGGCGTCGTTGCTGAGTTTCTTCATCATGCCGGCCATGAAGCCGACCTCGCGCGCGCCCACGCCGATGTCGCCGGCCGGCACGTCGGTGTCCGCGCCGAGGTGGCGGTACAGCTCCAGCATCAGCGCCTGGCAGAAGCGCATCACCTCGCCTTCGCTCTTGCCCTTGGGGTCGAAGTCCGCGCCGCCCTTGCCGCCGCCCATGGGCAGGGTGGTGAGGGCGTTCTTGAAGGTCTGCTCGAAGGCCAGGAACTTCAGGATCGACAGGTTAACCGAGGGGTGGAAGCGCATGCCGCCCTTGAACGGGCCGATGGCCGCGCTGTGCTGCACGCGGAAGGCGCGGTTGACGTGGGTGCGGCCGCTGTCGTCGGCCCAGGCCACGCGGAACTGGATGACCCGTTCCGGTTCCACCAGGCGTTCGAGCAGGCCATGCCGCGCGTACTGCGGGTGCTGCTGCAGGAACGGCCAGAGACTTAGGGTGACTTCCTTGACCGCCTGCAGGAACTCGGGCTGGTCAGGGTCGCGGCGGGCGACGTACGCAAGGAACGCGTCGGGACTGCGGTGGTTCAAGGGCATTGCTCCTGAAGGTGGGGAAAGGACAACAACAGGACAGCCATAACGAAAAACGCGGCCCGTGGGCCGCGTCGTGGGTCATTGCAGGCGGGCGAGCACCGCCTGCGCCGCCTGGGATGTGGAAAGCGCTCGTCCCTGCGCGGCCAGGTCGGCGGTGAACAGGCCGTCGTCCAGCGCGGCGGCCACCGCGTGCTCGATGGCAGCGGCTTCGTCCTCCAGCCCCAGTGAGTGGCGCAGCAGCATGGCCGCGCTGAGGATGGTGGCGTAGGGGTTGGCGATGCCCTTGCCGGCGATGTCCGGGGCCGAGCCGTGGATGGGTTCATAGATACCCACCTTGCCCTGTTCGCCCAGCGAGGCGGACGGCAGCAGGCCCAGCGAGCCGGCCAGCATCGAGGCCTCGTCGGTGAGGATGTCGCCGAACATGTTTTCGGTGACGATCACGTCGTAGGCGCGCGGCTTGGCGATCAGGTGCATGGCCATGGAATCCACCAGTTGGTGTTCCAGTTCCACGTCCGGGAATTCCTCGCGGCCGATGCGCGCGGCGACGTCGCGCCACAGCCGTGAGGTCTCCAGCACGTTGGCCTTGTCCACCGAGGTCAGCTTGCCGCGGCGCTGCCGGGCCAGGTTGAAGGCGCTGCGCAGCACGCGCTCGATCTCGGCCACGGTGTAGCGGCACAGGTCGCTGGCGCTGTCGGCGTCGCGGGTCTTGTCGCCGAAGTAAATGCCGCCGGTCAGCTCGCGCACCACCACGAAGTCCACGTCCGCGAGCAGCTCGGGCTTGATCGGCGAGGCGTGCAGCGCGGCCGGGTGGGTGCGCACCGGGCGCAGGTTGGCGAACAGGCCCAGCGCCTTGCGGATGGCCAGCAGGCCCTGTTCCGGGCGCACCCTGGCGTTGGGGTCGGACCACTTGGGCCCGCCGACGGCGCCGAGTAGCACCGCGTCGGCTTTGCTGCACGCGTCCAGGGTGGCGGCCGGCAGCGGCTCGCCGTGATTGTCGATGGCGATGCCGCCGATGTCGTGCTCGCTGAAAGTGAAGTCATGGCCGAAGCGCGTGGCGATGGCCTTGAGCACGTCCACCGCGGCGACGGTGATCTCGGGGCCGATGCCGTCACCCGGCAGTACGACGATGTTGGCTTGCATGGGGGTTCCGGTTGTCCTGTTGCTGTCGTTCGGCCCGGCACCCGTGGCGGCGGGTGCGGGCGGGAAGGGGCGTCACGCCGCGCGCGCGGCCTCGTAGCGTTCGATCTCGTCGACGCGGCCGAGCAGCCAGCCCAGCTGGTCCACGCCTTCCAGCAGGCAGGTCTGCGAGAAGCCGTCCAGCGGGAAGTGGTACACCTTGCCGGCGGGGGTGCGCAGTTCGCGCGTGGCCACGTCGATGGTCAGTTCGTCGTCCGGGCGCTGCATCAGCTCCTGCACGTCGGCTTCGTCCAGCACGATCGGCAGCAGGCCGTTCTTCAGCGCATTGCCGCGGAAGATGTCGGCGATCTCGCTGCTCACGATTGCGCGCAGGCCCAGGTCGGTCAGCGCCCACGGCGCGTGCTCGCGCGAGGAGCCGCAGCCGAAGTTGCGCCCGGCCAGCAGGATCGAGCGGCCGGCGTTCTGCGGCTGGTTGAAGGCGAACTCCGGGTTCGGCGCGCCATCGGCCTGCCAGCGCCAGTCGTTGAAGGCGTTCTTGCCCAGGCCGGCACGCTCGGTGGTGGACAGGAACCGCGCCGGGATGATCTGGTCGGTGTCGATGTTGGTCTGGCGCAGCACCACGCTGCGCGAGGTCAGGGTACGGAAACCGGCCATCACGCCACCTCCTGGTCGAACAGTTCACGCACGTCGGCGACCTTGCCGTTCACCGCGGCCCAGGCCGCGCTCAGCGGCGAGGCCAGCAGGGTGCGCGAGCCGGGGCCCTGGCGGCCCTCGAAATTGCGGTTGCTGGTGCTCACCGCCAGTTGCCCCGGCGCGACCAGGTCGCCGTTCATGGCGATGCACATCGAGCAGCCGGGTTCGCGCCATTCGGCGCCGGCGGCGCGCACGATCTCGTGGATGCCTTCGGCCTCGGCGTCGCGCTTGACGATCTCCGAGCCCGGCACCACCAGCATGCGCACGCCGGCGGCGACGCGGCGGCCGCGCAGCACCTGCGCCACCTCGCGCATGTCGCTCAGGCGGCCGTTGGTGCAGGAGCCGACGAAAACCACGTCCACCGGCGTGCCGGCCAGTGCGTGGCCGGCCTCGAACTTCATGTAGTCCAGGCCCTTCTGCGCGGCGGCGTCGTTGGCGGCCGGGATCGGCGCGTCCACCGCGATGGCGGTGCCCGGGTGCGTGCCCCAGGTCAGGGTGGGGCGGATGTCGGCGGCGTCGATGCGCACCTCCACGTCGAAGCGCGCGCCGTCGTCGCTGCGCAGCGTCTTCCAGTAGGCGACCGCCTTGTCGAAGTCGGCGCCCTTGGGGCCACGCGGGGTGCGGGCGACCCAGTCGAAGGTGGTCTGGTCCGGCGCGACCATGCCGGCGCGGGCGCCGGCCTCGATGGACATGTTGCACAGGGTCATGCGCTGTTCCATGTCCATCGCCGCGATGGTGGAGCCGCGGAACTCCAACACGTGGCCGGTGCCGCCGTTGACCCCGATCACGCCGATGATGTGCAGCACCACGTCCTTGGCGCCGACGCCCGGTGCCAGTTCGCCGTCGACGGTGATCGACATGGTCCTGGCCTTGCGCTGCAGCAGGCACTGCGTGGCCAGCACGTGGCCCACTTCGCTGGTGCCGATGCCGAAGGCCAGCGCGCCGAACGCGCCGTGGGTGGAGGTGTGGCTGTCGCCGCAGACAATCGTCATGCCCGGCTGGGTGAAGCCCTGTTCCGGGGCGATGACGTGGACGATGCCGCGGCTGCTGGACGCCATGTCGAACAGCTCGATGCCGTACTCGGCGCAGTTCCGGGCCAGCATCTGCACCTGCGCCTCGGAGGCCTTGCTCGCATACGGCAGCTTGCCGTCGACAGCGGCCGGCAGGGTCGGGGTGGAGTGGTCCATCGTCGCCTTGGTGCGGTCCGGGCGGCGCGGGGTGAGGCCGCGTTCGCGCAGTTCGGTGAACGCCTGCGGCGAGGTGACCTCGTGGATCAGGTGCAGGTCGATGTACAGCACGGCCGGCGCGCTGTCGCTTTCGGGGACGACGACATGCGCGTCCCACAGTTTGTCGTACAGGGTCTTGGGTGCGGAGCTCATTGCGTGTTGGTTCCGTTGCCTGTGAGGGGCCGTCGCGCTCAGGCGCTGACGGCTTCCTGGGTCTTGCTGCCTTCGCGCTGGCGCAGCAGGCGGTTGGTGACGTCCAGCCAGGCCAGCGCACTGGCCTCGATGATGTCACGGCTGGTGCCGGTGCCCTCGTAGATGTTGCCTTCGTGGCGCACGCCCAGGTTGGCCTCGCCGCGTGCGTCGGCGCCGATGCCGACGCTGTGCACGTGGTAGCTGTCCAGCGTCAGCTGTACGCCGGTGGCGGCCGACAGCGCCGAGAACAGCGCATCCACCGGGCCGTCGCCCTGCGCGGTCTCGGCCACGCGGTTGCCTTCCGGATCGGACAGTTCGACCAGCGCGTTGGCGCGGCTGCCGACGTCGCTGATGGTCATCGACGCCAGGCGGTAGCCGTCGCCACCGGAATTGCCCTGCATCAGGGTCTGCAGGTCGGCGTCGGTAACCACGCGCTGCTGCTCGCACAGCGCCTTGAACTGGTCGAACACCAGCTTCAGCTCTTCCTCTTCCAGCCAGTAGCCCAGCGCACGCAGGCGCGCCTCGACCGCGGCGCGGCCGCTGTGGCGGCCCAGCACCATCTGCGAGGACTCCCAGCCCACGTCTTCCGGGCGCATGATTTCGTAGGTGTTGCGGTTGCGCAGCATGCCGTGCTGGTGGATGCCCGACTCGTGCGCGAACGCGTTGGCGCCGACGATGGCCTTGTTGCGCTGGACCGGCATGCCCACCAGCCGCTGCAGCAGCTGCGAGGTCGGCACGATGCGGCGGGTGTCGAAGCCGGTATCGAAGTTGTAGAACGCGTTGCGCACCTTCAGCACCATGGCGATCTCTTCCAGCGCGCAGTTGCCGGCGCGCTCGCCGATGCCGTTGACCGAGCCTTCCACTTGGCGCGCGCCGCCTTCGATGGCGGCCAGCGAGTTGGCCACGGCCAGGCCCAGGTCGTTGTGGCAGTGGGCGCTGAAAATGACCGTGTCGGCGCCGGCGGCGTTGCCGATGACGTGCTTGAACATCGCGCGGATCTCGTCCGGCGTGGTGAAGCCCACGGTGTCGGGCAGGTTGATGGTGCGCGCGCCGGCGGCGATGGCCACCTGCGCCACTTCGGTCAGGAAATCCAGCTCGGTGCGGGTGGCGTCCTCGGCCGAGAACTCGACGTCGTCGATGTAGCCGCGCGCCATGCTCACGTGCTTGTGCACCGATTCCAGCACCTGCTCCCGGCTCATGCGCAGCTTGTGCTCGCGGTGCAGCGGGCTGGTGGACAGGAACACGTGCAGGCGCGGCCGTGCCGCGGCTTCCAGTGCCTTGGCCGAGGTCTCGATGTCGCCGGGCAGGCAGCGCGACAGCACCGCCAGCACCGGGTCGCGTATCTCGCGGCCGATCAGCGCCATGGCCTCGCGGTCGGATTGGGAACTTGCCGGGAAGCCGGTTTCGATCACGTCCATGCCCAGCTCGGCCAGGGCGCGCGCCATCACCAGCTTCTGCGGTGGGGTCATGCTGCAGCCCGGTGACTGTTCGCCATCGCGCAGGGTCGTGTCGAAGATGGTAATTCGCGGGGTGTTGATGGTTGGAGTAGTCACCAGAGGGTCTCCTCGACAGCGGGTGCGATGATGTTGGGTTGTTCGTTTCGGGAGGGCCGCGGCGCGTTGGGGGCGACGCGGCTTCTAAGTCGTTCGGCGTTGCGCCGCCGGGGTTTGCGCGGCGGGCTGGGGCGCACTTCGGACAGCAGCGTGGACAGCACGGTGGCGTCGATGTTGCCGCCGGACACCACCGCGCACTTGCGCTTGCCGGCGACGCGGCGGCCGGCGGCCAGCGCCAGCGCGCCGGCGCCTTCGGCGATGACGTGTTCTTCCAGCGCCAGCCGCACCAGGGTTTCGCGCAGTTCGGCTTCGCGCACGATGACCACGTCGTCGAGCAGGCTGGCGCACAGGCGGCGGGTGATGAAGCCGGGGATCTTGACCTTGACGCCGTCGGCCAGGGTGGCGACCGGGGCGATCTCGCGCACGTCGCCCTTGATCGCGCGCGCCATCGAGTCCACGCCCTCGACCTGGGCGCCGATGATGCGCACACCCTGCGACTTCAGCGCCAGCGCCACGCCCGAGGCCAGGCCGCCGCCGCCGATGGGCACGATCACCACGTCCGGTGCATGCGGTGCGATCTCGATGCCCAGCGTGCCCTGGCCGGCGATCACGTCCGGGTCGTCGAACGCGGACAGGAAGCGGTAGCCGTTCTGTTCGGCCAGGTCGCGGGCGAAGGCATAGGCCTCGTCGTAGCTGTTGCCGTGCTGGCGCACGGTGGCGCCCCAGTGCTGCACGCCGGCGATCTTGGTGGCCGGCGCGCCGTGCGGCATCACCGTGATGGCCTGCACGCCCAGCCGGAACGAGGCCCAGGCCACGCCCTGGGCGTGGTTGCCGGCCGAGGCGCAGATCACCGGCCGCTCGTCGCCGCGTTCCAGTGCGGCCAGCATCGCGTTCAGCGCGCCGCGCACCTTGTAGGAGCCGGTGCGCTGCAGGTTCTCCAGCTTCAACCAGGTGCCGAAGCGCTCGGCGTAGTGCAGCGGGGTGGGCGGCAGGAAGCGCCGCAGCCGCGCCTGCGCGGCCAGCACGTCGGCGACGCTGACGTTGATCGCGCCAGTGTCCGCGGCGGCGACGACGGGGCGGCCAAGGTCAGGCATGTACGTGGCCAAGGCCCGGGGCGTGCGGCGGGCGTCGAAGAAGACGCCTCCGCGCGCGGGCCCTGCCCCGGGCGGGACAGGGAGTGCGCCGTACGTCGCCTACGTCGGGATTCATGCCGCCACTCCGGCAGGTTCCAGCGGCACGATCCGCACCGATTCGCAGTCGTAGACCTTTTCCAGCTGCCGGCACAGGGTCTCCGGCGGGCGCTCGCCGCTGACTTCCAGCTGCACGTGCCAGCGGCCGGCGTCGGCGGGCTGGCGGCTGCCGGCGATGTTGCAGGGCGCGAAGCCCCGGCGCTCGACCATGCCCAGAACGCGCAGCAGCGCGCCTTCGGCGGGGGTCAGCACCAGGTCAAGCCGGTATTGCATTGGAACTCTCCTGCGTTGCCTTGGCATGGGCGGGGTTGCTTTCCAGCATGGTGCTGTTGGCGTTGTTGGGCGGCACCAGCGGCCACACGTTGGCGCGCGCGTCGATGGCCACGTGCAGCAGCGCCGGGCCGGGGGTGTCGAGCAGCGCGGCCAGCGCGTCCTCGACGTCGGCGCGCTGGGTGATGCGCGTGGCCGGGATGCCGAACACCTGCGCCAGTGCGGCGAAGTCCGGGTTGTCGGACAGGTCGATCTCGCTGTAGCGCTCGGCGAAGAACAGTTCCTGCCACTGCCGCACCATGCCCAGCGAGGCGTTGTCCAGCAGTACGATCTTCACCGGCAGGCGGCAGCGGGCGATGGTCGCCAGCTCCTGCACGTTCATCATGAAACTGCCGTCGCCGGAGACCAGCACCACGGTGCGGTCCGGGCAGGCGAACTGCGCGCCCATCGCCGCCGGCAGGCCGAAGCCCATGGTGCCCAGTGCGCCGGAGGTCAGGTGGTTGCGCGGGTGGTTGAAGCGGCAGTGCTGGGCCACCCACATCTGGTGCTGGCCGACGTCGCAGGCGATGACGGTGTCCGGCGGCGCGATCTCGCTCAGCCGCTTGAGCAGCGCCGGGGCGTAGATGTCCTGGCCTGGGGCGTCGTAGCGCGCGGCGAACTTCTCGCGGTTGGCGGCGCAGCGTGCGCGCCAGCCGTTGCAGTTGCCGCGGATGCCGGACAAGGCGCGCAGGCCGGCCTTGAGGTCGCCGGGCAGGGCAATGTCGGCGCTGCGCAGCTTGTCGATCTCGTAGGCGTCGGCATCCAGATGGATGACCCGCGCGAACGGCGCGAACTCGGCCAGCTTGCCGGTGGCGCGGTCGTCGAAGCGGGCGCCGACCACGATCAGCAGGTCCGATTCCTGCACCGCCATGTTGGCGGCGCGGGTGCCGTGCATGCCCAGCATGCCCAGGTACTGCGGGTGGTTGGCCGGCAGCGCGCCCAGCCCGCGCAGGGTCAGCACGGTGGGGATGCCGGAGGCCTCGACGAACTGGCGGAAATCCTCCACCGCGCCGCCCAGGGCGATGCCGCCGCCGCCGTAGACCACCGGCTTCTCGGCGGCGGCGATCATCTCCAGCGCCGCGGCCAGGCGCTGCGCGTCCGGTGCCGGCACCGGGTCGACCGTGGCCGGCACGTGCTCGGGCAGGTGCGAGGCGTCGGCCAGCTGCACGTCCTTGGGCAGGTCGATCAGCACCGGCCCCGGGCGGCCCTCGCGGGCCACGCGGAACGCCTCGGCCACCACCTGCGGCAGGTCGTCGACGCGGCGCACCAGCCAGCTGTGCTTGACGATGGGCAGGGTCATGCCGAACACGTCCAGCTCCTGGAACGCATCGGTGCCCAGCAGCGGCGTGCCGACCTGTCCGGTCAGGCACACCATCGGTACCGAGTCGAGCATCGCGTCGGCGATGCCGGTGACCAGGTTGGAGGCGCCGGGGCCGGAAGTGGCCACGCACACGCCGACCTTGCCGCTGGCGCGGGCGTAACCGTTGGCGGCCAGCGCCGCGCCCTGCTCATGGCGCACCAGGATGTGCTTGAGGGTGGAATCCACCAATGCGTCGTAGAACGGCATGATGGTGCCGCCCGGGTAGCCGAACAGCGTCTGCACGCCTTCGGCCTCCAGGGCCTGCGTCAACCAGCGTGCGCCATTGCGTGGCGCGCCGTGGGCGGGAGTGTTCATGCAGCGACCTTGACCTTTGCTCTGTGCGGGTGGGGGACCGCGCGGTTACGCGTTCTGCGCCTGCAGCCAGACCATCTTGGCGCGCAGTTCCTTGCCGACCTTCTCGATCGGGTGCTCCAGGTCGGCCTGCTTGAACCGGTTGTAGTTCGGCAGCCCGGCTTCGTACTCGGCCACCCAGTTCTTGGTGAAGGTGCCGTTCTGGATGTCGGTGAGCACGTCCTTCATGCGTGCCTTGGTGCTGGCGTCGATCACCCGCGGGCCGCTGACGTAGTCGCCGTACTGCGCGGTCTCGGAGACGAATTCGAGCATCCGGGTGATGCCGCCTTCGTAGAACAGGTCGACGATCAGCTTCAGTTCGTGCAGCACTTCGTAGTAGGCGATCTCCGGCTGGTAACCGGCTTCGACCAGGGTCTCGAAGCCGGCCTGCACCAGCGCCGAGGCGCCGCCGCACAGCACCGCCTGCTCGCCGAACAGGTCGGTCTCGGTCTCTTCCTTGAAGGTGGTCTTGATGATGTTGGCGCGGGCGCCGCCCAGGCCGGCCGCATAGGCCAGCGCGAACTGCTCGGCCTTGCCGCTCCTGTCCTGGTAGACGGCGTAGATGCACGGCACGCCGCGGCCGATCTCGTACTCGCGGCGCACCAGCGCGCCCGGGCCCTTGGGGGCGACCAGCACCACGTCCAGGTCCTCGCGCGGGGCGATCATGCCGTAGTGCACGTTCAGGCCATGGGCGAACAGCAGGCAGGCGCCCTGCTTCATGTTCGGCGCCAGCACGTCCTCGTAGAGCTTCTTCTGCACCATGTCCGGGGTCAGCACGGCGACCAGGTCGGCGTCCTTGACCGCCTCGGCCGGGGTCCTGACCGCAAAGCCGTCGGCCTGGGCCTTGGCTTCGGTCGGGCCGCCCGGGCGCAGGCCCACGGTTACGTCGAAGCCCGATTCACGCAGGTTCAGGGCATGGGCGCGGCCTTGGCTGCCGTAACCGATGACGGCGATCTTGATCTGGGGCAGTTCGTTGGAGCTCATGGGACTCGGTTCCTTGCAGTGATAGAGGGAGCGCAAAAGAAAACGGCCGTCGCGTCAGGACGCGGCGGCCGCCGGGGGAGGGATCAGGGCCATGCACGCCGCAGCGGCGCGCATGGCGTCGCGGGTGCTGTGTTTGTGCGTGGCGGTATCGGTGGTGAACATGGTTTCAGTTGAAATGGATGCTGGAAACGAAAAACCCCGCACCGGGGTCGGCGCGGGGTCTTTGATCGAATCTGGCTTTTTTCTGCTACGCGCCAGCTCGTCCCGCACCTGTGGGCTCGGTAATAAGCACGAGTACGAGCAGCGACGCCGCGGCGGTGGCCGGGGTGCGGGTCGGGTTGGCGGTGGTGTGGCGTTGCAGCATGGCTCGAGATAACCACGCCACTTTCCGTGTTGTCAAGCAGGGCGGCCGCGCTTGATCGCGTGCCCGGCCGCAATCGCCGCAAACGGTTGTCGCGGCGGCATGGTTGCCGATGAAAGTTGTTTGCCGGCGATGCGCGGCGACGCCGCCAGCGGGCCGCTTGCGCGGATCGGGCACCGCTGCGCGGGTACGGGCTGTCGGGTCGTGCGCTCGCGTGGGGGCCGTTGCCGGTCCGGTCTGCACGGCGGTGGATCCGCACGCGGGCGACATCGCGCCCGCCCATCGGCGCCGACAGCGAGCGAAAGCGAGTGATAGGAAGTGGACGCTTTTCACGGTTTTGTAAGTGAGGCCCGGAAAAACAGCGGGTCGCCAATCCGAAAGCTGGGGAACCACATGAACCGCCTTCTCGCCTGCCGTACGGGGAGTGGAAACCTGTGTCCATCGAACCGCACCCGGGGAACACTGCCATGAGCGCATGGCCGGGTGACGCACAGCCGCTGATCCGCCTGCTCGGGCAATGCCGCATCGGCGATGCCGGGCGCCTTGCCTACCGCAAGGGCTGGGCACTGCTGGCCTATCTGGCGATCGAGCGCCCGCGCATCCATCGCCGCAGCCGGATCGCGGCGATGCTGTGGCCCGACCTGGAGCAGGGGGCGGCGCTGACCAACCTGCGCCAGGTGCTGGCCGACCTGAACCGGGTGATCGTCGCGGCCGCGGGTGAAGGCGTGCTGCTGATCGACCGCGAGAACGTGCACCTGTGCCCGGAGGCGTCGCAGGGGTTGTTCGACATCGATCTGCTGGAACCGGTGCAGGGCATCGGCAACCGCGCGCGCGAGTGGCTGGAGGATGCCGGCGAACTGCTCGAAGGTGTTGCCTTGGAGCACTGCGACGAATTCTGCGAATGGCTGCCGGGTGCAAGGGCCTGGGCCCTGCAGCGCCTGCTCAAGGCACTGGAGCGGGCACGCGAGGACGCGGCCGCCTGCCAGGACCTGGACGTCGCTGTGAACCTGTGCCGCCGCCACGTGATGCTCGATCCCTGGAACGAATCGCAGCAGCGCAGCCTGATGCGCCTGTATGCGCAGCGCGGCGAACCGGACATGGCGCTGCACTGTTACCGGACCCTGGCCCGCGGCCTGGAGCAGGAGCTGGCGGTGAAGCCGCAGACGGCGACGCACACCCTGGCCATGGAAATCGCGCAACGACATGCGCACGCGGCCGCCCTGCGCGGCTACGGCCGCACACGGCTCCCGCATCCAGCATCGCTGGGCAAGGCGATGCGCGCGTGAGCCACGCGCGGGCGTGCCGGTAGTCGGGACAGCGCCATTTGCCTTGCACCATGAAGCCGCCATCGCCGAACGATGGCGGCTTCTTTGTTTGGCGGCTTTTTCGTTCCGGGCCGTTGCCGCGCGGTGATGCGCCTGCGGCTGAAGCAGCAAAGCGGCGGGGTGCAGCGAGCCGCCGCCGGCTGGCGGCGCAGCGGGGGCGGCGCGCTGGCCACCGCCGGTGTCGTCGCGGTGGCCGGCGTGCTGCGCTCAGGGCCCGGTGTACTGGAGATTCTTCGCGGCGGTGCGCACGGTGTCGTCGGGGAATCCGCCGAGCATGTCGGCGCGCCGCGCATTGCTGACGATCTCCACTTCCAGGCGCCTGGCCTCGTCGGGGAAACGGGCGGCGAACTGGTCGCGGTACTGCCGCGACGTGGCGGCGTAGGTGCCTGCCGCGGCCAGCGCCGCACCGGCGGCGATGGTGCTGCCCACGGCGGTGCCGATGCTGCCGCCGGCAACGGCGACGCGCCAGTTCCAGCCGCCATAGGTCTCGAACATCTCGGCGATGGTGTCCAGGGTCTCGGAGGTGGTGTTGATCAGGTCGGCGGTCGCGTCGATGAGCGCCACCGAAGCGTTCATGGCTTCGGCCACGCCCAGCTCGACCATGATGTCCAGCTGGACCTCGTGGTTGACCATGGCCGGCGTGGTCAGGCGCGCACCCATCGCCACGTCGGCGTGTGCGTACAGCGCCGGAGCGTAGTGCTCGCCGCAGCGCAGGCGGCTCCACAACTGGTCGATGCCCACCGCCAGCACCTTGTCCTGGTAGTTGTCGGTGCCACCGCCGGGGCGGCGCGGCGACTGGAACACCGGTGAGGTGGCGTCGTGCGCGGGGGCCAGCGGATTGACCACGGCCAGGGCATAGGCGACGTTGCCGGCGATCTGTGCCGGCTCCAGCTCGCGCCGGGTATGCACGTGTTCCATGCTGGCCGGCAGCATCGCCGCGTTGCGCAGGGCATCGCAGAAATCCATGCTGTTCAGGCTGTTAAGGCCACTGTGCGGCAGGTTGGCGCAATCAACGACGCTGCAGTTGTCCCATGGCTGGATCTTGCTGAAGGGCACGAACCGCGGCGCGTTGATGGTCACCTGCAGCGGAACGGCCTGGTCGGCGACCTGGGCGAGGTCGGCGGGCAGGGCGGTATCGACGTCGGCCACGCGCTGTGCGGCAGTGCTCCAGCCGGCCAGCGACGCGCTGTCGCCGCTGCGGCGCAGTACGCCGTAGCGGATGTTGCCGGCGCGGGTATCGGGCAGGCTCAGCGTGCGCCAGGGCAGGGTGCCGACTTCGCCCTGGGCACAGTCTTCCCGCCCGTCGCTGAGCGGGCTGGCCGGGCAGGGCAGGCGCGCGTGGATGGTGGCGTAGCCCAGCAGTGCGTCGTCGGCGCGCTGCAGCAGGTCGCGCTGTGCCACCTGGCTGCGCTCATGCGCGGTGTCGCTCAGCCAGCGCGTGAGCAGGACGCCGATGATGCCCAGGATCACCAGGGCCACGGTCAGTTCGATCAGCGAGAAGCCGCGCTGGCGCGCGCGGGCGAAGGGGGCGGAAGTGGGCATCATGGGTTCAGTCCTGCGCGATCCAGGGTGAGGGCGGTGTCGCGGGCGTCCTGGTAGAGCGTGTCGACCCGGTTCATGAAGTTCCTGACCTGGTCGCGCCGGGTTTTGGCGTCCTCGACTGCGTCCTGGGCGTCCTTCAGGGCGATGGCCGCGCTGGCCAGGCTCTTGGCCGCCATTGCCATGGACACCACCGATTTGGCCAGCTGCTTGGCGCCGGCGGCCATGGTCAGGCCGTCCGGCGGCCAGCCCGAGGCCAGCAGGGTGAGGGCGATGGCCTCGTTGGTGATCGACTCGGCCATGGCATAGACCGCCAGCGCCAGGCTGACGGCGGCCTGGTCGCGGGTGGTTTCGGCGATGTGGATGTCGAACTCGCGGAACTCGAAGTTGAAGCGGGTCAGTTCCAGCGAACTCCAGGCCGATTGCGCGGCCTGCGCGCTGCCCTGGGCACGGGCCAGGCGATCGGTGCAGGACAGGCGGCTGGCCAGTTCGCCCGGGCCGGCGGCGAGCGTGGCCAGGTCGGTGTCGGAGGGGGCGCCGGGCATGGCCTGCGCCGCCGGCTTCCATTGTGCGTCGGCGTCGGCGCGCCCATGCCCGGCCATGCCGGAGTGGCCCAGGTAATAGGCCACCGGCATGCCCAGCCCGGCCATCGGCGTGTTGCTGCGCTGCTCCAGCAGCAACTGCATGCACAGGTCCAGGCCGTTGTTGCTGCCGGTGACCGCCAGCGGGTCGCCCGGCGGCAGCAGCGGGTCGAACGTATTGCCGGGAGGCAGCGCCAGCCGCGGCTGCACCTGGTAATGGATGCGCATGCGCGCCGGCAGCCCGAGTTCGGCTACCGGCAGCCAGCCTTCGGCGGCGCCGGTGGCGCGGCCATTGCCGTCGCCATCGGCCGAGGGCAGGTGGCCGGTGCTGCGCATGTAGCCCAGCAGCGCCTGTTCGGCCTGCGCCAGTTCCTGCTGCTGGCGTTCGGCATCGAGCACCTTGTTGCCGAGCGGCAACAAGGTGAACAGCAGGACGGTGAGCAGTGCGGCGATGGCCAGGGCCACGGCCAGCTCCACCAGGGTGAAGCCGGCGGCGGCCAAGCGGAACGGAACGCGTCTCATGGCTGCACCAGACGCTGTGGGCCGGCCGAGCCACGCGAATCGGCCCATTCCAGCGCCGGTTCCGCGCCGAACGCCATGGGGATCTCGTCGCCGCCACTGACGCTGCCGCTGCGCATGTCCTCGTACTCCTGCTTCAGCTTCTCGTACTGGGCCTTGAGGTCCTCGTAGTGCTTCTTGGCATTGCTGGCGCCGAGCTTGGCGCGCTTCCAGTCCTCGAAGGCGCGGCTGTAGGGGTAGCGCTGGCAGTACAGGCCCATCTTGTAGGTGTCGCCCCAGGCGGTACTGCCGGGCCACCACCACTGGCTGCCGTTCCACTGCCGGCTGGTGAAATACGCGCAGGCTTTTTCCGGGAGCAGTTCGTACAGCTGCAGTGTCCCGAACAGCGGGACATTGGCCGGGCTGGTGATCAGCAGCGGCGGGCGGCTGCCGGCGTAGGGCTCGGGCGCGTAGAACGGCAGCCGGCGGTTGGCGGTGCAGGTGCTGTCCACTTCCACCCAGTTGTCCTGCCAGTAGCCGGCGGTCGGCGGAGTGGCGTTGGCGTCGCCGGGCACCCAGATCGGGTGGTTCTCGGACTTCTTGCAGGAATAGGTGTAGGTCTCGACGATCGGCGACTGCTTCCAGGCATAGCTGACCGGGTTGTCGTCCTTGTCGCGGGTGATCTCGATGGCCCACTGGAACCAGTTGTAGCTGGCGCTGGTGGGGTACGTCAGCCACGGCGCTTCCTTGCGGTTGATCCGCCCGTTGTAGGCGTCGCGCGCATTGTCCATGCCCTGCTGCAACCCGGACTGTTCGGCCTTGAGCTCGTTGATCCGGTCCTGCATGTTGGGCTTGCAGACCGCATCCGGCGTGGGGTCGCGCGGATAGGGCGGCGGCGACAGGGTTTCGACCCAGCCGTAGTTCTTTTCGGCATCGCTGCCGTTGCGGTCGGTGCACGCCGCGTCCCGGTAGCGGCCGGTGCCGGGGCTGACCGCCTTGCACTCGCGTACCGGCTCGGGCTTCTGGCAGGTCTCGATGTACAGCACCGTGAGCTGGGCGTTCTCGCACTTCTGCCGGGTCATGGCGGTCGCCGGGCTGGCGCCGCAATGCTGGCTGTCGTCACGCTGCGCCTTCATCTTCGACAGGATGGAGTTGCCGCCGTTGAACCAGCTGTTGAAGTTGTCCTCGCGCAGCTTGATCTCCTTGTCCAGCTCCTCCTTGCGCATGCGCAGGCTGGACCAGTCCTGGGCCAGGTTGCGCAGGGCGATGGCGTCGGTCACCGCCTGGTCCTGGTTGTAGACGTAGTCGGTGACTTCCACCCGGTCGCGGTCGCCCCTGGGGCGGGTGACGGTGATGGTCTTGGTGGCGTCGTTCGGGTCCGGCTCGGTGACGGTCTCGGTGCCGACATGGGTGCACGTGCCGCCATTGAGCACGTACTCGCCGGCATTGGCGCCGACGTAGCGGCACTCCACGCTGACCTGGGGCTTGCCGTAGCGGCAGTTCTTCCAGTCGCCGCCGCAGATCTGCAGGCGCGTGGCCTCCACGTCGATGCGCTCGACGATGCGGCCGTTCTCGCTCAGGTCGCCATTGGCGGCCACGCCCACGCCCCATGGCGCCAGCCGCCACGTTTCCAGCGCATCCACCTGCACCTGCAGGGTTTCCCAGTTCTTCCTGGCTTCGTCGGTTTCCTGTTCCAGACCCTTGCGCGCGGTGTCGGTTTCGTACTCGGGCTCGTAGAGCGGGTTGCCGCTGCTGTCGTGCATGGGCCTGCCGTCGGCATCGAGCCTGGGGATCAGGTTGCCGTTGGCGTCGCGCCGGTAGACGATGCGGTACTTGTCCTTGGGGTCGTCGCCGTCCTTCCAGTCCGGGTTGAGCTCGGTCTTGACCACGCCCTCGTCGTCGGCGCAGTTGCGCGCCCAGAGCGTGCATTCGAGTTGCCGCCGGGCCTCTTCAGGGTTGCTGATAGGTGGGATGACGGATTTCCTGGCCAGGTCGCGCGCCTTGATCGTGGCCGCCAGTGCCGCGGTGACCAGCGGCAGCGAGGCGGCCTTGGCCGCCAGGGTCACGCCCTTGGTGCCGAGGCCGCCGATGGCGGTCACCACGGCTGCGGTCTTGACCGGCACTTCGGCGCAGGTGGTACCCAGCGAGGCGATACAGGTGACGATGGAACGGACCAGCGACACCGACGAGGTGATCAGCGTGGTGATGTTGTCGGACAGGCTGACGGCGGTGGCCACCAGCTTGAAGATCACCGAGATCTGCGCCGCGACTGCCGCCTGCACCGCCGACTCGGTGGCGTCGATGTTGCTGGCCTGCAGCTCGCCCAGGGCATCGTGCAGGGTGACGGCGGCGGCCAGCACGTCCATGCCGGCCAGCGAGACGTTGTAGGGCGCGGCGGTGGCGGCCGCCGCGCCGGGCAGGCCCAGCGGCGTGGCGTAGGCGCGGGCCAGCGGTGCCGGCGCGGCACCGCCGAGCAGGCGGCAGCCGAGCATCTGCCCGGCGCCATCGAAGGTGCGCACGCGCACGCGGTCGTCGTAGCCGCCACTCCATTCCTGCCAGGGCGCGGCCATCTGCGCGCCACCGGCCGTGTTCGCGTCATCCAGACGCGCTGCGCCGGATTGCGGGCCGGCGGCGGCGATGCCATACGCGACGTTCCACGGCACGCCGGTGCTGCCGGCGCGCAGCGGATCGTGCGGCTGCGTCTGCGCCAGCTCCAGCGTGCGGCACAGGTCCAGCCCGTTGACGGCGACAAAGCCGCGGCGGCCGGTTTCCTCGCCGTCCTCGTCGCGCGAGATGATCTCGCGGACGCTGCCATCGGTCAGGGGCGGCTGGTAGGTGTTGCCGGGCGCGGTGAGGTCCAGGTGCGCGGCGGCGTCGCCGCGATAGACCATGTAGGCCACCGGGCCCAAGCGCATGCCGTTGCCGGATGCGCCGAGCAGGGTGCGCGCGGGCAGCCAGCCCTTGGCGTTGCCGGACGCGCAGTTTTCCTCGCCGTTGGCGGTGTCGGCCGGGCATGGCAGGCGCGCGTTGGCCGAGGCGAAGGCGGCGATGGCCTCGTCCGCCCAGCGCAGTGCCTGCTCCTGGGCGACGGCCTGTGCCGGCGCGCGCTTGGATTGCCACAGCATGGCGCCAGCGGCCAGCGCGCTGCCTACCAGCAGCAGGATCAGCATGACCTGGAGCAGGCCGAAACCGGATTGCGCGGCGGGTGCCGCCGCGGGCGGGAGACGCGTGGGCTGGTTCATGACGGGTGTCCTGAATGGCCGTTGGGAAAAAGCGGAAGCGGGACTCACTGGTTCATCCGCAGGTAGCCGGTCATCACCTTGACCAGGCCGTCCTGGCGGCCGTCGCGGGTCTGGGTGTCGTCCTCGGTCCACGGCCGCGGTTGCGACGGGGTGCTGCTGCCGACGGCGACATTGCACAGGCTGCTGCCGCCGCTGTACTTCGGGATCGGCGCCTGTTCGCGCAGGCGGCCGAAGCAGGCGTCGATGCGGCCGTCGATGCGCGCGTCGAGCTGGTTGGCCAGTTCCGGGGTCAGGCCCTTGAGCACCATGATGTTGCGCACGCGTGGCTGGTAGCCGCCGGTGGGCGTGGGCTCGGACCAGTCGATGACGGTGTCGAAGCACACCTGCAACTGCTGCGGGTTGCCCTGGCTGTCGCGATAGACGTAGAACGACTCCATGCCCTCGGCACGCCCCTGCGGCAGTGCGACGCCGCGTTCGAGCATGGCCTTGCGCAGGGCGAAGTTGCCGGGGTCGTCGCACAGTTCGCGCCCGTTGCGGTCGAGCTGGCCGTTGATGCGGCCGCTGGGATTGGCCGGGGTATCGCCGGGAACCACGCCGCTCTGCTGCACGTAGCGGTCGTAGGCGACGATCCAGCCCTGCACGAACTCGCTGCCGATGCGTTCGGCCTCGGCGCTGCGGTAGACGTCGCGGCCGACGCTGACCGCGCCGATGATCAGCGCGATGATCACCAGCACCACCGACATCTCCATCAGGGTGAAGCCGGCTGCCGACGGAAGGGGACGGGTAGGACGGTGCATGACGGGGATCCTCAGAACTGCGGGGAAGCGATGGCCTGCTTGACCAGGTCGTAGACGGGCAGCAGCAGGGCGACGATCAGGAACACGAACATGCCGCCGGCCAGCAGCACGACCACCGGCTTGATGACTTCGGAGAGATTGGTGATCAGGCGCTGCAGGCGCAGGCTGTACTCGGCCGACAGGCGTGCGAACTGCGAATCGAGCGTGCCGGTTTCCTCGCCGACCCCGATCATGCGCACCATCATCGAAGGGAATCCGCCGACCTGGCGCATCGCCGCGGACACGCGGTCGCCGCGCTCGAGCACCTGGCGGATGGCGATGATGCGGTCGCGGTAGTACTCGTCGCGCATCGCCCGTTCCATCACCTGCAGGCTGCTGACCATGTCCACGCCGGCGCGGATCAGCAGCGCCATGTACTCGGTGAAGAACGCCAGCCCCGAGGAGTACATGATGGTCCTGGCAATGGGCAGCTTGTGCAGTGTGTAGTGCGCGGCGCGGCGGAAGCCGCGGCTGTAGCGCCAGGCCACCCACAGCACGAAGGCCGCCACCACCATGGCCACGGCGATGAAGCCGATGTGGCCGATCAGCCATTCCGATCCCTTCATCACCGCGATGGTCAGCGGCGGCAGCTTGGCGTTCATCTGCTTGAACAGGTCGGCCAGGTTGGGGATGACGTAATAGATCCAGAAGCCGCCGGCGGCGAAGATCGCCGAGAACACGAATGCCGGGTAGATCAGCGCCTGGCGGGTGTCGGCGGTCATCTTGGAGATGCGTTCGATGTGGTCGGCCGACTCCATCAGCATCTTGTCCATGGTGCCGGTCTCGTCGCCGATCATCAGCAGGTTGCGCACGGTCTCCGGGAACGCGTCCGGGTAGCGCGACACCGCGTCGCTGAGCGAGGCGCCGGCATCCAGTTCGTCCAGCAGCCGGCGCGCCAGCTTGGCGGCGTTGGAGGTGCGGCCACCGCCGACTTCGTTGGCGACCGCGCGCAGCGATTCCATGATCGGGATGCCGCTGGAGGTCATCACCGCCAGGTCGCGCAGCATGCCGGCCAGCTCCACCGAGCGGATGCTCGGCTTGACCAGCTGGGTGATGGTGCGCTGCGCCTCGGCCAGCCAGCCGGGGAAGCGGTACAGGGTGAGCACCACCGCGTCGAAGTTCTTTTCCAGCCACATCCGCGCCGACGAATCGTGTTCGACCGACAGCTGGGTGACGCCGGCACGCACGCGGCCGCTTGAGAGCAGCAGGCGGTAGTAGTAGACGTTCATGGCGCCGGCCCCACGCCGGCCACGCGCATCACTTCCTCGCTGGTGGTCTGGCCGGCTAGGACGCGCGCCCGGGCGACGTCCTCGATGCTGCGGAAGCCGGCGTTCATGGCCAGGTTGCGCAGCGTCTCGCGGCTGACGTCGTCGGCGATGCCGTTGGCCAGCGCTTCGTCGACCAGCATGATGTCGTATACCGGCAGGCGGCCATGGAAGCCGCTGCCGCGACAGCGCTCGCAACCGGCGCCGCGCTTGCCGCAGCTGCCCGGCGGCAGGTCCAGCCATTCCAGTTCGCGTTCGCTGAAGGGCACGTCGTGGGTGCAGAACGGACAGTTCTGGCGGACCAGGCGCTGGTTGACCACGGCCAGCAGGTTGTCGGCGATGACCTGCGCCTCAAGGCCCAGCGGGCGCAGGCGCGGGACCACGCCGAACACGGTGGTCACGTGCAGGGTCGAGAGCACCAGGTGGCCGGTGGCCGCCGCTTCCAGCGCGGCCTGCGCGGTTTCGGCGTCGCGCATTTCGCCCAGCAGGATCACGTCCGGATCGTGGCGCAGGAAATGCCGCAGCGCCGAGCTGAACTCGTAACCGGCGCGACGGTTCACCTCGGTCTGGCCGGCACCGGGCACGCGGTACTCGATCGGGTCCTCGACGGTGAGCACGTTGCGCTCGATCAGCGACTGCATCCTGAGCGCGGCGTGCAGCGAGGAGCTCTTGCCCGAGCCGGTGGGGCCGGTGATCAGCACCAGCCCGGCCGGGCGCGCGAACAGGCGCTCGAGCACCGCCACGTCCTCGGCGAAGAAGCCCAGTTCCTCCAGCCCGGCCAGGTCGCTGTGCTCGGGCAGCAGGCGCATGACGGTGCGCTCGCCGGCATCGGTGATCAGGGTGGACACGCGCACGGTCACCGCCGAATCCAGCACCGTGGCGCGGAAGCTGCCGTCCTGCGGGCGGCGCTGTTCGGAGATGTCCATTTCCGCGGTCAGCTTGATGTAGCCGAGCAGCCGGTTGAGGGTCAGCGGCATGGCGAACATCGGCCGCAGCACGCCGTCGACGCGGAACAGCACGTGCAGGCTGTCGTCGGACGGCGCCAGGTGGATGTCGGTGGTGCGCTCGCGCACCGCGTAGTGCAGCAGGTAGTCCAGCAGCTTTTCCGGGCTGTAGGCATGGTCGTTGTCGGTCGACAGCCGCTTGATCTCGCGCTCGAGCAGGCTCTCGACCGGGTTCTGCGCGAAGTAGTAGGTGTGGCGGATCAGCCGCGCGACCTTGCCGTACTCGCCCTGCAGGAAGCGGCAGCGCAGGCCGCAACGCTGCAGTACCAGCTGCCCCACGGCCTGGGTGTCGGCGTCGCCGAGCAGCACCTCGAGCGCATCGCCGGAACGTCGCAGCGGCAGGAACTGGCGCAGCTGGCACAGCTCGCGGTTGAACATCGCCAGCACCTGCGGGTCGGCGTGCGCCAGGGTGTCCACCTGCACGTACTCGATGCCGTTCATCTCGGCCAGCACGCGCACGATGTCCGATTCGTTGGCCAGGCCGTGGCGGATCAGGATCCGCCACGGCCTGGCCA
>NZ_LDJO01000024.1 GCF_001431595.1 Stenotrophomonas acidaminiphila
CGGAACTCTGGCCGGTCCACGCACGTCCTCGGCCAGCGTTGCCAGCTTGTCACGCACCAGCGTTTCCAGCACTGCGGTATCGGTGAGGTAGGTTCCGGCATCGCCTTCGGCGAACAGGTCGCGGCGGATGCCGCCGCCTGCCTGCCGGTAAGTGTCCAGCCCGACGAAACGCACCAGCGCGTGCGCGGCGTCGATTTCGCGCTCGGTCAGGCGCTCGCGCAGCTTGGACGGGCTGCGCTGCCATTCCGGCGCACCATAGAACGCGGCTTCCTGCGCGGCGTGGTCGTCGGTGATGGTCAAGGCCATCAACTGTTCCAGCGTCACGCCACCGGCCCGATAGTCGGCCATCAGGCGCGGCGAGACGTTCGCCAGCTTCAAGCGCCGCTGCACCACCAGCGGGGACACGCCGAAGTCGGCGGCAATGTCCTCGATGGGTCGGCCTTCCTCGACCAGCGCGGCGAACGCCTCGAACTGGTCGGCGGGGTGCATCTGCTCGCGCATCAGGTTTTCCGCGAGGCTGACGGTACGAGCGGAAGCATCGGGCACCAGCAGGCACGGCACTTCGTAGTCGGCGGGAATGCGCTTCTTCTTCGCCAGCAGCTTCAAGGCGGTCAGGCGGCGATCACCGGCCACCACCTCGTAAGTCTCGCCATCGGCGGAAAGGATGACGATCAGGTTTTGCAGCAGGCCGATGCGGGCAATGCTCGCGGCCAGTTCGGGGATGGACTGGCGCGGCGTCGTCCGCACGTTGCGCTTGGAACGGCGCGGGAGCAACTGCGAAAGGGGAACCAAGATCAGGTTCTTGGTCGGGTCGGCCACTTCCAGCGGTGCGGCGGTTTCGATGGCGACGGTTTCGGTTTTCAGGACTGCGTTCATGGTGATGACTCCTAGAGGTTGGGATGCAGCAGCGAGAGAAGCGGCAAGGGCTGCTGCCTGCCCCTGCCGCGTGAGGATTCAGGCTTTCAACTGGCGCAGGCCATCGGCCAGCAGCCACAGGGCGCGGTTCAGGCGCACGCTTTGGTCGATGCCCTGCACGGGCCGGGTGGTCTGGCGGCGGCCATTCGCGGCGCGGGCGGACAGGCCGCCTTTGGTCAAGTTCTCCTGCGTGCGGTTGAACACGCTCCACAGGTCGCGGCGGTCGTCGTCATGGCGGCGCGGCATCAGAATTTGCGATTCCGTGATGGGCGCGGGCTTGTCCTTGTCGTACTTCAACGCCAGCGCAGCGCGGGCGAACACTTCCGATTCCCCGGCGTCGAGCGTGATGGCGCGCATGGCATCGCGCGATTCCTGCGCCCGGTCGAAGCCGTGCAGGACTTCGTAGGCGCCTTCGATGACGTGCCCGGCTACGTCGCCCTTGTGGGGAACGCGCACGTCGGCCACGGTGTCGCCACAAACAAGGCCATTGCTGCAAACGAAGCGGAACATCCCGGCCAGCATCTGGTAGCTGCTGGTGCCGTCATGGGAGTTCAGCAGGATGATTTCGTTGGCCTCGCGGCCGTTGATCTGGCTCGCGTGACGCAGCCGGATCATGTGCTTGGTGTAGTCGCGGCGGTCGTCGTGACGCACGCGGGTTTGCGTCACCATGAAAGGCTCGAAGCCTTCCCCGCGCAGTTCTTGCAGCACGGTGGCGGTGGGGATGTAGCTGTACCGCTCGGAGCGGCTTTCGTGCGGGGCCTCCGCGAAGATGGACGGGGCCACGGCCCGGATTTGGTCATCGGACAAGGGACGTTCCGAACGCAGCACCGGGGAACGGGAAGCGAAGCGGGATGCGAGTTGCATGGCATTTCTCCTGACAAAGAAAAAAAGGTTTGCTGTTAACCGCACACCGGATTCCTAGATTCGGAAGCCCAGCCTTTCGGCTGTTCGGTGCGGTCGGCACGAGGAACCCGGTTGGCCCTGTTGCCACCGTCTTTCCTGAGTTCATCGCCCGCGACGGTCAGGAGCGCGCGAACGGGGGCCGTCAAGGAGGCAAGCGCAGGGTTGGTGCGGCCCGCAGCGAAGCGAGGACACGGCCCTGCGCGCCTTGACGGCACACAGGCGCGGGCTACAGTCGCGGCGAAGGTGATGAAGTCAGGGGAGACGGCTGGACATGGCAACGGCCTCCAGCACGCCGACCGCACGGCAAGCGAAGCGCGCAGGCCCGAAGCTGGAAGCCGGGCCGGAGGCGTCAGCCGAGCGGAGCGAGGGAACGATGGAAGCCCGTCAGGGGCGAGACGCCGCAGGCGGCTCGATGCGCAGCACGACAGCGCGGCCGGCCATGTTTCTTGGCCGGAAACGCCCAGACATCAATGCTCCAGTCTTTGGTCACGTCAGCAGTTCACTTGCGCCATAGCCAGACTGACTATATGATTCGTATATGTTTCATATAGATCAAAACACATGGGTATCGTGAACATCGACGACGATCTGCATGACCAACTGCGCAAGGCAAGCGCGGTGTCGTGCAGGTCGATCAATGCGCAGGCGGCCTTCTGGATCAGGATCGGCATGCTGTGCGAAATGAATCCGATGCAGAGCTTCAA
This sequence comes from Stenotrophomonas acidaminiphila, assembly GCF_001431595.1. Taxonomy (GTDB): domain Bacteria; phylum Pseudomonadota; class Gammaproteobacteria; order Xanthomonadales; family Xanthomonadaceae; genus Stenotrophomonas; species Stenotrophomonas acidaminiphila. The sequence continues at coordinate 2,523 of NZ_LDJO01000024.1, forward strand.
CGATATCGTTGCTCGTGAACTGCGGGCCGCAGGCGTTGTGGCGCAACCCATCAAGATGGGGTCGGCATGACCAAGCGGCCAGAAGAAATCGCGCTGATGGCGGAGTCGGGCCAGCTTTTGGCGCAGGTGTTCGGCCATCTTGATCGGCTGAACCTGATCGGCATGTCCACGATGCAGGTCAACGATCTGGTCGATGGCCTCATCGTCCATGAACTCAAAGCGCGCCCGGCCAGCAAAGGGCAATACGGGTACGCCTACGCGCTCAACGCTTCCCGCAACCATGTGGTCTGCCACGGCGTTCCTTCCACCGAGGACATCCTGCAGGACGGGGACATCGTCAATTTCGACATCACGTTGGAAAAGAACGGCTACATCGCCGATTCCAGCAAGACCTATCTCGTGGGAGAAGTGCCTCTTCCTGCCAGGCGGCTCGTGCAGACGGCCTACGAGGCGATGTGGAAAGGCATCCGGACCGTCCGCCCCGGCGCCACGCTCGGCGACGTGGGCCATGCCATCGAACGGCATGCCCGCCGCCATGGCTACTCGGTGGTCAGGGAGTATTGCGGCCACGGCATTGGCCGCGAGATGCACGAGGAACCCCAGGTGCTGCACTGGGGCCAGCCGGGCACCGGCCTGAGACTGCGGGAAGGCATGGTGTTCACCATAGAGCCCATGGTGAACCAGGGGAGGCACGCCGTGCGCACCGAAGCCGACGGCTGGACGGTCGTCACGCGCGATGGGCGGCTGTCCGCCCAGTTCGAGCACACCGTGGTCGTCACTGGGCACGGCGTACAAGTGTTGACCCTGCGTGCCGATGAAAACAGAATGTACTGAACCCCCGGGGGGGGGTGGAATTCAGCCTTGCGTATCCCATGTCGGCAACTTACCTCAGGTGAGGGTGTTGCGCTTCAAAGTTGAGACCGCCCCGATCTTCTCTTGGATCAAGCAATGACGACAGACTGGACGGCCATCACACATGAAAACTATCGTAGTGTAAGCGGTCCGTTCTATCACGGAACCAGAGCTAAATTGTCAGTCGACGATTTGCTTACGACTGGATATACATCGCATTTTGAAAGCGGAAGAATGCTCAAGCATGTATATTTTTCCGCGACGTTGGAGCCCGCCATTTGGGGCGCGGAGCTTGCAATGTCTTTGTCGTGCCTGCATGGCCGTGGCTACGTATACATCGTCGAACCAACCGGACCATTTGAGGACGATCCGAATCTTACGAACAAGAGATTTCCGGGGAATCCAACACAGTCATACCGAACACAGGAGCCATTAAGAATCATTGGCACTGTTGCGGACTGGCAAGGTCACTCTCCCGAAGCGATTCAGAAAATGCTTGATTCCTTGGCGGACCTTAGACGCCGCGGTCTGGCCGCTATTGAGGACTGACTGACATTGTCGTCCAGTATGCAACATCTAGGAAGTCGGCCCTGCTCGACTCAGTTTCGCTGCAGCTGTTCCTGACTGACGGCCAGAGGCCGCCAGCATGCTTGCGCGCGCAGGCCCGCGAGGGCCGGAGCTGCAACACCGGGCGCAGCAAAAGGGGGCCGAAGCCCCCAAGATCAAAGCAGGCCGCGTTCGGCGAATGACGTGGTACAGCTCCCGGAGACGATGATGTGATCCAGCGTGCGAACGTCCACCAACGCCAGCGCCTGCCGGAGCTGCGAGGTCAGTGCCTTGTCTGCCGCGCTCGGCTCGGGGTTCCCGCTCGGATGGTTGTGCGAAACGATGACAGCCGCCGCGTTGAGCCGAAGCGCCTGCTTGACGACCTCACGCGGATGCACCTCGGCAGCGTCGATCGTGCCGTGGAACATCTCCACGTACTCGATCAGCCGATGGCGCGTGTCGAGGAACAGGATTGCGAAGACCTCATGCTCGAAGCCGGCTAGCTTGGTGCGCAGGTACTCCTTGACCGTCGCCGGCGAGCTGAATTCGGTACCGCGCTGCATCTTCTGGTCGATGACCCGACGCGCGGCGTCCAGGATCTGATCGGCCGACGCCGGCCGATAGCGGCCACGGCCGTCACGCACCAGCAGCGAGGCATCGGAAAAGAGGGAGAACTGCGACATGATCGTGCTCCGGTTGCTCGGGCGGAATTGCCCGGAACCGGCACCAGCACGGCGCAGCGCAAGCAGTCAGGGGGCGAAGCCGGCCGTCAGGACGCCAGCGCGCAAGGCGCGCGCCGCCCTTGACGGCGAGAACGCCGTGGTACGGTGAAGGGAACAGCAAGACCGCCCCACTCCCTCACACCCCGGCCCTTGGCAAGCGGAGCGCGCAGGCCCGCCAGGGCCGGAGGCGCCAAGAATCAAAGCCGGATGGCCGCGACTCGAGGCGTGGGGTCAACCCGCAAGCCCGACGGCGAAACGCCAGAACGCGCGACAGGGGCTTAGTCGAGCCCCGGCAGGAGGCCATTCTTCACTGCGCAGTAAAAATTGCCATTTGGTCGAATATTCGGTAAAGTACCTATATTTACTGAACAGCAAACGAGCCACCACTGCCCGCATGTTTGAGTCCAGCCTAACCGAACAACAGTTGATTGCGCGCTTCCTTGACGCCCTGCGGGAGCTTCCGGGGGTGGAGGCCGACTTCGACCATTGGGAACCCGTCGGCACGCACGATGATCGTGGGCACGATGCTCAGGTCGATCTGCACGTCGCCGGCAAGTCCTTCGTCCTACTGCTTGAAGCCAAGAAGGCCGTTTTTCCCCGAGATGTGCGTCAGGTGATCTGGCAGCTTCGGGCGGCGAGCCACGAGAGGCCTGCTGGGCACGGGGAAAAGCCTTTGTCGTTCCTCGTTGCCGAATCCATCTCCCCAGGCGCGAAAGAACTACTCCGAAGTGAGCGCGTCGGCTACTACGACAGCGGCGGTAGCCTGTACTTGCCTGCGCCAGGTGCATACCTCTATATCGACAAACCGCCACCCAAGGCCCTGGCGAAGTCGGTGCGCACACTGTTTACCGGACGACGCGCCCAAGTGCTTCACGCCCTGTTGGTCCAGCATCAAAGCTGGTTCGGCGTCACCGAGTTGGCACAGCAAGCCATGGTGTCGCCCGCCACCGCCTCGCAAGTGCTGACCGAGTTGGAACGCTTTGACTGGCTGGAGGCGCGTGGGCAGGGTCCGAGCAAGGAGCGCTACCTACGGGAGCCGGCAGCCTTGCTGGACGCATGGGCCAAGGAACTTGCAACTATCCGTCAGCCGACCCTGCGCCGGTACTACGTGCCAGGCGCGAAGGCCGATACGCTGGTGGCGCAAATCGGCCAATTTTTCGACGCGCACGACGTCCAGCACGCGATCAGCCACGAGGCCGCCGCGCAGCGCTATGCACCATTCCTTTCCAGCGTCTCCCAGGTTCGTGTGCGGGTGCTAATCGGTGCGAGCGCTGATGCGGCGATCGGCGACCTCGATGCACGCGTGGTCAACGAAGGCGCCAACTTGGCCGTCATCGAAGCCAAGTCGCCGGGCGAACTGCTGTTTCGCGAGAAGATCGATGGCCTGTGGCTGGCGAGCCCCATCCAAATCTATCTCGACCTGTTGCGCGGCGAAGGCCGATCCAAGGAAATGGCCGGGCACTTCCGCAAGGAAAGGATCGGCTTCTGATGGCCAAGCCTGCAACGTTCGACGGCTACAGCGACCAATCACGGTGGACTGCGAACGTGTCCTTGTAACGCTGCTGCGCGGTCTCGGACCATGGAAGGATTCGGTATACCTGGTCGGCGGCCTCACACCACGGTATCTCGTCACCGCGCGACCGCCCGCGGTTCCGGCGCATGCTGGCACGCTGGACGTGGATATCGTAATCGACCTGCAGATCCTGGCCGACACCGAGGCGTACCACACGCTGGAGGACAACCTCAAGAAGATGGGCTTCGAGCGCGCCGAAAACGACGCGGGGAAGAAGCTCTCGTGGCGTTGGCAGACCCGCACCGAACACGGCGCGTTGATGGTGTTGGAACTGCTCGCGGACGCGCCGGACATCGCCGGCGGCAAGGTACAACCGCTGCCGACCGAGGGGACGATCTCGGCCTTGAACATCCCGCATTCATCCATCGTCTTCGACCTACACCAGGTAACCGAGATCCAAGCAGAGTTGTTGGGCGGCAATGGCATCGCCACCGAGAACATCAGGCACGCAAGTCTCGTCAGCTTCACTTGCTTGAAGTCCTTCGCGTTCGACCAACGCTTCGAGCGCAAGGACGCACACGACCTGGTCTACTGCATCGACCATGCACCAGAAGGCATGGACGCCGTGGTCGAGTCCTTCCGCAAAGAGCGATCCGGCAAGCATGGCGCGGTCGTCGAAGCATCGCTCACGATCCTTCGCAGCCGATTTGCAGGCGACGAGAAGACAGAGGGCTATCGCAAAGATGGCCCTATATCGGTCGCCAAGTTCGAACTTGGGGAAGGTGATGAGCCGGAGCAGCGCGAGGCGCGAGCGTTGCGCCAACGGCAGGTCAGCGACTTGATTGAACAGCTTCTTGCCCGGCTCGCTAGGGAGGGCACCGCATGAGTTTCCCCGCGGACATCAAGGGCTGCATGAAGGACTGCATCCTTTCGCTCTTTTGGCCTCGCAAGGACATCGTGGGCTTCTTCGAGAAGCACGGAAGCACCAAAGCAGAGATCGCGCCTCTTCAGCTTGATGGCGAGAACGCGCTCAAGCGGCCCGAAATTGTCGATGCTCTTTTCACAGCCCTCGCAGCGCGCTCCGATCAAGGCCTCGGTCCTTTCCGCGCGATGCTGCAGTCACTGCTGAACTGGTCGCACTTTGACCCATATTATTTCGACAAACTTCGTAAGCTCGACCGGGGCACTGCCAACAAGAATCTCGAGCACCTGCGCCAACTACAGGAAATTCGAGACGCGAAGATCAAAGCAGATCGCGAGCGCAGGGTCGCGCAGGAGGCCGCACGCCAGCAACCGACGGTATCGCTGGATCAACTACGTGCCGAGTACCTCGATCTCCTCTCCAACAAGACTTCGCGGCAACAGCGCGGGTACGCACTGGAGCGCATTCTGACCGAACTCTCGCGCCTTTCGACCCTGGAGGCCACCGAAGCTTTTCGGGTTCACGGGGAACAGATCGATGGCGCAGTCAAGTTCGAGGGAGAACACTATCTCATCGAGGCGAAGTGGCAAGAACGTTCGGCGAGCAATGAACCCGTGTACCAGTTTGCCGGCAAGGTCGCCGGAAAACTGTACGGACGCGGCTTGTTCATCTCCGTGAATGGCTTCAGCCCCGAGGTCATCCGCAGCCTCGTGATGGGCAAGGAAATCCAGACTCTTTTTATCGATGGAGAAGATCTGGTCCTCGTCCTGGAGGGACATTTGAGTCTTCGCGAAATGATCGATCGGAAGGTCAAGGCGGCGCAAACCAAGGGGCTCATCTATGTCCACCCGATCTCCGGCGCCGAAAAAAAATTCTAAGGACGATCAGACATGGCGCAATTCAACGATTGGTGCTTGGCGATCGATGTTCCGGTAGGCAATCACTTCAGCAGGGTTATGACGGGACAGGCGGAGCGCCTGCCGGTGGGTATCCAAGCTACCGCAGCCATTGTGCCGACACACTATGCATCGGAAGAACAGGTCGCACGCGCACTTGCACGTCTGGGAAAGCCGGCATCGGCTGCGCTGATTCAAGGCCGGCTACCGACCACGAAAGCGATCCGATCCGGAGACCTTGGGGAGATCTATGCGACTGAATGGATCGACGCGCATAGCGGCTATCGCGCGCCAATCAAGCGATTGCGCTGGAAAGACCATCGTAATATGGCGATGCGCGGCGACGACGTCATCGGCATCCTTCAGGATGCTCAGACGCAGCAATTGCTTTTTCTGAAGACGGAAGCAAAGAGCCGTGCCACCCTGACCGCACAAGTCCTTACGGATGCGAGGACCGCACTCGACAAGGATGGCGGCCTGCCCTCCGCACATGCGCTTTCGTTCATTTCCGCGCGATTGCTCGAACTGGGCAATCTACCGCTTGCCGATGCTATCGACGACGCATTGCTCAAGCATGGGATTCCGGCTCAGAACGTCCGGCATCTTCTCTTCACATTCTCAGGAAATCCGCCGGACACCCTGCTAACCGCTGCTCTCCAGACGTACCCAGGGGCGATCAACCAATGGGGTGTCGGACTGCGCGTCGAAGATCATGCCAATTTCATCGGAGCGGTCTATGACCGAGTGATCGCTGATGCCAACAACACCTGAAGCAATTGCGGCAGACATCGCGGAAGCGGCAACTGCAGGCTTTCGCGGAAGCCTCATCGCGCGAGGCCAAGCGCGAGCAATCATCTGGCGTGATGGGGCGCTACCGCCCGACGCCCCGGGCTTCGCGCCACAGCTCAGCTACGACTTGCATTCCTATGGCTACGCCCTTCTGGGGCTTGGCCTTCGCCTGCGCGAACTGAGCGGATCGGATGCACAGGCGCGAACCGCATTCGAGCAAGCCGCCACCGCCCTTGAGGCGGTGATCGCCAAAGGCAATCCGGATGAGGTCGATCGCGACTTTCACTTTGTAATGGCGGCGGCGAGCTACCATCTCGCGCACCTTTCCGCGCGCGCCTATTCTCTGCTGGCGATCGTCGCGGCAGACGGGAATTTTGCACCCACAGAACGAGTCCTGAGCTTGCTGATGAGGCGGGACTTTCGCACGCTGCGAACCAGTGTTCTCGACTTTCGAGCCTCTGGCGAAGGCAGTGACACCGAGATCGCCGGACGGATGCGGGTCAGGCTCGACATGGTCGGGACAGGGATCAACTTGGCCGGCGACGGGGAGGACATCCTCTTCGAAGGACTGGACAAGGCGCTGACGGACACGTTCATGGCAGGGATATCGCTATTCCTGCTGGCTCTCGACCGAGGCGAGCGGGCGCTGCTTGATCAGGCACTGGAGCGACTTCGTACGGGCCTTGCCGTCTGCAGCGAGATGAACATGCTTCCACAATGGTGGGTGCATCGAATCGCGATTCATCTGCTTTCTGACCTATGGTCTAGCACCTTTCATGAGAGGATTCCGTTTCAGCCGGCGGGCAGCGAGGCGGCCGACTGGCCCGCGCTTCGCAGATTATTCATCGCACTAATGCAGAGCCGCCCAAAGGCCGAAATAGATCTCTGGCCTTCGCAGACAGAGGCGGCCAACCGCGCTGTCGACCAGTCAGATGATCTGGTTGTCTCATTGCCGACCAGCGCTGGCAAGACGCGAATCGCTGAACTATGCATACTGCGCTGCCTCGCCGCCAATAAGCGAGTGGTGTTCATCACTCCGCTGCGAGCGCTATCTGCACAAACTGAAGCGAACCTTCAACGGACGTTCGGCCCGCTAGGCAAAACCATCTCGGCGCTCTACGGAAGCATAGGCGTCAACGGCTTCGACGAGGACGCAATTGGCGAACGGGACATCGTAGTAGCCACGCCTGAGAAGCTCGATTTTGCGCTGCGGAACAACCCTGCCCTTCTCGATGACGTCGGTCTTCTCGTCTTCGATGAAGGGCATATGATCGGGCTCAACGAGCGCGAGGTTCGCTACGAGGTGCAGATCCAGCGGCTTCTTCGCCGGCCGGACGCGCATGGACGGCGGATCGTTTGCCTCTCGGCAATCTTGCCGGATGGTGATCAACTCGACGACTTCGCGGGCTGGTTGAGACGAGACCATCCCGGCGGACTTATCAAGAACGATTGGCGTCCGACTCGACTGCGATTCGGCGAAGTGCTGTGGACGTCGCCAACAGCTCGATTGAACCTTCGCGTCGGCGATGAACGCCCTTGGGTACAACGCTTCCTTGTTGGGGAAGCTCCTCCCCACTGGATACCGCCGAAGCGCCGTCGCACGCGTCTCTTTCCCGACGACCAGCGCGAACTCTGCCTGGCGACAGCCTGGCGGCTGATCGAGGACGGCCAAACAGTACTCATTTTTTGCCCGGAACGGCGCAGCGTCGAACCCTTCGCCGACGTGATTGTTGATCTCCATGAGCGTGGTGCTCTGCGCTCATTGCTCCAAACCGACCCCGCGGCGCTCAACACCGCGATCGCACTTGGCGAGGAATGGCTTGGGCCAGATAGCGCGATCCTCAAATGCCTGCGCATTGGCGTCGCGCTTCATCACGGAGCCCTCCCAACCGCTTACCGCAAGGAGATTGAGCGCCTGTTGCGCGACAGCGTGCTCAAGGTGACCATCTCGTCGCCGACCCTCGCGCAAGGGCTCAATCTATCGGCCACGGCCGTCGTCATGCACTCTCTTCACCGAAACGGTGAGAGGATCGAAATCTCCGAGTTCAAGAACGTCATCGGCCGGGCCGGACGGGCCTACGTCGATGTCGAGGGTATTGTGCTTTTCCCGATGTTCGACGAGATCGCCAGGAAGCGGCGCAACTGGGAAGCGCTCATCACCGATCTCGGCGCAAGAGAAATGGAAAGCGGCCTGGTTAGACTGGTCGCAGCCTTGCTGATGCGCATGCACGCACATACTGGTGGCGACCTCAATCAACTGGTCGAGTACGTTGTCAACAATGCAGTCGCCTGGACCTTCCCCGAACTGGCAAACGAAGCGCCCGAGGATCGGGAGCGTGCCCTTGCCGATTGGGAGCGGCACATCGCGACACTCGACACCGCCATCCTCAGCTTGATCGGTGACAACAACATCCCCGAAGAGGGTGTTGAAGCGGCACTGGATGACGTTCTTCAGTTTTCTTTGTGGTACCGCCGACTCTTGCGTCAAGACGAGCATACCCAGCACGCTCTCAAGGCGGGTCTTCTCTCCCGAGGCCGGCTTATCTGGAGTCAATCGACGGCAGCGCGCCGCCGGGGCTATTTCCTTGCAGGGGTTGGACTGGCGACAGGGCATGCGCTCGATGCGATTGCTGAGGACGCCAATAGCCTTCTGATCCAAGCCAATGGTGGCATCCTTCAAGGCGACGCCGAGGCGGCGATCGCTGCCGTCACCGCGCTGGCAGAACGCGTCTTCACTTTTTATCCTTTCACGCCCGACCCTATGCCAGCAACCTGGCGAGACATCCTGCGTGCCTGGCTCCTCGGAGAGCCTCTTGCCGCCATCGCTGCCGGCCAAGAATCCGACACGTTGCAGTTCATCGAGGGGGGGCTTGTCTATCGTCTTCCCTGGGCGATGGAAGCGATACGCGTGCGCGCAATCGCGAACGGCGACACCGTAGACGAACTGTCTCTGGACGAATACGAGCTACGCTTGGCGGTGGCCGCAGTGGAAACCGGAACCCTAAACCGTTCGGCCACGATCCTCATTCAAGCCGGCTTCAACTCCAGGCTCGGCGCCATCAAGGCCGTGACGGACGCAGGAGCGATTTTCCAAACAGCTCAGGAACTTCGGCATTGGCTCAACTCGGAAGCCCATGCAGGATTGCTCGCAAGAGCTGACTGGCCGACACCAGAAACAAGGGAAATGTGGATGGAGTTCACGCGAAGCTTCGTCCCCCAGGAAAACAGCATCTGGGCCGATCGCCGCTACTGGGCGGGTGTTGAGTGGCTCGGCGTACCGCCGCCGCCACACACCCCTGTTCAACTTCATCAACGGAATGGTCAGATCAGCGTGCTCGCGGCAGACGGCACTCCGATGGGCACGCTACTGAATGCTTTGAACCCCAAGAGAGCCGGTTTGCTCATCGCTGAGGTTGCTCAAGACATTAGCCGACTCGACCTCATTTATCTCGGACCTGATGACTTTGTTGATATCCCGTCCGCATAGTAAAAGATTTCGAGTGATGTAAGGGCTGATAGAAAAACAAGGAAGAGAAGAATGATCCTGACCGATAACGAAACCAAAGTCGATCTGCTGAACAACGAGGCAATTGCCAGCACGATCATCGGGCTGCTTCGTGCTAAGCCCGACCATCCAGTGACGATCGGCGTACACGGCGACTGGGGTGCGGGTAAGTCCAGCGTGCTCGAAATGATCGAGGCTGGCTTCGCGAACCAGGACGATGTTCTATGCCTCAAGTTCAATGGATGGCGCTTCCAGGGCTTCGAGGATGCGAAGATCGCCTTGATCGAGGGGATCGTTACGGGCTTGGTCGAGAAACGTCCGGCCCTAAAGAAGGCGGCGGTAGCCGTCAAGGATGTCTTCCGTCGCATCGATTGGCTGAAGGTCGCCAAGCGGGCCGGTGGCTTGGCGCTGACCGCATTCACAGGCATTCCGACGCCCGAACAAATCGGAGCCATCGTCGGCTCGCTCGAAGCGTTGATGGCAGACCCTTCCAAGCTCGTCACTAAAGAAAACCTCTCGACAGCCATCGACGAGGTGAAGGCTGTGTTGAAGCCGGGAGAGTCCAAGAATGTGCCGGAGGAAGTGGAGGCGTTCCGAAAGGCGTTCGACCAGCTTTTGAAAGATGCAGGTATCAAACAGCTCGTTGTCCTGATTGACGACCTCGATCGCTGCCTGCCCGACACAGCCATTGAAACCCTCGAAGCGATTCGGCTGTTCGTGTTTACCGCACAGACGGCATTCGTCGTCGCAGCCGACGAGGCGATGATCGAATACGCAGTGCGCAAGCACTTTCCCGATCTGCCCGACAGCACCGGACCGCGAGACTACGCCCGAAACTATCTCGAAAAGCTCATCCAGGTTCCGTTCCGCATCCCTGCCTTGGGAGAGACCGAGACGCGGATCTACGTGACATTGTTGTTGGCTGGCGCTGAAGTCGGCGAGAGCGACGAGGAATATGAAAAGCTGATCGCCGTAGCGCGGGAGAAGCTGAAGCGGCCTTGGACCAGCGGTGGCCTGGACGCCGCGACAGTCAAGTCGGCACTCGGAAAACAGGCCGAGAAGGCGAACAATGCACTAGCGCTCAGCGACCAGATCGGCCCCATTCTGGCGAGCGGCACAAAGGGCAACCCGCGTCAGATCAAGCGCTTCCTCAACACGCTGTTGTTACGCGATCGCACCGCCACCGCACGCGGTTTCGGCGACGACATCAAGCTACCTGTTCTCGCGAAGCTCATGCTCGCGGAGCGCTTCATCCCAAGGCTGTTCGAGCAGATCGCGTTCATCGCTGCTGTCCATCCGCAAGGGCTGTGCGAAGACCTCGAAGCACTGGAGAGAAGCCTTGCAGCGGCTGACGACAAAGAGAGTGAGCCGAAGGAGAAGAAAGCCACTGAGCCCGCTCCTACACCCGACAATGCCGTGTTGACCGAGTGGAAGTCGTCGGAGACGGTGCGCGATTGGGCGCGCCTCTCGCCGAAGCTGTCGGGACTAGATTTACGCCCCTACCTGTTCGTGACTAAGGACAAGAAGGACTACTTCGGCCCCGTGTCGGTCCTGGGTCACCTAGCTGCTGTGGTCGAGAAGCTGTTCGGCGGCAAGATGACCGTCCAAGGCTACGAAGCCGAGTTGAAGCAACTCGTGCAGCCCGAAGCCGAGAAGGTGTTCGAGGCCGTACGCAGCAAGATCATGAGCACTGGCACTTTCGACAGCAGACCGGCAGGCGTCGACGGTCTCGCTGTCCTTGTGAAAGCACAGCCCGGCCTCCAGAGCCGGTTGATGGACTTCCTGGAGGCATTACCAAGTGGCAAGTGCGGGCCTTGGGTCGTCAGCGGCTGGCAAGGCGTCATCAAAGACACCGAATGCGCGACTCGCCTGACGAAGCTGCTCGGAGACTGGAGCAAAGTCACCGGCAATCCCGGCCTCAAAGCCAGCGCCGAAGCGGCACTCAAGGATATGAAGGGAGGGCGCTGATGGGAACCTCGACAGCTTACGGTGGCCCAGGCGGCGGGACACCACTCGTCCCGTCATGGCTGGGCGACGCAGGTGGCGGTGGTGCCCTTGCCGCCCCTCCGGGCGATGGTGCAGGCCCTGACGGCCAGCCGCCTGCGGACAGCACCGCGCCACCGGCGCCGCCGAATCGCCCGCCTATTCCCAAGACAGCGGACCCGCAACGCTTCTCTGGCGCGCGCAACAGCTTCACACGATTTGCCGGCTCCGGCGGCAGCGATCGAGCCAGTCTGGGCCGAGCCGTCTCCAGATACGTCTCAACGTCCGCCGGGGGCTCGCGCCAAGCTGCCCAACGCATGGGTGCATCTCGGGGAGCGGGCGCGCGGCTCCTTGGCTTCTTGGCCGACGCGCAAGCGCGGGGGGTGCGTGAGGCCCTGCGTGCCCTGGATCTGGAATCATTGGCAGGCCGCCCGATCACTGAGATTTTCGTGGGCCTGGCCGACTACGTCTGCCCAGGTGCGGGCACGGTTGATGAAGGCATTGCCCGCGAGGCATACATCGAAACCATCGTTGAACTGGCGAGCGAAGGACTCACCGATCTGACTACGTTTACCCCCGATCAAATGCAGACGGTATTCGAGCTGTATGCCACTCATGCGATCGAGGCGCGCATCTGCAACGACATCGGAACCAAAGCCGTAACCATGCCAACCGATGCGCAGGCTGCGCATCGCGTCGAGCAACAGTTGCGCGACTTCATCCGAGGCGGAGTGAGCGATGCACTGACGCGAGCACGGGCGGAGACACCCAATCTCACTCCAGAACGGATTCAAGGCTTCGTGGACGCTGTGTACGAGTCCGCATTTGCAATCTTGCAGACCCTCGGCGAAGCAGAGGCCAATCAATGAAGCGCCAACTCCTGGCGGGCCGCTTTGGCCCAGACGACCGCTTTGATGTGACGGCGGGCGTCGATGAACAGACGACTTACTTGCAACTCGTCGCCGGCGAGGAATCCTTAGACCACGGTATCGGAGGCGCACTCACGAGTCTGAAGAAGATCGGCGTGTTTCCTTCGGAAATCGGCATCGACCTGATGGTACTGGCCGCCCATGTCCATGCGGCAGATACTCGCATCTCACGCACGGAACAGTCCCAAGATTCGTGGACGCGCGAGATACGGTTGGTCGTGCCGGTCAGCGACCCGGCTCGCTGGAGCGCAGCAGCACCCATCCTCAAGAAGTCTCTGGACTTCTTGACGGGCGATCGCTGGACGATCGGCTTCAGGGCACGTCCAGATCGATTCGCGGCAATCGCCAAAGCGGCGCCCCCGAGTTTGATCGCGCCTCCCTTCGATTCCGTCAGCCTGTTCTCGGGTGGACTGGATAGCTTGATCGGAGCCATCGACCTGTTGGAAGACGACGCCACTCCCCTCCTGGTCAGTCACTTCGGTGAAAGTGCAATCAGCGACGCGCAGGGCAAGCTGTTCACAGATTTGAGAAAGCACTACACAAAGTCCTCTTTTGAGCGGCTGCGTGTGGGCATGACCTTCAAGAAAGGCCTGGTGGCGGATGTTGGTTCCGAGGACAGCACGCGTGGCAGGTCGTTCCTGTTCTTCGCGCTCGGCGTGTTTGCGGGCACTGGACTCGGGCACCGTTTCGTCCTGCGCGTCCCCGAGAATGGGCTGATCGCGCTGAATGTGCCTTTGGACCCCCTGCGGTTGGGGTCAAACAGTACCCGCACCACGCACCCGTACTACATGGCAAGGTGGAACGACCTGCTTGTCGCACTCGACATAGATGGAGAAGTTCGAAACCCGTACTGGGACAAGACGAAGGGCGAGATGGCCGCAGCTTGCCGCAACTCGACCCTCTTGAAAGAGTTGGTGACGGATTCGTTGTCGTGCTCATCCCCCGCCAAAGCACGATGGCTCGGACATGGCATTGAGCACTGTGGCTATTGCCTCCCATGCCTGATCCGCCGCGCAGCGTTGACGGCGGCTTGGGGTACTGGAAACGACCCGACAACGTACACCGTTCCCGATCTTCATGCGCAGCCCTTGGACACGCGCCAAGCGACCGGAGTACAGGTCAGGTCGTTTCAGTACGCGATCGAGCGCTTGAAAGGCAAGCCGCAGCTCGCAAACCTCTTAATCCACAAGCCTGGCTCGCTTGCGGATGAAGTGGCGCACCTAGATCAGCTTGCCGATGTCTACCGGCGTGGCCTCGGCGAAGTTGCGCGGCTCATCGACGGTGCCGAGGCGAGACCGAGTTGACGAGGATGCGCGCATGATCGCCACTGCGGGGCTCGTGGACTTCCACTGCCATCTTGACCTCTATCCGAACCATGCCGCGGCAGTCAAAGACGCGGAGGAATCCGGCGTGTTCACGCTGACGGTGACGACGACACCTCGCGCCTGGCCTCGCAATCACGAACTAGCGAAGCGCACGAAGCATGTTCGCGCGGCACTAGGGCTACATCCGCAATTGGTCGCGGAACGTGAAAGCGAGATCGAGCTATGGGATCAACACCTTGGGGAGACACGCTATATCGGCGAAGTCGGGTTGGACGCCGGTCCCCGGTACTTCAAGTCGCTCGATGCGCAGAAGCGGGTGTTCCAGCACGTTTTGCAGCGCTGCGCGCAGGCCGGTGACAAAATCATCACAGTCCACAGCATCAGGTCGGCCAAGGCGGTACTCGATCTCGTTGAAGCACATCTACCGCCCGAGCGCGGAAAAATCGTTCTCCACTGGTTCACCGGAACAAAGAGCGAGGCGAAGCGCGCGTTGGAGTTGGGCTGCTACTTCTCGATCAATGCGGGAATGCTGGGCAACGAGAGGCACGCACCGATGGTGCAGGCTATCCCTCTAGATCGGATGCTGACGGAAACCGATGGTCCCTTCACTCGCACTGGCGATAGACCTTCGCAGCCAAGCGATGTAGCGAGCGTCGTCGAGGAACTGGGGCGTTTGCATAGGCTACCTGCGATCGACGTGGCCAGTCTCATTCGTGACAACCTACGAGCGATTCTCGTATAGCTGGAGGTGGAACACTCCGAGAAAAAAACCCAAAGCTATCGGCATATATTTCCAACCCGAAGAGTGGTCCATGCCCGACATTCCCATTGCCGACGCTCTGTTCTCCGCCCTCCTCAGCCGTGACGCGGCTGCACTCGATGCGATCGAGGCAAACCACGCCGCCGAATGCGCATTCATTCGCACTGTCATCTGCACCGATGCTCCGGGTGCCGTTGACTTAGACCTCGGGCTCAGCGTGTCCTCCAGCGACTATGTGACCTCGTTTTTTGAAGGGCCGCGTGCGTTCTTCATGTCGGCCGGAACCAGCGTCCATGCCCGTCTCACAGGTGGTAGGTCGAGCGTGCTGATCGACTTCTCTCTCAGCTTCGACTCGAATTTCGCAGAGAAGCTGCGTGCAGTCATCGCCGGCGAGAACATTCAGCGGGCTGATCGCGATAGGGTCATCGAAATTCTCATGCTGAAGGCTCGAAACCGCCATGTGCAGTTCGACGTGATGCCGTTTCTCATCGAGAACACGCGCCTGGCCCGTGACGAGCCCTCAAACGAACGCCCCCTGAATACGCTGATCGCTTTCCGCATGCTCGACCACCTGAATTGGCATGCCTTTCAGAATGATCCCAGCCGCTTCGCTTTCGATGCTTCATACGAGGACCTGAAAGCCCTGCTCCGACCCGATGCCGAAGCCTTCCTGGCGGAGTTGCAAGCCAGTGAGCATATCGATCATCACGAAGCAAGGAGCGCTGGAGCGCAGGCGCTGCTACTGCGGTTCGCTCGACTTTGGCATGAGGAACGCAAACGGGACAAGAATCGCATCCTGCGTGAATTGCTCAGTTTCAGCATCCATAAGTTAGGGTCGATCCCGCTTACCGAATTGCGGCTGATCTGGAGTGGCATGACCTCTAGCCAGGGGTCGCCATTCTTCGGCCCCATCATGGGCAGGTCCCCTGAGATGTTGCAGAAGATTCGCGGCATGGCCTGGGACATGACATTGCTCCGCGTTATGGAGCAAATCGCCACAGCTAGCCAGGTCGGCTCCTTCTTCATCCCCTATTTCGTGTCAATGGATCGCCGCTGGCGCCATCTCCTTAGCTTGAATCCTGTGAGGCTGATGCTGATCGACGACGCGCATCGACGCGTGCTTTTCGCACGGACCGATGAACTGGAGTTCCAGCGCGTGCTGGGAGAGTGCATGCAGACCGCATTTCAGTTGGAGATGGCACCTGAAAGGGTCGAGGCTCGCCGCAGGGCGGCGCAGACCGTTGAATTGAACGCAATGAAGCAGCTCGTCGCCGAAGAAGAGCGCCATTGGCTCGAACAAGAGCTGCAGTAGCCGTCGAGTGGAATCAAAAGACACCGCAAGAGCGCTTGAGTTCGCTGTTCTACGCCGCAGCAAGTTGTCCCGATAGGCACTGAACTTCACCATGTCTCCATGCAGCGCACTCATGGAGTCCGAGGTGGAACAGCTATCGCAAACATCCAACGCGCTCCCCTTGCCGGGAACGGAAGCCTACGAGGCGCTGCCGCAGTTCCCGAAGCAAAGCCCCCTTCCCTTCCGACGCACCATCCGCCGGCAGGAACTGCGGCAAATCGTACCCCTGTCCGAAACAACGATCTACGAAATGGAGCGCCGCGGTGAGTTTCCGCGCCGCTTCAACCTGACGCCACGCTGCGTCGTGTGGGACTTGGCCGAAGTGGAAGCCTGGATTGAGCAGCGCAAGCAAGCCCCTCGCAGTGTCGTCTCGAAGCCGGATGTCCACCTACGAAAAACCCGCCCTGTCCGGGCGGGTTCGATTGAGGAATCAAGCCGAGCTAAAGAGCCTATCCCACCAAGGCTTCCAGCCCCTTAGAAGCCGAGCTCGGCAACCGGCGGCCTTCTTTCGCCACATTGACCTGCAAGGCCACCCGCGCCACCTCCTGAACGTCCCTGGTCAGCGAATAGTTCCCCTTGGCCTGCAACCAGGCCAGCACGTCCGCTAGGTGCCATATCGACGCACTGCCTTCATGCACCGGCGGCGGGAAGCTGCCCGGATGGGCCAGCATCAGCTTGCGCATGTTCTGCCGCGACACGCCGACGATCTCGGCCACGTCGGTCAACCCGACGAGATCCGGCGCCACCTCGATCAACCTGGCCGACGGCACGGCGCTGCGCACGTCGGCCAACGCGCTGCGTACCGCCGCGTCTGCGCTGTCCGCTTCTCGGGTGAACTCCAAGGCCAGCCGCCCCGGCTGGCCGATGCCGACCAAGGCATCGTCGCAGCCGGCCTCGCCCAGACGCTCGACCAGACCATCCGGGTCTCGGTCGTCGGCGAGCTGGTATTTCAGGGTGAAGGTGTATTCCATCGTGCTACTCCTCGGCACCGCCTTCAGCCTCGCGCTGCTTGCGATGCGTGGTGCAGTTGTCCACGACGCGCCGCAGAGCGCGCGCGTGGTTGTCGGGGTTCTTCGGCGTGCTCCACACGCTGGTGATGCAGAACTCGCCGCAGCGACACTCCTCATCGTTGTACGGGCAATAAATTCGCCCCCAGGCGTGGCTGCCGCCGACTTCGACACGCCAGCCCTGCCCTTCGGCATGCCTGAGAGCTTCCTCGACCTCTTTCTTCGGGTGAGAGGGACGGGCCATCAGTGGTCTCCACTATGAGGGTGATCAGACAGGTTGTCAAGCGACAACCTGTCTGACATTTCAGACCGTCGCGCTCAACACCGGCACGACCACGTTGTCCGGCATCAGCTTCGGCACGTAGGTCTGCCCGTCGATCCAGGCATCGACCATGTTGGCCCACTCCTGCAGCATGTGGCGCCGCTGCTCGGCGTACTCGGCCTTGTTGTAGACCGAGCGCGAGGAGCGTCCGCCTTCCTCATGCGCCAGGCACTTCTCGATCCAGTCGCGGTTGAAGCCCACCTCGTTCAGCAGGGTCGAGCCGGTGCGACGCAGGTCGTGCACGGTGAACGGTTCCAGCGGCAGGCCGGCGGCCTTGGCCCGCTCTGCCACGATCTGCGTGACCCGGTTCAGGGTCGCGTGGGACATGCAGCGGTCGGAGTCGTAGCGCGACGGCAGCACGAATTTGGAGCCGGCCGCGCAGGTGTGCAGGGCCACGAAGATGTCGAGCGCCTGGCGCGACAGATAGACCACGTGCGGATTGCGCCCCTTCATCCGCTGCTTTGGAATTGTCCAGGTCGCGCTCTCGAAATCGACCTCGTCCCAGGTGGCCTCGATCAGTTCGCTCTTACGCACCAGCGTCAGGACGATCATGCGCAACGCAAGCCGGATGGTCGGATAGGTTGCCACCGACTCCATCTGCCGCGACATCAGCCGGATCTCCTGCGGCGACAAGGCGCGATCTTTGGGCACGAAGGTCGCAATTGACGCCGCGCCCACGTCGTCGGCCGGGTTGTCCACCTTCTCGCCGTGCAGGATGGCGAAGGCGTAGACCTGCTTCACGATGTCGCGGATGTGGACCGCGGTGGCAGGCGCGCCACGCGCCTTCACCTTGTTGCAGAGGGCGCGCAGGTCATCGGCCGTGATTTCGTTGAGCTGCCGGTTCTGGAACGCCGGCAGGATGTCCCGATCGATGATGCTCTTGCGCATCGCCTTCGTGCTATCGGCCATGCGAGCGCCAGCCAGCCACTTCTCAGTCACGTCGCCAAAGGTCTTGGCGGCCGTCAACCGGCGCTTCTCGCGCTGCTTCTCCAGCGCGGGGGACTTGCCCTGGGCGACGGCCTTTTTGGCGTCGATCAGCTTTTCGCGGGCCATCGCCAGCGAAATACCCGCCGGCCCGTAGCGACCAATGGTCAAGGTCTCACGGCGGCCGTTGAGACGGTAATCGTAGCGGAAGGTGACGGTACCGACGGGCGATACCGTCACGTACATCCCGTCGCGGTCAAAAGCCTTGTAAGTCTTGGACTTAGGCTTGAGGTTGCGCAGTGCAGTGTCGGTGAGCATCGAGGTTTTCCTCCGGTTCGTGACGGCTTTTACCGTCAGGGGCCAGGAGACCTGCTGATGCTCGGAAAGCCGCATAAAACCAGCTTTCCCGAGAAGACTTTTACCGTCAAAGACGGTTTGGGTCTGAATAGTGAACGGGAGGGTCTTAATCCGGCTTCCGGTTCTTACCGCCACTTTCACCGCCAACCTGTTCCGCTGGCCGGTGATAGCCACCGATAGCTGACGTGACGTATTTTCTTATAAATCAATACGTTATGACAGATTTTCGATAGCTGGCGATAGTCCCCGAAGGACGTCAATTCACTCCCACTCGATCGTCGCCGGCGGCTTGCCGGAAATGTCGTAGACCACGCGCGAGACGCCGCGCAGTTCGTTGATGATGCGGTTGGACACGCGGCCGAGGAAGTCGTACGGCAGGTACGCCCAGTGCGCGGTCATGAAGTCGATGGTTTCCACCGCGCGCAGTGCGATCACCCATTCGTAGGCGCGCGCGTCGCCGACCACGCCCACCGACTTCACCGGCAGGAACACCGCGAACGCCTGCGAGGTCTTGTCGTACAGGTCGGCCGCACGCAGCTCCTCGATGAAGATCGCATCGGCCCTGGCCAGCAGCTCGGCGTACTCGCGCTTCACTTCGCCGAGGATGCGCACGCCCAGGCCCGGGCCCGGGAACGGGTGGCGGTAGACCATGGCGCGCGGCAGGCCGAGTTCGACGCCAAGGCGGCGCACCTCGTCCTTGAACAGTTCGCGCAGCGGCTCGACCAGCTTGAGCTTCATGTCCTCCGGCAGGCCGCCCACGTTGTGGTGGCTCTTGATCACGTGCGCCTTGCCGGTCTTGCTGCCGGCCGATTCGATCACGTCCGGGTAGATCGTGCCCTGCGCCAGCCACTTGGCGTTGCTGAGCTTGTTCGACTCCTCGTCGAAGATCTCCACGAACAGGTTGCCGATGATCTTGCGCTTGGCTTCCGGGTCGGACACGCCTTCGAGCGCCTTGAAATAGCGGTCTGCGGCATTGACCCGCACCACCTTCACGCCCATGTTCTCGGCCATCATCTTCATGACCTGGTCGCCTTCCTGGAAGCGCAGCAGGCCGGTGTCGACGAACACGCAGGTCAGCTGCGGGCCGATGGCCTTGTGCAGCAGCGCGGCGACCACCGACGAATCGACGCCACCGGACAGGCCCAGGATCACTTCGTCGCTGCCGACCTGCTCACGCACGCGGGCGATTTGGTCGTCGATGATGTTGGCCGCGGTCCACAGCGTGGCGCAGCCGCAGATTTCGGTGACGAAACGCTTGAGCAGCGCCGAGCCCTGCCTGGTGTGGGTCACTTCCGGATGGAACTGCACGCCATACCAGCGCTTTTCCTCGTTGGCCATCGCCGCCACCGGGATGCGGTCGGTCACCGCGGTGATGACGAAGCCCGGCGGCACGTGGGTGACGTGGTCGCCATGGCTCATCCACACGTCCAGGCGCGGCTCGCCATTGTGGTCGGACAGCCCGCCCAGCAGGCCGTCGTGGCCCAGCAGCCGCACTTCGGCGTGGCCGAATTCGCGCTGGTCGGCGGCTTCGGTGCCACCGCCCAGCTGCTTGGCCATGGTCTGCAGGCCGTAGCAGATGCCCAGCAGCGGCAGCCCGCTGTCGAACACTTCCTGCGGCGCGGCCGGCGCACCGGCCTGCGTGGTCGATTCCGGGCCGCCGGACAGGATGATGCCCTTGGCGCCGAAGGCGGCGATCTCGGCCGGATCATGGTCCCAGGCCCAGATTTCGCAATACACGCCGAACTCGCGGATGCGGCGCGCGATCAGCTGCGTGTACTGGGCGCCGAAATCGAGGATGAGGATCTTGTCGTTGTGGATGTTGGTCATGGGGCCTGGAACGGATCGATGAGTCGGGTTGCGGGGCGATGCGGGTGCCGGTGGCGTATAGAGAAAGAGGAACGGGACCGGGTCCGCGTTCCTCTTCGCTCGTTCCGCGTCAGGCGCGGTAGTTCGGCGGTTCCTTGGTGATCTGCACGTCGTGGACGTGGCTCTCGCGCTGGCCGGCGCCGCTGATCTTCACGAACTTCGGCTTGCTGCGCATGTCCTCGATGGTGCCGCAGCCCACGTAGCCCATGGTCGCGCGCAGGCCGCCGACCAGCTGGTGGATGATGCCGCCGACCGGGCCACGGTACGGCACCCGGCCCTCGATGCCTTCCGGCACCAGCTTGTCGGCGGTGGCCGCGTCCTGGAAATAGCGGTCCTTGGAGCCCTTTTCCATCGCCGCCAGCGACCCCATGCCGCGGTAGCTCTTGTACGAGCGGCCCTGGAACAGTTCGGTCTCGCCCGGCGATTCCTCGGTACCGGCCAGCAGGCCGCCGATCATCACCGTCGACGCACCGGCGGCCAGCGCCTTGCCGATGTCGCCGGAGTAGCGGATGCCACCGTCGGCGATCAGCGGGATGCGGTCCTGCAGCGCCTCGGCGACCAGGTCGATCGCGGTGACCTGCGGCACGCCGACGCCGGCGACCACGCGCGTGGTGCAGATCGAGCCCGGGCCGATGCCGACCTTGACCGCGTCCGCGCCGCTGTCCAGCAGCGCCAGCGCCGCCTCGCCGGTGCAGATGTTGCCGCCGACGACCTGTACCTGCGGGAAGTGCTTCTTGACCCAGCGCACGCGGTCCAGCACGCCCTGCGAGTGGCCGTGGGCGGTGTCCACCACCAGCACGTCCACGCCGGCGGCGACCAGCGCCTCGACACGGCGGTCGGTGTCGCCGCCGACGCCCACCGCGGCACCGACCAGCAGGCGCGTCGCCGCGTCCTTGGCCGCGTTCGGGTTGTCGCTCTTCTTCTGGATGTCCTTGACGGTGATCAGGCCGCGCAGTTCGAACGCGTCGTTGACCACCAGCACCTTCTCGATGCGGTTCCGGTGCAGCAGCGACAGCACTTCGTCCGAGGCCGCGCCTTCCTTGACCGTGACCAGGCGGTCCTTCTTGGTCATGATGTGGCGGACCGGGTCGTCCAGCTCGGTCTCGAAGCGCATGTCGCGGTGGGTGACGATGCCGGCCAGCTGGCCGTCGCTGCCCACCACCGGCACGCCGGAGATGTTGTGCGCCTGGGTCAGCGCCAGCACTTCGCGGATGCTGGTTTCCGGGCCGACCGTGATCGGGTCGCGGATCACGCCGGATTCGAATTTCTTGACCTTGGCCACTTCGGCGGCCTGCTGCTCCAGCGGCAGGTTCTTGTGGATGATGCCGATGCCGCCGAGCTGGGCCATGGCGATCGCCAGGCGCGCTTCGGTGACCGTATCCATGGCCGCCGAGACGATCGGCAGCTTCAGCCGCAGGTCGCGGGTCAGGCGCGTGCCGAGGTCGACATCCTTGGGCAGGATCGTGGAGTGGGCGGGGACGAGCGAGACGTCGTCGTAGGTCAGTGCTTCAGCCTGGATGCGCAGCATCGGCATACCCGAGATGTGGGGAAGCGCGTCATTTTACCCTTGTTCGGGCGCCGATGGCAGGGGGCCGGTGCGACGCAGTGTCGCGCCGGCGCCCGTGGTTCCGGGCCGCGGGACCGGACGGCCACCGCCCGGCGATCCCGCCCGGCGCGGGGAGCGCCTCGATTGCCGGTGGATGGCCGCCACCACCGCGGTGGTTCAGCCCGCCGCTTCGGCCGCCTCGATGGTGTTCTGCATCAGCGTGGCCACGGTCATCGGGCCGACACCGCCCGGCACCGGGGTGATCCAGCTGGCGCGCCGCGACGCCGCCTCGAACCCCACGTCGCCGACCAGGCGGCCGTCGTCCATGCGGTTGATGCCGACATCGATCACCACCGCACCCGGCTTGACCCACTCACCCGGCACCAGCTGCGGGATGCCCACCGCCACCACCAGGATGTCGGCGTTGCGCACCGCCCGCTCCAGTTCCTCGCGCGGGGTGAACTTGTGGCAGCTGGTGACGGTGCAGCCGGCAATCAGCAGTTCCAGCCCCATCGGCCGGCCGACATGGTTGCTGACCCCGACGATGGTGGCGTTGCGGCCGCGCACCGGCTGGTCGGTATGCGCCAGCAGGGTGATGATGCCGCGCGGCGTGCACGGGCGCAGGCCGAATTCGCGCAGTGCCAGGTGCCCCACGTTCTGCGGATGGAAGCCATCCACGTCCTTGCGCGGATCGATGCGCTGGATCAGCCGGTTGGCGTCGGCGATGCCCGGCAGCGGCAGCTGGATCAGGATGCCGTGGATCTTCGGATCGGCGTTGAGCCGGTCGATCAGGTCCAGCAGCTGCGCCTCGGTGGTGCCCTCGGGCAGGTCATGGTCGAAGGCCTCGATCCCGACCTTCTGCGCGGCACGGCGCTTGTTGCGCACGTACACCGCCGAGGCCGGGTCGCCGCCGACCAGTACCACCGCCAGCCCCGGCCGCGAACGCCCGGCCGCGATCCGCGCATCGACGCGCAGCTTCAGGTCGTCGAGCAGTTCTTCGGCGATGCGGCGGCCATCGAGGATGCGGGAAGTGGCCGCGGAGGCTTCGGCAGGCAGGGTCATGGGCGTGGAGGCGGGAACGGGCCGGCTATTGTCCCCGATTCGGCGCGGCACGACATCCCGCGCCGCGGCCGGCGGCCACGATCAGCCGCGATGGGCGCAGAACGCGGCGTAGTCGATGTAGCCGGGAAACGCGCGGCCCGGCGCGCACACCGCGCAACCGGGGTCGGCAGGCACGCGGGTCTCGGCAAAACGCATGCCCAGCGCATCGAAGCGCAGCAGCCGCCCGGCCAGCGGCTGGCCGATCTCCAGCAGCAGCTTGAGCACTTCGGTGGCCTGGATCACGCCGGCCAGCCCCGGCAGCACGCCGAGCACCCCGGCCTCGGCGCAGTTGGGCGCGAACTCCGGCGGCGGCGGCTCGGGGAACAGGCAGCGGTAGCATGGCGCCTGGCCACGCCGGCGGCCGGCATCGAACACGCCGACCTGCCCGTCGAACCGCTCGATCGCGGCGTACACCAGTGGCCGCGCGTGCTTGATGCAGGCGTCGTTGAGCAGGTAGCGCAGCGGGAAGTTGTCCGAGCCGTCCAGCACCACGTCCACGCCCTCCATCAACGCGTCGACGTTGGCCGATGTCACCCGCTGCGCGACTGCCTCCACCTCGATGTGCGGATTCAGCGCCAGCAGGCGCGCGCGCGCGGATTCGACCTTGGCGCTGCCGATCGCGGCATCGGCATGGATGATCTGGCGCTGCAGGTTGCTGCGCTCCACCACGTCGTCGTCGACGATGCGCAGCCGCCCCACCCCGGCCGCGGCCAGGTAGAACGCCGCCGGCGCACCCAGCCCGCCGGCACCGACCACCAGCACGCACGAGCGCTGCAGGCGCCGCTGACCGGCCTCGCCCACCTGCGGCAGCAGCAGGTGCCGCGAATAGCGGTCGTAGAAGTCGCGCTCGCCCGCATCCAGCCCGGGCTGCACCAGCGGCAGTCCCGCCGCCCGCCACGCGACCGTTCCGCCAGCGACCGACGCCAGTTGCGTGTATCCGGCTGCCTGCAGGGCCACGGCCGCATCCAGCGAGCGTCTGCCGCTCTGGCAGATCAGGATGATTTCCTGTTCCGGCGATGGCAGGACGCTGCCGGGCGCCGCCAGCAGCTCGCCGCCGGCAACCCCGCGCGCGCCTTCGGCCATGCCGGCGACGCGCTCGTGCGCCTCGCGCACGTCGATCAACGCCGCACCGGCCTGTTGCCGGGCGCGGGCCTGTTCCGGGGTCAGTTCGCGAATGCTCATGCCGGGATTATCGGTCATGCGCCCGCCGTGGGCGGTAGCGGCTGCCTTCAACCGCTGGCCACTACCGCAAAGGGCGGCCTTGCGGCCGCCCCGGGATGTTCACTTCCTGCCTTTGACGTGCTTCATCAGGCGCCGTTTGGCCTTGACCTGGCGCTCGGTCAGCACGTTCTTCTTGCCCTCGTAGGGGTTGGCGCCCTCGCGGAACAGGAAGGTCACCGGCGTGCCCACCAGCTTGAAGCGCTTGCGGAAGAAGTTCTCCAGGTAGCGCTTGTACGAGTCCGGCAGCTCCTTCAGGCGCGTGCCGTGCACGATGAAGGTCGGCGGATTGGTGCCGCCCGGGTGCACGTAGCGCAGCTTGGAGACATGGCCGCGGATGCTCGGCGGCGGGTTGCTCTCGTAGGCGATTTCCAGCGCCTTGTTCACTTCGCTGGTGCTGAATTCGTGGGTGGCCGAGGCATGCGCGCGGTGTACCGCGCGGAACAGTTCGCGCAGGCCCGAACCGTGCTTGGCGGAGATCCGCACCACCTCGGCCCAGGGCACGAAGCCGAGCTTGAGCGACAGCAGGGTTTCGGCCTGCTCGCGCTGGTAGTCGGTCAGCCCGTCCCACTTGTTGATCGCGATCACCAGTGCGCGGCCGGCATCGAGCACCGCGCCAAGCACGCTGGCATCCTGGTCGGTGACGCCCTCGCTGGCATCGAGCATCAGCACCGCGACCTGGCACTCCTCGATCGAGCGCAGGGTCTTGACCACCGAGAACTTCTCGACCACCTCGTCCACGCGCGACTTGCGGCGCAGGCCGGCGGTATCGATCAGCCGGTACAACCGCCCGTCGCGCTCGAGGTCCACGGAAATCGAATCGCGGGTGGTGCCGGGCACGTCGGAAGCGATCATGCGCTCCTCGCCGAGCAGGCGGTTCACCAGCGTGGACTTGCCGACGTTGGGACGGCCGACGAACGCGATGCGGATCCGCGACGGATCGTTGTCCAGGGTCTCGGTCGTGCCCTCTTCCGGCAGCCGCTCGACGACTTCCGCCAGCAGGTCGTCCAGGCCCTGGCGGTGCGCGGCCGAGACCGTGAGCATCTCGCCGAAGCCATAGCGCGCGAATTCCGAACGCACTTCCTGCTCGTCGGTGCCGTCGATCTTGTTGATCAACAGCAGCGTCGGGCGCGACAGCTTGCGCAGCCAGGCCAGGATCTCGTCGTCCAGCGCCGAGGTACCGTCGCGGGCATCGACCACGAACAGGATCAGGTCCGCCTCGGCGGCGGCGGCACGGGCCTGGCGCGCGGTGGCGCCGGCAAGGCCCTCCTCCTGCTCGGCGATGCCACCGGTGTCGACGATCAGGAACGGGTTGTCCTCGTCGAGCCGGCACACGCCGTAGTTGCGGTCGCGGGTGACGCCCGGCTGGTCATGGACCAGGGCGTCGCGCGTACGCGTCAAGGCATTGAAGATGGTCGACTTGCCGACATTCGGCCGTCCAACCAGGGCGACCAAAGGCAGCATCGCTTGGACTCCTTAGTTCGCCAACCGCCAGGCGGTCAGCTTGCCGTCCACGTTCTGCACCAGCAGTACGCCTTCGGCGACGATGGGTTGCGCGACCACCGGGTCGCCCCCGCTCTTCTCGCGGGCTGCCAGGGCGCCATCGCCCATCTGCAGCCAGTGCAGGTATCCCTTGTAATCGGCGACCACGACGTAATCGCCCTGGATCGCCGGGCCGGTCACCGAACGCCGCGCCAGCGCCTGCTGCGACCACATCGCCGCGCCCGAGGCCTTGTCCAGGCCGTAGACGGTGCCCTTGCCGTCGGTCACCAGCACGTGGCCGGAGGACACGGCCAGGCCGCCACCGCCACCATGGTCGCGCGACCACAGCGGACGGCCGCTCGGGCCCTCGATCGCCATGGTCTCGTTCTTGAAGCTGGTCACGTACAGGTTGTTGCCTTCCAGCACCGGGGCGCCGTCCACGTCGGCCATGCGCTCCAGCTCGGTGCGGCCTTCCGGCGTGCCGATGGCCTGCTCCCACAGCGGACGGCCATCCTGCATCGCCAGCGCCGCCAGGGTGCCATCGTCGTTGCCGATGAACAGTACGCCCGGCCCCGCGACCACCGGCGCATTGCCGCGCACGGTCAGCGAAGGCAGCTCCTGCGAATTGAACCAGCGCCGCTCGCCGCTGCCGGCGTCCAGCGCGGTGGTGCGGCCGTCGTTGCTGCGCACGAACACCAGGCCCTGCGCAACCGCCGGGGCGGCGATGATCTCGCCGGGCACGCGCGCGCGCCACTTCTCGCTGCCGTTGGCCGCATCCAGCGCGATCACCTGCCCGTCCAGGGTGCCGATGACGACCAGCCCCTCGCCCACGCCCGGACCACCGGACAGGCGCAGCCTGGCCTTCTTCTTTTCCTTGGCGGGCATGTATTCCCACACCTGCTTGCCGGTCTGCAGGTCCAGCGCATGCACGCCGCCTTCGACCGCCGCGGCGTAGACCCGGCCATCGGCCACGGCCGGCGCCTGGCGCACGCCGATCCGGCCTTCGCCCTTGCCGACGTTGGCCGACCAGATGCGGTTGACCTTGAGGGTGGGCTCGAATTTGACCAGTTCGGCCGGCTCCAGCGCTTTCTTGGCTTCGGCATCCTTGCCCGCGAACCAGCCCTTCACCGTCGAGCAACCGCTCAGCGCCACCGCGACCAGCGCGATGCCCGCCACATGCTTGAGTTTCATCAGTTCTTCTCCGCCGCAGGATCGGCGACGGTACCGCCGGCGTCCATCAGCTTGATTTCGAGCAGGCGACGCTGCGGCGCGGCGACGTCGAGCTTGGCCAGCGACTGCGCGTACAGCTCGCGGGCCTGCTCGCGCTTGCCCTGTGCGACCAGTGCGTCACCGCGGATCTCCAGGCCGGCACTGTCGTCGGCGTTGCCGAGCATCGCCTGCGCTTCGGCCGGCTTGCCGGTTTCGATCAGCAGGCGCGCGATGCGCTGGTCGATCAGCATCTTGAACTCGCCCTCGACCTTCAACCCGCGCAGGGTCTTGATCGCGTCGTCGTTCTTGCCGGCCTCGACCTGCGCCTTGGCCAGTTCCAGCGCCGCCAGGTCGGCATAGATGCCGGCCTTGCTGCCTTCCAGCGCCGCCACTTCCTTGGCCGCCTCGTCCAGGTTCTTGGACTGCAGGCTGCGGGAAACGGCATCGTAGCGGCTGTTGGCCTGGGCCAGCTTGCCTACCTGATCGTTCTGCCACCACTTCCAGCCCATGATCAAGGCCAGCGCAAGCACTACCCCGCCAAT
This sequence comes from Stenotrophomonas acidaminiphila, assembly GCF_001431595.1. GTDB lineage: Bacteria > Pseudomonadota > Gammaproteobacteria > Xanthomonadales > Xanthomonadaceae > Stenotrophomonas > Stenotrophomonas acidaminiphila. Next base: position 30,190 of record NZ_LDJO01000024.1, read on the forward strand.
GATTCCAGCGCCGTTCTGGCGCAGCCAGGTGCGGACACGTTCGCCTTGTTCATGCTCGTCGAGCAGGTCGTCAATCGCCATGCGTAACTCTCGCTCCAATCCTGCCGGGGGAGCCTTGGTGTTTTGATCTGCGCTTGTTTCAGTGCGAAACCGGCGCCACGGAGCCGTCAGAGGATACCGTAAAGCGGGCCACATTATTACCGCTTGTATACGGCGCCAGGTCGACGCTGCCAGCGCCCTGCCGGAAGTCGACTTCCGAGGCGTTGCCTACCTTCATCCGGCCGACCTGGCCGGGGGTGTAACTGCGCTTCTCGCCAGCGCGGATCAGCGCTTTCTCGACGATGGAGCCGTCCGGTGCGGAGACCTCAACCCAGCTGTCGCCGCGGAACTCCAGGCTCATGCCCGGCGAGGCCGCCACCAGCTGCGGCTCGGCCGCCTGTCGCGCCAGCGGCGCCATCGATGCGATATAGGGCGCGCGCTCGGATGCCGGGCGCACCGCCGCGTCGTCGGCACCGGCGCCACCGGCAGCCGCAGCGACCGAGGCCGCATCCGGCACCACGTCCAGCGATGCGGTACTGGGCGCGGCCTCGCCGAACTTGCTCTGGAAGGCATACCAGACCGGTACCGCGAGCACCGCGGTGATCACCACGTATACCGCCCGGCGGCCAAGGCTTTCGGCCACGCGGCGGACGCGCGGGGTATGCGTATGACTGACCAGCCTGGGCGGCTCGACCGGCGCGATCCGCGCCTGCTGCAGCAGCCCGTCCAGGTTGACGCCCAGCAGGCGCGCGTAGCTGCGCAGCTGGCCACGCACGAACACCGGCGCCCCCAGCCGCTCCCAACGCTCTTCCTCCAGCGCGGCAACCACCTGCAGCGGCATGTGCAGCCGCCCTGCCACCTCTTCCAGCGACAGGCCGGCCGCTTGACGCGCCTGGCGAAGCTGCTCCCCGCAGCCCACCGCCCCCTCAAAAGCGTTCATACCCGGATCATTGCTCACAATGCATCAGCCCTGGGAATTCGGGGTTGCGCCGGCAGGAAATTCCTCACGCAACCGCTGCTGGTATCGGCTGACGGCACTGCTGTCGCCCAGCCGTTCTTCAATCTGAATGGCAAGTTGTAACACGGAAACCGTTGCTGGCGCAGCCGCCAGCCGCCGCTGGTAGAACGCCCGCGCCTCGAAATACCGCCCCAGCCGGAACTCGTTGCGCGCCATCGCCTCCAGCGCGTAGGCATTGTCCGGGTCAAGCTCGAGCGCCTGCCGCAGGTCCTGCCCGGCGCGCTCGCCCTGCCCCGCTTCCAGCGCGCAGCCGCCGGCATTTGCCAGCGCATCGGCACGCTGCAGGTAGCCCGGATCGGCCACGGCGCGATCGAACCAGACCAGCGCTTCGGCCGGATGCCCGTTGGCGCACAGCCAGGCACCATAGTTGTTGAGCACGTCGCCCTGGGCCGGCGCAAGCTCGGCGGCGCGCCGGTACAGCTTGCCGGCTGCCTCCACGTGGCCACGCCGCCCCTCGATGACCGCCTGCAGGGTGTAGGCCGCCGGATCGTCCGGCGCCAGTTTCTGCGCCGAGCGGGCGTGCTTGAAGGCACCATCCAGATCGTCGCGGCCCAGCCGGTCACCGACCAAGCGCAGCAGTTCCTGGTAACGCAGGCGCGCACGCACCTGGCGGTCGTCATGCACCTCGACCGGCTGCGCCATTTCCTGGCCCCAGCGGACCTTGGTCGCCTTGGTGCCATGCCCGCAGCCGGCAAGCAGCAGCAGGAGCAGCACCGACGCGAGCAGGCGCTCAACCAAGCGCGTCCCGCTGCGCCGGGAGCGCGTCCTGGGCCTGCAGCAGGCGGTTGAACTCGGCCTGGCGGCGGGTGCGGTCCATCACCTGCCCCTTGAGCTGGCCGCAGGCGGCATCGATGTCGTCGCCGCGGGTCCGCCGCACCATGGTCAGCACCTGCGCATCGAGCAGGATCTTCTGGAAGGCGCGGATCTGCTCTTCGTCGGAACGCTCGTAGCGGGTACCGGGGAACGGGTTGAACGGGATCAGGTTGACCTTGCCCGAGTCCCGGGCCTGCACGGCGTTGTCGAACTGGCGCATCAGCCGCGCCAGCTGGCGGGCATGCTCGGGCTGGTCATTGATGCCCTTCATCAGGGTGTATTCGAAGGTCACCGAATCGCGCCGCTTGTTGCCGCGCAGGTAGCGCGCGCAGGACGCCATCAGTTCGGCGATCGGATATTTCTTGTTGAGCGGCACCAGGGTCTCGCGCAGCTCGTCATTGGGCGCATGCAGCGACACCGCCAGCGACACGTCGCTCTCGACCGAGAGGCGGTCGATCTGCGGCACCAGCCCGGAAGTGGACAAGGTCACGCGCTTGTTGGCCAGGCCGTAGCCCAGGTCGTCGCGCATGATGCTCATGGCGCGCACGACATTGTCGAAATTCATCAGCGGCTCGCCCATGCCCATCATCACCACGTTGGTGAGGCGGCGCATCTGGTGCGGCACGTTGCCCAGGTGGCGGGCCGCGACCCACACCTGGCCGATGATCTCGGCGGTGGTCAGGTTGCGGTTGAAGCCCTGGGTGGCTGTCGAGCAGAACGTGCAGTTGAGGCCGCAGCCGACCTGCGAGGACACGCACAGCGTGCCGCGGGTCTTGTCCGGGATGTACACGGTCTCGATGGCATTCCTGCCATCCACGCCCATCGCCAGCAGCCACTTGTGGGTGCCGTCTGCGGAAGGCTTGTCGAACACGACATTGGGGACGACGACCTCGGCATGCTGCTGCAGCTTGGCGCGCAGCGACTTGCCGAGGTCGGTCATCTGGTCGAAATCGGTGACGTAGCGATGATGGATCCACTTCATCACCTGGTGGGCACGGAACTTCTGCTCGCCGAGGGTCTCGACGAAGAACTTCTCCAGGCCCGCGCGATCGAGGTCGAGCAGGTTCTGCTTGCCAGCCGCCGGCGTGGTTTTCGGCAGCGGCTGGATGGCGGGGGACTGTACGACCTCGTTCACGGATTCAACCTTTTACCTGCCGCTCAGCGCGAAACCACGTCGGTGGCGGCGAAGAAGTAGGCGATCTCGATCGCGGCGTTCTCGACCGAGTCCGAGCCGTGGGCGGCGTTGGCGTCGATGGATTCGGCGAAGTCGGCGCGGATGGTACCCGGCGCGGCTTCCTTCGGATTGGTGGCGCCCAGCAGTTCGCGGTGGGCCAGCACGGCGTTCTCGCCTTCCAGGGCCTGGATCATCACCGGGCCGGAGATCATGAACTCGACCAGCGCGTTGAAGAACGGACGCTCGCGGTGCACGGCGTAGAAGCCCTCGGCCTCGCGGCGCGACAGCTGCTTGTACTTGGCGGCCACGATCTTCAGGCCGGCCTTTTCGAAGCGGGCGTAGATCTCGCCGATCACGTTCTTGGCGACGGCATCGGGCTTGATGATGGAAAGGGTGCGCTCCAGCGCCATGGGAATTCTCCGGATTTGGGGCCGGTCGGCCCGAGGGTACATGAAAAAAACCCGCGTGCGGACGCGGGCTTAGCCTGAATTGCGGTTGCCAATTCTAACGGGTGGCCCGGGGCTTTGCACAGCGCCAGATGAACGATGCTGCATAGCAGCATGACCCGGGCACCCGCCGGGCGTAGCATCCAAACAATCGTTTGATTGATTCCATCGCCATGGGCAAACCCGCCAGCTTCTCCACCAAGGACCGCATCCTCGGCGCCGCCGAGGAGCTGTTCGCGCAGTACGGCTTCTCCGGCACCTCGCTGCGCCAGGTGACCAGCCACGCCGACGTCAACATCGCCGCGGTCAACTACCACTTCGGCTCCAAGGAAAACCTGGTCAACGAGGTGTTCCGCCGGCGCATGGACGAGATGACCGCCGCCCGCCTGGCGCAGCTGGAGCAGGCCCGCTCGGCCCGCCCGGGTGACCTGCGCGCGGTGCTGGCCGCCTTCGTCGAGCCGGCGCTGGCGATGGCCCAGGACCGGCAGAGCGGCGGCGCCTTCGTGCGGGTGATCGCCCGCGCCTATGCCGAGAAGAACGACAACCTGCGCAAGTTCCTGTCCGACCACTACGGCCACGTCCTGCGCGACTTCGGCAAGGCCATCGGCGCCTGCGTGCCTGGCCTGAGCAAGGAAGAGCTGTACTGGCGGCTCGACTTCCTGGCCGGCGCGCTGACCTACGCGATGGCCGACTTCGGCCTGATCAAGCGCCCGCACGGCATCAGCGAAGCCGCGCATCGCAGCAAGGCCGCCAACGAACTGATCCATTTCGCCGAGGCCGGGTTCCGCGCCAGCGCGCATGGCGCCACCCCGCCCGCCTCCCCCTGATTCCACCCGGTACCAACAAAGGCCCTACACCATGTCCAATTCCCTGCTGATCCGCCGCGCCGCCGTGCTGGGTGCCGGCGTCATGGGTGCCCAGATCGCCGCCCACCTCACCAATGCCGGCGTCGACACCGTGCTGTTCGACCTGCCTGCAAAGGAAGGCCCGGCCGACGGCATCGTGCTCAAGGCGATTGCCAACCTGGGCAAGCTGAGCCCGGCGCCGCTGGCCAGCAAGTCGCTGGCCGAAGCGATTACCCCGGCCAACTACGAGTCCGGTCTGGAACAGCTGAAGGACTGCGACCTGATCATCGAGGCCATTGCCGAGCGCATGGACTGGAAGCAGGACCTGTACAGGAAGATCGCGCCGTTCGTGGCCGACCACGCGGTACTGGCCTCCAACACCTCGGGGCTGGGCATCAACAAGCTGGCCGACGTGCTGCCCGAGCAGCTGCGCCACCGCTTCTGCGGCGTGCACTTCTTCAACCCGCCGCGCTACATGCACCTGGCCGAACTGATCCCGGCCAGCACCACCGACGCCGCCGTGCTCGAAGGCCTGGAGGAATTCCTGGTCACCACCCTGGGCAAGGGCGTGGTCTACGCCAAGGACACCCCGAACTTCATCGGCAACCGCATCGGCGTGTTCTCGATCCTGTCCACCATCCACCACACCCAGCAGTTCGGCCTGGGCTTCGATGAAGTGGACGGCCTGACCGGCCCGCTGGTCGGCCGCCCGAAGTCGGCCACCTACCGCACCTCCGACGTGGTCGGCCTGGACACCATGGCCCACGTCATCAAGACCATGGGCGACACCCTGCCGGACGACCCGTGGCATGCGTTCTTCAAGTCGCCGAAGTGGCTGGACGCACTGATCGCCAAGGGCGCGCTGGGCCAGAAGACCGGTGCCGGCATCTTCCGCAAGGTCGGCAAGGACATCGTCGTGCTGGACCTGGAAAAGCAGGACTACCGCCCGGCCGACCGCACCGCCGCGCCGGAAGTGGTCGAGATCCTGAAGACCAGGAACCCGGCCGAGAAGTTCGCCAGGCTGCGCGAGAGCCAGCACCCGCAGGCGCAGTTCCTGTGGGCGACCTTCCGCGACCTGTTCCACTACAGCGCCTACCACCTGGCCGACATCGCCGAGACCGCACGCGACGTGGACCTGGCCATCCGCTGGGGCTACGGCTGGTCGCTGGGCCCGTTCGAAACCTGGCAGGCCGCCGGCTGGAAGCAGGTGGCGCAGTGGATCGCCGATGACATCGTCGCCGGCAAGAGCATGAGCAGCGCGCCGCTGCCGGACTGGGTGTTCGACGGCCGCGACGGCGTGCACGCCGCCGAGGGCAGCTACAGCCCGTCGCGCAACGCCAAGCTGCCGCGCTCGTCGCTGCCGGTGTACCAGCGCCAGCGCTTCCCGGACCCGCTGCTGGGCGAGAAGTTCGCCCCGGGCGAGACCGTGTTCGAGAACGACGGCCTGCGCATGTGGCACGACGGCGACGGCATCGCCGTGGTCAGCTTCAAGACCAAGATGAACACCGTGTCCGACCAGGTGCTGGACGGCCTGCAGGAATGCGTCAGCCGCGCCGAGAAGGACTTCCAGGGCCTGGTGATCTGGCAGCAGAAGGAGCCGTTCTCCGCCGGCGCCGACCTGGCCGGTGCGCTGGGCCTGCTGCAGGCCGGCAAGGTCGACCAGTTCGAGCAGATGGTCGCCAACTTCCAGCGCACCAGCCAGCGCATCAAGTACTCGCTGGTGCCGGTGGTGGCGGCGGTGCGCGGCCTGGCCCTGGGCGGTGGTTGCGAATTCCAGATGCACAGCGCCAAGACCGTGGCCTTCCTGGAAAGCTACATCGGCCTGGTCGAGGCCGGCGTCGGCCTGCTGCCGGCCGGTGGCGGCCTGAAGGAACTGGCCGTGCGCGCCTCCCAGGCCGCGGGCCCGGGCGGCGACGTGTTCGCCGAACTGAAGAAGACCTTCGAGACCGTGGCGATGGCCAAGGTGTCCAACTCGGCGGTCAACGCCAAGGAGCTGGGCCTGCTGCGCGGCACCGACAAGGTGGTGTTCAACAGCTACGAGGCGCTGTACATCGCCAAGGCCGAAGCGCGTGCACTGGCCGAAGCCGGCTACCGTCCGCCGCTGCCGGCGCGCCGCATCCAGGTGGCCGGCGACGTCGGCATCGCGACCTTCAAGATGATGCTGGTCAACATGCTCGAAGGCCGTTTCATCAGCGAGTACGACTACGAGATCGCCGAGCGCATCGCCACCGTGCTGTGCGGCGGCAAGGTCGACCGCGGCACCCTGGTGGACGAAGAGTGGCTGCTGACCCTGGAGCGCACGCACTTCGTCGAACTGGCCCAGCAGGAAAAGACCCAGGCCCGCATCGCGCACATGCTGAAGACCGGCAAGCCGCTGCGGAACTGACGGAAGACAACGGCAGTGCCGGCCACTGGCCGGCCCCTCTTCCAACCCCTATTCGAGAGATCACCGCAATGACCAAGCAAATCCAGGACGCCTACATCGTCGCCGCCACCCGCACCCCGGTCGGCAAGGCGCCCAAGGGCATGTTCCGCAATACCCGCCCCGACGACATGCTGGCGCACGTCCTGCGCAGCGTCGTGGCCCAGGCACCGGGCGTGGACGTCAACCGCATCGATGACGCGATCATCGGCTGTGCGATGCCGGAAGCCGAGCAGGGCATGAATGTGGCGCGCATCGGCGTGCTGCTGGCCGGCCTGCCGAACACCATCGCGGCGCAGACCGTGAACCGCTTCTGCTCCTCCGGCCTGCAGGCCGTTGCCCAGGCCGCCGACGCGATCCGCCTGGGCAACGCCGACCTGATGCTGGCCGGCGGCACCGAATCGATGTCGATGGTGCCGATGATGGGCAACAAGATCGCGATGGCGCCGAGCGTGTTCGACAACGACCACGTGGCCATCGCCTACGGCATGGGCATCACCGCCGAGAAGGTCGCCGAAGAGTGGAAGGTCTCGCGCGAAGAGCAGGACGCGTTCGCCCTGGCCTCGCACCAGAAGGCCATGGCCGCGATCCAGGCCGGCGAATTCAAGGACGAGATCAGCCCGTACGAGATCGTCTCGCACCTGCCGGACCTGGCCGACGGCCAGCGCATCATCACCCGCAACCGGATCGCCGATACCGACGAAGGCCCGCGCCCGGATTCCTCGGCCGAAGGCCTGGCCAAGCTGCGCCCGGTGTTCCGCAATGGCCAGTTCGGCGGCACCGTCACCGCCGGCAACTCGTCGCAGATGAGCGATGGCGCCGGCGCCGTGCTGCTGGCCTCGGAGCAGGCGATCAAGGACTACGGCCTCACTCCGCTGGCGCGCTTCGTCAGCTTCTCGGTGGCCGGCGTGCGCCCGGAAGTGATGGGCATCGGCCCGATCGCCGCGATCCCGAAGGCACTGAAGCAGGCCGGCCTGACCCAGGACCAGCTGGACTGGATCGAGCTCAACGAAGCCTTCGCCGCGCAGTCGCTGGCGGTGATCCGCGATTGCGGCCTGGACCCGGCCAAGGTCAACCCGCTGGGCGGCGCGATCGCCCTGGGCCATCCCCTCGGCGCCACCGGCGCGATCCGTACCGCGACCCTGCTGCACGGCCTGCGCCGTCGCCAGCAGAAGTACGGCATGGTGACCATGTGCATCGGCACCGGCATGGGCGCAGCGGGTATTTTCGAGGCGCTGTAAGGTGCAAAGCGTTGCCGGCGGGCGTGTCTGTCTGCGGTGGTCCCGGGTGGGCAAGAGACCGCCCGGGACACGCCGTGAACCCGTCCATCGGGGTTTGGCAGAGCCCTCCGCCGCGCAAAGGGATCCGCACCCGGTTCAATACCCGTTGTGGAAACAGGAAAGGCAGCCGATGGCTGCCTTTCCCGTTTCTGCTCTGATCTTCATTCCGCCCTTCCCCTACGCGCCCACAGGAACTGTGCAGAGGCGTGGACAGGTCGCCGCGGGACCATTGGCATCATGGATGGCGCCAACGAATCCCGCGGATGGATCTACGGTGTGTCCTGCCGGACCTGCCCGCACGCCTCCCACGCCCGGCGGGAAGGCGCGACGGAGCGCCTGAAAACCCCTTATTCCGCCAGCATCGCCGCCAGCTTCTCGCGTGCAGGGCCCGCCAGCTTGGGGTTGTCCAGCGCGAAGCGGATCGTCGCCTCCACCAGCCCCAGGTGCGTGCCGCAGTCGAAGCGGGTGCCCTCGAAGCGGTAGGCATCGACCTCTTCGGTCTTCAGCAGCTGCGCGATGGCATCGGTCAGCTGGATCTCGCCGCCGGCGCCGCTGCCGGTCTGCTCAAGCAGGTCGAAGATCTTCGGGCTCAACACGTAGCGACCGACCACCGCCAGATCGCTGGGGGCATCTTCCGGCTTCGGCTTCTCCACGATCTGCGAAATACGGCCCTTGCGGCCATCGAACGCCTCGGTGGCGACAATGCCGTAGCTGGCAGTCTTGTCGTGCGGCACGTCCTCGACCGCGATCACGCTCGCACCGCTGGCCTCGTTGAGATCGGCCATCTGCTTCAGCGCGCCGTCGCCACGGTTCCAGATCAGGTCGTCCGGCAGCAGCACGGCGAACGGCTCGTCGCCGACCACCGCCCTGGCGCACAGCACCGCATGGCCCAGGCCCAGCGCTTCGGCCTGGGTCACGAAGACCGCCCGCACGCCCTCGGGCAGCACGTGGCGGATCATTTCCAGCTGTTCCTGCTTGCCGGCCCGCTCGAGCTTCTGCTCCAGTTCGTAAGCCTTGTCGAAATAGTCCGCAACCGCGTGCTTGTAGCGGTTGGTGATGAACACCAGGGTGTCGCAACCGGCCTCGATCGCCTCATCGACGGCGTACTGGATCAACGGGCGATCGATGATCGGCAGCATCTCCTTGGGAACGGTTTTGGTAGCGGGCAGGAAGCGCGTGCCGAGACCTGCGACAGGAAAAACCGCCTTGCGAATGCGTCGGGACATCAGTTCCTACCAGCCTCTTTGGGAAACGGGACAATATTGGTTTTCGTGCTCGGCTCCGTCGCTTCGCCCAGTGGCGAATACTCGGGGATGACGGCAGACAGGATCGCCTGCATGGCCTCGACATCATAGCCGGCTACCGCCTCGCGCAGGCGCGGCAGGCTGCCCAGCACGCGCTCGGTGGAGAATTCGCGGACACCGGCCTCGAGCACCTTGGGATGGGCGGTGGGCCGGCTGTTCTCGTCAGAATAGAACAGGCTTTCATGCAGCTTCTCGCCCGCACGCAGCCCGGTATAGACGATGGCGATATCGGTACCCGGCTGGTGCCCGGCAAGCCGGATCATCTGCTCGGCCAGCACCCGGATCAGCACCGGCTCGCCCATGTCCAGCATGTAGATCGCACCGCGCGACGAGGACGCCGCCGCCTGCAGGATCAGCAGGCATGCCTCCGGGATCGTCATGAAATAACGGCTGACTTCCGGATGGGTCACGGTCACCGGCCCGCCCTTGCGGATCTGCTCGCGGAACAGCGGAACCACGCTGCCTACCGAGCCCAGCACATTGCCGAAGCGCACGGTGACGAAGCGGGTCCCCTTCTTTTCGTTGAGGCTCTGGCAGATCATTTCCGCATAACGCTTGGTCGCACCCAGCGCATTGGCCGGGTCGACCGCCTTGTCGGTGGAAATGAACACGAAATTGTCCACGCCGTGTTCCTGGCAGGCGCGGGCCATGCATTCGGTCGCCAACGTATTGTTGCGGATGGCCTCCCGCATCTGCCCTTCGAGCAGCGGAACCTGCTTGTAGGCCGCTGCATGGAACACGGTATCCGGGCGGTACAGGCCCAGCGCACGGCGGGCGACGGCAGGATCGCCGCAGTCGCCCAGCACGCACTCGATTTCCAGGTGCGGGAAGTTGCGGCAGAGTTCGCTCTGGATGTTCAGCATGAGAATCTCGCTGATTTCCAGCAGCACGATCCTGCCTGCACCATGGCGCGCGCACTGGCGGCAGAGCTCGGAGCCGATGGATCCGCCGGCGCCGGTCACCATCACCGTGCGCCCGCGCAGCCAGCCACGGATCAGCGCCCAGTCCGGCTGTATGGGCTTGCGGCCGAGCAGGTCCTCGATGGCCACTTCCTTGAGCTGCCCGGGCAGCATGTTTCCTTCCAGGACATCGCTCAGCCTCGGCACGGTCCGGAACGGCAGGCCGGTGCTCTCGCACAGCGCCACGATCCGCTGCATCCCGGCCGCATCCAGGGTGGGAATGGCGATCACCAGCAGTTTCGCCGCCGTTTCCCTGGCCACGGACGCGACGTCGGAAATGGTTCCCAGGATCGGGATGCCCTGCAGCTTGGCCCCTTTCAGGTGCGGTGAATCGTCAAGCAGGCCCACCGGCTCGTAGTCGCCTGAGCGACGCAGGTCCTTGACCAGCGCCTCGGCGGCGTGCCCGGCCCCAAGTACCAGCACCCGGCGCGCGCGCGCGTCGGAATGGATCGACTGGTAGTCCTTCCACGCCCGGTACAGAAGGCGCGGCCCGCCGAGCAGGGCCGCCAGCGCGAACGGGTAGATCGCAAGCACCGACATCGGAATGCCGTTCAGGCGCCGATAGCTGAACACCAGGACGATCGCGCCCATGCCGATGAAACAGGCCTTGAAGATGTTGACCAGGTCGGTGACGCTGGCAAAGCGCCAAAGCCCGCGGTACAGGCCCACGTAATGGAACGCCATGGCCTGCAGCAGCATGACGATGACGAGATCGAAGCTGATCAGGGGAATGACAGGCGCGCCTTCCAGCATCGCATAGCGGGCGACGTGCAGCAGCTGCCAGCATGCCCACACCATCACCAGGTCATGCAGCATCACCGCGATGCGTGGAAAATTCCCTGCCAGCTGTCGCCAGACCGCCATTGGTCATCCTTCCCTATTGTTGGACGTGTTCCGTAGAGCGAACCAGAGACCCGCTGCCACCGCCCCCCAGGCCATGGCCGCCAGCTGGTTCCACGGCGAGGAAAGCCGGTGGGAAACCAGTGTCAGCGCGATTCCGGCAACGCCGAACAATGCGTAGCCCAACGTGACTGTGACGTGACTGTGGCCGGATTTTACCCAGCGTTGGTACAGATGCTGGGTGTGCGGCTCCATCCAGCGCTCCCCCCTGAGGATGCGGCCAGCCAGCGTCAGGCCGGCATCGACGAGGAACGCGGACAGCGGGATCAGCAGCACGGCCAGGGGCGCGCTGCGCGTCGCCAGCCCCAACGCGACCAGCCCGGCCAGCAGATAGCCCAGCGCGCCGCTGCCGACATCGCCCATGAAGATCCGCGCCCTGGGGAAATTGAATGGGAGGAACCCCGCTACGCCCGCCACCAGGACCAGCGCCAACGCGGCAACCGGGGTGGGCAGCAGCAGGGCGTAGGCCAGGGCTGCCAGCAACGCCTGCGTTGCAGCCAGGCCATCGATGCCGTCCATGAAGTTCCAGACGTTGATCAGACCAATCGCCAGCAAGGCGCTGGAAGCCGCCCGGAACGCATCCCCGGTCCAATGCCACACCAGGCCCGCCAGCAGCAGGCCGGCCAGCACATGCACGGCCAACCGCGGAAGTGCCGGCAAGGGCCTGTGATCGTCCCACCAGCCGATTCCCGCCACCAGCAGCAGGCCGGCGGAAAACACAGCCAGCGTCGCCGCCGCCGCGGGAAACAGGACGCCGATGCACAGGCAGGCGAGCAGCTGCGAGGCGACGATGGCGATGCCCCCCCCGCGCGGCGTCGCGACCGCATGGCTCCTGCGTTCCCCCGGCTGGTCCAGCAACTGCCGGCGCAGCGCATAGCCGCGTGCCATGGCCGTCAGCCATGCCGCGACCAGCACGACCGCAAGCAGCCCCGGGACCATCCATGCCGGCTGCATCGATCAGAGCACCGCGTAGTTCAGCAGCGGCTTGACCGTCCCCCATTCCTTGCAGCTCGGGCACTGCCAATGGTGGGTACGCGCACCGAAACCGCAGCGGGTGCAGCGATAGGCCGGATTGCGCACCAGCAACTGGTCGGTGATGTGCTTCAGGTCCTGCAACGTCGCCACCGGGTCGGCGCCCTCGGCCAGCGTGAGGTCGATGAGCGCCGATTCGCCGCGTACCGAGGGACGGTCCTTCAGCTGGCGCCCCAGATAGGCACGTGCGGGGCCGGCACCCTCCTGCTCTTCCATCAACCGCGACAGCGCCAGCACCGGGGCGATGCCGCGGTAGTGTTCGGTCATTTCCGCCAGGAACGCGCGCGCGCCGGTGAGGTCGCCCACGTTGCGGTAGTTCTTGAGCAGCTGCGGCAGGATCTCGGGCAGATAGTCCGGGTCGTTGCGCGCAGCCCGCTCGAAGGCACGCACGGCGGCTTCATCGTTGCCGAAATCGCTTTCCAGCCGGCCCTCGATGATGCCGGCGCGCACGCTCATGGCGTCGGCGGCGTTGGCGCGCTCGATCGCCGCACGCGCCTCGTCCAGGCGGCCGGCGGCACGATGGCGCTCGGCCAGCTCGCACTCGAACTGCCCGATCAGCTTGCCCATCGGTTCGTCGGTGACCTGCTCGTAGCGGGTCGCGTTTTCTATCGCCTTTTCCCAGTCGCGCTCCGCCTGGTAGATGCCGATCAGGTGCTTCAGTGCCTGCGGCGCGCGCTGGTCGATGTGCGCAAGATCGGTGAACACGGTCTCGGCACGGTCCAGCAGGCCGGATTTCATGTAGTCCTCGCCCAGCGCGAGCAGAGCCTGGACACGCTGGTGGTCCGACAGGTCCTGGCGGTTGGCCAACCCCTGGTGCAGGCGGATGGCGCGGTCCACCTCGCCGCGGCGCCGGAACAGGTGACCGAGCGCGAGCTGGGTCTCGAAGGTCTCCCGGTCCAGTTCGGCGATATGCAGGAACAGTTCGATGGCCTTGTCCGGCTGCTCGTTGAGCAGGTAGTTCAGGCCGCGGAAATAGGTGCTCGACAGGCGGCTGACCTGGTTCTCGCTGTGGCGCTGCCCGCCACGCCGGCCAATGACCCAGCCGCAGAGCGCGGCGATCGGCAGGAACAGGAAGAACCAGAACCACTCACTGATGAAGGCCATCGTCGATCAGCGTCCGTCGAAGGGAGAAGGTGCCTGCGGCGCGGGCGCGGCGGCAGGGGCTGCAGCGGCCTTGTTGGCTCGCCGGAGCCTGGAATAAAGAGGAATGACCACACCCGCCAGCACCAGGCCACCGCCAACCAGCGCCCCGAGCAGCAGCGACACGATGATCGCGAGCCCGGATGTGGTGTGGAGCGCCCAGAACGCCAGCCGGATATCGACGGGCTGCGAATTGAGCGAGCCTATCACCAGGCCGCCGACCAGCACGGCCAGCAGAATCAACAGACGGACAGCCTTCATGCGGCAGCCTGCTCCATGTCCACGGAGCCACTAGCTTAACGGCCGTGGCCTCGATCCGCAGCAGGCGGATCAAAGAAACTCAGGCCGGGTCGCTTTCCAGCGGCACGACGTCGCTCACGCGCTCGCGCAGCTCCTTGCCCGGCTTGAAATGGGGGACGTGTTTGCCCGGCAGGGCGACCGATTCGCCGGTCTTCGGGTTGCGCCCCATGCGCGGCGGCCGGTAGTGCAGCGAGAAGCTGCCGAAGCCACGGATCTCGATGCGGGCGCCGGAAGCCAGCGCGCCGCCCATCATCTCCAGCAACGACTTCACGGCCAGATCGACATCATCGGCCTTCAAGTGCGCCTGGTGGCGCGCAAGGATTTCGATCAGCTCGGATTTGGTCATTGCGGACTCGTCACGAAGGTAAAACCCCGAAGCGGCCCGGACTTTCGTCCGGGCCGCCCAGGTTGCATCTACGACAAGCTCAAGGCCGATTACTCGGACTTGTTGCCACCCAGCTGCGCGCGCAGCAGCGCACCCAGGCTGGTGGTGCCGGCAGCGGCTTCGGTCGAGGACTTGTTGTACTCGGCCAGCGCTTCGGCGGTCTCGGCTTCGTCCTTGGCCTTGATCGACAGCTGCATGGTACGGCCCTTGCGGTCCATGCCCACGAACTTGGCTTCGACCTTGTCGCCCACCTTCAGGTGCTGCGAGGCGTCGTCGACGCGGTCGTGGCTGATGTCGCGGGCCGAGACGTAGCCTTCGATGCCGTCGGCCAGCTCGATCACGGCGCCCTTGGCGTCGACTTCCTTCACCACGCCTTCGACCTTGGAGCCCTTCGGATTGGCCGCCATGTACTGGCCGAACGGATCCTGCTCCAGCTGCTTCACGCCCAGGGAGATGCGCTCGCGCTCCGGATCGACGGCCAGGACGACGGCGTCCAGGGTGTCGCCCTTCTTGAAGTTGCGAACGACGTCTTCGCCGGTGGTGTTCCAGCTGATGTCGGACAGGTGGACCAGGCCGTCGATGCCGCCGTCCAGGCCGATGAAGATGCCGAAGTCGGTGATCGACTTGATCTGGCCGGAGACCTTGTCACCCTTCTTGTGGGTGGCGGCGAAGGTTTCCCACGGATTGGCGGCGACCTGCTTCATGCCCAGCGAGATGCGGCGACGCTCTTCATCGACGTCCAGCACCATCACTTCGACTTCGTCACCGACCTGCACGACCTTGGACGGGTTGACGTTCTTGTTGGTCCAGTCCATCTCGGACACGTGCACCAGGCCTTCCACGCCCGGCTCGATCTCGACGAACGCGCCGTAATCGGTGACGTTGGAGACCTTGCCGAACACGCGGCTGTTGGCCGGGTAACGACGCGAGATGTTGTCCCACGGATCCTCGCCCAGCTGCTTCAGGCCCAGCGAAACGCGGTTGCGCTCGCGGTCGAACTTCAGCACGCGCACGTCCAGCTCGTCGCCGACGTTCACGACTTCGGACGGATGGCGCACGCGCTTCCACGCCATGTCGGTGATGTGCAGCAGGCCGTCGATGCCACCCAGGTCCACGAACGCGCCGTAGTCGGTCAGGTTCTTGACGACACCCTTCAGGATCGCGCCTTCCTGCAGCTTGTCCATCAGCTGCTCGCGCTCTTCCGAGTGCTCGCTCTCGACGACCGCGCGGCGGGAAACGACCACGTTGTTGCGCTTGCGGTCGAGCTTGATGAGCTTGAACTCCAGCTCCTTGCCTTCCAGGTAGGCCGGGTCGCGCACCGGGCGCACATCGACCAGCGAACCCGGCAGGAACGCGCGGACATCCTTGATGTCGACGGTGAAACCACCCTTGACCTTGCCGCTGATGCGGCCGGTGATGGTCTCGTTCTTCTCCAACGCTTCTTCCAGCTCGTCCCACACCATGGCGCGCTTGGCCTTCTCGCGCGACAGGACGGTTTCGCCGAAGCCGTTCTCGATCGAGTCGAGCGCGACCTTCACCTGGTCGCCCACGCCCACGTCGATTTCGCCAGCGTCGTTACGGAACTGTTCGATCGGCACGATGCCTTCGGACTTCAGACCGGCGTTGATCACCACCACGTCGCCGCGGACGTCGACGACGGTGCCGACGACGATGGCGCCCGGCTTCAGCTTGGCCAGATTGGCCTGGCTGGCTTCAAACAGTTCTGCAAATGATTCGGTCATTGGATTTACTCAGTTGAACACATGGGCAGGCCGCTCCCTTCGGGGAATGCGTGCCGCCCGCCTGTTGGTCGACCCCGTGCCGGCGGCCGTGTGTGGAGTGGAAAAACCGCCGTGCACCCTGCACGACGGAGCCTTGTACGACTTCGATTTGCGCGACGGCGGCCGTCACCGGCCGCTCTCACGGAACCGCGGGTCACGCTTCCGGCGAAGGAAGCAGGCCCAGCACCTTGGCAACGACGTCGTCGATGCCGATACCGCTGGTGTCGATGAGAACGGCGTCATCGGCCGGCCTCAGGGGCGCCACTGCGCGCTGTGCATCACGGGCGTCGCGGGCCATGATCTCGCGCAGGAGGTCATCAAAGTTAACCGAAACCCCTTTTTCTTTCAACTGTTTATGCCGCCTGTGCGCGCGCTCCTCGGCACTGGCGGTCAGGAACACCTTGAACGGGGCGTCCGGGAAGATCACCGTCCCCATGTCGCGACCATCGGCCACCAGCCCCGGCGCCATCCTGAATGCGCGCTGGCGCTCCTTCAGCGCGGCCCGCACCTCCGGGATGGCGGCGATCGCCGAGGCCAGGGCGCCGGTGGTCTCCAGGCGCAGCTCGTCGGTGGCGTCGGTGTCGTTGACCAGCACCCGCAGACTCTCGCCGCGCTCGACGAAGCGGATCCGGGTGTCGAACGTGCAGCGCACCAGCGCCGAGGCGTCGGAGGTATCGATGTCGGCCCAGCTGGCAGCCACGCCCACCGCCCGGTACAGCGCCCCCGAATCCAGGTAATGCCAGCCCAGCCGGTGCGCGACGATGCGGCTGACGGTACCCTTGCCGGCCCCGGACGGGCCGTCGATGGTAAGAACGGGGGGAAGTGGACTCATCTGCGGCCTGCGCGGGAACGGGAATCGGGCCATTCTAGCGCCCGCTCCGGCCCGGCTGACGCCGATTGCACGCAACCACTTGAACCCACATGGAATTGCCCGGTAGAATGGCGGGCTTGAACGAGCGTCAACCTGCATATCCGCGGCTACGCTCCCTGTAGAACTCCAACGTATCCGCCGAGGTATGCCATGAAAGTCCTGTCCTCCCTGAAGTCGGCGAAGGCCCGTCACCGTGACTGCAAGGTGGTTCGCCGTCGCGGCAAGATCTTCGTGATCTGCAAGTCGAACCCGCGCTTCAAGGCTCGCCAGCGCTGAGCCGTCTGGCGCCCGCCGCCAGCGGAATCCGCAAGGATTCCGGTATTCGCAGAAAGCCGCCCCAGGGCGGCTTTTTGCATCTTCGTCCCCTGCTCACGACCGGCCGCGTATCCTGCACCCGCCATGTCCGCCGCGCGCATTCCGCGCCCGGCAGCGCGGAACAGGGCTGCCTGCCGCTTTATCGACGCCGTTTTTTTGCTGTAATCGCCACTTGTCCTCCGGGGAGAAGCGACCATGAAGCAGACCATCCGGGCCCTGGCCCTGACCGCCACGATCATCGCGGCACCCACCACGGCGATGGCCGACACCCTGCTGATCGAGCGGGCGCAGGAAAAGCCGGCGGGCGCGCTCCCGGCGCGCGGCGAGTCGATGGGGCAGGTCCAGGCGCGCTTCGGCGCCCCGCAGGAGCGGCTGGAGCCGCGCGGCGGCCAGAAGCGGCAGTGGCCGACGATCAACCGCTGGGTCTATCCCGCCTTCACCGTCTATTTCGAGAAGCAGCGGGTGATCGACGTGGTCGCCAACCAGGCGGGCCCCGACGAGATCGGCCCCAAACCGCCGGTCCGCTGATCCACGCCCGCCGCCGCGTCGGCGGCCGGCACGCCATTACTCCCTGCACCTCCCGGCACCGGGAGGTGCGCCAACGCACCGGACTCCGCTCCGGGCATGATCCGAGCACCTACCCGCAATGACCGATGCACTTCGTTTTCCCGCCGAATGGGAGGCCCAGTCCGGCATCCTGATCGCCTGGCCGCATGTCGACACCGACTGGGCCGAACGCCTGGCCGAGGTCGAGGAGACCTATATCGCGCTGGTCGCCGCCATCACCCGCTTCCAGCCGGTGCTGATCTGCGTGGCCGACGACGACATCGAGACCTATGCGGAAATGCGCCTGCGCTCCAACCGCATCGACATGCAGCGCGTGCGCTTCATCACCGCGCCCTACGACGACACCTGGCTGCGCGACTCCGGCCCGATCACCCTACGGCGTGCCGACGGCGGTTTCCAGTTGCTGGATTTCCGCTTCACCGGCTGGGGCGGCAAGTTCGAGGCGAGCCTGGACGACCAGCTGGTCGGCGTGCTGCACGAGGCCGGCGCCTTCAACAACGCCCAGGTGCGCAGCATCGCCTTCGCGCTGGAAGGCGGCGCCATCGACACCGACGGCGACGGCACCCTGCTGACCACCTGGAAGTGCCTGCACGAGCGCCACCCGGAGCGCGACCGCGCATCGCTCGGCGCGGACATGGCGCAGTGGATGCACCAGGAACGCGTGCTGTGGCTGGACCACGGCTATCTGGAAGGCGACGACACCGACGCCCACGTCGACACCCTCGCCCGCTTCGCCTCGGCCGACAGCATCGTCTACCAGGACTGCGATGATCCGCAGGACTCGCACCATGCAGAGCTCAAGGCGATGGGGGCCGAACTGGCCGCGCTGCGCACCCGCGATGGCCAGCCCTACCGCCTGTTCCCGCTGCCGTGGGCGCAGCCGGTGATCGACGAGGGGCGCCGCCTGGCCGCGTCCTACGCGAACTTCCTGATCATCAACGGCGCGGTGCTGATGCCGGCCTATGGCGACCCCGCCGACGACGCCGCGCGCGAAGTGCTGGCGCGTGCCTTCCCGGACCGCGAGATCGTGCAGGTGCCATGCCGCCCGCTGATCTGGCAGAACGGCAGCCTGCACTGCATCACCATGCAGTTGCCGAGCGGCCTGATCGACTGAAGCCCGGCACCCTCGCCTGTTTCCCCGGCCTGCCTGGCAGGCCCGGGGTCCCGGCATATCGCCCCCCCACTCACGCCCTTGCCGCCAACCGCCCCGTGTGCAGGGGCGGTTGCTCCTCCCGGTTTACAATGCCCGCATGAAGACCCATTCCCTCACCGTCGCCCTGATCCAGGAGCGCAATCACGGCGATGCCGCCGCCAATCTGGCCGTGATCGAGGCCCGCGTCGCCGAAGCCGCGGCGCAGGGCGCCAAGCTGGTGCTGCTGCAGGAACTGCACAACGGTCCGTATTTCTGCCAGCACGAATCGGTGGACGAGTTCGACCTGGCCGAGTCGATCCCCGGCCCGAGCACCGAGCGCCTGGGCGCACTGGCCAGGCAACACGGCGTGGTCATCGTCGGCTCGCTGTTCGAGCGCCGCGCCGCCGGCCTTTACCACAACACCGCGGTGGTGTTCGAGAAGGACGGCACCCTGCTGGGCAAGTACCGCAAGATGCACATCCCCGACGACCCGGGCTTCTACGAGAAGTTCTACTTCACCCCGGGCGACATCGGCTTCAAGCCGATCGACACCTCGGTGGGCCGCCTCGGCGTGCTGGTGTGCTGGGACCAGTGGTATCCGGAAGCCGCGCGCCTGATGGCGCTGGCCGGCGCCGAGCTGCTGCTCTACCCCACCGCCATCGGCTGGGATCCGGACGACGTACAGGACGAGAAGAACCGCCAGCGCGACGCCTGGGTACTGAGCCACCGTGGCCATGCCGTGGCCAACGGCGTGCCGGTGCTGTCGTGCAACCGCGTCGGCCACGAGCCTTCGCCGCTGGGCGCGTCGGGCATCCAGTTCTGGGGCAACAGCCACGTGCTCGGCCCGCAGGGCGAGTTCCTGGCCGAGGCCGGCGCCGAGCCGACCGTGCTGGTCTGCGAGGTGGACCTGCAGCGCAGCGAACACGTGCGCCGCATCTGGCCGTTCCTGCGCGACCGTCGCATCGACGCCTACGGCGACCTGCTCAAGCGCTACATCGACTGACCGGGACACCTGCGCATGGCCGTGCACATCCGTGATGCCGGCGCGGCCGACATCGCCGCCATCGCCGCGATCTACGCGGTCGAAGTGACCGACTTCGTCAACACCTACGAATACGAGGTGCCGGACGAGGCCGAGATGCTGCGGCGCATGCAGGACATCCTCGCCCGCGGCTTTCCCTACCTGGTCGCCGAGATCGACGGCCAGGTCGCCGGTTACGCCTACGCCAACACCTACCGCAGCCGCATCGCCTACCAGTGGACGGTGGAGAACTCGGTCTACGTCGATGCGCGCTTCCAGGGCCGCGGCGTGGGCAGCGCATTGCTGCAGGCGCTGATCGACGCCTGCACCGCGCGCGGCTACCGGCAGATGGTCGCGGTGATCGGCGAGCCGGCCAATACCGCGTCGATCAGGCTGCACGAGCGTTTCGGGTTCCAGCTCGTGGGCGTGTTCCGCGGCCTGGGCCGCAAACACGGCCGCTGGCTCGACACGGTGCAGATGCAACGCGCGCTCGGCG
The DNA here is from genome assembly GCF_001431595.1 of Stenotrophomonas acidaminiphila. GTDB lineage: Bacteria > Pseudomonadota > Gammaproteobacteria > Xanthomonadales > Xanthomonadaceae > Stenotrophomonas > Stenotrophomonas acidaminiphila. Next base: position 50,430 of record NZ_LDJO01000024.1, read on the forward strand.
ATGGCAGCGAGCGCGCCCCCTCCAATGAATGACGCAATGACCGACACCCATTCCGAAAGCGGCAGCGAACTGCTCGCCGGCCAGCCGCTGCGCATCGTCGAACGCGATGGCGTGCGCTACACCCTGCTGGGCACCGCCCACGTCTCCGCCGCCAGCGTACAGGCGGTGGAACAGGCCATCGGCAGCGGCCAGTACGATGCCGTCGCGGTCGAGCTCGATCCGCAGCGGCTGCAGGCCCTGACCAACCCGGATGCACTGGCGCAGCTGGACCTGGTCGAGGTGATCCGCAAGAACCGGGTCGCCCTGTTCGCCGCCAACCTCGCCCTGGCCGCCTACCAGCGCCGGCTCGCCGAGCAGCTGGGCATCGAACCGGGCGCCGAGCTCAAGCGCGCGGTGACGCTGGCGCAGGAACGCGGCCTGCCGGTGCACCTGATCGACCGCGATGTCGGCCTGACCTTCCGCCGCGCCTCGCAGCGCCTGGGCTTCATCGGCAAGCTCAAGCTCGTCGCCGGGCTCGGCGCCGGCCTGTTCTCGTCCGAGGACGTGGGCGAGGATGAGATCGAGAAGCTCAAGCAGGGCGACATGCTCGAATCCAGCTTCGGCGAGTTCGCCAGCGAGAGCCCGGCGCTGTACGAGAGCATCATCGGCGAGCGCGACCGCTACATGGCCACACGCCTGCGCGAAGAACGCAGCGACAGCCAGCGCAACGTGCTGGCGGTGGTCGGTGCCGGCCACCTGGCCGGGCTGGCGCGCTACCTGGAAACCGACACCGTGGCCCCCGGCCCGCTGCGCCAGGCGCTGGAAGCGGTACCGAAGAAGCGCAACGTGCCGTGGATCACGCTGACCATCCTGGCCGTCATCCTGGCCGGTATCGGCGTCGGCTTCTGGAAGGGCGGCATGGGCATGGGCGCTGACATGCTCGCGACCTGGGCGCTCTACACCGGCGGCCTGGCCGGCCTCGGCGCACTGCTGGCCGGCAGTCATCCATTGAGCATCCTGACCGCGGTGGTGGTGGCGCCGTTCAAGCCGTTCCGCCTGAGCATCCCCACCGGCGCGTTCTCAGCGCTGGTGGAAACGCGGCTGCGCCGGCCGGCCTATGCCGACTTCCTGCGGCTGCGCGACGACGCGCAGTCGCTCAAGGGCTGGTACCGCAACCGGGTCACGCGCGTCGTGCTGACCTTCATGCTCACCAACCTCGGCAGCATGCTCGGCCTGTGGCTGACCGGCTTCACCGTCTACGGCAAGCTGGTGTGACCGGCTACGGCGCCACCGCGGCCATCAGGCCCGCGGCCAGCGCCAGGACAGGCCCACGATGAGCAGGCACAGCACGATCTCGATGCTGCTGTAGGCCAGGTAGAACCACCATGCGCCCGGCATGGTGAGCGCGACGAAGGCGGCGTAGAACAGGGCCAGCCCGATGCCGAGCCAGCGCGTCAGCCGCGCCGGCAGGGCCAGCGACAGGAACACCATCAATCCGGGCACGACCAGCAGCAGGGCCACGAACAACAACGAGCCCTGGCTGCTCGGCCCCATCGGACCGCCGCCATCGAGCATGTACTTCAGCTTGCCGGGCCGGTACAGGCCGAAGTAATCGCCGTACAGGTAGCAGAACGTCAGGCTGGCCCACAGCGCAGACAGCTTCAGGCGCAGGGGAAGCGGCGGATCGGACAGCACGGTCCGGGAAGATCGGGTCTGCATGATGACCTCACTGGGCAAGGGAACGTGATGCGGCGGGGCGCGCCGCGCGCAGGCCGAACAGCAGCAGCCACAGGCAGGTGCCGATCTCGCCGACGGAGGCCGGCAGCGTCAGGTGGGCCGATATCCACCAATCCGCGTAGCCGGGTACCAGCAGTTCCGCCAGCACATCCAGCACATAGCCCAGCCCGCCCAGCACCAGCAGCGCGCCCAGCAGGCGCGGCAGGCGCCGCGAGCGCAGCACCAGCCAGCCCAGCGGCAACAGCCACAGCCCCCAGAACACGCGCACCAGCTGCATGCCGCCGCGGTAGGCCTTCAACGCCGCATGCGCGAGCTGCTGGCGCTGCTCCGGCGACAACAGCTGCGCGCTGTCGACGTCGGTCAGCAGCGACAGCGCCTGCAACCGGTGCGACAACGCCGCCAGCGCCAACGGAACCGCCATCGCCACGAACGCCAGCATCAGCGTCGCCGCGCTGCGGCTGACATCCTGGAAGCTGCGGTACAGCACCAGTGCCAGCAGCAGGTACGCCACCTGCTCGACGACGAAAGCCGCCACGCCCTGCTTGAACAGCGCCTGCCTGGCGACCACGTTGTCCAGCATCGCGCCCGCGTCGGCGCCGGCCAGCTGCGCCGGCACGTAGGCCAGGCAGAAGATGCCGGTGACGACGACGATCAGGTACAGGACACCGGCAAGCCGGCCGCCCGGGTGAAGTGCATGTGGCATCCGCGGTCTCCCTGGAAAATGCTCCCGCCGGAGTGGCGGAAGCGCGACAGCCTTACTCCCGCACGGACGCCGCCCCGGCCGCCGGCAGCGGCGCCAGCCCGCGCGCGCGCCGCACCAGGCGCGCGGTTCCCGTGCGCAGGTCGTCGAGGATGGCGTAGATGGTCGGCAGGAACAGCAGGCTGACCACGGTCGAGAACGCCAGGCCGCCGGCAATGGCGCGTGCCATCGGGTAGTACGGCGGCATGCCGTCGGCGGTCTTGGTGTTCAGCGCGATCGGGATCATCGCCAGGATCGCGGTGCCCATCGTCATCATGATCGGGCGCAGGCGCTCGCGACTGCCTTCCACCAGCGCGTCGGTACGTGCCATGCCGCGCCGGCGCAGGTTGTTGATGTGCTCGATCATCACGATGCCGTTGTTGACCACCACGCCCATCAGCACCAGGATGCCGATCACCGCCATGATGTTCATCTCGGTGCCGGTGAGCCAGAACAGCCAGTACACGCCGAAGATCGAGAACAGCACGCATGACATGATCGCCGCCGGGAACAGCAGCGACTCGAACACCGCGGCCATGATCACCACCATCAGGATCAGCGCGATGAAGATGCTGTTCACCATCTGCTGCATGCCATCGAAGTTGATGTTGAAACCGGCGCCGGCGAAGGTATAGCCGTAGCCGGGCGGGAACTGCACGCCTTCCAGCGTGGTCTCCACCGACTTGCGCGCCTGGTCCATCGGCACGTCCTTGGCCAGCCCCGCCTCGATCCGCAGCATGGTCTGCCGGTTCAGCCGCTGGATCGAACTGGCCGCCGGGTTGACGCTCACGTCGACCATCGCCAGCAGCGGTACTTCCTTGCCGCCGGCAGTGCGCACCATGAACGACGACAGGTCCTCGATGCCATAGCTCTCAGAGCCGGCGAAGCGCACGTTGACCGGGATCTCGACGTCGTCGCGGTGGAAGTCGCGCAGCGAGGAGCCGCGCAGCGCCATGCCGACGAACTGCGCCACCTGCTGTGCGCTGAAGCCGTATGCGGCGGCGCGCTCACGGTCCACCCGCACCGCCAGTTCGGTGTTGGCGTCGCCGGTATCCACGCGCACGTCGCGCAGCTTCGGGTCGCGTGCCAGTATCGGCAGGATGTCGTCGGCCAGTTCCTTCAGCGTCTGGGTCGAATCGCCCACCAGGCTGAAGCGGATGCCCTGCCCGTCGCTGCCCATGCCACCGGGCCAGCCGATGCCGATCTTGGCGCGCGCCGACTGCGGCAGCCCCTTGCGCACCTCCTCCTTGATCTTCTCGCTCAGCGCCGGGTCCTCGGTGTCCAGGAACAGGCGCGTCTGCGCCCAGCCCTGCTCGCTGTAACGGCTGAACACGCGTTCGACGTGGAATTCCTTGCGGTGCGCATTGACGAACGCCTCCACCCGCGCCACTTCCCGGCCCATCTCCTCCTTGGAGTAGGCGCCGCGCCACTGGTAGAAGATGTTGATCTCGCTCGGATCGCCGTCGTCGCCGCCACCGGTGGTATGCGTCATCGGATACACACTGGCCAGGGAAATGGCGAGGATGCCGCCCACCGCCCAGCCGCGGTGCTGCAGCGTCCAGCGCAGCGCGCGCGCATAGCGTTCCTGCATCCGGTTGATCAGCGGCGACTTCAGCGCCGGCGGGGTCTTCATCCGCGCCGACAACATCGGGATCAGGCTCACCGCCACCAGCCACGAGGCCAGCAGCGAGACCGAGATCGTCACCGCCAGCTGCGACAGGTAGATGGTGATGATGTTCTTCTCGCCGAACATCATCGGCAGGAACACCACGCAGTGGCACAGGGTGCCGGCCGACAGCGCGATGGCCACGTGGCGGGTACCGATGATCGAGGCCAGCGAGGGTTGGTCGGGGTACTTCTCGCGCTCCTGGTAGATGCTCTCGACCACCACCACCGCGTTGTCCACCAGCATGCCCACCGCCAGCAGCAGGCCCATCATCGAGATGATGTTCATGGTGATGCCGGCGAAGTACATGAACCCCAGGGTCATGATGAAGCAGATCGGGATGGCCAGCGAAACCATCAGCGTCGACGGCCAGTGGCGCAGGAAGGCGTACAGCACGATCACCGACAGCAGCAGGCCGATCGCGCCGGCCTCGGCCAGCGCCAGCAGCGAACTGGTGACCGCCTGTCCCTGGTCGTCGGTGACTTCGATGCCGACGCCGCGCATCGCCGGGTCTTCCTGCAGCCGCTCGATCTCCGCGCGCACCGCGCGCGAGAGATCCACCAGGTTGGCCGAGCGCTCCTTGTACACGTCGACGCCGACGCTGGGCCTGCCCTCCATCTGCCGCACGTAGTTCATGCGCTGCGGCTGCAGGCTGACTTCGGCGATATCCGACAGCCGGGTGCCGCGCTTGTCGACCGGCAGGTTGCGCAGCGCCTGCAGTTCCAGCAGCTCGCCGCGCGGCTGCACGCGCAGGCGCCGGCCGGCCTCGGTGATCTGCCCGGCCGACACCGAGAAGTTGGCCGCCTGCAGCTTCTGCACCAGTTCGTTGAGCGCCACGCCATGCGCGCTCAGCCGGTCCTTGTCCAGCGCCACCAGCACTTCCTGCTTGGCGACACCCTCGACCTCGACCCGGGCCACCCCGGGCAGGCGTTCCAGGCGCTGCTTGATGCTGCGCTCGATCAGGTCCGCGCGCGCGGTCAGGTCCTCGTCGCTGGTCAGGCGCAGGCTCATCGCCTCGCGGTCGCTGGTGCTCCAGCGCTGCACGTAGTAGCGGCGGAAATCGTCCGGCAACTGGTCGCGCACCGCATCGATGCGCTCGCGCGCCTCGGACGCGGCCATGGCGATATCGCGGTTCCAGTCGCTGAATTCGACCTGGATCTGCCCGCCCTCGGCATTGGCGCGGGCGTTCATCGACTTGATGCCAGGCATCGTGGCGATGGCTTCCTCGACCGGCCGCAGCAGGTTGCGCTCCACTTCCTCCGGCGTCGACCCCGGGTACGGCAGCGACACGAAGAAGAAGGGGATGGTGGCTTCCGGCTCGGCCTCCAGCGGCAGCCGGAAGGCGGCGATCAGGCCGATCGCCACCATCGACACGAACAGCATGATGGTGGTGACGGGGCGGCGGATGGACAGCTCGGTGATGTTCATCCGTATCAGCCCTTCAGCCCGTCGCCGCCGGCGCTGCCTTCACCCAGCGCGTCATGCTCGTGCGCCAGCACCTGCTCGACCTGCTGTGCCTGCTGCCGCGCACGGCGGCCACGCTCGGCATAGAACGCGTCGGCCTTGCGGTCCAGCAGGTCGTACACCACCGGGATCACCAGCAGCGTCAACAGGGTCGAGACCAGCAGGCCGCCGATCACGGTGATCGCCATCGGCGAGCGCACCTCCGCGCCTTCGCCGAAGGCCAGCGCCAGCGGCAGGAAGCCGAACACCGCGCACAGCGTGGTCATCATGATCGGGCGCAGGCGCGAGCGCGCGCCCTCCACCAGCGCCTGGCGCTTCGCCACGCCTTCCTCGCGCAGCTGGTTGACCTTGTCTATCAGGATGATGGCGTTCTTCACCACCAGACCGACCAGCAGGATCAGGCCGATGAACACCACCACCGACACCGGCGAGCGCGACAGCAGCAGCGCCGCGACCGCGCCGACCAGCGCCAGCGGGATGGTGAACAGGATGACGAACGGGTGCAGCAGCGATTCGAACTGCGATGCCATCACCAGGTACACAAGGAACACCGCCAGGGCGAAGGCGAACAGCAGCGAGCGGATCGATTCGCCCAGCTCCTGGCCCTGCCCGCCGATGTGCATGCCGACATCGGTGCCCAGCGGGTTGTCGGCCACCATCTTCTGCACTTCGGTGATCGCCGTGCCCAGGTCGATGCCGCGCAGGTTGGCCGAGACGATCGCCACCCGGCGCAGGTCGGCGCGGTGGATCTCGCTGGGCCCGGTGGTTGCCACCACTTCGGCCACGGACGACAGCTCAACCGGCTTGCCACCGGTCGGGTGCACGATCAGGCGGCGGATGTCCTCGACCGAGGAGCGCTCGGATTCCTGCACGCGCACCAGCACGTCGATCTTGCGGTCGCGGAAGCTGTAGCGGGTGGCGACGTTGCCGCGCACCTTGTTGACCACCGCATCGGCGATCTGGCGCGTGGTCAGGCCCAGCGCCGCGGCGCGGTCCTGGTCGAACACCACCTGGATTTCCGGGAAGCCCTGCTCGACCGTCGACTTGACGTCCGCGTAGTGCGGATTCTGCCGCAGCATGCCGGCCAGGCGGTTGCCGGCCACCCGGATCGCGTCCAGCGTATTGCCCTCGATCTCGATCTCCAGCGGCGGCGACAGCGCGAACAGCTCCGGGCGCGCGAAATCCACCTGCGCGGACGGCCACGCCTTCATGGTCTGGCGCAGCTTCTCGGTCAGCTCCGGCTCGCGCGAGGTGTCGCTCATCACCACCGACAGCTTGCCGATGTTCTCGCCGCTCTCGGTCGGGCTGGCGTCCAGCCGCGTGCCGGTGCCGGACACGCCGTACAACAGGCGCACGCCGTCCTCGCCGGCATGCTTGCGCTGCACTTCGCGCACCAGGGCGTCGGTCTGCGCCAGCGGCGTGCCGGGCGGCAGCTTGGCGGTCATCTCGAAGCGGTCCTGCGCCAGCTGCGGGATCAGGTCCACGCCCAGCATCGGCAACACCGCCAGGGTCAGCGCGAACGCCAGCGCCGCGCCACCGAGTATCGGCCATGGCCGCGCCAGCGCGGCGGGCAGCAGGCGCAGGTAGGTGCGCTCGGCACGGCCATACGGCGCCATGGCGATGTCGCTGGCCTTGCGCATGACCGGGCTGACCACCGCGGCGATGCCACGGAACATCCGCACCACCAGCCACGCCGCGGCATAGAAACCATAGCGGACCAGCGCACCGATGCCGCGGCCGGCGAACGCGGCCGGCTTCTGCCAGCGGCGTTCCGGGCGCCACGGCTGGCGCGGATCCTCGGCCGGGAACTCCAGCGGCGGGCGCCCCTTCAGTGCGCTCAGCATCGGGATCAGCGTCATCGACACCACCAGCGACACCGCGATGGCGATCGACACGGTCAGCGCCTGGTCGCGGAACAGCTGCCCGGCGATACCCTCGACGAACACCAGCGGCAGGAACACCGCGATCGTGGTCAGGGTCGAGGCGACCACCGCCATGAACACTTCGCGGGTGCCCTTGATCGCGGCCTCGAGGATGCCCATGCCGCGTTCGCGCGCCTTGGCGATGGATTCCAGCACCACGATCGAGTCGTCCACCACCAGGCCGGTGGCCAGCGCCAGGCCGCCGAGCGACATCACGTTCAGGCTCAGGCCGAGCTGGCCCATGAAGAAGAACGTGGCGATGATCGAGATCGGCAGCGACAGCGAGATGACGAACGTGCTCCAGCCATCGCGCAGGAACAGGAAGATGATCAGCACCGACAGCAGGCCGCCGATCACCGCATCGATCTTGACGTCCTTGATCGCATGGCGGATGAAGACCGACTGGTCCTCCACCGTGGTCATCTCGATGTCCTTGGGCATCTGCTTGCGGATCGCCTCGAGCTTCTTTTCCAGCGCATCGGCGGTGGATACGGTGTTGGCGTCGCCTTCCTTGTAGATGGCCAGCTCGACGGCCTCGTGCCCGCCGGCGCGGATCACCGCCTCGCGCTCCTTGTAGCCCTGGCGCACGTCGGCCACGTCCTTCAGGCGTACCGGCGAGGTGCCGCCGCCACTGCCATCGCTGCGAAGCGCGGCGATCACGTTCGGATCGCGGCTGCCGAGGATGGCGGTCATAAGCTGGCGGTTCTCACCGGCCGAGGAGGCCCCCGAGCCGGCGGCGGTATTGAGCAGCATCTCGCGCATCTGCTCGACCGTGGCGAACTGGTTGACGGTACGCACCAGGTAACGCTGCGAGCCCTCTTCCAGGCGGCCGCCGGACAGGTTCACGTTCTCCTGCTGCAGGCGCTGGATCACGCTGTCCAGCGACAGCCCCAGTTGCGCCAGCTTGCGCTGGTCGATATCCACCTGGATCTCGTCCTCCAGGCCGCCGCCGACCTTGACCGCGGCCACGCCGCTGACCGGCTCGAGCTTGCGCTTGAGGTCGTCGTCAGCATAACGGCGCAGTTCCATCAGCCGGCGCACCGCGTCGGCGTCGCTGCCACCGTCCTGCTTCGAGGACAGCGCCAGGCGCATGATCGGCTGGGTCGACGGATTGAAGCGCAGCAGCACCGGCGGCTTGGCCTCCAGCGGCAGCTGCAGCGTCTCCATCTTGTCGCGCACGTCGAGCCCGGCCTGCTGCATGTCCGTGCCCCAGGCGAACTCCAGGACCACGTCGCTCTGGCCGGTACGCGAGATCGACTTGAGCTTGCGCAGCCCCTTGACGATGCCCAGCGCTTCTTCGGCCGGCTGCGAGATCAGCGTCTCCACCTCGGCCGGCGCCGCGCCTTCGTAGTCGGTGCGTACGGTGAGCGTGGGATAACTCAGGTCGGGCAGCAGCTCGACCTTCAGGCTCGACAGCGAGATCAGGCCGAACAGCACCAGGGTAAGCGTCATCATCGCGATGGTGACGCGGCGGCGGGTGGCGAATTCGATCAGGTCGAAGCCGCCACCGCCGGGAACCGACGGATCACGCGCACTCATTGCTTGGCCGCCTGTGCGGCCGGCGCCTTGGCGGGAGCGGCGGTGGCGACCGCCTTTTCCTTGCCGATCACCTGCACCGCGCTGCCCTCGCGCAGTGCCGCCTTGCCGGCCACGACCACTTCCTCGCCGGGCTGCAGGCCTTCGCGCACCTCGATCCAGCCGGCATCGTCGTAGCCGAGCTTGAGCCGGGTGCGCATCGCCTTGCCGTCGCGCACCACGTAAACGGCGGGCTCGCCACCGTCCTCGAGCAGCGCGGTGCGCGGCACCACCAGCGCATCGGCGCGCTGGTCGTAGTTGATGCTCAGGCGGCTGAACATACCCGCCTGCAGGTCGCTCTCACCCGAGAACGAAGCCACCACGCGGAACGTGCCGGTACCGGTGTCCACCACCGGCGACACGCGGTCCACGACACCACCGAACGTGCGCCCCGGCAACGCGTCGGCGACCAGCTCCACCGCCTGTCCCGGCTTGAGCTTGGCGATCTCGCGCTCGGGCACGTTGAGCGTGGCTTCCAGCTTGCCGGCATCGACGATGCGGATGATCGGCGAATTGATCTGCACGAAATTACCCGGCTTGATGTCACGCGAGGCGACCACGCCGGAAATCGGCGCCACCACCGTGGTGTAGGACAGCTCCAGTGCCGTCATGCGGTACTGCGCGCGCGCGTTTTCCAGATCGAAGCGCAGCTGGTCGATGTCGGCGGCACTGACCAGCTGCTGCTGGACCAGCTTCTGCGCGCGCTGGTAGCTGTTTTCCAGTTTGCGCATCTGCGCTTCGCTCTGCGCAACGGCCAGGCGCGCGCGATCCGGGTCCAGCCGTACCAGCGGCTGCCCGGCGCTGACGTGCTGGCCTTCCTCGACCATCACCGCCAGCGCCACGCCCGAGGTCTTGGCGACCACCTGCGACTCGGCGCGCGGCTCAAGCGAGGCGGTACCGGTGTAACTGGCGGCGATGGCGCGGCGTGCCGCCTTGGCCACTTCGACCGGGACCGCATCGCTTGCCTTCTGCTCTTCCTTGGGCTTGTCCTTGGCGCCCTCGCCGTCGGCCTTGCAGCCGCCCAGCAGCAGCACCGTGGTAACGAGGAGAGCGGCGGCGCAGCGTCCGGTGCGGCCGTACGGAGTAAGGAATGGCGACATCGTGGGGTCCCTGGAGATGCAGTGGCTGGTGTTGTAGCAAAGTATTGCACCACCCCACAACGACACCATGCCCCAAAGGTCATGCATGCATACCGCACCGCAGCATTCATGAATGGTTCCGAACCGGTGAATACGCGGGCTATACTCGGCCCGTTCCGTGTCCCCACGGCGGAACGAACAGACCCGCATACCGGACAAGGAAACCATGCGCTCGCAGCCGTTTGCCGTATGTCTCGCCCTGGCTCTGGCCCTGCCCTTCGGGGCCGCCGCACAAGCCGACCCGCAGCAGTCTGAACCTTCCGCTCCCGCTCCCGCGCCTGCTTCGGCCCCCGCTGCTGCGCCTGCCGCCGCGGCGCCGTCGGCCGCAGGCAATGCCGAAGCCGGTCGTACCCTGGCCTACACCTGCCAGGGGTGCCATGGCATCACCGGCTACAAGAACGCCTACCCGAGCTACCGCGTGCCCAAGATCGGCGGGCAGTCGGCGCAGTATCTGGCCCAGGCGTTGACCGAATACCGCGAAGGCAAGCGCAAGCATCCGACCATGCAGGCGCAATCGATGAGCTTCAGCACGCAGGAAATCGCTGATCTCGCCGCCTACCTGTCCACTCTCAAGTAAGCACCGCTCATGTCGAAAGCCAAGCACGCTTCGCGTCTCGCCATCGCACTGTTCGCTGCCTGCGCCGTGGCCGCCTGTACCCAGTCGGAGGTGGAGTCCAGCGGCAAGTCCGCCGCCGACCCCGGCCATGCCAGTGGCGAACACGGTTCCAGCTCTTCGGCCGGCCTGCCGCAGGGGCGCATCGCCGCCGGCGAGCAGCTGGCCAACAGCAAGGGCAAGGCCACCGGCCAGAGTTGCATCGACTGCCACGGCGCCGATGGCAACGCCCCGATCGATCCGGGCTATCCACGGCTCGGCGGCCAGTATGGCGACTACCTCGCCCACGCCCTGCAGGCCTATCGCAGCGGCGACCGCGAGCACATGTTGATGTCGCCGCAGGCGGCCGGCCTGAGCGACCAGGACATCTCCGACCTGGCGGCCTACTTCGGCTCGCGCCCAAGCCAGCTGCGCGATCTGCACGGCCTCAAGTAGCCGCGGCGCGCCGGCCCACACGTGCCGGCGCCACTGATCCAGGCGGCATGGGTTGGCTGGGCATGAACCGCCCAGCCGGACATGAGTGGCCGATGCATCCCTCCCGTCGAAGGCGCCCTGCCCTGGTTTCCCCCGCTGGCGGCACTGGCCGGATTCGCCGGTATCCGCGCATGCCCGGAACTGCCCGCCACCCATCCGCCATGGGCCGGCCCGACCGCAGTGACCGGACTCCTCGCACCGCTCGCCTGCGGCATGCTGCCGATGCGCATCTGATGCGCACCGTGGCACGCAGCCTGCGACACGGCAGGGATCGATAACCATCCACGCCCCGTGGCACAGCGGCACGCGCGCGCTTTCGCGCGCTCAACGGCTGCCGTTGTCTTCCTGCAGTTCCTGCTTGAACGGCACGTCCGGCGGTGGCCGCGCGCTGGCCGGCTGCTCCTGCATGTTCGGGTTGCTCAGGCCACAGCCGCCGCCGAACTGAAGGATGGACACCACGCAGGAGATGCGGGTGCCGGTGCCCGGGATCGGGATCTCGATGCTTTTGACGCCCTTGCGCACCCACTCGGCCAGCAGCGATTCGTTGGGCACCCAGTACTTGTCGAACGAGGTCGGCGCGTGGTCATAGGGCGGTCGCTTGAGCCAGGTGCCGGCACGATCGATCTGCTCGCGGCTCCAGCTGTCCGACCCGCCGCCCGGCGCACCGCGGCCAGCGGGCGCCGCATCCTTTCCGGCATCGCCCGCCAGGCGCACGCTGCCATCGCTGTTGTACAGACCGCGGCCAGCGTCGGACGCAGCGCCGCTGCCACCCGATGCCTGCCGCTGCGAAGCCCCCCAATCGTCCGAACGGACCGGCGCGGCCCAGCCGCCGCTGCGGTCCTGCGGCCGCGGGCCGGCCCCCGTGCTGGTGCCTGGTTGCGGTGCACTCCGCGTCCCCTGCCCGCCCGCCGCGGCGCCCTGGCTGATCGGCGCCGCCGCAGCGGAACCGGCGGCAGGCGCGGGAACGGCATCGGCGACACCCGGCACCTGCCGCTCGCGCACCGGCAGGTCTGCCGTCGCAACCTGCACCCCGCTTTCGCGCGCCGGCACCGTGGCCATCGTCACCTGTTGCCGTGGCGCGGCTTCGATCTGCCGCTCGCGCACCGCCGGCGCCGCGCCCGCCAGGCGCACATCCGCCTCGCGCGGGCGGACCTGCGCCATCGCCACCGGCTGCACGGGCCCGGTCTCGACCGGACGCTCGCGCACCTGCACCTGCGGCATCGCCGCGGCCCGCGCGGCGACATCCGGCAACGGCAACACCCGCACCTGCGCCGGCCGCTCCGGCATGGTCTCGACGGTACGCTCGCGCACCTGAGGCACCTGCACGCGCAGCGCCGGCGCGGCCACCGTGGCCGGCGGCAACACGAAATCGCCGGTCGGCCGCGGCACCTCGGTGACCTGCAGCGGCTGCGGCGCCTGCGTGTCGGACGCGGGCTGCGGCACGTCCGCCGGCGCTGCCTCCGACGCGCTGCTGTCCTGCGCCGCGGATTGTGGCTGTGATCGGGATTGCGGCGACGCGGCAGCGGCTACGGCGCTGGCCGCTGCCCCCTGCGCAGTGGTGGCCGGCGCGCCTGCGGCCTGCGGCGCTCCCCCGCCCGGGTCCTCCGGAGTGCCGCGGCCCATGTACTCGATCCGGACGCGCTCGCCCGCGTCCGTCCCCGCTTCGGGCACGTTGCTGCGGACCAGCGCCACCCACACCAGCAGCACTGCGAACAGCAGATGCAGGGCCACGCTGCACACGGCGGAAAACCAGCGGAGGCGACGCTGGTCGCCGGCAGGCGGATCGTCGCCTGCCCAGCGCAGCACCTGCAGCAGCGCATGCGGAAACGACGTCGCCCGTCCGCTTCCACGGGAACGCGGCCCCTTCCATGCAGGCGCCGCGGCGGCCGCATCCGCGCCGGCGAATGCCAGCGCCTTCGCCGGCGACCCACCGCGCAGCCAGGCACTCCAGCTGTACGGGAAACCGGTGCGGCGGTCATGCAGGAGGCTGCCCTTGCGCCGGGCGGCCAGCAGGTCGATCAGGTCGGCAACCGTCGTCACCGGCACGTGCGGAAAGGCTCAGCCCGCGCTGCCGCGCGGAATGTAGGGGGCCTGGCCACTGGCGTGGTCGGTCGCGTCGCGCACCGCGGTGACGCCAGGCACGCGGGCCATCAAGGTCTTCTCGATGCCCTGCTTCAAGGTCACGTCGGCCATGCCGCACCCATGGCAGCCGCCGCCGAAGCGCAGCAGCACCACGCCGTCGGCGGACACTTCCTGCACCGCGACGCGGCCGCCGTGCGAAGCCAGCTGCGGGTTGACCTCGTTCTCGATGACCCAATGCACGCGCTCGACCATCGACGCCGCCTCGCCGGGCGCTTCGCCCTTGATCTTCGGCGCCTTGATGGTCAGCTGCTGGGTACCCGCCGCCTGGGTGACGTAGTCGATCTCGGCGCCGTCCAGCCAGGCCACGCTGGTGGCCGCCACGTAGAGCGTGAAGCCGTCGCAGTCCACCGCCCATTCGTCGCCCAGCAGATCGGCCGGCTCGGCGAACTCAAGGCGCGCGTCGGCGCGTGGCGTCCCCGGTTCGACCGCGCTCAGGCGCACGCCCATGCCGGGCACGGCCTCGCGTTCGATCAACTTGCGGAAATGGCTCTGTGCGGTATCTGAAATCTGGATCATGCGGGGTATTCTAGCCGTGTCTTGGCAACTGCTGATGGGACACTGATTCCACGCGCAGCGCCGTTCAGCCCCTTGTCGATGGAGATTCCCATGGCCGATCTGATTCCACTCGCGCAGGCGCACTGCATTCCGCGCAGGGGCAGCGAGCACCGGCTCGGGGCGGCGCGGCTGGCCGAACTGCTGCCGCAGGTCCCGGGCTGGGAGCTGGCCGAGGACGGCCACGCCCTGGTGCGCACGTTCAGCTTCGACAATTACCACGGCACCATGGCGTTCGTGAATGCCCTGGCGTGGGTCGCGCACCGCGAGGACCACCACCCCGACCTGGGGGTGCACTACGACCGCGCGATCGTCCGCTTTTCCACCCACGACGTGGGCGGGCTGAGCGAGAACGATTTCATCTGTGCCGCCAAGGCATCCGCACTTGTGGAGCAATGACATGAAAGCGCATCTCCTGCTGGGCTCCCTCGCCACCGCCATCGCGCTCAGCGCCTGCGGCCCTTCCGAACCGGCCGCGCCGGTGATCGCCCCCACCGAGGTGGCCGCGGTACAGACGCCACCGCCGGACTACCCGGTCGAACTGGCCTGCAGCGGCGTCGGCGGACAGAGCGTGCTCAAGGTCGTGGTCGGGCCGCAGGGCACCCCGACCGAAGTCACGCTGCTCACCAGCAGCGGCAACAGCCAGCTCGACGATGCGGCGATCCAGCGCGTGCGCGAATGGAAGTTCAAGGCCGCCACCCGCAATGGCCAGGCGGTGCCGACCACCATCCAGGTTCCGGTGAGCTTCAACCCGCCGCAGCCGAAGCCGGACAGCTGCTTCGCCATCGAGGAGCGCATGCGCCGCGGCGGCTGACCGCCCCCGCATCGATGCGGCGCGGCGGCACGGGCACCAGACCCGATGCCGCCCAAGCGGCGTCAGCGCATGCGCGCCGGATCAGCGCAACCGGTCCAGCGCCTCGGCCAGTTCCGGCGCCAGCGGTGCGTTGAGCACATAGGGCACCTTGCCGCCATCGAGCGCAAACTCCAGCGAGGCGGCGTGAAGGAACAGCCGCTTCAGTCCGATCTGCTCGCGAAGCCGCTTGTTGACCGCAGGATCGCCGTACTTGTCGTCACCGGCGACCGGATGACCGATGTGCTGGGCATGCACGCGGATCTGGTGGGTACGCCCGGTATCGATCTTCACCTCGCAGTACGAATGACCGCCGCGCCGCTCCAGCACCCTGAAATGGCTCAGTGACGGCTTGCCGGCCGCATTCACCTGCACATGGCGTTCGCCACCCTGGCGCAGGCCCACGTGCAGCGGCGCATCCACGCTCATCACCCCATCGGGCATGCGCCCGACCAGCAGGGTCAGGTAGCGCTTGCGGATGCCGCCGGGCCCGGTGCCGTCGTGGTCCTCGCGCAGCAGCGCCTGCAGTTCGGACAGCGCCGAGCGCTTCTTGGCCATGACCAGCAGCCCCGAGGTGTCGCGATCCAGCCGGTGGACCAGCTCCAGCCCCTGGTTCGGACGCAGGGCGCGCATGGTTTCGATCGCGCCATGGCTGATGCCGCTGCCGCCATGGCTGGCCACCCCGGAAGGCTTGTTGATCACCAGCAGCCGCGCGTCCTCGAACACGATGGCCTGCTCCATGCGCTGCAGGAAGCCGGCCGGCGGTGGCGCCTTGTCTCCGACCTCGGCGAGATTGACCGGCGGCACGCGCACCTCCTCGCCCGCCTCCAGCTTGCGCTCGGCCTTGGCTCGGCCGCCATTGACCCGCACCTGGCCGCTGCGCACCAGTTTATAGACCAGGCTGCGCGGGGCGCCCTTGAGCTGGCCGAGCAGGAAGTTGTCCAGCCGCTGCCCGGCCCGGTCTTCCGGAACCTTGATCAGGCGCACGCTGGATTTGCCCGCAGGCGGTATGCGGCGGTCTTCGGAGTCAGTCATCTGCCTGTTTATTCTGTTACACTCGGGGAGCGATATAAGGGTTTGATTTCGTTGGAAGTTGATCAGGGCCAGAAGCCCGGCTTCCGACGGATCCGGCACAGTGCGCGGCCACCGCCCCCGGGGCGGCCATGTTAGCGGCTCGTCGGCGCTCCCGGCCATCGCCGGATGCCAAAAGCATCCGTGCTGGACGAAAAAACATGTCCCGTGCGACGCCCCGGCCACGGCCGGAGCGGCCGCCGGCCCCGAAACACCTGAAACCAAGAACACAAGCGCTCCCGCGGCCTGCCGTGGTGTCGTAGCGCTGGAAACCCAAGCCGCCCTACCCGCGCCTGCGCGAGGGGCGGCGACCCGTGTCCAGAGGCGAAACGCCATGGCGTTCCGCGCGGTAGCAGCGCGCGAGGAACGCACAATGAAGCGAATGCTGATCAATGCCACGCAGGCCGAAGAGCTGCGCGTGGCCATCGTGGACGGCCAGACCCTGTACGACATCGACATCGAACAGCCGTCCAAGGAACAGAAGAAGTCCAACATCTACAAGGGCCGCATCACCCGGCTCGAACCCTCCCTCGAAGCGGCTTTCGTCGAATACGGCGGTGACAAGCATGGCTTCCTGCCGCTGAAGGAAATCTCCCGCGATTACTTCCAGGCCGGTGTCGACCACAACAAGGCCGGCATCCGCGAGCTGCTGCGCGAGGGCCAGGAAGTCGTGGTCCAGGTCGACAAGGAGGAGCGCGGCAACAAGGGCGCCGCCCTGACCACGTTCATCTCCCTGGCCGGCCGCTACATGGTGCTGATGCCGAACTCGCCGTCGGCCGGCGGCGTCTCGCGCCGCATCGAGGGCGAGGATCGCGCCGCGCTCAAGGACGCGCTGGACAAGCTGAACATCCCCGACGACATGGGCGTGATCATCCGCACCGCCGGCGTCGGCCGCGATGCCGAGGAACTGCAGTGGGACCTGGACTACCTGCTGCAGGTCTGGCGCTCCATCGCCGAGGCCGCGCTGGCCAAGCCCGCGCCGTTCCTGATCTACCAGGAGTCGCGCCTGATCGTGCGCGCCCTGCGCGACTACCTGCGCGCCGACATCGGCGAGATCCTGGTGGACACCGAGGAGCTGTACGAGACCGCGCGCGAGTTCATGCAGCAGGTGATGCCGCAGACCCTGCGCAAGCTCAAGCACTACAAGGACGACATCCCGCTGTTCAACCGCTTCCAGATCGAATCGCAGATCGAGGCGATCTACGAGCGCAACGTGCGCCTGCCGTCCGGCGGCTCGATCGTGGTCGACCAGACCGAAGCGCTGACCGCCATCGACGTGAACTCGGCCCGCGCCACCAAGGGAAGCGACATCGAGGACACCGCGTTCCAGACCAACCTGGAAGCCGCCGAGGAAGTGGCCCGCCAGCTGCGCCTGCGCGACCTGGGCGGCCTGGTGGTGATCGACTTCATCGACATGTCCTCGAACAAGCACCAGCGCGAAGTCGAGAACCGCCTGCAGAACGCGCTGAAGTACGACCGTGCGCGCGTGCAGCTGGGCCGCATCTCGCGCTTCGGGCTGATGGAAATGAGCCGCCAGCGGCTGCGCCCGAGCCTGGGCGAGTCCAGCCAGATCGTGTGCCCGCGCTGCGACGGCCAGGGCCGCATGCGCAGCGTCGAGTCGCTGTCGCTGTCGATCATCCGCGTCGCCGAAGAGCACGCGATGAAGGAAAACACCGGGCAGGTGCTGGTCCAGGCCCCGGTCGAGATCGCCAACTTCCTGCTCAACGAGAAGCGCAGCGCGCTGCGCGAGATCGAGCGCCGCCACGACGCGCCGATCATCATCGTCGCTGACGAGCAGCTGCACACCCCGCATTACGAAGTCACCCGCCTGCGCGAGAACGAGCTGGGCGAGGAGTCGGGCAGGCCGAGCTACCAGCGCGGCACCCCGCGCAAGCTGCCGGTGCACGCCCTGACCAAGGCGCAGCTGAACATCCCGCCGGCACCGGCGGTGACCCACGTCAAGCACAGCCAGCCGGCCCCGGTGCGCGAGATCGCGGAACCGGCACAGACGCCGGTCCCGGCTCCGGTCGCGGCACCGGCGCCTGCCGTGCCGGCAAGCGGCGGCGTGATGGGGTGGCTCAAGCGCATCTTCGGTGGCGAAACCGCACCGGCGGCACCGGCCCAGCCGCAGCCGCGCCAGGACAGCGGCCGCGGCAACCGCAACGAGCGCAACAACCCGCGCCGCGACGGCCGCAACGGCAACAACGGCGCCAACGGCCAGCCGGCACGCAACGGCGGCAATGGCAACGGCAACCGTCGCGACGAACAGCGCCGCGACGAGCGTCGTGATGAGCGTCGCCAGGGCGGCGGCGGCAACCCGCAGCAGCAGAACGCCGGCCAGCAGCAACCCAAGCAGCGTGGCGAACAGCAGCCCCCGCAGGGCAAGCAGCAGCGCAACAACGAACAGCAGCAGCCCAAGCCGCAGAAGCAGCCCAAGCAGCCCAAGCCGCAGCAGGAAGTGGACAAGGCCGTGCAGCCGGCCAGCGAAAAGCCGGCACGGCAGCCGCAGGCCGAGGCCCCGCGCCCGGTCGTGGCAGCCGCCCCGGCCATGGCTGCGGCAACCGTGGTCGCCACCGTGGATACGGACGCCACCGAAGCACCGGCCAAGGTGCAGCTGCCGGTCGTAGAGGACACCGCAGCGGTGACCACCACCGCCGAGCAGGCCATTGTTGCGACCGATGAGACCACCGCCCCGGCTACCGATGATGGCACTGGCGACGGCGCCAGCCGCCGCCGCCGTGGTCGCCGTGGCGGCCGCCGCCGTCGCCGCGGCAATGCCGAAGGCACCGGCAACGCCGATACCGACGTGCTGGGCAACGATGACGACATCGCCGACGAGGGCGAGGACGCCGGCAACGAGGCCACCGGAACGGACTCCGTACCGGCCGCGGCCCAGCCGGAGTTCGATTTCGACGACGAGCCGGCTATCGCCCATGCGCCTGCACGTGCACCGCGCCCTGCGCGCGCCGAAGCGCCTGTCGCGCCGCAGGCCGAGCCCGCTGCAACGCCTGCCGCCGCGATCGCGGCGGTGGGCATCGCCGCCGAACCGGAAACCACGGCCATCGCGCAGCCGGAACCCGTGCTGGAAACCGTGGTGGCGACGGCGGAAGCCACACCCGTCGTCGTACCGGCAGCGGAAGCCACACCCGTCGTCGTACCGGCAGCGGAAGCCGCACCGGTCGTCGCTCCGGTGGCGGAAGCCGTGCAGCCGGCAGCTGCAGCCGTGCAGCAGGAAGCCCCGGAGCCGGCGGCCGTCGCCGAGCCTGCGGCGCCGGTCGAGTCAGTGGTGGTGGCCGTCGAACCCGTTGCGGTTGCGGCAGAGCCGATGCCGGTCCCGGCTGCCACGCCGGAACCGGCCCTGCCGGAGAACGGACAGCTGTTCGCCGAGGCACCGGTGACGGCGCCGGCAACCGGCGAGCAGCACGCGTCCGGCGACCAGGCACCGCTGGCCACGAGTGTTGAATCCGAAGCCGCTGCGATCGCCACCGCCGAAGTCGAGGCTGAGGCCGAGACCGAGGCCAGCGCGCCGAACCCGGACGAGCCGCACCGCAACGCCTGAAGGCAGCGCGTCCCGGAATGAAAAAAGCGGCCCACGGGCCGCTTTTTTCATGTGCCTCCGGCGCCGCCGGACGCTGTCATATCGCCTTCGACGGATCGCCCACGCCGTACTGTGCAGCCAGGCGCGCCAGTGCGATGTTGTCGTGCACGCCGGTCTTCTGGAACAGGCGCGACTTGTGCGTGTTGACGGTCTTGGCGCTCAGGCTGAGGCGACGGGCGATCTCTTCCTGGCGGTGTCCCTGCACCAGCAGCAGGGCCACTTCCAGTTCGCGCGGCGAGAGACCGTCGAACGGCGACTCGTCGCCGCCTATGTTGGACAGGGCCAGGTTCTGGGCGATGTTGCTGGCCAGGTAGCGTCGGCCCAGCGCCACGTCATGGATGGCGCGCACCAGTTCGCGGGCGTCACCGCCCTTGCCGACATAACCGGAGGCACCGGCTTCCAGCAGCCGCTTGGGCATCGGCCCGTCTTCCAGTACCGACACGATGATCACGCGGGTGCCGTGGTCGCCCTTGACGATGCGCTCGGTGATCTCCAGCCCGCTCAGCCCCGGCAGGTTCAGGTCGCAGAGCACCACGTCCGGTTTCAGCCGGCGGATCTGCGGCAGGGCCGCTTCGCCGCTGTCCGCGGCGCCAACCACCTCGATACCGGTTTCACCGGCAAGGATCATCTGCAGACCGGTGCGCACCAGCGCGTGGTCGTCAATGAGAAATACCGTTATCGTCACTACCCGCTTCCTCCCCCCGACACCCAGTGACAGTCGCAGCCGGCCATGCAGCTCCGCCATCCGGAGCCGGGCGGTGGATCCGCCATCGCGCAGGCCGCGCCCATTATCAGTCAAGAAGCCGGTCCCGCCCCATGGGGACGGCACACTTGGACAACTCCCCTGTCCACGCATGACCCGGCCGTGATCGGCGCCGGGTGACCGGCCATGACATGCTGTGCGCCGCAGCGTTGTGCGGCCATCAGTGCATCCCTCGCAGGCAATTAGGGTTTCGCCGCAGCCGATGGCGACCAGCGGCGACGGAACAGCAGTACATGCACGCCGGTCACCCACGCCAGCGCAGCGCACCAGCCGCCCAGGATATCGGAGGGGTAATGCACGCCCAGATGGACGCGCGACAACCCGACGCAGAACACGAAGATGCCGCCGGTGATCGCCACCGGCCAGCGCCAGCGCGTGTTCCATGCCAGGAACAGCGCGGTGGCGGCCAGCGTCATCGACCCCATCGCGTGCCCGCTGGGAAAACTGAAGGTGCTTTCCGGCGCGATCGATTCCCACAGGCTCGGGCGCTCGCGCTGGAACAACTGCTTGCTGCCGATGTTCAACAGCGCCGAGCCGGCGAAGGCGGTGGCGGCGAACAGCGTGTTGCGCCAGCGCCGCCGGAATGCAAGCACGGCCACCAGCAGCAGGTCGAGCGGAATCACGCCCCACTGGTAGCCCAGCCGCGACATCAGCAGGAAGAACGCGTCCAGCGCGGGCGAGGCAAGCCCATGCATGCGCCACAGCAGCGCCTGGTCGAAGTACAGCGACTCGGCCTCGTGGATTTCCTCGGCCAGGGCCACGAACCCGGCCAGCGGCAGCAGCAGGCAGACGAACAGCACGAGCAGACGCCAGGCGTTGTGCGCGAGCCAGTCGCGCACGCCGGCGGCTTCGCGGCGGGATTCAGCCTGCGTCGCGCGCATAGCGGTTCTCGACATACTCGTCGATCAGCGCCACGAACTCCTGCGCGATGTTCTCGCCCCGCAGCGTCACCTTCTTCTCGCCGTCGACGAACACCGGCGCGGCCGGCGCCTCGCCGGTGCCCGGCAGCGAGATGCCGATGTTGGCATGGCGCGACTCGCCCGGGCCGTTGACGATGCAGCCCATGACCGCCAGGGTCATGTTCTCCGCGCCCGGGTGGCTGACGCGCCACACCGGCATCTTCTCGCGCACGTGGTTCTGCACCACCTTGGCCAGCTCCTGGAAGAATTCGGAGGTGGTGCGGCCGCAACCCGGGCAGGCCGTGACCATGGGCGTGAACGCACGCTGCCCGGTGGTCTGCAGCAGTTCCTGGGCGACGATGACTTCCTGCGTGCGCGGCTGCCCCGGCTCGGGCGTGAGCGAGATGCGGATGGTGTCGCCGATGCCTTCCTGCAGCAGCACCGCCAGCGCCGCCGACGAAGCGACGATGCCCTTGCTGCCGATGCCGGCCTCGGTCAGCCCCAGGTGCAGGGCGAAATCGGAACGGTTGGCCAGGTCGCGGTACACCGCGATCAGCTCCTGCACGCCGCTGACCTTGGCCGACAGCACGATGCGCTCGCGCGGCAGGCCCAGTTCCACCGCGGTCTGCGCCGAATCCAGCGCCGAGCGGATCAGTGCCTCGCGCAGCACCCGGCCGGCGTCCCACGGCTGTTCGCGCTGGCTGTTCTCGTCCATCAGCCGGGCCGCCAGGCTCTGGTCCAGCGAGCCCCAGTTGGCGCCGATGCGCACCGGCTTGTCGTAGCGGATGGCGAACTCGATCAGCTGCGCGAACTGGGTGTCCTTCTTCTTGCCGAAGCCCACGTTGCCCGGGTTGATGCGGTACTTGGCCAGCGCTTCGGCGCAGGCCGGCTCCTGTGCCAGCAGCTGGTGGCCGTTGTAATGGAAGTCGCCGATCAGCGGCACGTCGATGCCCATCATCCGCAGCTTGTCGACGATGCGCGGAATGGCCGCCGCCGATTCGGCGTTGTTGACGGTCAGCCGCACCATTTCCGAACCGGCGCGCCACAGCTCGGCCACCTGGCGGACGCTGGCGGCGACATCGGCGGTGTCGGTATTGGTCATCGACTGGACGACCACCGGGTGGCCGCCACCGACCTTCACTCCGCCGATATCGACGGCATGGGTGATGCGGCGGGGCCAGGCGGTGGCGTCGGCGGGAGGAGTCGGGCGGGTGACGGCGTCGTGCATGGCACGCATTTTAGCGCGCCGGCCGCTGTCCCGGCATGAACCACGGCGAGCGCCGGTAGGCCGGGACGCATTACGATGCACGCATGGATTCCCCGGATACCTCGTTCCTCCGCACCCTGTGCAGCCTGCGCTGGCTGGCCACCGCCGGCCAGGCCAGCGCGATCCTGGTCGCCACCGGGCTGCTGGGGCTCGACCTGCCGCAGCTGCCGCTGTGGAGCGGCGTGTGCGTGCTGGCGCTGTTCAACCTCTACGTGCAGCTGCGCGTGCACGACAGCGACCCTGCCCCGGTCACCGCCTTCGGCCACATCCTGGTGGACGTCACCGTGCTGACCTGGATGGTCGGCTGGAGCGGCGGCATCGCCAATCCGTTCGGCTCGCTGTTCCTGATCCTGATCGCACTGGCCGCGCTGGCCCTGCCCCTGCGCTGGACCCATGCGGTGGCCGCGGCCTGCGTGGCCGGTTATGCGGTAAGCGCGATCTTCGGGCTGCCGCTGCACGGCGGCTACTTCGATTCGATGAGCCTTCATCTGTGGGGCGCGGCGGCCAACTTCCTGCTCTCCAGCGTGGTCGTGCTGGTGTTCTCCACGCGGCTGGCCGCGGCGCTGCGCGAACGCGAGAACCAGCTGGCGCTGCTGCGCGAGCGCTTCGTGCGCAACGAGGGCATCGTCGCCCTGGCCACCCACGCGGCGTCGGTGGCGCATGAACTGAACACGCCGCTGGCGACCATGACCCTGCTGGCCGACGACATCGCCGAGCAGTACGCCGACGACCCGGCGATGCAGGAGGACATGGATACCCTGCGCGGCCTGCTGGTGCAATGCCGCGAACGGGTCCTGGCGCTGGCGGCGCCGGCGGAAGGCGCGCGCAGCCGCGCCCGCGTGTCGATCGGCAACGTACTCGAACAATGGCGGCTGGTGCGCCCGACCGTGCACCTGCGGCGCAATGCCGACGCACCGCTGCAGCTGGCGCTGGACCCGGGCGTCGGCCACCTGCTGCAGGTGCTGTTGAACAACGCCGCCGACGCCGGCGAACAGACCGGCCATGGCCAGGTGGACCTGGACATCCGCATCCGCGACGACCACCTGTACGGCGAAGTCCGCGACTACGGCCCCGGCTTCAAGGCCAACGACGCCGCCCACGCGGCGCTGCCGGGCACCCTGTTCAACAGCGGCAAGAGCGGCGGCATGGGCGTGGGCCTGGCGCTGTCGCACGCCACGATAGAACGCCTGCACGGGGAACTGTGGATGCGCCCGGCCGAAGGCCGCGGTACCCGCGTCGGTTTCCGTCTGCCCCTTGTCAATATGGAAGCGAATCCATGACCTCCTCTTCCCACGGCCTGCTGGTCGACGACGATCCGCTGTACGTGCGCACCCTGCAGCGCAGCCTCGCCCGCCGCGAGATCGAGACCGTCACCGCCCACGACATCGCCAGCGCGCTGGAGCAGGCCACGCAGTCGCCGCCGGCGTTCGCGCTGATCGACCTCAAGCTCGGCGGCGAATCCGGGCTGGCGCTGATCCAGCCGCTGCGCACGCTGCGCGCGGACATGCGCATCCTGCTGGTCACCGGCTACGCCTCCATCGCCACCGCGGTGGAAGCGATCAAGCTTGGCGCCGACGATTACCTGCCCAAGCCGGCGACGGTGCCGATGATCCTGCGCGCGCTCGGCGAAGCCGACGAGAACGGCGAGGAGCACGAGGACATCGAGCCCCCCGACGCGATGACGCCGATCAGCCGCCTGCAGTGGGAACACATCCAGCAGGCGCTGCACGAAACCGGCGGCAACGTCTCGGCCGCCGCACGCCTGCTCGGCATGCACCGCCGCTCGCTGCAGCGCAAGCTGCTCAAGCGGCCGAGTCCGGAGCGCGACCCGCACCGTTGACGCTGCGCACCGCCGCTCCGGAAACGGGGCGCCTCACCCGCGCTGGATGGACACCCCGCCATCGACCCGCATCGCGGTGCCGGTGACGAACGAAGATGCCGGCGAGACCAGGAACAGCGCCGCGGCCGCGATTTCCTCGGGCTGCGCCAGCCGCCGCAGCGCATGCAGCCGCGCCACCGCGCCCAGCGCCGCCTCGTCGGGGTTCATCTCGCGGGCCATCGGCGTGTCGGTCCCGCCGGGCAGCAGCGCGTTGACGCGCACCCCGGACGGCCCGAGCTCGGCGGCCAGCGACTGTACCAGGCCGATGACCCCGGCCTTGCTGGCCGCATACGCGGCCGTGCACGGAAAACCGGCGGTGTGGCCGACGAAGGTCGAGGTGAACACCAGGCTGCCGCCGCGGCCGGCGCGCAGCAGCGACGGGATCTGGTACTTGGCGCCGAGGAAGGCAGCGGTCAGGTTGACCTCCAGCGCCTGGCGCCAGTCGGCCAGCGCGACCTCGGGCGTGGGCTGCAGCGGCCCCAGTACGCCGGCGTTGTTGAACGCCGCATGCAGTGGGCCGAAGGTGTCTTCGGCATGGCGCACCAGCGCCTGTGCGTAGGCCTCTTCGCGCACGTCGCCGGCCAGCCAGGTGGCGGCCCCGCCCGCGGCCTGGATGCGCGTGACCAGCGCCTCCAGCTCGGCGCCGCGGCGCGCGCCCAGCACCACCCGCGCGCCTTCGGCGGCAAACAGCAGCGCGGCGGCGCGGCCGATGCCGGAACTGGCGCCGGTGATCAATACGGTCTTGTCGTGCAATGCCTTCATGTCCTGCTCCCGATGGATGGAGCGCGCAGGATGAAGGCGCGCGGCGCATGGCGCTCGCCGCTATCGGACATGGCATTGGCGCACGCATGAAAACGGAAAGCCCGGCATGTGCCGGGCTTTCCGCGTGCTGCGTGCTGCCGGGGCTTACGCCGCGACGGTGTCGGCCACGTCCTTGTAGTCCGCGATCTGGTCGAAGTTCATGTAGCGGTAGATCTGCGCGCCGTTGGCGTTGATCACGCCGATGTCGGCCATGTACTCCTCCTTGGTCGGGATCCGGCCCAGCCGCGAGCAGATCGCCGCCAGTTCCGCCGAACCCAGGTACACGTTGGTGTTGCGGCCCAGGCGGTTGGGGAAGTTGCGGGTCGAGGTCGACATCGCGGTGGAGCCTTCGCGGATCTGCGCCTGGTTGCCCATGCACAGCGAGCAGCCCGGCATTTCCATGCGCGCGCCGGCGCTGCCGAAGGTGCCGTACACGCCTTCCTTGGTCAGCTCGGAGGCATCCATCTTGGTCGGCGGAGCCACCCACAGCCGGGTCGGGATGTCACGCTTGCCTTCCAGCAGCTTGGCGGCCGCGCGGAAGTGGCCGATGTTGGTCATGCACGAGCCGATGAACACCTCGTCGATCTTGGCGCCGGCCACTTCGGACAGGGTCTTGACGTCGTCCGGGTCGTTCGGGCACGCCACGATCGGCTCGTGGATGTCGGCCAGGTCGATCTCGATGACCGCGGCGTACTCGGCGTCGGCATCGGGCTCGAGCAGCTGCGGGTCGGCCAGCCACGCTTCCATCTTCTCGACGCGGCGCGCCAGCGAGCGGGCATCCTGGTAGCCCTCGGCGATCATCCACTTCAGCAGCGTGATGTTGCTGTTGAGGTACTCGATGATCGGTTCCTTGTTCAGACGCACGCTGCAACCGGCGGCGGAACGCTCGGCCGAGGCGTCGGACAGCTCGAACGCCTGCTCCACCTTGAGGTCCGGCAGGCCCTCGATTTCCAGGATGCGGCCGGAGAAGATGTTCTTCTTGCCGGCCTTGGCCACGGTCAGCAGGCCCTGCTTGATGGCGTACAGCGGAATCGCGTTGACCAGGTCGCGCAGGGTCACGCCCGGCTGCATCTGGCCCTTGAAGCGCACCAGCACCGACTCGGGCATGTCCAGCGGCATGACGCCGGTGGCGGCGGCGAAGGCGACTAGGCCCGAACCGGCCGGGAACGAGATGCCCACCGGGAAACGGGTATGCGAGTCGCCACCGGTGCCGACGGTGTCGGGCAGCAGCATGCGGTTGAGCCAGCTGTGGATCACGCCATCGCCCGGACGCAGCGACACGCCGCCGCGGGTGGAGATGAACTCCGGCAGGGTGTGGTGGGTCTTCACGTCCACCGGCTTCGGATAGGCGGCGGTGTGGCAGAACGACTGCATCACCAGGTCGGCCGAGAAGCCCAGGCAGGCCAGGTCCTTGAGCTCGTCGCGGGTCATCGGCCCGGTGGTGTCCTGCGAGCCCACCGAGGTCATCTTCGGTTCGCAGTAGGTGCCCGGGCGCATGCCCTTGCCTTCCGGCAGGCCACAGGCGCGGCCGACCATCTTCTGCGCCAGCGAGTAGCCCTTGCCGGTATCGGCCGGCTGCACCGGCAGGCGGAACAGGTCGGTGGCCGGCAGGCCCAGCGCCTCGCGCGCCTTGGCGGTCAGGCCACGGCCGATGATCAGCGGAATGCGGCCACCGGCGCGCACTTCGTCGAACAGCACTTCGGACTTCACTTCGAACTCGGCGATCACTTCGCCGTTCTTCAGCGCCTTGCCGTCGTACGGACGCAGCTCGACGACATCGCCATGCTCCATCTTCGACACGTCCAGCTCGATCGGCAACGCACCGGCGTCTTCCATGGTGTTGTAGAAGATCGGCGCGATCTTGCCGCCCAGGCACACGCCGCCGGCGCGCTTGTTGGGAATGTACGGGATGTCGTCGCCGGTCCACCACAGCACGCTGTTGGTCGCCGACTTGCGCGAGGAACCGGTACCGACCACGTCGCCGACGTAGGCGACCAGGTGGCCCTTGTCCTTGAGCGACAGGATCTGCTGGATCGGGCCGCGCTTGCCGTCTTCCTCCGGGGTGAACGGCGCGTCGTCGCGCTTGTTCTTCAGCATCGCCAGGGCGTGCATCGGGATGTCCGGGCGGGTGGTGGCGTCGGGCGCCGGCGACAGGTCGTCGGTGTTGGTCTCGCCCGGCACCTTGAACACGGTGATGGTCAGGCTCTGCGGCACTTCCGGCTTGCTGGTGAACCACTCGGCGTCGGCCCAGCTCTGCAGCACGGACTGCGCGTTGGCGTTGCCGGCCTTGGCCTTTTCCTGCACGTCATGGAACGCATCGAACACCAGCAGGGTGTGCTTCAGCGCGCCGGCGGCGATGGCGCCGACCTGGGCGTCGTCCAGCAGCTGGATAAGCGGCGCGACGTTGTAGCCGCCGAGCATGGTGCCCAGCAGCTCGGTGGCGCGCTCGCGGCTGATCAGGGCACTTTTCTCGGTGCCGAAGGCAATGGCGGCTAGGTAGGACGCCTTGACCTTGGCCGCATCGTCCACGCCGGCCGGCACGCGGTGGGTGATCAGGTCGAGCAGGAACTCGGCCTCGCCCGCCGGCGGGTTCTTCAGCAGTTCGATGACGTCGGCCGTCTGCTGTGCGCTCAGCGGCAGCGGCGGGATGCCAAGCGCGGCGCGCTCGGCTACGTGGTGGCGGTAGGCTTCCAACATGACAACTCCCGGGTGGTACGGATGAGGAATGGGGTATGGGCTCAGGCTTGCGGCACGATCAGCTTCAGGCCCTTGAAGTAGTCGCGGTAAAATGTGTCGTTCCAGGTGATCAGGCCGTCGCACTGCAGCAGTGCATGGGCGCCGACCATGAAATCGTCGATGCGGCGTGTGTCGCCGGCGTTGCGCTGGCGGTGGCGGCGGTGCATCTCGCCGGCGCGCAGCGCCGACTTGGCCTCCAGCGGGCTGAAATGGATGCCCATTTCCTCCAGCGCCTCCTGCACCTGCGCGCCGCCGCGCAGCGAGGCGCATAGTTCGGCCAGCGTGGTGCCGCAGACCACCACCCGGCCACCGACCAGCGCCTGCCGCAGGCAGGCCTCCACCGCGTCGGCGCGGGGGCCGTCGCTGAGCAGTTCGATCAGTACCGGGGAGTCGACCGCGATCATGCCTCGCCGGCCTCGTCGCGAACGCTGCGCACGGCCTGTTCGGCCGACGGGAAGCCGTCCAGCGCGAACTTGCCGCGGGCACGGGAAATGGCATCGTCCACGCTCTTGCGCAGGATGATGCGACTGCCTTCGAGCTCGACCTTCAGCAGCGTGCCCTTGGTCAGGCCCAGCGCGTCGCGCACGGCCTTGGGCAGGGTGATCTGTCCACGTTCAGCAACGGTGGCTTCCATCGGGCGCCCTCCTGAGTATGTACGAATTATACATACTTGCACGGGCATACCCAAACCTTGCCAGTACCGCTGGCGACGGCGCAGGCCTTGCCACGCAAGGGCCGGCGACGGCCTCGTGACACGGCTGCAACAAACCGGTGCGTATGCTCAAGGGCATGCGCGGCCCCGCCCCGGGGAAGATCGTCCATACTCGGGCAGCCGTTACTGAACGGGGTTCGCCCCCAGCCAGCAGGCGCCCCGCGCGCCGCCGCACGCCATCCGCAACACAGGAGTCAGCCATGAGCGATTCGTTCTCCACCCGCAGCCAACTCACCGTCGGCGACCAGACCTACACGTACTGCAGCCTGCCCCGGCTGGGCGAGCGCTTCGACATCTCGCACCTGCCCTACTCGATGAAGATCCTGCTGGAGAACCTGCTCCGCCACGAGGATGGGGGGCAGACGGTCGGCCCGGAGCACATCGAGGCCGTGGCCACCTGGGACCCGAAGGCCGAACCGGACACCGAGATCGCCTTCATGCCGGCACGGGTGGTGCTGCAGGATTTCACCGGCGTGCCCTGCGTGGTGGACCTGGCGGCGATGCGCGACGCGGTCACCCGGCTGGGTGGGCGCGCCGAGCAGATCAATCCGCTGATCCCCTCGGAACTGGTGATCGACCACTCGGTGCAGGTGGACGTGTTCGGCCGCGCCGACGCGCTGGACCTCAACGGCCGCATCGAGTTCGAGCGCAACCGCGAGCGCTACAGCTTCCTGCGCTGGGGCCAGAAGGCGTTCGAGAACTTCAAGGTGGTGCCACCCAATACCGGCATCGTGCACCAGGTGAACCTGGAGAACCTGGCCCGGGTGGTGATGGAGCGCGAGGTCGACGGCACCCGCTGGGCCTTCCCGGACACCGTGTTCGGCACCGACTCGCACACCACCATGATCAACGGCATCGGCGTGCTCGGCTGGGGCGTGGGCGGCATCGAGGCCGAGGCGGCCATGCTCGGCCAGCCCTCCTCGATGCTGATCCCGCAGGTGGTCGGCTTCAAGCTCAGCGGCCGCCTGCCCGAGGGCGCCACCGCCACCGATCTGGTGCTGACCGTCACCCAGATGCTGCGCAGGCTGGGCGTGGTCGGCAAGTTCGTCGAGTTCTACGGCGATGGCCTGCAGCACCTGCCGCTGGCGGACCGCGCCACCATCGCCAACATGGCCCCGGAGTACGGCGCCACCTGCGGCATCTTCCCGATTGATGTCGAGTCGCTGAACTACCTGCGCCTGTCCGGGCGCAGCGAGGCGCAGATCGCCCTGGTGGAAGCCTATGCCAGGGCTCAGGGCCTGTGGCACACGCCCGGGTCGCCGCACGCGCATTACAGCGCCACGCTGGAACTGGACATGTCCACGGTGCAGCCGTCGCTGGCCGGGCCCAAGCGCCCGCAGGACCGCGTGCTGCTGCAGGACGTGCGCGGCAACTTCGCCGACGCGCTGGGTGGGTTGACCGCCAACCGCGACCGGCGCAACGGCGAGGTGGCCGACTTCATCAACGAGGGCGGCGGCGCCGCGGTGGGCAACGAGCAGTTGGCCAAGGGCCATGCCGACGTCGAGATCGACGGCCGCAAGGTGCGGCTGAAGGACGGCGCGGTGGTGATCGCGGCCATCACCTCGTGCACCAACACTTCCAACCCGGCGGTGATGATCGGCGCCGGCCTGCTGGCGCGCAACGCCGCCGCACGCGGCCTGACCCGCCAGCCCTGGGTCAAGACCTCGCTGGGGCCGGGCTCGCGGGTGGTCACCGACTACCTGGAAAAGGCCGGCGTGCTGAAGGAGCTGGAAAAGCTCGGCTTCTACGTGGTCGGCTACGGCTGCACCACCTGCATCGGCAACTCCGGCCCGCTGCCCACCGAGGTCAGTGCCGGCATCGCCGCCGGCGACCTGGTGGTGGCCTCGGTGCTGTCGGGCAACCGCAACTTCGAAGGCCGCGTGCACCCGGAGGTCAAGGCCAACTACCTGGCCTCGCCGCCGCTGGTGGTGGCCTACGCCATCGCCGGCACGGTCAACATCGACCTGACCCGCGAACCGCTGGGCAAGGACCGCGACGGCAACGACGTCTACCTGCGCGACATCTGGCCGAGCAACAAGGAGATCGGCGACGTCATCGCCGCCACCGTCGGCCCGGAGATGTTCAAGCAGAACTATGCCGACGTGTTCAAGGGCGACAGCCGCTGGGCGCAGATCGAGTCGCCGGAAGGCCAGGCCTACCGCTGGAACGCCGAGTCGACCTACATCAAGAACCCGCCGTATTTCGACGGCATGACCATGGCCGTGGGCCGCATCGCCGACATCCACGGCGCGCGCGTGCTCGGCCTGTTCGGGGACTCGATCACCACCGACCACATCTCCCCGGCCGGCAACATCAAGAAGGATTCGCCCGCGGGCCGCTTCCTGCAGTCGCGCGGCGTGCAGCCGGCCGACTTCAACAGCTACGGCAGCCGCCGCGGCAACGATGACGTGATGGTACGAGGCACCTTCGCCAACATCCGCATCAAGAACCTGATGTTCGGTGGCGAGGAAGGCGGCAACACCCTGTACTTCGGCGCGCAGCCGCCGGAAAAGATGTCCATCTACGACGCTGCGATGAAGTACAAGGCCGCCAGCACGCCGCTGGTGGTGGTGGCCGGCAAGGAGTACGGCACCGGCTCCTCGCGCGACTGGGCGGCCAAGGGCACCAACCTGCTCGGGGTCAAAGCGGTGATCGCCGAGAGCTTCGAGCGCATCCACCGCTCCAACCTGGTCGGCATGGGCGTGCTGCCGCTGCAGTTCCTGCCGGGAGAGAACGCGCAGACGCTGGGGCTGGACGGCTCGGAGGTGTTCGACATCAGCGGGCTGGAAGACGGCCACTCCAGGCGCGCCACCGTCACCGCGACCCATGCCGACGGCCGCACGGCCACCTTCCAGGCGCATGTGCTGCTGCTGACACCGAAGGAAGTCGAGTACTTCCGCAATGGCGGCCTGCTGCAGTACGTACTCCGCCAGCTGGCAGCGAAGAAGGCAGCGTGATCGCCTGCTGAAACACGCAGGCCCCGCCCCGCGCAGCGCGCGGGGCGTTCGCCTGGACCGCGCGGCAGTGCCGCGCGCGGGGGGAGCGACAGCGGGCAGCAACGGCGACGGAACCGGCATCCATTGGACCACGCAGGAGACCCGGCCCATGCAGCGCGCGGGGTCCGGGTTTGTGCAGGGCAGTCCGCGTGGGTCATCATCGCCGTCTGTCATCGCCACGAAGGGAGTTCGATGGGTATCGATGCATCGCGTCGCCGCGTGCTGGGATGGGGGAGCGGCCTGCTCGCGGGGATGGCCTTGCCAGCGGCCGCTGCAACGGCCGCCACAGCGCCTCCCCTCGCCGCCGGCCCGGACAGCACGGCGCTTTACGCCAGCGCCCTGGTCCTGGAT
Source organism: Stenotrophomonas acidaminiphila (assembly GCF_001431595.1). Classification (GTDB taxonomy): domain Bacteria; phylum Pseudomonadota; class Gammaproteobacteria; order Xanthomonadales; family Xanthomonadaceae; genus Stenotrophomonas; species Stenotrophomonas acidaminiphila. The sequence continues at coordinate 82,355 of NZ_LDJO01000024.1, forward strand.
GCCAATGCGCTGGCGTCGATCGGTGCCCTGCTGCACGACGACGCCCAGGCCCTGCACCTGCGCCAGATCCGCGAGTCGGGCATCAGCGTGATCAAGACCACCCTCGGCGGTGCGGCCGGTTCATTCGAGGAAACCGTCGCCGACATCGCCCGCGCGCAGCAACTGGTCGAGTCGCAGCCGGCGATGTTCCTGAAGGTCACCGGCCATGGCGACCTGGCGCGTGCCAAGCGCGAAGGCAAGGTGGCGCTGATCTTCTCGTTCGAGGCCGCCACCATGCTCGAGGGCAAGGTCGAGCGCATCGACCTGTTCCGCGGACTCGGCGTGCGCGTCATGCAGTTGTCCTACAACCATGCATCGCCGTTCGGCGGCGGCTGCCTGGACGCTGCGCCAAGCGGGCTGAGCCCGCTCGGGCGCGAGGCGATCGCCCGCATGAACGCCTGCGGCGTGGCGCTGGACCTGAGCCACTCCAGCGCCCTGGCCACCCGCGAAGGCATCGACGCCAGCCGCGCGCCACCGCTGATCACCCATGCCGGCTGCAGCGCGGTGTTCGACCATCCGCGCAACAAGCGCGACGCCGAGCTGCGGGCGATGGCCGACAAGGGCGGCGTGGTTGGCATCTACATGCTGCCGTTCCTCACCGAGGACAGCCGCCAGCCGCTGCTGGCCGATTACATCGCGCACCTGGAGCATGCGCTGCGCGTATGCGGCGAAGACCACGTCGGGATCGGCAGCGACGCGCTGTTCTTCCCCGTGGATGAAGAGGACATCCGCGAAATGGACCGGCAGATGCGCGAGCGCAGGCTGGCCGGTACCGGCGCGCCGGGCGAGAACCGCACGCCCTACCTGCCCGACGCCAATACCCCGCGCAAGCTGCTGCAGGTGGCCGATGCCCTGCTCCGCCGCGGACATGCGCCGCGCGTGGTGGACAAGGTGCTGGGCGCGAACTTCGCCCGTGCCTTCGGCGACATCTGGAGCGACGGCTGACGCCGCCGCGGCGCGTTACTCGAACGCGCCGACGCTGTCGTGGCTGAGGTTGTCGAAGCGGGTGTACTCGCCGAAGAACTTCAGCTTGCACGAGCCGGTTGGGCCGCCGCGGTGCTTGCCGATGATGATCTCGGCCAGGCCCTTGTCCGGCGAGTTTTCCTTGTTGTAGTACTCGTCGCGGTAGATGAACACGATCATGTCCGCGTCCTGCTCGATGGCGCCGGATTCGCGCAGGTCGGCCATCACCGGGCGCTTGTCGGTACGCGTTTCCAGCGAGCGGTTGAGCTGGGACAGGGCGATCACCGGCACGTTCAGCTCCTTGGCCAGGCCCTTGAGCGAGCGGCTGATCTCGGAAATCTCGGTGGCGCGGTTCTCGCTGTTGCCCGGCACGCTCATCAGCTGCAGGTAGTCGATCACCACCAGCCCCAGGTCGTGCTCGCGCTTGAGCCGGCGGCACTTGGAGCGCAGCACTTCCGGCGACACGCCCGGGGTGTCGTCGATGAAGATCTTGGTCTCCTTGAGCATGCGGATGGCACTGGTGACGCGGCTCCAGTCCTCGTCCTCGAGCTGGCCGGTGCGCAGGCGCGTGGCATTGATGCGGCCGTTGGAGGAAATCAGGCGCATGGCCAGCTGCGAGGCCGACATTTCCATGGAGAACACCGCCACGCCCTTCTTCGACTTGATCGCCGCGTACTCGGCGATGTTCAGCGCGAAGGTGGTCTTGCCCATCGCCGGGCGCGCGGCCAGGATGATCAGGTCGGTCGGCTGCAGGCCGGCGGTCATCGCATCGAATTCGTTGTAACCGGTCGGCAGGCCGGTGATGTTGCCGCCGTTCTCGAAACGGTTGCGCAGTTCCTCGAACGCATCCTTCAGGGCACCGGGCATGGCGACGAAGTCGGTGCGCCCGCGCGCGCCCTGCTCGGCAATGGCGAACACCGATTTTTCCGCCGACGCCAGCAGTTCGGTGCTGTCGCGACCCTCGGGCTGGAAGCCGTCGTTGACGATGTCGGTACCTACCTGGATCAGCTGCCGCAGCACCGCCTTGTCGCGCACGATCTCGGCGTAGGCACCAATGTTGGCCGCCGACGGCGTGGTACTGGCCAGTTCGATCAGGTAGGCGCCGTCGCCGACCTGCTCCAGCTTGCCCTGCGATTCGAACCACTCGCCCAGCGTCACCGCGTCGAACGGGCGGTCGCGCTCGGACAGTTCACGGATGGCGCGGTAGATCAACTGGTGGTCGCGGCGGTAGAAGTCCTTTTCGGTCAATGCCTCGTTGACCCGGTCGAACGCCTCCGGCGCCAGCATCAGGCCACCGAGCACCGCCTGTTCGGCCTCGACCGAATGCGGGGGCACGCGCAGGGTGTCGATGCGCTGTTCGCCGCGCTCTGCGCGGTCGTTGCGGTCGGAACGGAAGCCAGGACGGGCAGACATGAAAACCTTTGTGCAGCGGGAAACGACCCGGCCATGGTAGGCCGATGCAGGCCGGCAATGTGGGGATAAGTCCGTGGACAAGCTGTCGGCAGCCCGTGGATGTGGCCGCCGGGCCCGCTTCTCAAGGGCCGCCGCGCCACCGGCACGGGAGCCCCGGCCGCTTGCCGCTACCGGGGCCGGCATTATCGCCTGTTCGCGTCCCGCCGGGGCGTTCAGCGTGGCGCGTGCGTCCCGACCCAGTCCAGGAAGCGGTCGACATAGGCCTGCAGGAAGCGGCGGGTACCGTCGTTGGTCACGCTGCCGTCGGCCTCGATCAGCCCGTCCTTGTACTGCAGGAAGGCTTCGGGCTGGGCCATTACCGACAGGTTCACGAACACCAGCACGTTGCGCAGGTGCTGCTGCGCCATCGCCGTACCGGCCGCGCCGGGCGAGGTGCCGATCACCGCCGCCGGCTTGCCGTCGAAAGCGCCGTCGTCGTAGGGACGCGAGGCGGTGTCGATGGCGTTCTTGAGCACGCCGGGAATGGAGCGGTTGTACTCGGCGGTGACGAACAGCACCGCGTCGGCCTGGCGGATCGCATTCTTCAGGCGCGTGCCCTGCGCCGGGAAGTCGCTGTCGTGGTCCTGGTTGTAGAGCGGGATGTCGTCGATGCGCAGGTAGTCGAACCGCGCGCGCTCGCCGGCCAGCTTTTCCAGGGCCAGCGCCAGGCGGCGGTTGTGGGACTCCTTGCGCAGGCTGCCGACAAGTACGGCGATGCGATACGGTTGCATGACGACCTCGCTCCGGAAAGGGAACGCCAGCCTAGCCGGCCGCGCCTTCGCGGCCGGTGAAGGCACCCAGGGCCGTCAGCCGGCGCGCACCTGCGCCCGCTGCGCCTGCCAGTGGGCCTGCCAGGCCTGGAACATCAGCACGTTCCACAGGTGGGTATGCCACTTGCGCTCGCCCTGGCCGAAGCGCTGCCACAGCGCCGAAACCGCGGCCTCTTCGAACACCCCGTCCTGGCGCAGCCGCCGCGGATCGAGCAGGTCGCCGGCCCAGTCGCGCAGGTCGCCGCGCAGCCACTGCGTCACCGGCGCGCCGAAGCCGCGCTTGCCGCGGAACACCATCGCGTCGGGCAGGTAGCGCCGCAGCACCTGCTTGGGCAGGTACTTGGTGATGCCGTCGCGCAGCTTCATGTCCAGCGGCAGCGACCAGGCGAACTCGGCCACCTGCCAGTCCAGCAGCGGCGCGCGCGCCTCCAGGCTGGCCGCCATGCTGGTGCGGTCGACCTTGCACAGCAGGTCGTCGGCCAGGTAGGTGGTGAAGTCGGCCAGCATCATCGCATCGGCCGCCCCGCCCCGCCCCTGCAGCGGATCGGGCAGGCTGTAGAACGTGGCCGGCTCGTGCGCCCCGCGCACCACCGCGGCGGGGTCGCGCCACCGCGAGATGCGGTTGCGGTAGACATCACCGATGCCGGTGGCGCCGGCCTCGGCCAGCAGCGCGGCTAGGCCGCCGGCACGCGATGCCTCGCCCTGCGCGTGGGCATGGCGCCCCAGCCAGCGCCGCAACGGCGCCGGCACGCGCTGCAGTGCGTGCCAGTTGCGCAGCGCGCGCTGGTAGCGGGTGTAGCCGAAGAACAGTTCGTCGCCGCCATCGCCGGACAGCGCCACGGTGACCCCGCGCCGCGCCAGCCGCGCGACCAGCGCGGTCGGCACCTGCGAGGCATCGGCGAACGGTTCGTCGAACATCGCCGGCAGCTCCGGGACCACCGCCAGCGCATCGGCGCCGCTGACGTACAGCTCGGTGTGGTCGCAGCCCAGATGGGTGGCCACCTCCCTGGCCAGCGGCGCCTCGTCGTGGTCGGAATCCTCGAAGCCGATGCTGAAGCTGTGCACCGGGGCCGCGCTCTGTGCCTGCATCAGCGACGCGACGAGGGCCGAATCGGTGCCGCCGGACAGGAACACCCCCACCGGCACGTCGGCCACCATGCGCAGCGCCACGGCCTGGCGCAGCTGCCCGTCCAGCGCATCGGCCGCCTCGGCCTCGCTGCCGGCGAACGGCGCGGCCAGGCAGGCAGCCATGCGCTCGCGTGCGTCCCAGTAGGCCACCTGCGCCTGCGCCGGCCGGTGCGCGGCGGCACCGGCCGCCACCGCCGCCGCGTCCAGGTGCAGCACCCGGCCCGGCATCAGCTTGAACGCACGCTCGTGGATGCAGTGCGGTGCCGGGATGTAATCCAGCCGCAGCAGCAGGGTCAGCGCGTCGCGGTCGATGCCGTTGTCGAAGGCCGGGTGCCGCCACAGCGCCTTCAGTTCGGAACCGAACACCAGCGCGTCGCCGGCCCAGCCGTAGTACAGCGGCTTCTTGCCGACCCGGTCGCGGGCCAGCGACAGGCGCTGCTCGCGGCGGTCCCACAGGGCGATGGCGAACATGCCGTTGCAACGTCGCAGCGTCGCCTCCAGCCCCCACTGCACGACCGCGGCCAGCAGCACCTCGGTATCGGAGTGGCCGCCGAAGCGGTGGCCGAGCGGCTCCAGCTCGGCGCGCAGCGCGGCGAAGTTGTAGATCTCGCCGTTGTAGGCCAGCCAGTAACGGCCGTCGCTGGACCGCATCGGCTGGTGGCCCAGCGGCGACAGGTCGAGGATGCTCAGCCGCCGGTGCGCCAGCGCCACCCCGGCGGCGGCATCGACCCAGACGCCGCGGTCATCGGGACCGCGATGGGCCAGCGCATCGCCCATCGCGCCGGCCAGGGCCGTCAACTCCGCTTCCTGCAACCGCGCCTGCGATTGCAGGATTCCCGCCAGTCCGCACATACCGATCGTTATCCACGCGCCAGCTCGGCTGCGGCGCTCACCACGTCATTGTCGCCCGGAAGCACCAGCAGTGCCGCGCCGGCCAGTGGCGTGTAGGTGTCGGCGCCGGTGACCCGGCGCAGCGGCACGGCACCGAAGCCGGCCTCGGCCAGCGCGGTGATCACGCCCTCGCCCACACCCGCGCTGTGCCGGCCCTCGTCCAGCACGATGATCCGCCTGGCACCGCGGGCCTGCTCGGCGACATAGGCGGCGTTGAGCGGCACCAACCAGCGCAGGTCCACCACCCGCACCTTCCAGCCCTGCGCCGCCTCGATGGCCCTGGCCGCGCGCAGGGCCATCGGCACGCCGTTGCCGTAGGTGAACACCACCAGGTCGTCGTTGCCCTCGCCGTAGACACGGCCCTGGCCAAGCTCCAGCGCCTGCTCCGGCGCCGGGTACGGGAACAGCCACTGGCCGTCGCCGGCCTCGTACAGGTCCTTGGTCATGTACAGCGCGATCGGCTCGAGGAACACGCACACGCGTCCGTCGACCCTTGACAGCGCCGCCAGCGTGCGCAGCATCATCGCCGCGTCGTCGCCGCGCGACGGGCAACCGACCACCAGCCCCGGGATGTCGCGGATGGCGGTGATCGAGTTGTCGTTGTGGAAATGGCCGCCGAAGCCCCGCTGGTAGCCCAGCCCGGCGATGCGGATCAGCATCGGGTTGCGGTACTGGTCGTTGGAGAAGAACTGCAGCGAGCAGGCTTCGCCGCGCACCTGGTCGATGGCGTTGTGCAGGTAGGCCAGGTACTGGATCTCCGGCACCGGCAGCATGCCCATGTTGGCGAACCCCTGGGCCATGCCCAGGATCATGGTCTCGTCGAGCAGGGTATTGAACACGCGGCGCGGGCCGAACGCCTTGTGCAGGCCCTTGGTCACCGTGTACACGCCGCCCTTCTGCGCAACGTCCTCGCCGAACAGCAGGGTGTCCGGGTACTTGCAGAACAGGTCGTGCAGGCCCTGGTTGATCTGGATGGCAAGGTGGCGCGGCGGCAGGTTCTCGGGCAACGACGCCTCGCTGCCGAACACCTGCAGGCGGCGCTGCGCGTAGTCGGCGCGGGTGGCTTCGGCGCGCACCCGCTCCGGGGTATACGGCGCCAGCGGTGCCATCACGTCCTTGAGCGAGGTCAGCCGCGGGCGCGTGTCGGCGTCCTCGGCGGCGGCGAAGCAGCGCGCGCGGGTGCGCTCGTACAGCGCCAGCACCTCGTCGGCGCTCATCGCCCCGGACTCGACCGCGATCTGCGCCGAGCGCAGCAGCGGATCGCCCGCCTCCACCGCGCACAGTTCCTCCAGCGCGCGCCATTCGATCTCGAAGTCGGTACCGGCGTGGCCCATGATGCGGGTGGTGCGCAGGTGCAGGAAGGTCGGCCGCCGCGTGCGCCGGCAATGCTCGACCGCACGCTGCACGTCGGCGTAGCCGGCGGCCAGGTCCAGGCCGTCGGCGAAGAAATAATCCAGGTCCGGGCGGTTGCGGAAGCTCTCGGCGATCCAGCCACCGGGGGTCTTCACCGAAATGCCGATGCCATTGTCCTCGCACACGTACAGCACCGGTGCCGGCAGCTTCTGGTAGGCCGTCCACGAGGCCGCGTTGAACGCGGTCTGCGCGGTGGCGTGGTTGGCCGAAGCGTCGCCGAAGGAACAGATGGCGATGCTGTCGCCCGGCACCGGCAACTCCACCCCGAGGCGCTTGCCGGCCTCGATCGCCAGGGCCGTGCCCAGCGCCTTGGGCAGGTGCGATGCGATGGTCGAGGTCTGCGGCAACACCCACAACGGCTTGCTGCCCCACACCTTGTGGCGGCCGCCGCTGGCCGGGTCCTCGGCGCTGGCTGCGAAGCTCAGCGCCGAGTCCATGATCGGGTCCATGCCCGGCAACTTGCGGAAGCGCTCGGCCATGAATCCGCCGGAGCGATAGTGCAGGAACGCCGGATCGGTATGCCGGGTGGCGCGCGCCACCATGGCATTGCCCTCATGCCCGGACGAGCCGATGGTGTAGAAGACCTTGTTCTGCACGCGCAGCACGCGCGCCATCAGGTCGAGGTGGCGGCTCACCAGCTGCGATTCGAACAGTTCGCGGAACCCACGCACGTCCAGCGCGCTGCCCGGGAGCACCGGGGCCCCCTCCTGCGGCGCGCCGGCCGGCCCCTGCCCCAGCCCCTTCACGAATTCGATGAAATTGGTATCGCAGATCTCGGCACGGTTCAGGCCCTTCATGCGGGCCGGGATGGGGTTGGGTACACGGGCGAACATCAGGCAGGACTCCACGGTGCAGACAGGTTGGGAAAGGAAGGATCAGGGTGACGCGGCGAAGTTGCGCAGCACCTCCGGGGATGGATCGGGCATGGCCACGAAGCCGGGCCGGGCGCGCAGCGCCTGCAGCCAGCGGCCGATGGCCGGATAGGAAGACAGTTCGATGCCGCCGTCGGCGGCGACCGCGGTATAGGCGAACAGGGCGATGTCGGCGATGCCGTACTCCGGCCCGGTGAACCAGGCATCGTCGGCCAGGTGCCGCTCCATCACCGCCAGCGCCGCATGGCCGCGCTCGCGCAGCCGTGGCAGTTCCTGCCGCCGCGGCGAATCCGGCGGCGTCCAGCCCCGGATGAAACGCGCCACCGCGATATACGGCTCATGGCTGTACTGCTCGAAGAACATCCACGACAGCGCCTGCGCACGCTGCCAGCCATCAGCCGGCAGGAACGGCGTGCCCTCGGCCAGCCAGAACAGGATCGCATTGGATTCGGTGAGCACGCGCCCGTCGCCGCGTTCGATCAGCGGCACCTTGCCGTTCGGATTGAGCGCCAGGAAGGCCTCGGTGCGGGTCTGGCCGGCGGCACTGTCCACCTCGACCCAGCGGTAGCGCGTGCCCAGCTGCGCCAGCAGCAAACGGACCTTGTGGCAGTTGCCCGAAGTGGACATGCCATACACCGTCAACGCAGCACCTGGATTGCTCAACGACACGATTCCCCACACTGCCGACTGGCAGGCGATCCTGCCATATGACCGGAATCGGGGCCCTTTGGTAAAGCTGCGACCGCAGCAAAATCCACCACCGCGCCCGGAGCGCACCGGCGCGGTGTGGGTACCGATCGCAGGGCCGCGTATCCGGCGCCGGCCCCGGCACGCGCGATGCCCGCACCGGGCAGGATGGATACAACCGCAACGATGCCTCAGCGACGGGCCAGCCACGCCTGGCGCGACTGGCCCCACACCTCGACATCGACCTCGTGCGGTGGCGGCAGGCGCGTGGCATGCAGCACCTGCGACCCCAGCTTGCGCGCAACCGCCTGCGAATTGTGGTTGTCCGGGGCGATGGTGTGGATCACCTGCTCCCAGCCCAGCGTGTCGAAGGCCCAGTCGATGGCCGCGCGCGCGGCCTCCGGCGCGTAGCCGTGCCCCCACCGGTCCGCCACGATGCTCCAGCCCACCTCCGGCCCCGGCCAGCCATGCGGCTGCCAGGGGCCGACCCGGCCCACCCAGCGCCCGCTGTCCTTCTCGATTACCGAGAACATTGAATAGCCGAGCAGGTGCCAGCTGCCGGTGAGGGTTGCCAGGCTGCGCCACGCCACCGACGGCGCCTGCACGCCCCCCAGGTGCTGCATCGGCAGCGGGTCGGCGCAGAACGCGGCGAACGCAGCGAAATCCTCCGCGCAGGGTGGCCGCAGCAGCAGCCGCGCGGTCTCCAGGCGCAGGTCGAAAATGCTCATCGCGGGCTCTCCATGTGTCCGACAGGCCACGCTACCACCGCGCGGCGTTCAGGCGCTCATGCGCCCGCTGACCGCCCCGTAGGCCAGGCGCACGGTCTCGAAGCCGTACCTGCGCTCCAGCCGGCGGACAATGAAATGGCCCCGCGCCATGTCCTGGTAGTAGCCGGTGAACAGGGTGTTCAAGGTGGCGCCGGCCACCGCGCCGAGCACCGGTACCGCCTGCGCGGCGAACTTCTCCGATACCACCACGCCGAAGCGGGCGGCGACCTTTTCCACGATCCGTGCCAGCCATTTGCCGGCTTCCTTCGGCCCCAGCCCCAGCAGCAGGCCGTGGCTGCCGCCGAGGGTGGTGCCGGCCAGCTCGGCCGACAGGTGCCGCATCAGTTCGGTGGTGAAGCCGCGCGCCAGGTAATAGCCGGTTTCGCTGGCGTCGTCGCCGCCCGAATTGCCGCCCAGCGCGAACACCTCCAGGCAGGCCTGGCGGGTAGCGAAGTCATCCAGGTCGAAGCCTTCGCTGCGGGCGATGTCGGCCACCGCGCGCATGATGATCGTGGTCGACAGCGGCAGCTCGATCGCCAGTGCCGGCAGCCCGCCGGCACCGCCCAGCGCACCGGAAGCGGCCGCCGCCAGCTTGTGCAGGCGCGGCGACGCCGGCTTGCCCGGCCGGGTGCGGTCCATGCTCCAGAAAGCGGCCTGCGCGGCCTTGTGCAGGGCGGCCTCGGCAACCCCCTGGATGCGCCTGGAAACGCCCGCGGGCAGCCGGCGCACGGCGAACTCCAGCGGCGAGCCGACCAGGTTGGCCATGCGCGCACTGAGCGTCGGCGCCTCCAGCAGCGCCACCGCGCGCCGCAGGTCGGCCATGTCCTGCGGGCTGTCGGCCAGGGTCGGCGCCACTTCGCCCATCGCTCAGGCCGGCTCCGACACGCCCGGCAGGCCGGCCAGCGCGCCCATGTGCTGGCGGTAATGGCGCAGTTCGGCGATCGAATCGTGCACATCGCTCAGCGCGGTGTGGCTGGAGGTCTTGCCGACGCCGGCGGCGATGGCCGGTGCCCAGCGCCTGGCCAGTTCCTTGACCGTGGACACGTCCAGGTTGCGGTAGTGGAAATAGCGTTCCAGGCGCGGCATCTGCCGGTGCAGGAAGCGGCGGTCCTGGCAGATGGAGTTGCCGCACATCGGCGACGCGCCGGCCTTGATCCAGTCCTGCAGGAAGGCGATGGTCCGCGCCTCGGCCTGGCCAAGGCTGATCTCGCTGTCGAGCACGCGCTGCCACAGGCCGGAACGGCGGTGCTGGTTGCGGTTCCACTCGTCCATCGCCTCCAGCGTCGCCAGCGGGTGGGCGATGGCGAACTCGGGGCCTTCGGCCAGCACGTTGAGCTGGGCATCGGTGACCACGGTGGCGATCTCGATGATCGAATCGTTGTCCGTGTCCAGCCCGGTCATTTCCAGATCGATCCAGATCAACCGGTCGTTGCCTGTGCTGTTGTCCGTCATGTGGCGCCTCGTGCAGGGGGCCGGCGGCGACGCTGCCGGCCGTGGTATCGGGCGCACATGATACGCCGCGGGTTCACCACGCCGCGTGCGCGGCGGCCACGCCTCAGCCGCCGTCGGCCGGCAGCAGCGGGCGGCCGCGCTTGGCGCGGAAATAGTTGGTCAGGCGCAGGCCGGCCTCGCGCGCCAGCACGCCACCGGCCACCGCGACGCGGTGGTTGTGGCGCGGGTCGCCCAGCAGGTCGAACACGCTGCCGCAGGCACCGGTCTTCGGATCGGTGGCGGCATACACCACCCGCGCCACCCGCGCGTGCACCAGCGCCATCGCGCACATCGCGCAAGGCTCCAGCGTCACGTACAGCGTGCAGCCGACCAGGCGGTGGTTGCCGAGCCGCGCGCCGGCCTCGCGCATCGCCACGATCTCGGCATGCGCGCTGGGGTCGTGGCGGGCGATGTTGAGGTTCCAGCCCTCGCCCAGCAACTGCCCGTCGGCACCGACCAGCACCGCCCCCACCGGAATCTCGTCGAACTCGCGCTGCGCGCGCTCGGCCAGCGCCAGCGCATGGCGCATCCAGCGCTCGTCGGCCTGCGCATCGCTCACGACGACGGGGTCGCTCATGCCGCCTGTTCCGGCATGGCCGTCGCACCGGCATGGCGCAGGTGCACCAGCGGATACGGCCGCCCCTGGCCATCAAGCGCCGAGCGCCCGGTCTCGACGAAGCCGAGCCGCGTGTAGAACGCCATGGCCGACGGATTCTGCGCATTGACGTCTGTGCCCAGGCCGGGGTGCTCGCGCAGCGCCTGCTGCACAAGCCGGCGTCCCAGCCCGCGGCCGTGATGCAGCGGATCGACGAACAACGCCTCCATGTGGCCGTCCACGACCCACATGAAGGCCAGCGGCACGTCGGCGGCATCCACCGCCAGCAGCAGCGGGGCCTGCGGCAGCAGGGCGCTGACCTCGGCGTCGAGGGCCTGGCGGTCGGCGTCGGCCAGGAAGTGGTGCGTGGCATCGACGGCGCGGCGCCAGATGTCGATGACCCGGGCGCCGTCTTGCGGGCGCGATGGACGCAGTGTCGGCATGGTTCGGAAATCCGCAAGAGTCCCGCAACGGGTACCGGACATTGCGTGCCCGGACCGCGGGAATGGCGGGCAGAGTGGGATTCGAACCCACGGAAGGTTTGACCCTTCGCCGGTTTTCAAGACCGGTGCCTTAAACCGCTCGGCCATCTGCCCTTGTCTATGGCGCCGATGCCTGCGCACCGGCCAGCGGCGCGCATTCTCGCACGCTGCCATTGCTTTTGCTCAACCGGCCTCGATCGCCAGCGCGCCCATGGTCGAGGCGCGGATCTTCTCCTTGGCGCGCTCGCAGGCGCCGCCACAGTCCAGGCGCGAGGCTTCCAGCTGTGGCGGCAGGTGCTCGGCAAGGAAGTCGATGAACACCCGCACCGCGGGCAACAGCCCGCGCCGCGAGGCGAACACCGCATGGCAGATGCCCTGCGGCAGCGACCAGTCCGGCAGCACTACTTCCAGTTCGCCGCTGCGCACCGCTTCGGCGCAGACCGTTTCCGGCAGCATGGTGATGCCGAAGCCGTCCTTGACCATGCTCTGCAGCAGCGGGAAATCGAAACCGGCCACGCGCGGCTGCAGGTCCACGCGGCTGACCACGCCGCCCGGGCCGTGCAGTTCCCAGCGCTGCCGCGCCTCGTCCTCGCTGATGCTCAGGGTGACGTGCTGGGCAAGGTCCTCGGGCGTCTTCGGGCGGCCGGCGCGGTCCAGGTACTTCGGGCTGGCCACCAGCAGTTCCTGCACCTGGCCGAAGCTGCGCATCACCAGGCTGCCATCGTCGTCCAGCCGCGAGCGTACCCGCAGCGCCACGTCGTAGCCCTCATTGATGATGTCCACCCGGCGGTTGCTGATGTTCAGCTGCAACCGCACTTTCGGATACTGCTCCAGGAACTTCGGCAGCAGCTTGGGCAGCTGCATCTGCGCCAGCGACACCGGCACGCTTGCGCGCACCAGCCCGCGCGGCTCGGCACTGAGCCGGTCCACCACCTCGCGCGCGGCCTGCGCCTCGGCCAGCATGGTCTGGGCATGGCGGTGCACGCTCATGCCCACGTCGGTCACCGCGAAGCGGCGCGTCGAGCGCTGCAGCAGACGCACCCCCAGATCGGTTTCCAGCTGGCTGATGCGCCGGCTCAGGCGCGACTTGGGAATGCCCAGCGCACGCTCGGCGGCGGCGAAACCGCCATGATCCACCACCATCGCGAAGTAGTAGAGGTCGTTGAGGTCCTGCATGGATTGATCCCACAACTGGAACGAATGGTGAAATTCAACCACCTTTGTCCTGATTTTACAAATCAGACCTCAAACGGTCCTGTATTAACCGGTCTGCCGCCCCTTTCCGCCACCCAACAACACGGAGGCCCGCATCGCTGCGGGCCTCGGGGATGGACGAAGACGACGGCCGGGCTCAGCCGATCCGCTCCAGGCCGCCCATGTACGGGCGCAGCGCCTCGGGAACCGTGATCGAGCCGTCGGCGTTCTGGTAGTTCTCCATGACCGCGATCATCGCCCGGCCCACGGCCACGCCGGAGCCGTTGAGCGTGTGCACCAGCTCCGGCTTGCCGGTGGCGGGGTTGCGCCAGCGCGCCTGCATGCGCCGAGCCTGGAAGTCGCCGCAGTTGGAGCACGAGGAAATCTCGCGGTAGGTCTGCTGCGACGGCAACCAGACTTCCAGGTCGTAGGTCTTCACCGCCGAGAAGCCCATGTCGCCGGTGCACAGCAGCACCTTGCGGTACGGCAGGCCCAGCTTTTCCAGCACGGTTTCGGCGCAGCGGGTCATGCGCTGGTGCTCGGCATCGCTTTCTTCCGGGCGGCAGATCGAGACCAGTTCGACCTTCTCGAACTGGTGCTGGCGGATCATGCCGCGCACGTCGCGGCCACCGCTGCCGGCCTCGGAACGGAAACACAGCGAGTGCGCGGTCATGCGCAGCGGCAGGCGCTCGGCCTCGACGATCTCGTCGCGCACGATGTTGGTCAGCGAGATCTCCGACGTCGAGATCAGATAACGCTTCTGCTCACCCAGCTGGGTGATGAACATGTCTTCCTCGAACTTGGGCAGCTGACCGGTGCCGTACAGGCTGTCGGCATTGACGATCACCGGTACGTTGGTTTCCTGGTACTCGTGCGCGCCGCTGTGCAGGTCGAGCATGAACTGGGCCAGCGCACGGTGCAGGCGTGCGAGCGGACCGCGCAGCACGGTGAAGCGCGAACCGGACAGCTTGGCCGCGGTCTCGCCGTCGAGCCACTTGTTGCGGGCGCCCAGTTCGACGTGGTCGAGCACCGCGAAGTCGAACGTGCGCGGCGTGCCCCAGCGCGACTGCTCGACGTTGTCTTTCTCGTCGGCACCGGCCGGCACGTCATCGGCCGGAAGGTTCGGGATGCCCATCGAGATCGCCTCGATCCGCGCGCGCAGTTCGTCCAGCTGGACTTCCGATGCCTTCAGCTCATCGGCGAAGGCGGCCACCTCGGCCATGATCGCCGACACGTCCTCGCCCCTGGCCTTGGCCTGGCCGATCGCCTTGGAGCGGCTGTTGCGCAGGTTCTGCAGTTCCTGGGTGCGCACCTGGATGCGCTTGCGGTCGGCCTCCAGGGACTCGATCGCGGCCACGTCGAGTTCGAAGCCGCGCGTGTCGCGCAGGCGTTGCGCCAGTTCGGCGGGCTGCTGTCGGAGAAGGGCGGGATCGAGCATGGGGCGGCACTGTAAACGGATACGGAACGCGATTATCGCCCGAACCGCGCCACTCTGCCGCGCGCCAGCATGTTCCTGTGCCAGAATCCGGGCGTTCCTTCCGGCCACGCCCCTGCCCGCGCCGCCCATGCCCGCCTCCCGTTCCGACCAGACCATCACCTTCCAGTTGCCCCGCAACGCCCTGAAGATCGCCGGCATCGCCTTCTGTGGCGGGCTGCTGCTGTTCGTGGTGGTGTGGTTGAACGCACGCAGGCACAACGATTTCTACCGGGCCGACCCGGCACAGCCGCAGGTCCAGGCAAGCCAGGCCATGCCGCTGCCCGAGCCGTTGCCGGCCGCAACCGGCGCCAGCGACATGCCCGATGCACGCCCGGAAGCGGTTGCCGACGAAGCGCCGCAGGTGCTGGAGACCGCACCCGCAGCGCCGCAGCCGTTGCCCGAAGCACCGGTGGCCGCGGCCCCGGCCAATCCAGCCGCGCCGCCAGCCGCCGCCGCGCCGAGCGACCGGCCGGTACCGTTGCCGGGCCAGAGCCCGCCACCGTCCTATCCACCGGCCGCACTGCGGCGCGGCGAAAGCGGCACCGTCGTGGTGCGCGTCGACGTCGACGCCAGCGGCATACCGCTGGACGCCCGCATCATCCAGCGCAGCGGCTCGCGCGACCTCGACCGCGCGGCACTGGAAGCCGTGCGCGGCTGGCGCTTCCAGCCGGCGCAGAGCAACGGCCAGCCGATGGCCGGCAGCCTGGAAATCCCGATCGACTTCCAGCCCGCACAGTAAGCTGAACCGTACATACGCCGCACGCTGAACTGCGGCGGACCCGGCGGCGCTGCATTGACGTCCTGCTTACACCTGCGCCATGCGCATCGGGCCAGACTCCAGGCGTCACTGGACGCATAAGGAGCCGACGATGAGTGCCACCCATGCCCATGAACTGGATGCCGCCGCACAGAGCGGACAATCGCGCAACCATGCCGTCTCGCCCGTGTTGTGGATGGGACTGCTGCTGGCGATCCTGCTCGGCGTGTTCACCCTGATCCGGCGCCATGACGCGCCGGCACCGGCGCTGCCGGCCAGCGCCCCGGCCACGCCCACCGCGGTTTCGCCCGCGACGCAGGTGGCAACACCGCAAACGGCGCCCGCCCCGCTCCAGCGCAAGCCGGCCGTGGTGCGCGACCGCCAGGCGCGGCCGCTGGCGGGCAACCCCGCCCCGGCCTATCCGCCGGCCGCGCTCCGCGCCGGGATCGAGGGCAGCGTCGTGGCCAGCCTGCAAGTCGACGCGCAGGGCAAGGTCACCGACGCCAGCATCGTGTCGCATGACGGCCAGCGCAGCCGCGACCTTGATCGCGCCGTGTTGGACACCCTGCGTGACTGGCGCTTCGAGCCGGCACTGCGCGACGGCCGCGCGGTGGCGACCGTGGTCCGGGTGCCGGTGGATTTCCGCACCGGCCGCTGACCGCAGGCCGCTGCAACGACGACGGGCCGGCCGCATGCCACGGCCGGCCCGTCATGCAATCTTCCGTGCTCAGCCGGCCGTCAACGCGAAGCCGGCCCCGCGCGCCAGCCGGTCGTAGCCCGGGAACGAGGTGGCGACGTTGGCGACATCGTTGATCCGCACCTGCCCGCTGCTCAGCTGGCCGGCGATGGAGAAAGCCATGGCGATGCGATGGTCGCCATGGCTCTCGATGGTGCCGCCGCCCAGCGCGCCGGGGTGGATGGTGGCGCCGTCGTCGGTCTCGTCGATGCGCAGGCCCAGCGTGCGCAGGCCGGTGGCCATCGCCGCCAGGCGGTCCGATTCCTTCACCCGCAGCTCGGCCGCACCACGCACCACGGTCGGGCCGTCGGCCGCGGCCGCGGCGATGAACAGCGCGGGGAACTCGTCGATCATGTCCGGCACCAGTTCCTCGGGAATCCGGGCTCCCCTGAGCGGTGCGTGGCGCACGACCAGGTCGGCCACCGGCTCGCCCCCGTGTTCGGCGGGGTTCTCCTCCACGATGTCCGCGCCCATCAGCCGCAACGCCGCCAGCAGGCCGGTGCGGCGCGGATTCAGGCCCACCGAGCGCAGCCGCACCCGCGAACCGGGAATGACACTGGCGGCAACGATGAAGAACGCGGCCGAGGAGAAATCCGCCGGCACCGCGATATCGGTGGCGCGCAGCCGCTGGCCACCGCGCAGGCGTGCCCTGCCGGGTTCGAACTCGATCTCCACGCCGAAGGCGCGCAGCATGCGCTCGGTGTAGTCGCGGGTCGGATGCGGTTCGACCACCGAGGTCTCGCCACGGGCGTACAGGCCGGCCAGCAGCACCGCCGACTTCACCTGCGCGCTGGCCACCGGCAACGCATAGTCGATGCCGTGCAGCGGCTGGCCGCCATCGATGCGCAGCGGCGGCGTGCCGTCGTCGCGGGTGTCGATGCGGGCCCCCATCTGCGCCAGCGGGCCGGTGACGCGACGCATCGGCCGCCGCGACAGCGACGCGTCGCCGACCAGCACGCTGTCGAACGGCTGCGCGGCCAGCAACCCGGCCAGCAGGCGCATGCCGGTACCGGCATTGCCGCAGTCCAGTTCGCCGTCGGGTGCCTTCAGGCCATCGACACCGACACCGTGGACGATGCGCGTGGACGGCGACGGGGTTTCGAAACGCACGCCCATGCGGGCGAAGATCGCGGCGGTGGCGCGGGTGTCCTCGCCCTCGAGGAAGCCGTCGATGCGCGACACGCCGTCCGCCAGCGCGGCGAACATCACCGCCCGGTGCGAAACCGACTTGTCGCCGGGGATGTCGAGCGCGCCCTGCAGGGGCTGGCCTTTGCTTGCGATCCAGTGGGGCTGGGAGGTCATGCGGGTCTCTCTGGTTGTTCGATTGCCATGCAGGGCGGATCAGGCCCGTGCCCGTCCGCCGCGCCATGCGCCGGCGCGATGCCGTGTGCGCGGTGGCGGACCGGAAGAGGTTCGCCGACCGCCGCCGCACGCCGGGAAGAAAGCGGCTTCAGATCAGGGCACGGCGACCGGGTAGGAACCGAGCACCTTGATCTGTGCCGAATGGGCCTCGAGCTCGGCCAGCGCCGCCTGCATCGAGGCGTCCTCGATATGCCCGGCCAGGTCGATGAAGAACGCGTACTCCCACTTGGCCTGGTGCGAAGGGCGCGACTCGATGCGGTTCATGCTGATGCCGTGCCGCGCGAACGGGCTGAGCACGTCGAACAGGGCGCCGGGCTTGTCGTGGATGAACACCAGCACCGAGGTGCGGTCGTGGCCCGAGGAGGGAAAGAACTGGCGGCCGATCACCAGGAAGCGCGTGGTGTTGTCCGCGTCGTTCTGGATCGGCTTGGTCACCACTTTCTTAAGCCCGTACACGTGGCCGGCGCTCTCGCCGCCGATGGCCGCCGCGTCGTCGGCGTTGCGCGCCCGGCGCGCGCCTTCGGCGTTGCTCGACACCGGCACCTTCTCGGCCTTGGGCAGGTTGGCGCGCAGCCATGCCGAGGTCTGCATGAACGACTGCGGGTGCGCGTAGACCCGCTCGATGTCCTCCAGCCGGCCGTTGCGCGACATCAGGAACTGCTGCACGCGCAGCTCCACTTCGCCGCAGATCTTGAGCGAGGAGGTCAGGAACATGTCCAGGGTGATCTGGATCGTGCCCTGCCCCGAGTTCTCCACCGGCACCACGCCGAAGTCGGCGTTGCCCGCTTCCACTTCCTGGAACACTTCCTCGATGCTGGCCAGCGGCAGGCCCAGTGCCGAGCGTCCGAAATGCTTGAGCACGGCCTGCTGGCTGAAGGTGCCTTCGGGGCCGAGGTAGCCGATCTTCAGCGGTTCCTGCTGCGCCAGGCAGGCCGACATGATCTCGCGGAACACGTGCACCAGCAGTTCGTCCGACAGCGGTCCTTCGTTGCGGTCGACCACCATGCGCAGCACCTGCGCCTCGCGCTCGGGGCGGTAGTAATCGACGGCGGCGGCGAGCTTGCCCTTGGCCTTGCCGACCTGGTGGGCGAAGCGCGCGCGCTCGGCGATCAGCGACTGGATGCTGCGGTCGATCTGGTCGATCTTGGCGCGCACGTCGGCCAGCGCCGGCGGAGCGGCCGCCGCGTCGGCGGCCCTGGCCGGCGGCTTGTCTACGGTGGACTTCTTCGGCTTTGCGGCCACGTTGCCTTCCTCGATGACGTCTGCTTTCCGCTGCCCGCAGGCGGCGGCATGTGTTTCAACCGTTGCGCTGCTGGAAGTCGTGCATGAACGACACCAGCGCCTGCGCGCCCTGCAGCGGCATGGCGTTATACAGCGAGGCGCGGATGCCGCCGACCGCCTTGTGGCCCTTGAGCGCCAACAGGCCGGCAGCCTTGGCGTCGGCGACGAAGCGCGCGTCCAGCTCGGCGCTGGGCAGGAAGAACGGGATGTTCATGCGCGAACGCACCGCCGGTGCGACCTGGTTGCGGTAGAACCCGCCCGAACCGTCGATGGCGGCGTAGACCAGCGCTGCCTTGGCGGCGTTGCGGCGGGCGAACTCGGCGGTGCCGCCCTGCGCCAGCATCCACTTCACGGTCAGGCCGAGCAGATACCAGTTCCACGTCGGCGGGGTATTGAGCATGGAGTCGCGCGCGGCGTGCAGGCGGTAATCGAAGATGTCCGCGCGCGGCTGGCCGGCGCGTTCGAGCAGGTCGCGGCGGATGATGACCACGGTGATGCCGACCGGGCCGAGATTCTTCTGCGCGCCGGCGTAGATGACGCCATAGCGGGTGACATCGACCGGCTCGGACGCGATCGACGAACTGAAATCTGCCACCAGCGGCACCGTGCCCACGTCCGGCGCATCGCGGAACTCGACGCCATGGATGGTCTCGTTGGCGGTGATGTGCACGTAGGCCGCATCGGCCGACAGCCGCCACTGCGCGGGTGCCGGAATGTCACGGAAACCACCGGCCTCGCTGTCGGCGGCGATGTTCACGTCCACGTAGGGCCGCGCCTGCCGGGCCGCGGTCTTGCCCCAGTGGCCGCTGACCACGTAGTCCACGCGCTGTCCGGGCGCGGCCAGGTTCAACGGCAGCAGCGCCTGCTGGGTGGTCGCGCCGCCGCTCAGGAACAGCACCGCGTAGTCGTCGGGGATGCCGACCAGGGTGCGCAGGTCGGCTTCGGCCTGCGCCGCCACCTGCATGAACTCGGCGCTGCGGTGGCTGATCTCGACGATGGACGCGCCTACGCCGTTCCATTCCAACATTTCCGCCTGCGCCTGGCGCAGGACCGATTCCGGCAGGGTCGCTGGGCCGGCACTGAAATTGAACGCGCGCGTCATGTCACACCTGTCCGAGGGGAACCCCAAGTATGCCGCAGCGCAACAGGCTTTGGGGGCGCGGAAAAGGTTGCATCTGCAGCCAATTTTCCCGGGGTTCGATAGCCGCCGGCCAGGCGGCCGCGCACGGAAACGGTGCCCGGCTTCAGCGGGCGCCGAACAGCAGCAGCGCGCTGATCGCGCCGCCCAGCAGCAGCGCGCTGAGCAGCAGCCAGGGCCAGCGCCGCGCACGCGGCGGCGTATCGTCTTCCGCGCGCGCGTCGGGCGCCATGCCGGGCGCGTCGGCCACCGCGGCGAACATGGCCGCGCGGGCGTCCAGCGGGACTTCCAGAACGAAGCGCTGGTTGCCCTCGAAGACCACCTGGTCGCCCCCCTGCAGCCAGCAGTGCCGGACCACGATGCCGTTGACCCGGCACCCGTCAGGCGAGCCCAGGTCGCGCAGCAGCACGCGGTCGCCATGACGCTCGAACCGGGCATGCTGCTCGGGAAAGGCCGGGTCGTCGATCACCACGTCCACCGTGCGCTCGCGGCCGATGGTGCGGGGCCGGTCGAGCGGGTAGCAGCGGCCGTGGTGTTGGCCGCCGACGCCGCGCAGCAGCACGCGCAGGTCGTCGCTGTGCTCGCCGCTCGCCGCCGGCGGCTGCGCGACCGGTTCGGACTCGCCACGCAACAGCATCTCCACGCCATCGGCGTAGACCGAGTCGCCGGCGCGCAGCAGCGCCATGCGCCGCACCGGGCGGCCGTTGACGTGGATGCCGCGGCTGCCGCTGGCCACCTGCAGCCAGACCCCGCGCTCGTCGGTGCAGAACCGGGCCAGCAGCAGCGGGCCGACGCTGTCGTCGCCCAGGCGGACCTGCCCGCTGGCATCGCGGACGATGCGCTGCACCCCCGGCGCTAGGCGCTGATCCGGTTGCTGGCGATTGCTGAAATGGACTTGCAGGGTGCGCACCGGCGGCAGCCTAGCAGGTTGGCCGAGCGTGCATAAGGTAGGCGCGGGACTTGGACTGCGCCGCGCCGGTACGCACAATGCCGCACCCGCATTCCACGCCCACCGCCAGGAGCCCTGCATGTCCACCATCGATATCCACCACGCCCACCCGCTGACCGACGAGCGCGCCCGCGAGGCCATCGGCGAGGTCGCGCGGAAGCTGCAGGAGCGCTTCGAAGTGAGCACGCGCTGGGAGGGAGCCAACCTGCACTTCACCCGTTCCGGGGTCGACGGGGTGATCGAGCTGTTGCCCGGTGCGGTGCGGGTGAAGGCCGAACTTGGCTTCCTGCTGTCGGCCATGAAGGGCATGGTGGAAGCGGAGATCCGGCGGGTACTGTCCGAAAAGCTCGGCTGAACGGCTGCGCACGGCGCCGACTTCCATCACGCGACGCAGGCATCCCTGTCGCTACGGTAGGGATGACTGACCCAACGGAGGAACGTCCCCCATGAGTACCCATGAACACGGCAATGCAGGCCGCGCCGCGGGCGCGGGCGGTTCCGAGCACACTACGCGCGCCGGCCGCACGCTGAGCGGATCGGCGCAGCAGGTCTGGCTGGCCGGGCTTGGCGCGCTGTCGCGGGCCCAGGCCGAGGGCAGCCGGTTGTTCGAATCGCTGGTCCGCGAAGGCGAATCGATGGAGGCCCGCAGCCGCGAGGAATCGCCACGCGGCGAAAGCCTGCGCGATTCGGTCGAGACCACCCTGGGCAACGCCCGCGACCGTGCGGCCGGCACCTGGGACCGGGTCGAGAAATCCTTCGAGGACCGGGTGCAGCGGGTGCTGCGGCGCATGGACATTCCCAGCCGCTCGGACATAGAGGCGCTCAATGCGCGCCTGGACGCGCTCAATGCGCGCCTGAACCGCGCCGAAGCGCAGGCCAGCGCCAGGCCCGCCCCCGACGAATCCTGATGTTGCAAAGCAACATCAACTGAGCAAGAATCCACTCACCCGCCAGCAGTACCGCGCCGTTTGTCTCCCTCCCCTCACGGCACCGGATGGCGGGTTTTTTGTGCCTGTCACCCGAGGTAACCGCGCCCCACCCCCGCCAACCGCCGCGGCAGGCCCGGCGCCGGGGCGCGCGGAGCGCCTGGCCCGGACCCGGAGCGACTCAGCGCACGATCAGGTCGATCAGCCACTGCGCCTGCCGGTACGGCGGCTTCAGCAGGTCGCCGCCGCTGCGCCGCGCCTGCCACAGGATCGGCAGCTGCTTGCTCATCGCATCGAAACCGGCGCGGCCGTGGTAGGCCCCCATCCCGCTGGGGCCGATGCCGCCGAACGGCAGGTCGTTGATGGCGAAATGGAACAGCGTGTCATTGACGCAGACGCCACCGGCCAGGGTAGCGCGCAGGATCCGCTCCACCTGCGCGCGGTCGTGGCTGAACGGGTACAGCGCCAGCGGCCGGTCGTGCGCGTTGACGTAGTCGATGGCCTCGTCCAGCGAGCGCACGCTGCGGATCGGGAACACCGGGCCGAAGATCTCCTCCTGCATCACCGTGGCGTCGTCGCCCGGTTCCAGCACCAGCGTCGGCGGGAACAGCCGCTGCGCCGGATCGGCCTGGCCCAGCTCGATCACCTCCAGGCCGCGGGCGCGGGCGTCGTCCACATACCCCTGCAGGCGCGCGTACTGGCCGGCGTTGATGATGCGGCTGTAGTCCTCGTTGCCGGCCAGCACCTGGCCGTAGCGCGCGCGCACCTGGGTGCGCAGTGCCTGCACCAGCGCGTCGCGGCGTGCGGCCCCCACCAGCACGTAGTCCGGGGCGATGCAGGTCTGCCCGCCGTTGAACCACTTGCCGGTGGCCAGCCGCGCCGCGGCCAGTTCCAGCGGATAGTCGTCGCAGACGATCGCCGGCGACTTGCCGCCCAGTTCCAGCGTCAGCGGGGTCAGGTTCGGCGCGGCCGCGGCCATCACCTTGCGCCCGACCGCGGTGGAGCCGGTGAATACCAGGTGGTCGAACGGCAGCGCTGCAAACGCGGCGGCAACCTCGGCACCGCCTTCGGCGAGGGCCACGCGCCCGTCCGGAAACACCTCGGCCAGCAGTTCGCGCAGGAAGGCACTGGTGCGCGGCGTGTGCTCGGATGGCTTCAGGTAGACGTGGTTGCCGGCGGCGATGGCCGTGGCCAGCGGGATCAGCGCCAGGTTGACCGGGTAGTTCCAGGGCGAGATGACGCCGACCACGCCGACCGGCTCGGCGCGGATCTCCGCGCGTGCCGGCAGGAAGCGCCAGCCCACGCCGACCCGGCGCGGCTTCATCCAGCGGCGCAGGTGCCGGCGCAGGTGGTCGATCTCGTTGAGCACGGCCATGCCGTCGGCGATGCGCGATTCGTGCAGTGAACGGTGGCCGAAATCGGCGGCAATGGCCTGCGCCATCGCCTCGAGCCGCCGTTTCAGGGCCTGGCGCAGGCGCAGCAGGTCGGCGCTGCGCTGCGCGCGGTCCGGCTTGTGCGCCTGCCAGGCGGCACGCAGGCGATCCAGCGTCGGGCGCAGTTCGGAAATGGGCGTGGTGATGGTGGTGGTGTCCATGGGTCGAGTCTAGTGGCTGCACCGCGGTGCGCGCGACGCGATGCCTGCGGCGGGCCGGAAGCAGGGACTGCCCGGGCCAGCGGGGTACCGGCAGTGCACCGGGGCCCCGCTGGCCGGGCGATCAGAACCGGTACATCAGCTCCATGCCATAGAACCGCGGCTCGCTGACCCCGGCAGCGGTGGTGCCGACCACCGTGGTGCCATAGGTGTAGAGCCCGTTCACGTAGCGGTTGTCGAAGACATTGTTGGCGTAGGCAGCCACGCTCCAGTGCGTGGACGGCGAGCGCCAGCGCAGGTACAGGTCGGTGCGGTTGCGTTCCTCGCCGATGGTGAAGGCGGCGTAGCGCCCGCAGTTGCCCTGGCTCAGGGAACCGGCGTTGCAGCGCGCACTGCCGCCATAGGAATGGCGTGCCGAGAACATCAGCTCGCCATGCGCGCCCAGCGGCACGGTGTAGGCGGCCCCGGCGGCGAAGGACAGGCTCGGCTCGCCGGTCGGCTGCCCCCCCAGGTCGATCCCTTCCGGGGTGACGTAGTTCTTGTAGGTAGAGTCGATCCATTCGACGGCGACATCGATGCTCAGATGATCGCTGGCCTGCCAGCGCGCGCTGAAATCGACACCGTGCGCGGCCAGGTCGCTGGTGCTGACCACATAGCGCGGGATGTCGGACGTCGTGTCCAGCCGGATCGCCTGGCGGTTGTCGTAGACATAGTGGAACACCGACGCCTCGTACTGGATGCGCAGGTCGCGCAGGTCGCGCTTGATGCCGGCCTCGAAGTTCCAGACGCTTTCGTTGGCGAAGCTGGCGCCCGGCGAGAACGCGTTGTAGCCGCCGGCCTTGTAGCCCTTGGCCACCGAGGCGAACAGCATGGTGTCGGCGGACGGGTGGTAGTCGATCACCAGGCGCGGGCTCCAGTCGCTCCACGCGTGGCTGGCGCGGTTGGTCACGCCCTTGTTGGCCATCGAGACCGGGTCGCTGAAGGCCAGGTCGAAGCCGGCCAGGAACGCGGCATCGATCGGAATCAGGCCGTCGCCGTCGGTGTCCATGGCGCACAGGCCCAGCGCCTGGCACGGCACCGGCTGCGGCAGCACGCCGTACTGCTCCAGCGCCTGCAGCGCCTGGTTCAGGGCATCGGCGCGGTGGTGGTCGTTGAACCAGGTGAACGCCTTGCGGTCGCGCGTATAGCGCAGGCCGAAAGTCAGGTTGAGCGTGTCGGTGGCGTGCCAGATGACATCGCCGAACAGCGCGTAGGCGGTGGAATCGACGGTGTTGTCGTACGCCTCGCGCCATGGGTGGCCGAACAGCTGCACCGGGAGGCCGTAGAAGTCGGCCGCATCCTGCAGCATGCCGAACAGCGGCATCCCGTACAGGCCGGCCGCCGCCGTATTGATGCTGTCGCTGGTCAGGTCGACCACGCTGGATTGGCGCGCCTTTTCCTGGAACCAGCTGGCACCGGCAACCCAGTCCAGCCGCCCGGTGTTGCCGCTGAATTTGAACTCCTGGTACCAGGTGGTGTTGTCCTCGATGTTGATGGTATCCAGGTACAGCTCGCGGCGGTGGGTGCCGTCTTCCTCGGCGCGGTTGTAGGTATCGAAGCTGCGCCAGGCGCTGGTCGACACCAGGTGGCCCCATTCGAACGCGTGGTCGAGGATCAGGGTCGCGCCATCGAACGTGCGCGTCTCGTTGTTGTCCGCCACGTCGGTATGGGCGGCGTGGCCGATCGGGTCCTGGTAGTGCGCCGGATCGGCGGGTACCGGCGGCAGCCCCGGCGCCGGCGGCAACGCGACGATGCCGATGGCCGGGCGCGAGCGCTGGTCAAGGTCCTCGTGGTCCCAGCTCAGCAGCATCTGCGTGTTGTCGTCGATGTCCCAGCGCAACGCCGCGCGCGTGGCCCAGTTGCGGCCGTCGTCGAGCGGCCTGCCGGTGGCCGTGTCCCTGACCCAGCCGTCGGTCTGGCTGTTCATCGCATTGAAGCGGAAGGCCGTGGTCTCGCCCGCCGGCAGGTTGAGCATGCCGTCGAAGTACTGCTTGCCATGGTTGCCCACGCGCACCCGCGCGCGGCCGCCGAACTGGTCGTCGGGCCGCCGGGTCACGATGGACACCGCACCGGCGGCGGTGTTGCGCCCGAACAGGGTGCCCTGCGGGCCCTTCAGCACCTCGATGCGCTCGACGTCCAGGAACGGCAGCACGGTGCCGCCGCCGCGGCCGGCGTAGACGCCATCGACATAGACGCCGACGGTCGGGTCGGTACCGATGCCGAAGTCACCGGTACTCAGGCCGCGCAGCTTGAAGCTGGCCTGGGTGGGCTGGTCGTCGCTGATCGACAGGCCCGGGACGAAACTGTCCAGGTCGCCCAGGTTCTCGGCCATGGTCTGTTCGATGACGCTCTGGCCGACCACCTGCAGGGCGATGGGGACATCCTTGAGCTCCTGCTCGCGGCTCTGCGCGGTCACCACGATCCGGTCCAGCTCGATCGCCTCCGGTGGTGCTGGCGGCGGATGCTGCACCTGCGCCTGCACGGCCAGTGCCGGCGTGGCCAGCAGCGAGGTCAGCAGCGCCCTGCGGACGCCGCGCGACAATCGGTTGTATGTCATCGCGTTCCCCTTTCCCATGTGAGTCCCCCTTGCCAGCATCGGCGCGCGGCGATACCCGGGCCGCACCCTTCCCGTCGTACGTGTGGTTCCGGCGCTAGGCGCCGCAGTCCTGCGCGGGCATCGCCGCGATCCACTGCCGTATCAGCTCCACACCCTCTTCGTGGACCAGGCCGCGCCCCAGCTCCGGCATCATCACGCCGGGGTCCACGCTCTGCATGCGGTAGGTCAGGATCGAATCGTCCGGCGCGCCGGGCACGATGTCCCAGGCGCGGTTGCCGGTCCCCTGCCCCGCGGCGATCGGCAGCTTGCAGCGCCCCAGCCGCAGCGGATCGCGGGTGCCGGCATCCAGCCACATGCCGGAGGTGCGTGCCGCGCCGCTCGGGCTGTGGCAATGCCCGCAGTTGATGTCCAGGTACGAACGCGCGCGCGCCTCCAGCGGCGCGGCGCGGTCGTTCCAGGCTACGTTCCGCGGCAGTTCGCCGGCAGGCAGGTCGCCCAGGTAGCCCACTTCCTGCCAGTGCCGCAGCTGGTTGGCCTTGCCGCCGGCATAGGCGAAGTCATGGTTGAGATGCCGTGCCCTGGGGCCGATCGGGAAGATCTGCCGGGAGGTGAGGTCGGTGCCGTGGCAGCCGGCGCACTGGTTCTCGTCGGGCACCATGTATTCCAGCGGCTGGCGCCTGCCGTCCGCGCCGGCCAGGGTCAGCGGCACCAGTTCGCCGGTGCGCATCAGCCGTGCCTCGGTCTGCCCGGCGTTCCACACGTAGGGCAGCGCGATCCAGCCCGAGGCACGACGCACCAGCAGCCGCGTCTCCACCAGCCGCACCTTGCCCAGCGTCAGCCCACCGTCCGCGTCCGCGCCGGTGTCGTCGCTGCGCAGCACCGTGTCGCCTTCGCCACGCGGGTAATAGAAGGTCTTGCTGATGATGGTGCCGACCGGGAAATCGATCGCCCCGTCCTGCCGGTAGCGCGCGGGCATGCCGGCCGGCATCCACACGGTGCGCAGCTTGTGCGCGTAGTCGGTGAACAGCGCGCTGTCCAGGTCGTACGGCAGTACCTGCGCATTGAGCCGCAGGCGGCCGTCGGCCACGTACAGCACGTTCCAGTCGGACAGGCGTTCGGGCTGGCCCTCGGCAAAGAAGTGCACGGGCGCCGGGGCACGCGTGCAGGCGCCCAGGGCGAGCAGTCCGGCCAGTCCCAGCAGGATCCGATGCAGCGACATGCGCCCCACCTCAACCGCGCTTCAGGTCGACCGCCGGCAGCGACGGCAACGTGCAGTCGTAGCGCGTGGCGTCCTTGCTCGGGTTCTTGTAGCCGCCTGGGCCGTCGGCATTGAGCACGCCGGAGACGTCGCGCAGGCAGATCTGCGGGCCTTCGGCGCGCCGCGGATTGACGTAGCCGTCGAACAGAACGTCCGGGAAGCTCCCGCTCAGGCCGTACATCGCCACCTTCAGGGCCTTGAAGTCCATGCGGTCGGGCGAATCGCCGCCACCGGACAGGCGGTTGCCATGCACGTGGATGCGTTCCGGGTACGGATCGAACCCGTCGGAGGCCTTGTCGTCTTTGTAGCCGGTGGAATACACGCTGGAAACGATGATGTTGGCGGTGCGGTTGCCGCCGATGTCGTTGTCGAAGATCTCGATGTTGTCGTTGGAGTTGATCACCACGCCGCTGCCGGCCGGCACGCTGGCCACCGGGGTGCCCTTGGCGCCGAAATTGTCGTGGTTGTTCTCCAGCACCTTGTTCCGGAATACCCGGATCGCATCGCCCTGCTGGGTCAGCGCCGGCATGTTGAACACCAGGATGCCGCCGGTGTTGCCGGTGGCCAGGTTGTCGTGGACGTCGGCGTTGATGGTGTTCTCGATCTCGATGCCGGCCACGTTGCGCTCGGCACGGTTGTTGCGGACGATGACGTCGCGCGACTGGCCCACGTAGATGCCCGAATCCGAGGCGCCGATGGCCACCGAGTCCTCGATCAGCACGTTCCTGCACAGCACCGGGTACAGGCCATAGCCGCCGTTGCTGGTCTTCGGCCCGCCGGTCCACTCCACGCGCACGCCGCGGACGGTGACGTTCTCGCACTGGCTGATCTTGAAGCCGTCGCCCTTGCTGTCCTCGATCGCCAGGTTCTCCAGGGTGAAACCGTTGGCGTTCACCAGCAGGCCCTCGGCGCCGGCCTTCTGGCCCTTGAAGCTGAGGATCGACTTGTCCATGCCCTTGCCGCGCAGGGTGACGTTGTCCACGCGCAGGCTGAGGCTGCGGTCGAACCGGAAGGTCCCCTCCGGCACCTCGATCACGTCACCGGGCCTGGCATCGAGCAGCTTCTCCTGCAGCACCTTGGCGAAGCCGGCGTCAGCGGGCGCCGGAACCGGAGCCTCGGGCGCCTTATTGCACCCGGAGAGGACGAGCGCAACGGCGCCGATCGTGCCGACAAGAATGCTGCATTGCATGAATTCTCTCCCGTACGTGCTCGCCAAGTCTGCGCCGCAGTCTGGTGCGCCCGGGCACATTGCGCGAAGGGCATAAGCGGCATACAAAGGGGGGCAAAACGGACAATCGGAAGGACCTCGGATGCGTTTGAACACCGCAATCGGCGACGACCTGTCCTCCGCCGACCGACCGACCAACATCCTCTGCGGGCTGATGCAGTTCGCCGCCGAGAGGGGAACCGACTGCAACGCCTGGTTCGCCGGAACCCGCCTGCAGCCCGAGGAAATCAGCAACCCCGACACCCGCATCTCCTACCGGCAGGCGAGCACGGTGATCCGTCGTGCGCTGGCCGCGCTGGCGGTCGAGGACCTGGGCCTGGTGCTGGGCGGCCGCCAGAACCTGGGCAACTTCGGCCTGCTCGGGCTGGCGATGAAGACCGCGCCCGACTTCGGCGAGGCGGTACGCGTCGGCCTGGCCTACCAGCGCAACAGCGGCGCGCTGATGGACATCACCCTGGCCGAACAGGGCGACGGTTGCGTGGCGGCGGTCGCCAGCGCCCCGGAGGAGGCCCGCGACCTGCAGCCATTCCTGTGCGAGGAACTGTTTTCCAGCGTGCTGCAGCTGGTGCGCGAACTGGTCGGCCCCGGGTTCTGCCCGCAGCGCCTGGAGCTTGGATACAAGGCGCCGCACCATGCGCAGCGCTACCGCGACGTGTTCGGCTGCGAGGTGCGCTTCGACCAGCCGCGGCATGCGCTGGTGATCGACCGGCGCTGGCTGGAACTGCCATTCACCAGCTACAACCCGGTGACGTCGAACCAGGTGATGACCCTGTGCCGCATGCAGATGGACGCCCGCCCGGCATGCGGCGAGACCACCGCCGCGCTGGAGAGCCACCTGCGCACCCGCCTGCGCGAGAACCCGCAGATGGCCGAGATGGCCGCGGCGCTGCACCTGAGCGAACGCACCCTGCGCAGGCAACTGGCCGAGGAAGGCACCTCGTTCAGCGCGATCCACGACCGCGTGCGCACCAAGCGGGCGATGGAACTGCTGCGCGACCCGAGCCTGTCCATCGTCGCCATCGGCGGCCGGCTCGGCTTCAACGACGCCCGCGAGTTCCGCCGCGCCTTCAAGCGCTGGACCGGACGCGCGCCGAGCCAGGCACGACGCTCCGGCGATTGAACGCGCGCCGGGAGGCGCATGCGGCGCACCATGACGGATGCCGGGCGCAGAACGGACAACGCCGCGCATCACTGCGCGGCGTCGGTCCTGCACCCATGGCCCGGCACCCGGCGCCGGGCGCGACCGCTCAGCCGCGCAGCTGGGCCAGCGCCTCGCGCGTCATCGGGTCGGCGATCTCCACCGCCTCGCCCTGCAGCGCCGGCAGCAGCTGGTTGGCCAGCTGCTTGCCCAGTTCGACGCCGAACTGGTCGAAGGCGTTGATGCCCCACACCAGCGACTGCACGTAGACCGCGTGCTCGTACATGGCGACCAGCGCGCCCAGCGCATGCGGGGTGAGCGCATCGAGCAGGATCAGCGTGCTCGGGCGCCCGCCCGGGTACTGGCGGTGCGGGTCGTCGCTGTCCTGGCCGTTGGCCAGGGCCTCGGTCTGCGCCAGCAGGTTGGCCAGCAGCGCCTGGTGGTTGACGGTGTACGGGTCGTCGCCGCGCACGCAGCCGATGAAATCGGCCGGCACGATGCTGGTGCCCTGGTGCAGCGCCTGGAAGAAGCTGTGCTGCACGTCGGTACCCGCCCCGCCCCACCACACCGGCACGGTGTCGGTCTCGACCGGGCTGCCGTCGAGCCTGACCCGCTTGCCCAGGCTTTCCATCACCAGCTGCTGCAGGTAGGCCGGCAGCAGCGCCAGGCGCTGGTCGTAGGTCATCACCGCGTGGGTGGCGCAGCCCAGTACGTTGCGGTTCCAGATGTCGGTCAGCGCATGCAGCACCGGCAGGTTGCGCTCCAGCGGCGCGCTGGCCGCATGCGCGTCCATTTCCGCCGCACCGGCCAGCAACTGGCCGAAGCGCTCGAAGCCGATCGCCAGTGCGATCGGGAAACCCACCGCCGACCACAGCGAATAGCGGCCGCCGACCCAGTCCCACATCGGCAGCACCCGCGCGGCATCGATGTCGAAGGCACGGGCGGCGCGCTCTGGATTGGCGCTGACCGCGTAGAGGCGCTCGCTGCCGCCCAGCCAATCGCGCAGGATCGCGCCGTTGAGCAGGGTTTCCTGGGTGCCGAAGGTCTTGGAGATCAGGATGCCGGCGGTGGTCGCCGGGTCCAGCGCGGCCAGCGTGCGCTGCATCGCCGCGCCGTCGACGTTGGAGACGAAATGCACGCGGAAGCGCGCGCCGCTGGCCGGGCGCAGCGCATCGGCCACCAGCCGCGGGCCCAGGTCGGAACCGCCGATGCCGACGCTGACGACATCGGTGACGTTGCTGGCCTCAAGCGCCTGCACCAGGGCGCCCATGCGCGCCTGCACGGCAGCGGCTTCGGCATGCGCGGCCACCGCTGCCGGGGCTTCGCTGGCCGTACCGCGCAACGCGCTGTGCAGTACCGCGCGGTCCTCGGTGAGGTTGATCCGCTCGCCGCCGAACAGGCGCGCGAAGCCGCCGGCGACATCGCGCGCGGCAGCCAGCTCCAGCAGTGCCCGCAGGGCGGCGCGGTCGTATTTCTGCCGCGCGAAGTTCACGTACAACGGACCGACCTTGAATGCCAGGGCTTTCACCCGGTCCGGCTCGGCAGCCAACAGCGAAGGAATACCCGTGCCCTGCAGACGCTGGGCGTGGGCGTGCAATGCGGTCAATCCGTTGTGCGTGGTCATGCGGCCTGTGTGGGGATGGAGTGGTTGGTGTGGGTGATGCGGTTGTTGCCGTCGACGTAGACCAGCCTGGGCTGGAAGCTGTCGGCCTCGGCCTCGCTCATGCTGGCGAAGGCGGCGATGATGATGATGTCGCCCACCTGCACGTGGCGCGCGGCGCCGCCGTTGAGCGAAATCACCCCGCTGCCGGCTTCGGCGCGGATGGCGTAGGTGGAGAAACGCGCGCCGTTGGTCACGTCCCAGATGTGCACCTGTTCGAACTCGCGGATGCCGGTGGCTTCCAGCAGGTCGCCGTCGATCGCGATGGAGCCTTCGTAGTTCAGCTCCGAATGGGTGACGGTGGCGCGGTGGATCTTGGTCTTGAGCAGGGAAAGTTGCATGGCGATGCCGGGAAACTGCGAAAGAAAGCACGCAGTCTAGCACCGGCCGGGGCCCTTGCCCGCACTGCAACATGAGCGGCCGCGCCCGGCCGCACGGGCAGAAAAATGGCGCCACGAGGGCGCCATTGCAGGACATCGGGCCGCATCGGCCGGGACAATGGGAGTCCCGGCCGGGGCCGGGTCAGAACTCGATGTTGTCGATCAGGCGGGTATTGCCCAGCCGGGCGGCGACCAGCGCCACGCGTGCGCCGCCCGCGCCCTCGCCCGGCTCGCCCAGGTCCGGCAGGCGCACCACCGCGTAGTCGACCTGGAAACCAGCCGCCTGCAGCCGTGCCGCACCCTCGGCCTCGACCTGCGCCCGCGGGGTGCCGGCCAGGCTGGCATCGCGCATGCCGAGCAGCACGCGCCGGATCACCGCGGCCTGCGGGCGGGTATCGGCGGTGAGGTACTGGTTGCGCGAGCTCATCGCCAGGCCGTCGTCCTCGCGCACGATGTCGCCGCCCACGATCTCGATCGGGAACGCCAGGTCGGCCACCATCTGCCGGATCACCGCCAGTTGCTGGTAGTCCTTGCGGCCGAACGCGGCCATGTCCGGCTGCACCTGGTTGAACAGGCGCGAGACAACGGTGCACACGCCGTCGAAATGGCCCGGGCGGTGGGCGCCTTCGAGCAGCGCACTGACCCCCGGCACGTGCACCTTGGCCGCCAGCTCCACGCCAAACGGGTACATCGATTCGACCGTGGGCAGCCACAGCACGTCGCAGCCGGCCTGCTCAAGCCCGCTGGTGTCCGCCTCGGGGGTGCGCGGGTAGCGGGTGAAGTCCTCGTTCGGGCCGAACTGGGTCGGGTTGACGAACACGCTGGACACCACGCGGTCGGCATGCCGGCGCGCCAGCGTGACCAGCGAATAGTGGCCGGCGTGCAGGTTGCCCATGGTCGGCACGAAGCCCACCCGCAGCCCTTCGCGCTTCCAGCCGCCGACGATGGCGCGCAGCCGGGAAAGTTCGGTGACGGTTTCGATCATGATGCGTACGCATGCTCCGCGTCGGGGAAGGTACCGGCGCGGACCGCGTCGGCGTAGGCGCGGACCGCACCGGCCACCGAACCGCCTTCGGCAAGGAAATCCTTGACGAACTTGGGTCGGCGGTGGCCGCTGTCCAGGCCGAGGAAATCGTGCATCACCAGCACCTGGCCGTCGCAGCCGGGGCCGGCGCCGATGCCGATGGTGGGGATCGCCACGTCGGCGGTGACCTGCGCGGCCAGCGGCGACGGCACGCATTCGAGCACCAGCAGCGTGGCGCCTGCGGCGGCCACGGCGCGGGCGTCGGCGCGCAGCCGCTCGGCGGCTTCGCCGCGGCCCTGCACCTTGAAGCCGCCCAGGGTCAGCACCGACTGCGGGGTCAGGCCCAGATGCGAACACACCGGGATCTCGCGCTCGACCAGGTAACGGATCACGTCCAGCTTGAAGCCGGCGCCCTCGATCTTGACCATCTCCGCGCCGGCGCGCAGCAGCTGCAGCGAGGCCTCGAACGCACGCTCGGGGGTGGCGTCGGCGCCGAACGGCAGGTCGGCCACCAGCAGCGCGCGCTGCAGCACCCGCGCGACCGCGGTGGTGTGGTAGGCGATGTCGGCGACGGTGACCGGCAGGGTCGAGTCGTGCCCCTGCACCACCATGCCCAGCGAATCGCCGACCAGGATCAGGTCGACCCCGTTGGCGTCGAAGGCGCGGGCGAAACCGGCGTCGTAGGCGGTCAACATCACCAGCTTCTGGCCGTTGCGCTTGGCCTCGGCCAGCGCCGGGACGGTCCAGGGCTTGCTGTCTGCGTGGGTGCTCATGTGGGGATAACGATCGGTGATGAGCCGCGCATTATCCCCCTATCGGCGTGATACCGCAGGTTTCGATGGCGGCCAGCGCGCCACGCACCGTTCCATGGCCGGGAATCACCACCTCCGGCGCCACCTCGGCCAGCGGCAGCAGGGCGAATGCGCGCGCGTGCAGGTGGGGGTGCGGCACCTTGAGCTGTGGCAGGTCGATCACCTGCTCCCCGTACAGCAGCAGGTCCAGGTCGAGCGTGCGCGGCCCCCAGCGCTCGCCGGCCATGCGCACACGGCCGAACGCCTGCTCGGTCGCCAGCAGGCGCTCCAGCAGCACCGGCGCCGCCAGCGTGGTCTCCAGCGCCACCGCGGCATTGATGAAGTCCGGCTGGTCCGGGTTGCCCCAGGCCGGGGTGCGGTACAGCCGCGAGGCGGCGAGTAGCCGGCACTGCGGCAGCACCGCCAGCGCCTGCACCGCCGCGCGCACCGTCGCCGGCGCGTCGCCGAGGTTGGCGCCCAGCCCGACGCACGCCATGACCATGTGGCCTACTCGCCCGCGGCGGCGCTGCTGCGGCGGCGACGGCGGCGACGGCGCGGCGCCGTCCCCTCTTCGGCAACGCCCTCGGCATGCAGCGAGTCCAGCGCCGACTCCAGTTCGCGCCCGGACTGCTGCTGCGCCTCGCGCCAGAACGCGATGTCGGCGGCATGTTCGCTGGACGCGGCCTGGCGCAGCACCAGGAAATCGAACGCGGCGCGGAAGCGCGGATGGGTCAGGGTGCGGAACACGCGCTTGCGCTGGCGCGTGGCGAAGCGCGACTGCAGCAGCCAGATCTCCTGCATCGGCAGCGAGAACCGGCGCGGCAGCGCGATGGTGGTCAGCTGGTGCAGGGTGACCCGGTCGGCGGCGCGGCGCTGTGCCTCTTCCGGCGCCAGCCCCTGCCGCTGCAGTGCGATCAGGGTGCGGCAGAACGCCGGCCACAGCAGCAGCGCGAACAGGAAGGCCGGCGACACCGGCTCGTCGTTGGCCACACGCTCGTCGGTGCTGCGCAGCCCCTCGACCACGAAGCGGCGCAAGGCGCCACTGCGGTTGCTCTTCAGCGCGGCCGCGCTCTCCGGGAACAGGGCCGGCAGCAGGCCATGGCGCTCCAGTCCCTCGAAGCTGGCCACGCCGTGCCCGGACAGGAACAGCTTGAGTACCTCCTCGAACAGGCGCGCCGGGGCGGCCTCTTCCAGCAGCCCGGCCAGGCGCGGGATCGGCGCGGCGGTGGCCGGCTCGATCCCGAACTGGAGCTTGGCCGCCAGGCGTACCGCGCGCAGCATGCGCACCGGGTCCTCGCGGTAGCGCTGCTCGGGGTCGCCGATCAGCTTCATGCGCCGCGCCAGCACGTCCTCGAAGCCGCCGACGTAGTCGCGCACCGAGAAATCCTCGATGGCGTAATACAGGGCGTTGCAGGTGAAGTCGCGGCGCAGCGCATCGTCCTCGATGCTGCCATAGACGTTGTCACGCACCAGCATGCCGTTCTCGACCTCGCGGTCGCCGCTGCCGTCGTCGCTGTTGGCGCGGAAGGTGGCGACCTCGATGATCTCGCGGCCGAACACCACGTGCGCCAGGCGGAAGCGGCGGCCGATCAGCCGGCAGTTGCGGAACAGCTGCTTGATCTGCTCCGGCGTGGCGTCGGTGGCCACGTCGAAATCCTTGGGCCGCCCCCCCACCAGCAGGTCGCGGACGGCGCCGCCGACCAGGTAGGCACCGAACCCGGCCTCGCGCAGGCGGTAGAGCACACGCAGCGCGTTGGGACTGACGTCCTTGCGCGAGATGGTGTGCTGGTCGCGCGGGATGACGCGCAGGGTGAACGGCGTTGTAACTGTGGAATTGATGTTGGCGATTCCGGTTGGGGTTGCAGGGTTGCCTGACGGCAAACAGGTGCATATACTAGCGCGCTCGCCGGACGCGACCAAACGCTCCCTTCGTCTAGTGGTTAGGACGTGGCCCTCTCAAGGCTAAAACAGGGGTTCGAGTCCCCTAGGGAGCGCCAACTCCGTCCGCGAAATCAAGAAGCCCCGCCTGTGCGGGGTTTTTTGTTGCCCGCGCCACGGCCGGCCGCAAGGACGACCGCCACCGGCTTCGGCCGCGACGCCGCGCCATCGCCCTGCCGTGCCGGCGCCACCGCGGCCCGCCCCATGCGCGCCGGCAGGCATCGCGAATGAAAATGGTCCCGCCCAGCGCGTGCATCCTGCTCTAGAATTACCGGGTTCAACGCCGGACCCCGTCATGCCCTTTGTCGTCACCGAAAACTGCATCAAGTGCAAACACACCGATTGCGTCGAAGTCTGCCCCGTGGACTGCTTCCATGAAGGCCCCAACTTCCTGGTGATCGACCCGGACGAGTGCATCGACTGCACCCTGTGCGAGCCGGAATGCCCGGTCAGCGCCATCTATCCGGAAGACGACGTGCCCGGGGGCCAGGAAGGCTTTGTCGCGCTGAATGCCGAACTGGCCAAGGTCTGGCCGGTGTTGACGGTGCGCAAGGATCCGCCGGCCGATGCCGCCGAATGGGATGGCAAGCCGGACAAGCTCAAGCTGCTGGAACGCTGAGCCGGCAACAGGCCACGCGGGAAAGGGCGCCATCGGCGCCCTTTTCGTTTCCCGCGCCCGGTCGCCGGTGATGCCCGGCCCGGGAAGCACCACTGCCCATGGCGGCACGCCGCCATGGGTCGCGGCGGCGGCGCTTACGGCGCCAGCTTGGCCTTCAGCGCGCCGAGCAGCTTGACCGCCGCCGGGTCGGTGGCCGGCAGGCCACGCGGATCGACCGCCGACACGTAGGTGCCGGCATCGACGCCAACCACGCGCACCAGGAAGTTGCTGCCTTCATAGGCCACGTCGTACGAGCCCAGCAGCTGCGCGCGGCTGGCGATGGTCACCCCGTCGACCGTGGCCAGCGCGTCGCCGACCTTGCCGAACACCTCGTCGCGGCTGCCGCTGACGGTGAAGCCGCCCTGCGCCGGCTGGGCCGCGGCGGGCTGGGCCGGACGCGCGGCGGATGCCAGCGCCGGCACCTGCGATGCACCGGCGGTGTTGGGCAGGGTCAGGTCCGGCGGCACTTCGAGCGGACGCATTTCCGGCGCCAGCGCGTAGTCGCCGCGCGCGCCACGCTTGAAGCAGCCGGTCGCGGTGACGGTGGTGGCGATGGCCAGCAGGGCCAACGAAAGTGCGCGGACAGCGGAACGGGAATGACGCATGGTGGATCTCCAGGTTCTGGCCACTGCAGGTTCAGTGGCTGGATAGTTCTTCAAGTGCGCCCACGTCGGCCGCCAGGTGGTCGGCGGCGGCGTGGTGCGGAGCGGAAAGGGGCAACAGCGGCAGGCGCAGTCCATGGCCGATGCCCAGGCGCTGCAGCAATGCCTTGACCGGGATCGGGTTGGACTCGAGGGTGAAGAAATCGTGGTAGGGCTGCAAGCGTGCGTCCCAGGCTTCGGCGGCGGCATGGTTGCCGGCGCGCGCCAGGTCGCACAGGGTACGGAAGGCGCCCGGCAGGACGTTGGAGCCGACCGAAACCAGCCCGTCGGCACCGGCCAGGAGCGTACGCGCGGCGCTGGCGTCGTCGCCACCGAGGATGGCAAAGCCATCGCCGCGCAGCGCCAGCAGCGCCTTCATGCGGGTCATGTCGCTGACCGCCTCCTTGATGCCGACGATCCGCGGGTGCGCCGCCAGTTGCGCCACGGTGTCGGGCAACAGGTCGCAGCCGGTGCGGCCGGGCACGTTGTACAGCACCACCGGCAGCCCGCCCTGCTCGGCCACGGCCAGGTAATGCTGGCGCAGGCCTTCCTGGGTCGGGCGTACATAGGGCGGAGTCACCACCAGCGCATGGGTGGCGCCGTTGCGCGCGGCGCGGCGGGTCGCCTCGATGGTCCGGGCGGTACCGGAATGGCCGGTCCCGGCCAGCACCGGCATGCGGCCACCGAGGGCCTCCACGGCGGTGCGCAGCAGGGTGTCGTATTCGGCCTCGGACAGGGTTGCCGCCTCGCCGGTGGACCCGGCCACCACGACGCCCTGCGCACCGCCGGCCACCTGCCGCGCCAGCAGGCGCCGCCAACCCTCGCCATCGAGCGCGCCGTCGGCAAGGAAAGGCGTCGCCAGGGCGGTGATGAGGCCGGAAATGGACAAGGGAAACGCCGTTCTTCGAGGGGGCTGGGAATCCCGCCTGGCGGCGGGTTCGTGACCGGGGGCATGTTACTTGCCGGTCGAAAGCACGGGCAAGTATGCTGGGTGCCAGCGAACGTGCCCGCGCCGGCGCCGTTCAGACTCACAGAGCATCCCGGAACCACCTTGACCAACAGCACCCCGCGGCCGCAGCCGACCGAAAACCACCTCCTGATCAACGCCTACACGACGCATCCGGAGTCCCCCCTGCTGTCCGTCACCCGCCGCATCGCCGACAGCGGCTGCAACCTGGTCGATGCACGGCTGTCCACGGTGGGGCGCGATGTCTCGGTCACCACGCTGGCCACCGGTTCGTGGGACGCGGTGGCCAAGCTCGAGGCGATGCTGACCCGGCTGGAGCGCGAGGAAGGCCTGAAGCTGGTGTGGTACCGCACCGCCGCCAAGCAGGCCCAGTCCAACCTGCTGCCCTACATCGTGGAAGTGATCGCCGCGGACAAGCCCGGCATCCTGTTCCAGCTGGCCGACTTCTTCGACCGCCAGGGCATCACCATCGAGAACCTGCAGAGCACCCGCTACCAGGCCATGCAGACCGGCGCGGAGATGTTCTCGGCGCAGATCACCATCGGCGTGCCGGCCAACATGCACATCGCCGCCCTGCGCGACGATTTCCTCGAGTTCTGCGACCACCTCAACCTGGACGCCATCATGGACCCGATGAAGTTCTGAACATTCGCGCGTCCGTCACGGGCGGGCGGCGTTTCATGTAGCTGCAATGGAAGTACCCCAGGCTCCGGAAAGGATCTGATGAACATCGGCGATACCCTGGACCGCACCACCCTCGAGCTGCCGCTGGCCTTGTCCGGCGGCGCCACCACCACCCTCGCCGCGCAGGCCGGCCACTGGCTGGTGCTCTACTTCTACCCGAAGGACAGCACCCCCGGCTGCACCACCGAAGGCATCGACTTCAACGCCCTGCTGCCGCAGTTCAAGCGGGCCGGCGCCGTGGTGTTCGGGGTCTCGCGCGACTCGGTCAGGTCGCACGACAACTTCTGCGCCAAGCAGGGCTTCGGGTTCCCGCTGGTCAGCGATGCCGACGAGGCGTTGTGCACGGCCTTCGACGTGATCCGCATGAAGAACATGTACGGCAAGCAGGTGCGCGGCATCGAGCGCAGCACCTTCCTGGTCTCGCCCGACGGCACCCTGGTGCAGGCCTGGCGCAAGGTCAAGGTCGCCGGCCATGCCCAGGCCGTGCTCGACGCCCTGAAGGCCGCCCGGTCCAAGTGAGTCCCATCGCCCACCTCGTCCGCCGCGCCCCTGCCCCGCAGGTCGTGGCGGTTTTTCCCTGCCCGTAACCAGGAATCGACGATGACCCGAGGCAAGCGCATCTACGTGCTGGATACCAACGTGCTGATGCACGATCCGACCGCGCTGTTCAAATTCGAGGAGCACGACGTCTACCTGCCGATGCAGGTGATCGAGGAACTGGACAACGGCAAGAAGGGCACCTCCGAGGCCAGCCGCAACGCGCGCCAGGTCAGCCGCTTCCTCAACGAGCTGATCGAGGCCTCCGGCATCGGCGGCATCGCCAAGGGCGTCCCGCTGGTGCTGCCGCAGGGACTGCAGTTGCGCGGCGCGCGCAGCGCCGGCCACCTGTACTTCCAGACCAGCCATTTCGAGGCCGGCAAGAGCTTCGGCGCGGTGATCCCGGACAACGCGATCCTCGGTGCGATCCTCGCGCTGAAGGAACAGACCCCGGACGTGCCGGTGGTGTTCGTCTCCAAGGACATCAACCTGCGGATCAAGGCGGCCATCGCCGGCATCGATTCGGAGGACTACGAGAACGACCGCGCGCTGGACGACTTCAGCCTGTTGTACACCGGCGCCTCGGCCCTGCCCGAGGATTTCTGGAAGAAGCATTCGGGCGACCTGCGCAGCTGGAGCGACAAGGGCCGCACCAGCTACGAGATCCGCGCCACCGACGACGAACAGTGGTTCCCCAACCAGTACGTCTACCTGCCGGGCGATGACGAGGTCGAACTCAAGGTCGCCAAGGTCGAGGCCGACGGCCGCATCACCCTGACCCTGGTGGATGACTTCCGCCACGGCGCGCATTCGGTGTGGGGCATCACCGCACGCAACCGCGAGCAGAATTTCGCGCTCAACGCGCTGATGGACCCGGAAATCGACTTCGTCACCCTGCTCGGCACCGCCGGCACCGGCAAGACCCTGCTGGCGCTGGCCGCCGGCCTGGCGCAGACCATGGATACCCAGCGCTACCGGGAAATCATCATGACCCGCGCCACGGTCAGCGTCGGCGAGGACATCGGCTTCCTGCCCGGCACCGAGGAAGAGAAGATGACGCCGTGGATGGGCGCGCTCACCGACAACCTGGAAGTGCTCACCCACAACCAGGAAGGCGGCGCCTGGGGCCGTGCGGCCACCAACGACCTGCTCGCCTCGCGCATCAAGATCCGCTCGCTGAACTTCATGCGCGGGCGCACCTTCCTGTCGCGCTACCTGATCCTGGACGAGGCGCAGAACCTCACCCCGAAGCAGATGAAGACGCTGATCACCCGCGCCGGCCCGGGCACCAAGATCGTCTGCCTGGGCAACGTCGAGCAGATCGATACGCCCTACCTGACCGAGACCACCTCGGGCCTGACCTACGCCGTGGACCGCTTCAAGAACTGGCCGCACAGCGCGCACATCACCCTGCGCCGGGGCGAACGCTCGCGGCTGGCCGACTACGCATCCGAAGTACTGTGACCTCGCCGACGCCACGCCCATCCCTCCCGACCGCCCATGCCCATGACCGCTCCCGAACTGGAATGCTGCAAATGCCACGCCCCGATGCACCCCGGCTACCTGCTGGAGGAAGGCCATGCCAACGAACGCTCGATCACGGCCTGGGTCGAAGGCCAGCCGCAGAAATCGTTCTGGATGGGCCTGAAGACGCCGCGTGAGAAACTGGCCACGCGCACCTACCGCTGCACGGGCTGTGGTTACCTTGAGAGCTACGCCCCCGCCCCCGCCGCCTGAAGCCCGCCATGCACTGCCCGGAGTCGCCGTGAAAGCCGCCCATTCCCTGCCCCTGCTCGCCACCTGCCTGCTCGCGCTGGCCGCCTGCACGCCGGCCAACGTGAAGCCCGGCGCGTCCGTACCAACGGCGATCAAGGCCGGGCAGTCGTGGGTGGTCACGCGCCCGATCGTCGCCGCGCAGGTGCTCGACACCTGCTCGCGCGACAGCCCGGCCAGGCAACCCGACGGCATCAGCGGCTACTGGGCGCCCAGCCGTGCGCAGATCGACGCGCTGGAAAGCCGCCTGCAGCAACTGCAGCCCACCATCGCCGAGCCCACCCGCTCGGGCCGCCAGTACGTGGGCTTCATCGCCGGCGGCCGGCAGCTGATCTACATCAACGCCTTCACCCTGCCGGACCACGACAAGACCAACCCGGCGCGCGAAGCGGTGCGCGTCTGCGACGGCGGCGCCGCCTTCTGGGGCGCGGTGTACGACCCGCAGACCGGCAGCTTCTCCGGGATCGCCACCAACGGCGGCTTCTGAGCGGGCCGGCCGTACCGTCAACGCCATGGGCATACAGCTCCCCCGTTGGGTATGGATCGGCGCGATCGCGCTGTCCTGCGTGGCCGGCATGGTCAACGTGGTCGGCTTCCTCGGCTTCGAACACCAGGCGGTCAGCCACCTCACCGGCACCACCAGCCAGCTCGGCATGGCGCTGGTGCAGCACGACTGGCGCAGCGTCGCGCACCTGTGGGGGATGCTGATCGCGTTCTCGCTGGGAGCGATGCTGAGCGGGCTCATCGTGCAGGACGGCACGTTGCGCCTGGGCCGTCGCTACGGCGTGGTGCTGACCATCGAATCGCTGTTGCTGCTGGTGGCGATCCCGCTGTTCAAGCAGCAGCAGATC
This sequence comes from Stenotrophomonas acidaminiphila, assembly GCF_001431595.1. Lineage (GTDB taxonomy): Bacteria > Pseudomonadota > Gammaproteobacteria > Xanthomonadales > Xanthomonadaceae > Stenotrophomonas > Stenotrophomonas acidaminiphila. The sequence continues at coordinate 123,440 of NZ_LDJO01000024.1, forward strand.
TGGGGCGCGCTGGCCGCGGCCATGGCCTGCGGCCTGCAGAACGCCATGGTCACCACCTTCAGCGGCGCGGTGGTGCGCACCACCCATCTCAGCGGCATGTTCACCGACCTGGGCATCGGCCTGGGCCACCTGCTGCGCGGGCTGCCGCTGCAGATGCGACGGCTGACACTGAGCGGGCTGATCATCAGCGGCTTCCTGGCCGGCGGCGTCATCGGTGCCTGGCTGTTCCAGCGCTACGGCTACGACGCGCTGCTCGCACCGGCGCTGCTGACCGGTTGCACCGGTGCCACCTACATCATCTACCGGCTGTCCCAGCGCCTGTACACCGCCCCCTGACGGCAGCAGCAGGCCAAACACGGCACAATCGTGCCATGACGCCTTCCACACCCGTTTCCGCCCTGACCATCGCCGGCTCCGATTCGGGCGGCGGCGCCGGCATCCAGGCCGACCTCAAGGCCTTCGCCGCGCATCGCGTGCATGGCCTGTCCGCGATCGCCGCGCTGACCGCGCAGAACACCCGCGGTGTCATCGCCGTGCACGTGCCGCCGCTGGAATTCCTGCAGGCCCAGCTCGATGCCTGCTTCGACGATTTCGACATCCACGCGGTCAAGCTCGGCATGCTCGCCAACGCCGACGTCATCCACCTGGTCGCCGACGTACTGGAAACGCACCGCCCGCCGCAGGTGGTGCTGGACCCGGTGATGGTCGCCACCAGCGGCGCCCGCCTGCTGGAAGCCAGCGCGCTGCGCGCGCTGCGCGAGCGCCTGCTGCCCCTGGCCACGCTGCTCACCCCGAACACCCCCGAGGCCGAGCTGCTGCTCGGGCGCCGCATCGGCAATGCCACCGAAGCCGAAGACGCCGCCGCCGCGCTGCTCGGGCTCGGCGCCGGAGCGGTCCTGCTCAAGGGCGGGCACCTGGATGAAGGCCCGCGCGTGATCGACCGCTATTTCGATGGCGTCACCGGCGAGGAATTCAGCCACGCCCGGCTGCCGGTGGATGCGCACGGCACCGGCTGCACCCTGGCCGCGGCCATCGCCGCGCAGTTGTGCCGCGGGCTGTCGCTGCCCAATGCCTGCGGAGCCGCCATCGACTACGTTGCGCGCGGCCTGCGCAACGGCTACCAGCCGGGGCGCGGCGAGGTCATGGTGCTGGATCACTTCGGCGCGGCCGGCCCGGCATGAGCGCGCACTCCGTCCTCGACGTCGCGGCGGCGGACGGACACCGCTTCCAGCTGCTCGCCCACCTGCCATCGCAGCCCCGTGAGGCGGTGCTGTGGCTGCCCGCACTGGGCGTGGCCGCGCGCCATTACCTGCCGCTGGCCGACGCCCTGGCGGCGCGCGGCACCGCCGTGTTCGTGCATGAATGGCGTGGCAACGGCAGCAGCAGCCTGCGCGCCGGCAGGAACGGCGACTGGGGTTACCGCGAGCTGCTGCAGCATGACCTGCCCGCCGCCGAGGCAGCGGTCCGCTCGGCGCTGCCCGGCCTCGCGCTGCGGCTGGGCGGGCACAGCCTCGGCGGACAACTGGCGTGCTGCCATGCCGGCCTGCATCCGGACGCCTTCGCCGCGCTCTGGCTGGTCGCCAGCGGCACCCCGTGGTGGCAGGGCTTTCCCGCGCCGCGGCGCTGGCTGTTGCCATCGGCCTATCGCTTCCTGCCCTGGCTGGCGCAACGGCGCGGGGCGCTGCCCGGGCGCCGGCTCGGCTTCGGCGGCACCGAGGCACGCAGCCTGATCCACGACTGGGCCCGGGTCGGCCTCAGCGGGCACTACGCCGCGGCAGGGCTGGCGGTCGACCTGGATGCGGCGATGCATGCCCTCGCGCTGCCGGTGCAGGCGCTGCTGTTCGACGCCGACTGGCTCGCCCCGGCCGGCTCCATGCGCCACCTGTTGTCCAAGATGCCGGCCGCGCCGGCGACGCTGCGGATCCTGTCCGGCGACGAACTGGGCGCACCTGCCGACCACTTCAGCTGGATGAAATCGCCGGCCATCGTCGCCGATGCGCTGGCATCGGCATCGTTATAGGAAAATTTCACAAAAGCGTTGACGCATGCGCGTCATATCCGCATAATTCCGCTCCTGACGACGCGCCCGTAGCTCAGTTGGATAGAGTACCTGGCTACGAACCAGGCGGTCGGGAGTTCGAATCTCTCCGGGCGCGCCAGTTTGGAACACTGCACCAGCAGCGTTCCCCGTCAGAACAATAAAGGTAAAACGCGCCCGTAGCTCAGTTGGATAGAGTACCTGGCTACGAACCAGGCGGTCGGGAGTTCGAATCTCTCCGGGCGCGCCATTACACCGAACAGCAGGCTTTGCCTGCTGTTTTTTTTTGCGTTTCCAAACGCCACGACCGCGACCACGGGCCCGCCGCCTGCCCTCACCCCACCGCGCGCATCGCCGGCAGACAGGGCCGCGCCCGCAAGCACGCCTGGCGATTCCCCGGGGACCCGGCGCATGGACGAGCGTAAAAAAAAACGCCGGCTTGCGCCGGCGCTTTCATTCAACGCGAACCGCTGCCTTTCAGCTTTGCGGCGGCGCCACGGCCGGCTCCGCATCCCCGGACGCCACATCCTCGTCGGCATCGTCGCCCGACTGCAGCGAGGCATCCAGGCGTTCGACCGCCTGCAGCTTCTCGCCCTTGGACAGGCGGATCAGGGTCACGCCCTGGGTGTTGCGGCCCACGCGCGAGATTTCCGAACCGCGGGTACGCACCAGGGTGCCGCCATCGGAGATCAGCAGCACCTCGTCGCCCGTGCCCAGCAGCACCGCGCTGACCAGCTTGCCGTTGCGCTCGCTGGTCTGGATGCCGATCACACCCTGCGTGCCACGACCCTTGCGCGGGTAGTCGGCCAGCGGCGTGCGCTTGCCGTAGCCATTCTCGGTGGCGGTAAGGATGTACTGCACGCCCGCATCGTCGGCCGACTCGATGATCTCGCCGGCGTCGACCGGCATGTCCTCGGCACCGGTGTCGTCCTCGTTCTCGTCCTCGGCGCCACCGGCGCTTTCGGCCACGATCAGGCTGACCACTTCCTCGCCCTTGGCCATCTTGATGCCGCGCACGCCGGTGGCGGTCCGGCCCATCGACCGCACGCGGTCCTCGCCGAAGCGCACGGTCTTGCCGTTGGAGGCGAACAGCAGGATGTCGCGCTCGCCATCGGTCAGGCCGACGCCGACCAGCGCATCGCCCTCGTCGAGGTTGATGGCGATCTTGCCGCGCGCCAGGCGGAACGCGAATTCGCTCAGCGGGGTCTTCTTCACCGTGCCGTTGCGGGTGGCGAAGAACACGAAGTGGTTGTCGTCGTACTCGCGCACCGGCAGCACCGCCTGCACGCGCTCGCCGTTCTCCAGTGCGATCCAGTTGATGATCGGGCGCCCGCGCGCGTTGGAGCCGGCCTCCGGCAACTGGTACACCGGCAGCCAGAACACCTTGCCGGAACTGGTGAACGTCAGCAGCGTGTCATGGGTGTTGACCAGCCACAGCTGCTCGATCGAATCCTCGTCCTTGGTCGCCGCCGCGCTGCGGCCGCGGCCGCCGCGCTTCTGCGCGCGGTACGCCGATACCGGCTGGCGCTTGACGTAACCGGCGCGCGACAGCGTCACCACCACGTCCTCCGGCGCGATCAGGTCGAGGATGTCCAGGTCTTCCTCGCTGTGGCGGATCTCGGTACGGCGTTCGTCGCCGTACTCGGCGCGCACGCTCTCCAGCTCCTCGCGGATCACCTGCAGCAGCCGGTCGGGGTTTTCCAGGATGTGGATCAGCCCGGCGATCACGTCCAGCAGCTGCCTGTATTCCTCGGTGAGCTTGTCCTGCTCCAGCCCGGTGAGGCGGTGCAGGCGCATTTCCAGGATCTGGGTGGCCTGCACGTCGGACAGCTGGTAGCGGCCATCGACCAGGCCGATGCCGCGGGGCAGGTCCTCCGGACGCGAGGCCTCGGCCCCGGCGGCGCCCAGCAGCGCGCCGACCAGGCCCGGCTCCCACACCTTGGCCAGCATCCGCTCCTTGGCCTCGGCGGGGTTGGACGAGGTCTTGATCAGTTCGATCATCTCGTCGATGTTGGCCAGCGCGACGGTCAGGCCTTCCAGCACGTGCGCACGGGCGCGCGCCTTGCGCAGTTCGAAGATGGTGCGGCGGGTGACGACCTCGCGGCGGTGGCGGACGAACGCCTCCAGCATCTCCTTGAGGTTCAGCAGCTTCGGGCGGCCGTCGACCAGCGCCACCATGTTGATGCCGAACACCGACTCCATCTGGGTCTGCTGGTACAGGTTGTTCAGCACGACCTCGGCCGATTCGCCGCGCTTGACCTCGATGTAGATGCGCATGCCGTCCTTGTCGGACTCGTCGCGCAGCTCGCTGATGCCCTCGAGCTTCTTTTCCTTCACCAGCTCGGCGATCTTCTCGATCAGCCGCGCCTTGTTCACCTGGTAGGGAATCTCGGTGACGATGATCGACTCGCGGCCGTTGTCGGCCACTTCGATATCGGCCTTGGCGCGGATGCGGACGCGGCCACGGCCGGTGCGGTAGCCGGCGATGATGCCGGCGGTACCGTTGATGATGCCGGCGGTCGGGAAGTCAGGGCCGGGGATGTACTCCATCAACCCGTCCACGTCGATCGACGGGTTGTCGATCAGCGCGATGCAGGCATTGATGCTCTCGGTCAGGTTGTGCGGCGGGATGTTGGTGGCCATGCCCACCGCGATGCCGGCCGAGCCGTTGACCAGCAGGTTCGGGAAGCGCGTCGGCAGGACCGTCGGCTCCAGTTCCTTTTCGTCGTAGTTGGGCTGGAAATCGACGGTTTCCTTGTCGATGTCGGCCAGCATCTCGTGGCTGATCCGCGACAGGCGCGATTCGGTGTAACGCATCGCCGCCGGGCTGTCGCCATCGACCGAACCGAAATTGCCCTGGCCGTCGATCTGCATGTAGCGCAGCGAGAACGGCTGCGCCATGCGCACCAGCGTGTCGTAGACCGCGCTGTCGCCGTGCGGGTGGTACTTGCCGATGACGTCACCGACGATACGCGCCGACTTGTAATACGGCTTGTTGGCGTGCGCGCCAAGCTCCTGCATCGCGTAGAGGACGCGGCGATGGACCGGCTTGAGGCCGTCGCGGGCGTCGGGGAGCGCGCGCCCCACGATCACGCTCATGGCGTAATCGAGGTAGCTCTTGCGCATCTCGTCTTCCAGGTTGACCTGGATGATTTCCTTGGCGGTTTCTGCCATTCGGATTCCGTATTCTGGTAGCGGTCCGGAGCAGCGCCGACGGCCTTTGTGGGCGGTCCCGGCACAAGCCCGATTCAAGTCGCCGAGTTTACCACACGGCGCCGTCTGCCGCCTCGGGAAGCAGCACTTTTAACGGAGCAAATCAGGGACTTAGCCGCTGTCCGCGGGGGTGGGCGGCGGTTTCCACGAACCGCCGCGCAGATACCGCCGCCGGTACCGGGCCCGGGCCCGGGTTCAGCCGCCGAAAGCCGCCCGCATGGCCGCGACGTCCGGGTCCAGGATCACGCCCTTTTCGGTCACGATGGCGTCGATCAGGCTGCCCGGAGTCACGTCGAACACCGGGTTCCAGGCCTGGATGCCCTCGGCCACGGTGCGCACGCCACCGACGCCGAACAGTTCACCCGGATCGCGCTGCTCGATCTCGATCGCGTCGCCATGCGCGGTGCCCATGTCCACGGTCGAGGACGGCGCCACCACCATGAACTTCACGCCGTGGTGGCGCGCGGCGATGGCCAGCTGGTAGGTGCCGATCTTGTTGGCGGTATCGCCGTTGGCGCAGATGCGGTCGGCGCCGACCACCACCCACTGCACCGCACCGGTCTTCATCAGGTGCGATGCCGCCGAGTCGGCGACCAGGGTCGCGTCGATGCCATCCTGCTGCAGTTCCCATACGGTCAGGCGCGCGCCCTGCAGCCACGGCCGGGTTTCGCCGGCGAACACCCGGGCGATGCGCCCCTGGGCGACGCCGGCACGGATCACGCCCAGCGCGGTGCCGAAACCGGCGGTGGCCAGCGAGCCGGTGTTGCAGTGGGTCAGCACGCCGCTGCCCGGCGCGATCAGGCCCGCGCCCCGCTCGCCCATGTGGCGGTTGGCAGCGAGATCCTCGTCGGCAATGGCCTGCGCTTCCAGCGCCAGCACCTGCTTCCAGTCGCTGCCGGCGGCGGCCAGAACACCGCGCATGCGCGCCAGCGCCCAGGCCAGGTTGACCGCGGTCGGGCGCGCGGCATTGAGCCGCGCCATCGCCGGTTCCAGTGCCTGCAGCGCGGCGGCGCCGTCGCCGGCATCGAGCCCCCGCGCGGCCAGCACCACGCCCCAGGCCGCGGCGATGCCGATCGCCGGCGCACCGCGCACGGTGAGCGCATGGATGGCCGCGGCGACCGCGTCGCTGTCGCTGCACAGCACGTGCTCGACGACGAACGGCAGCTTGCGCTGGTCCAGCAGTTCCAGTGCGTCGCCGGTCCAGCGGATCGGGCGGATATGGTCGTAACGGGCGTAATCGATGGCGTGGTTGTCGTTCATCGCGCCATTGTACGGGGCCGCCGTCAGTCGGCGGAAAACTCGGCGCGGCAGCCCTTGTCCACCCAGACGCCGGCACGGTCCCAGCCCCAGCTGCGCCCTTCCTCGCAGGGCGCATTGGACAGCTGCCGGACCAGCGTGACCTTGCGCTCGACGCTGACCCCGCACTCCCGGCGCATCTCGCTCTTGGATTCGCAGATGACATGGCGCGGGACGTCCACGAAACCGGAGCCGTCCTCGGCGCCCACTTCGAACTGCCCCTGGCAGCCGCGGCTCACCCAGATCTCGTTGCGCCCGTATCCCCAGGTGCGCCCCTCGCGGCAGGGCAGCAGCGACTGCTGGCGGATCAGGCGTACCGGCGCGCCGCGCAGCAGTACCGGGCAGGTCACGGTGCGGCCCTTGGATTCGCAGCGCACCATGCGCCGCACCAGGCGCTGCCCGGGCGCAGGCTGCTCGGGAGCGAACTCGGCGCGGCAGCCGCGGCTGACCCAGATGCCCTGCTCGTCCATGCCCCAGCTGGTCTCGCGGATGCAGCTCTGGGTGGAAAGCTGGCGCACCAGCTGCACGCCGCGCGAGACGTCCATCGCGCAGCGCTGGCGCGTACCCTCGTCCGATTCGCAACGCACCACCGGGGTCTCCGCCGGCGTCGCGCCGTCCTGCCCCGCCAAGGCCGGCATCGGCAACAGCCACAGCGTTGGCAACAGGCCGCACACACCTTTCATCAGACCTTCCCACCCTGCAATCCGATGGACGCCGCCGGCACAGACGCTGCGTCCGCAGGCATGATCAGAGCATCATCGGCGGTGCGCAGGCAATACATGCGTGCGCGGCATGCCGCGCGGGCAGCGGTGCACGGGCAGCGATCGCCGCCCGTTTCATGGGCCCGCCGGTGCGGGAAAGGCGCTCAGGCGTTGGCGAAATCGAAGGCCAGCACGTCGGCGATGCGGCCGGTCCCGGCCAGCGCCATCAACAGCCGGTCCACGCCCACCGCCACGCCGGCGCAGCGCGGCAACGCCGGCAATGCCGCCAGGAACGGCTCGTCCAGCGGCGGCAGCGCGTCACCGCGCGCGGCACGCACCGCCAGGTCGCGCTGGAAGCGCTGGCGCTGTTCCACCGCATCGTTCAGCTCGTGGTAGCCGTTGGCCAGTTCCACCGCGCCCAGATAGAGCTCGAAACGCTCGGCCAGCGGCGGCTGGCCCGGGCGGATGCGCGCCAGCGCGGCCTGCGTGGCCGGCCAGTCATGGATCACGGTGATGCGGTCGACGGGGAAGTGCGGCTGGATGCGGTGGGTCATCAGCAGGTCGAGCCAGTCGTCGCGGGTGAGGCCGTCGGCAGTGATGCCGACGCCGGCCAGTGGCGCACGCAGCTGCGCCTCGTCGGCGCTGAATGGATCCACGCCCAGCGTGCCGACGAACAGCTCGCGGTAGGTCATTACCTGCAGCGCCGCCTCGCGCCCGACCATCGCCAGCGCCGCACGCACCAGTTCCACCGTCTCCTCGATCAGGCGATGGTGATCCCAGCCGACGCGGTACCACTCGAGCATGGTGAACTCGGGGTTGTGGCGGCCGCCGGCCTCGCCGTTGCGGAACACCCGGCCGAGCTCGTAGCAGTCGCCGACGCCGGCGGCGAGCAGCCGCTTGAGCGGATACTCCGGCGAGGTGCGCAGCCAGCGCACCGCCGAACCCGCATCGACATGGCCGCTGAAGCGGGTCTGGAAACCCTCGATGTTGGGCTCGGTGTTGCCGGCCGCGGACAGGATCGGCGTTTCCACTTCCAGCACCTCGCGGCGCGCGAAGAAATCGCGGATCAGCGCGTTCAGGCGCGCGCGCCGGCGCAGCGCCTCGATCACGGATGCAGGCCCGCCGGCGACACCGCCAGCGGCAGGGTCAGGATGTCGCGCTCGTCGTCGCGGTAGCCGGCCGACAGGTACAGCGCCTTGGCCCTGGCATTGTGGTGGTTCACTTCCAGCCGCATCACGCTGGCGCCCTCGACGATCGCCCAGTCGCGCGCCAGCGCCAGCGCCTGCCGCCCCCAGCCGCGGCCACGCGCGGCAGGGGCCAGGTACAGTTCGTCGAGCAGCACGAAGCGACCGCCCTGCTCCACGCTGAAGCACCAGCCCAGGGTGATGTAGCCGGCCTCGGCCACATCGTCGCCCTCCAGCAGCAGGGCCGCGCCGCAGGCCGGCTCGGCCAGCAGCGTACGCAGGCCGGGCTCGACCAGCGCCGCGTCGTAGGCGATCTGGTCCTCGGCATAGAACGCGCGCACCATGGCGAGCAGGTGCGGGAAATCCTCGGGCGTGGCGAGGCGGAAACGCAGGTTCATGGGTGTTGTCCGTGTTCGGTGAGGAAGGCGAGCAGGCGCGGTTCATCCCACACCTCCACGCCCAGTTCGGTGGCCTTGTCCAGTTTGGAGCCGGCCTCGCTGCCGGCAACCACGAAGGCGGTCTTCTTCGAAACGCTGCCGGCGACCTTGGCGCCCAGCGCTTCCAGCCGCGCCTTGGCGGCGTCGCGGGTCAGCGCCGACAGCGTGCCGGTCAGCACCACGGTCTGGCCGTCCAGCGGCCCGGCCGGCTGCGCGGCCGCCACCGGGGCCAGTTCCAGCAGGCGCTGCATCTGCGCCTCGCCCCTGAGCAGCAATTGCCCGTGGTTGTCGCTGTCCAGCCACTGCGCCAGGCCGTGCGCGGTGTCCTCTGGCAGGCCGGCGGCAAGCAGGTGCTGCGGCTCGGCGTCCAGGATCTGCTGCGCCGACGGCAGCGCCGCCACCAGTTTCTCCGCGCGCAGCCGGGTGATGCCCGGAATCTCGGCTTCGACCAGCAGTTGCGCCAGGTCCAGCCCTTCGCGCAGCCGCGGCGACGGCGGGTGGACGTCGCCGATGCGTACCCGCCCGACCTGCAGCAGCGCGTCGATCGCCTGCTGGTTGCCTTCCTGCTCGAAGAAATGACCCAACGAGCGCGCCACCTCGCCGCCGATATCGGGCACGCGCTTGAACAGCGGCCACGGCAGCTGGCGGATCAGTTCCAGGTCGCCGAACCACTGCGCCAGCGCCTTGGCGGTGCTCTCGCCGACATGCTCGATGCCCAGCGCGAACAGCAGCCGCTCCAGCGTGGTGGTGCGGCTGGCGTCGATGGCCGCGATCAGGTTGTCGGCCCAGCGGGTGGCGATCTTCTTCGGGTTCCACTCGAAGCGTGCCGGCAACGCCAGCGCCTGCGCGCGCCATCGCGGATCGTTGCCGTCCAGGCGCAGCAGCGCCTTGAGCCATTCACCGCTGCCCCCGGCCGGCAGGTGCGGGGCGATGCCGCTGGCCAGCGCCGAGGGATCGGCCGCGTCCAGCGCCAGCTTGAGCAGCAGCAGGGTGTCGCGCTGCAGCCGGTACAGATCGGCCACGCCGCGCACGATGCCGGCGTCGACCAGGATTTCGATGTACCTGTCGCCGAGCCCGTCGATGTCCATCGCGCGGCGCGAGGCGAAATGGGCGATGGCCTCCTTGCGCTGCGCCGGGCAGCTCAGCTCGCCCGAGCAGCGCCACACCGCCGCACCCTCCTCGCGCACGATCTCGGCACCGCATACCGGGCACGCCGGCGGCATCGTCCACGGCAGTGCGCCGGGCGGGCGGCGCCCGGGGATGACGCTCACCACTTCGGGGATCACGTCGCCGGCGCGGCGCACGATGACGCTGTCGCCCACGCGCACGTCCAGGCGCGCGATCTGGTCGGCGTTGTGCAGGGTGGCGTTGGTGACGGTCACCCCGGCCACCTGCACCGGCTGCAGGCGCGCCACCGGCGTGGCCGCGCCGGTGCGGCCGATCTGGATCTCGATCGCCTCGACCGTGGTGGTCTGCTCCTGCGCCGGGAACTTGTGGGCGATGGCCCAGCGCGGCGCGCGGGCGACGAAGCCCATCTCGCGCTGCCCGTCGCGGTCGTCGAGCTTGTAGACCACGCCGTCGATGTCGAACGCCAGCCCGTCGCGGCGCGCGCCGATGTCGCGGTAGTAGTCGAGCAGGCCATCGACACCCTCGACCACCCGGCACAGTTCGCTCACCGGGAACCCCCACTGCGCCAGCCGTGCCAGCGTCGCCGAATGGGTGGGCGGCAGCTGGCCGCCGTCGACCTCGCCGGTGCCATAGGCATAGAAGCTCAGCGGACGCTGCGCGCTGACCTTCGGGTCGAGCTGGCGCAGCGAGCCGGCGGCGCCGTTGCGCGGATTGGCCAGCACCTTGCCGCCGTGCAGGCGCGCCTGCTCGTTGTACTTCTCGAAATCGGCGCGCGGCATGTACACCTCGCCGCGCACTTCCAGCACCGCCGGCCAGCCCGCGCCTTCGAGCCGGGCCGGGATCACCTTGATCTGGCGCAGGTTGGCGGTGACGTCCTCGCCGCGGCTGCCGTCGCCGCGGGTCGCGCCCTGCACGAACACGCCGTCCTCGTAGCGCAGGCTGATCGCCAGCCCATCGAGCTTGGGCTCGGCCGAAAACACCAGCGTGCGGCGCTGCAGGCGCTCGTCGATGCGGCGCACGAAGTCGCGCACTTCCTCGTTGCTGAAGGCATTGCCCAGCGACAGCATCGGCACCGCGTGCACCACCTCGGGAAACCGCGACGACGGCCTGCCGCCGATCTGGTGGCTGGGCGAATCGTCGCTGTCCAGCTGCGGATGGGCCGCCTCCAGCGCTTCGAGTTCGCGCAGCAGCCGGTCGTAGTCGGCATCGGGAATCAGCTGCTCGTCATGCTCGTGGTAGGCCTGTGCGGCCGTGGCCAGCTGCTGGCGGAGTTCGGCGATGCGGCGGCGGGCGGTGGCTTCGGAAGTCATGCCCGGATTTTACCCGCGCACGCGTGTACGCAACGCGTGTGGCCGCCCGCGCAAACAGCAAAGGGCGCCGCACGCGACGCCCCTTGCCGTGGCTACCGCACCGCGCTCACCAGCGCGGCGGCTTGGTCAGCGGTGGCGCCTGGTGCTGGCGGTCGTAGGCCCGCAGTTCGTCGCGGATGTGGGCGATGCGCTGGCGCCCCAGCGCGTTGCGGCTGTCGTCCAGGACCACGCCGTCGAGCAGCTCGGCCATGCGCTGCACGGTGGGCAGCATCTTCTCCCAGGCATCGAGCGCGGTCATCGGCGCCGGCAGGGTCAGGAAGAAGGCGATGGCCGGGGTTTCCATCTCGCGGATGTGGGCCATGTCGAAACTGCCCGGCTTCATGATGCTGGCCATGCTGAAGATCGGCCCGCGCTCGGGATGGCCTTCGACCATGCGGTGGAACACGTTCATGTAGCCGAACACCAGCCCGGTCTTCTCCGCGGCGACCACGATGTCCTCGCCGCGCAGCGACAACCCGGCGCGTGCGGCCACGTACAGCGAGACGATCTTGTCGAAATCCTGGGTGGCGCGCTTGCCCAGTTCGCTGCCTGGCGCTTCCACGTCCGGCAACCCCAGTTCCTGCTGGGCTGCCACCTCGCCCGCCTCGGCCCCGGCGACGCCCTCGCCCGCCTCCTCGCCCGCGCCCAGCACCGGCTCGCGCCGTGGCCGCTCGCCGCTCTCGGCCGGCTCGCGGCGCTTGCCCTGCGCCGGCTTCCGGGGCCGTCCGAACAGGAGAATCGCCGCGATCAGCAGCAGTCCGGCGGCAAGGATGCCGATACGCAACAGTGCCGTGTCGGACATTCGATAGGTTCTCCGGCTGGTTCGTTCAGGTAACTAGAATGGCACGTCAGGCCGCGCCCGCCAAACGCGCCGCCTCTTCCAGGTCCACGCTGACCAGGCGGCTGACGCCCGGCTCGCGCATGGTGACTCCGGAGAGCTGGTGCGCGGCCTCCATCGTCGCCTTGTTGTGGCTGACGAACAGGAACTGCACTTTCTCGCTCATTTCCTTGACCATGTTGGCCAGGCGGCCGACGTTGGCCTCGTCCAGCGGCGCGTCCACCTCGTCGAGCAGGCAGAACGGCGCCGGGTTGAGCTGGAAGATGGCGAACACCAGCGCCACCGCGGTCATCGCCTTCTCGCCGCCGGACAGCAGCGAGATGCTCGATACGCGCTTGCCGGGCGGGCGCGCCATGATGGTCACGCCGGTATCGAGCAGGTCCTCGCCGGTCAGCTCAAGGTAGGCATGGCCGCCACCGAACAGGCGCGGATACAGCGCCTGGACACCGGCGTTGACGCGGTCGAAGGTGTCCTTGAAGCGGCCGCGGGTCTCGCGGTCGATCTTGCGGATCGCCTCTTCCAGCGTTTCCAGCGCGGTGGTCAGGTCCACGTTCTGCGATTCCAGGTATTCCGAACGCTGCGAGGCCTCGCCGTATTCGTGGATGGCGGCGAGGTTGACCGGCTCCAGCCGGCGCATGCGCGCATCGATCTGCTGCACCGCCTGCTCCCATTCGCCGATGCGCGCGTCCTCCGGCAGGGTATTGACCACGTCCTCCAGCACGAAGCCGGCCTTCTCCACGGCCGCCTGCAGCTGTTCGGCGCTGAGCACCAGCGCCTGCTGGTCGAGCCTGCGCTGGGAAATGCGCTCGCGCTGCGCCAGGGCCTGCTCGTCGCGCTGGTGGCGGGTCTGCTCCAGCGTGCGCAGTTCGGCATCGATGCCATCCAGATGCGCGCGCGCCTCGGCCAGCACCCGGTCCACGCGCACGCGCTCGGCCAGGGCGTTCTGGTGTTCGGCCTCCAGCGCCTGCACCGGCGTGTCGCCCTGGTCCAGCTGCGAATGCAGCTCGCCCAGGCGCGAATCCAGCTGCCCGCGCTGGGTGCTCATGCGCTCCAGCGACTGCGACAGCGAGGCGATCTGCGCGCGTTGCGACTCCAGCGTGAGCGCCAGCGCATGCATGCTGTCGCGCACGTTGCGCGCCGCGTCGCGGGCCAGGTCGCGGGCCTCGGTCAGCTGGCGGCGCTCGCCCTCCAGCGCCTGCCGCGTGGTCTCCAGGTCGCCCATGCTGGAAACGGCGTCCTCCAGGCGCACGCGGGCCTCGCCGGCCTGTTCGCGGCTGGCGTCCAGCGCTTCCAGCAACTGCGCAAGCTCGGCCTCGATGCGCTCGATGCGCGTACGCGCCGATTCCAGCCGGCCACGCTGGCTCTGCACCTGCCCGGCCAGCTCGGACACGCTGCGATGCGCCTGGTACAGCGCCCGCTGCGCTTCCTCGCGCTGCTGCTCGGCCGCCAGCAACTGTTCGCGGAACGCGCCGAGCTGGCGTTCGAGCTCGCCCTCGCGCTCCTGCAGTTCCTCGATCTGCCCGCGCAGGGTGACGATCTCGCGCTCGCGCAGCAGCGCGCCCTGCTTGGCCGCCCCCTGCCGCGACACCCGCACCCAGCCCTCGCCCAGGCGCTCGCCGTTGCGGGTGATGACCGAATCGCCGTCGTCCAGCCGTTGCTGCAGCTCGCGTGCGGCGGCCAGGTCCGGCGCGCCATGCAGGCGCGCCAGCAGCCGGCGGATCGCCAGCGGGCCCTGCACGCGCGCGGCCAGCGAGGTCGGTGCGAAGTCGGCGCTGCCCTCGGCGCCGGACACCAGCGCGATGCGGCCTTCGCCCAGTTCGCCCAGCGCATCGACCAGCGCTTCGGGGGCCTCGACCAGCACGCCCTCGATCAGCTGGCCCAGTGCGCTTTCCACCGCGTTTTCCCAGCCGCTTTCGACGCTGATGCGTTCGCCTACGCGTGCGGCCGAATCGAGCCCGTGCGCCTTCAGCCAGGCCACCGCGGCGCCCTGCTCCTGGCCCAGCGCGGCCTGCTGCAGGGTTTCCAGCGAGGACAGGCGGCCGCGCGCGGCCTGTGCCTGCTTGCGTACTTCGGCCAGTTCGGTCTGGCTGGCGCGCTGCCGTTCCTGCAGCGTCGCCGCGCCCTCCTTGCGCAGTTCCACCTGCTCGTTCAGCTCGTCCAGCACCGCGGCCTGCGATTCGTGCTGCAGCTGCAGCTGCTCGAACGCCTCGGCCAGGGCCTCGACGTCGAGCCCGGCGCGCTCGGCCGCCAGCGCCTCGCGGCGGCGGTCGGCCTCCAGGATCTGCCGGTCGAGATAATCGACGCGGGTGCGCTCCACCTCGCCCGAGCGCGTGGCTTCGGAGGTGTTGCGGTTGTGCGCTTCCCAGCGCTGCTGCCAGTCGTGCAGCGCGGCCTCGGCCTCGCGCAGCCCTTCCTGGCGGAATTCGTTTTCTTCCTGCAGCTGTTCCAGCTGCGGTTCGGCGTTCTCCACCGCCTCGCGCAGCACCATCAGCCGCGCTTCGTCGCCACTGATGTGCTGGCCCAGCTCGGCCAGGGCCTGGCGGGTCTCGTCGCGCGCCTTGTGCAGGCGCTGCGCCATCTCGCGCTGGTGCTGGATCTGCTGTTCAAGCCGCGCCAGGGTGCTGCCGACCTGGTAGACATCGGCCTGTGCGCGGGACAGCGTTTCGGCGGCTTCCTCGCGGCGCACGCGCCCGGTTTCGATGCGGCTCTCGGCCTCGCGCTGCTCGGCCACCAGCTGCTGCAGCCGGGTTTCCTCGCGTGCCAGCGCTTCGCGCAGGCCGCCCAGGCGCGCGTCCAGCCCGCGGTACTCCAGCGCCTTCCATTCGGCATCCTTGACCCGGCGCTCTTCCTGCAGCGCCTGGTACTGCTCGGCCTGGCGCGCCTGCCGGCGCAGGTGTTCGAGCTGCTTGCCGATCTCCTCGCGCAGGTCGTTCAGGCGATCCAGGTTCTCGCGGGTGTGGCGGATGCGGGTCTCGGTCTCCTTGCGGCGCTCCTTGTACTTGGAGATGCCGGCGGCCTCTTCCAGGTAGACGCGCAGGTCTTCCGGGCGCGCCTCGATGATCTGGCTGATCATGCCCTGCTCGATGATCGAGTAGCTGCGCGGGCCCAGCCCGGTGCCGAGGAACAGGTCGGTGATGTCGCGGCGCCGGCACTTGGTGCCGTTGAGGTAGTAGTTGCTGCTGCCGTCGCGGCTGACCGTGCGCTTGACCGAGATCTCGTTGAACGAGGCGTACTCGCCGGCAATGGTGTGGTCGGTGTTGTCGAAGATCAGCTCGACCGTGGCCTGCGACACCGGCTTGCGCCCGGCCGAACCGGAGAAGATCACGTCGGTCAGCGAGTCGCCGCGCAGGCGGCTGGCCGAGCTCTCACCCATCACCCAGCGCACCGCATCGATGATGTTGGACTTGCCGCAGCCGTTGGGCCCGACCACGCCGGTCATGTTGGTCGGCAGGTGCAGCGTCGTGGGATCGACGAACGACTTGAAACCGGAGAGCTTGATCGTGGATAGACGCATGGGGCAGGCAAGGTTCCAGTGCCGGGCCGGGGGCGGCACCGTGGGTTCTGCGGGGGATCAGGGCTTGGGAACAGCAGTCTGCGGGGAGTATAAGCCCCTCTTCCGCCGTGGCGCGGGGGTGCGCGGCGGCGGGCCGCCGGGGCCCGGGGAGGGGCAAAAAGAACGGGCGCCTTGCGGCGCCCGTTCCAGGTACAGCTTGAACCGCAGGGATCAGGCGTCGGCTTCGACGATGACCTTGACGGTGACTTCCACGTCGGCGTGCAGCTTGATCAGGACGTCGTACTCGCCGACGGCACGGAAAGCGCCCTCGCCGAGGATGACTTCGCTCTTCTCCAGCGGCAGGCCGGCAGCGGTGAAGGCTTCGGCGATGTCGCGCGGGCCGACCGAGCCGTACAGCTTGCCTTCGGTCGAGGCGTGGGCACCGATGGTGACGCTGGCGTCGGCGAACTTGGCGGCGCGGGCTTCGGCATCGTCATGCGACGCCTTGGCCTTGGCCTCGTACTCGGCGCGCTTGGCCTCGAAGGCGGCAACGTTGGCTTCGGTGGCCGGCACGGCCTTGCCGTGCGGCACCAGGAAGTTGCGGCCGTAGCCCGGCTTCACGTCGACCAGGTCACCCAGGTTGCCCAGGTTGGTCACCTTCTGCAGCAGAATCAGCTTCATTTTCTTGCTCCGTTATTCGTTAGCGATGTCCCGCGAGGGACACCGCAACGCTTGCTGTCCGAATGGACGGTTGGACGTATCAGACGTCGTGGTTGTCCGTGTACGGGATCAGCGCCAGGAAACGGGCGCGCTTGACCGCCGTGGACAGCTGGCGCTGGTACTTGGACTTGGTGCCGGTGACGCGGCTCGGCACGATCTTGCCGTTCTCGGTCAGGTACTGGCGCAGGGTGTTGAGATCCTTGTAGTCGATCTCCTTCACACCTTCAGCCGTGAACTTGCAGAACTTGCGGCGACGGAAGAACTTGGACATGAGCTGACTCCTTATTCGGCAGAGGCGGCGTCGTCGCCGGCTTCTTCATTGTTGGAATTGGCAGCTTCTTCGTCGTCACGACGACGGCGCTCGCCACGCTCGGGCTTGTCGCCCTTCTCGTCCTTGCTCTTCATGATCAGCGACTGCTCGGTCTCGGCCTCGTCACGCTTGATGACCAGGTTGCGCAGCACGGCGTCGTTGAAACGGAAGCTTTCGGTCAGTTCGTTCAGCACCGACTGGTCGGCTTCGATGTTCATCAGAACATAGTGGGCCTTGACCAGGTTCTGGATCGGGTACGCCAGCTGGCGGCGGCCCCAGTCTTCCAGGCGGTGGATCTTGCCGTTGCCGCCCTCGACCAGCGCCTTGTAGCGCTCGACCATGGCCGGGACCTGTTCGCTCTGGTCCGGGTGGACCAGGAACACGACTTCGTAATGACGACTCATGTTTTTCTACCTTTCGGATGTAGCCCTGTCGGGCCGGACAGCCCCCCGCACGCAACGCGGTGGGGCAAGGACCCCCGCACCGGAGGCGCAGGGAGCCGCGCATTATCCACCGCCCCCGGCCTGCGGGCAAGCCACCCCGTGCCGGACAGCCTTCCACCCGGACCTGCCGGCCGCCCGGCGCGCCGTGGCCGCGCACCGCCGGTAGGCCGGCGCCAGGCACCGGCCAGGCGGGCAATGGCCTCAGCGGTGGGTTTCGTCGGTGGTGAAGCTCTCGCCGCACCCGCACTCGGCGGTGGCGTTCGGGTTCCTGAACAAAAAGGTCTCGCTCAGGCCCTGCTTGCCGAAATCGATCTCGGTGCCGTCCACCAGCGCCAGGCTCTCGGCGTCGACGAAGATGCGCACGCCGTCCTGCTCGAACACGGTGTCGTCCTGGCGCTGTTCGCGCGCCAGGTCGGTGGTATGGCCCCAGCCGGAGCAGCCGGTGCGGGTCACGCCGAAACGCAGGCCCAGCGCGCCGGGGGTCTGCTCGACGAAGCGCTGGACGCGGGCGAAGGCGACGGGAGTGAGATGGATGGCCATGGGCATGCGACTCCGGGGATTGCGGGGCGATTATAGGAAAACCCGGCTGTACCGGCCCCGGATGGCGGATCCCTCGCCTGTCCGGCCGCGCAGCCGCTAGAATTCCGTGTTCACAGATCGAGTCGATCAGCAGAGGATTCAAGTCATGACGGTGGTCAGCGTTGCGCACGCCCTGGCCGGGAAGATCCCGGAAGGCGGAGAAGTCACGGTTCGCGGTTGGGTTCGCACGGTCCGTGCCTCCAACGGGCTGGCCTTCGTCAATGTCAGCGACGGCTCCGGCTTCGCCCCGATCCAGGTCGTGGCCACCGACGCGCTGGCCAATTTCGACGATATCAAGCGCCTGACCCCGGGCTGCTCGGTCATCGCCACCGGCAGGCTGGTCAAGTCGCAGGGCAAGGGCCAGAGCTTCGAGATCCAGGGCCAGGGCCTGGAGATCGTCGGCTGGGTCGAGGACCCGCTGACCTATCCGATCCAGCCCAAGCCGATGTCGCCCGAGTTCCTGCGCGAAGTGGCGCACCTGCGCCCGCGCACCAACCTGTTCGGCGCCGTCACCCGCATCCGCGACTGCCTGGCCAAGGCCGTGCACCGCTACTTCCACGAGAACGGCTACTACTGGATCAGCACGCCGATCATCACCACGTCCGATGCCGAGGGCGCCGGGCAGATGTTCCGCGTCTCCACCCTGGACATGGCCAACCTGCCGCGCGGCGAGAACGGCGGCATCGACTTCAGCCGCGACTTCTTTGGCAAGGAGACCTTCCTGACCGTGTCCGGCCAGCTCAACGTCGAGGCCTACTGCCTGGCACTGAGCAAGGTCTACACCTTCGGCCCGACCTTCCGTGCCGAGAACAGCCACACCACCCGCCACCTGGCCGAGTTCTGGATGGTGGAGCCGGAGATCGCCTTCGCCGACCTGGCCGAGGACGCGCGCGTGGCCGAGGACTTCCTGAAGTACCTGTTCCGCGCCGTGCTCGACGAGCGCGCCGACGACATGGCCTTCATCGCCGAGCGCGTGCAGAAGGACGCCATCACCCGCCTGGAGACGTTCGTCAACGCACCGTTCGAGCGCATCGAATACACCGATGCGGTCAGCCTGCTGCAGAAGTCGGGCAGGAAGTTCGACTACCCGGTCGAGTGGGGCCTGGACCTGCAGACCGAGCACGAGCGCTGGCTGACCGAGGAGCACGTCGGCCGCCCGGTGGTGGTGACCAACTACCCCGAGCACATCAAGGCCTTCTACATGCGCCTGAACGACGACGGCAAGACCGTCGCGGCGATGGACGTGCTGGCCCCCGGCATCGGCGAGATCATCGGCGGCAGCCAGCGCGAGGAGCGCCTGGACATCCTCGACGCGCGCATGGCGCAGTTCGGCCTGGATCCGGAGCACTACCAGTGGTACCGCGACTTCCGCCGCTACGGTTCGGTGCCGCACGCCGGCTTCGGGCTGGGCTTCGAGCGGCTGGTGGTATATGTCTGCGGCCTGTCCAACATCCGCGACGCCATCCCCTACCCGCGCGCGCCGGGCTCGGCGGAATTCTGACAACGAGGAAGGAATGATGAGGAACGAGGAACGAACAACAGCCAGACCGGCGCAGCGGTACGCCCTTCCCTCGTTGTCCGCCTCCCCGTTCCCGCGCCGGCCATGACCCTGTTCCTGGCCCTGTGCTTCGTCGGCGTGGCCATCGCCGGGTTCAGCGCATTCCTGATCTTCTGGCCACTCACCCTGGTGCATGTCCGCGACCGCCACCCGGCGGTCGCCGCCGGCTTCGGCGACTTCGCCTTCCTCGACGGCAGTGCGCTGCGCTGGCTGGTCGGCGGCGGTTACCGCGCGCTCGACGACCGTGCGCTCAGCGGCCTGGCCACACCGGCGCGGATCGCCATGTGGGTGATCTGGGCCGGGCTGGGCATGGCCGGCCTGCTCTGGCTCTATTCCCTGGTACTGAAATGAACGACATCGACACCTGCGCCGACCAATGGTGGCTGGCCAGCCTCGGCACCACCCTGGTCTGGGCGCGCCTGCGCGTGCGCCCGGCCGGTACCGCCGAGGTGCTGGACAGTGACGGCAACACCCTGAGCTATGACAGCGAAGACACCGCGCGCGCGCAGCTGTTCGACGCCGAATTCGTCGCCTGGGACGGGCTGGACGAGGAAGATGCGCTGGCGCGTGGCTTCTCGCTGCACGAGGTGCAGCCGCCGCAGGCGGCCAGCGACGCCGGACTGCGCGGACGCATGGTGCAGTCACTGGGTGGGCGCGCCTGAGCGGCCGATGTTCACCCCGCGCGCCTTCGCCGAGCATGATCTGGTCTGGCTGGATCGCCTGCTGGAGCGCGATCCGTTCGTCACGCTGCTGACCACCGGCGCCGACGGCCTGCCCGAACTGGCCCGGCTACCGGTGCTGTACCGGCGCGACGGCGAACGCATCGAGTTGCGCGGCCACTGGGCCCGGGCGAACCCGCAGGCGCGCGATACCGGCGCGGCCAAGGTGCTGGTCGATGGCCCGCACGGTTATGTGTCGGCCAGCTGGTACCCGGACAAGGACAGCGCCGCGCGGGTGCCGACCTGGAACTACGCCAGCGCCGAACTGCGCGGCCACCTGGAACCCTTCGACGGCGAGGACGCGCTGGCCGCGCTGGTCGGCGCGCTCAGCGAGCGGTTCGAGGCCGCGGTCGGCCAGGCCTGGCGCTTCGAACCGGAGCGCGACGAGCAGCGCCGCCAGCTGCGCGGCATCGTCGGCTTCCGCTTCCACGTCGAACAGGTCCAGATCAAGCTGAAACTGAGCCAGAACCATCCCGACGCCAACCAGCAGGCGGTGATCGCCGCACTGGAACGGCTGCCGGACCCCGCTTCCCATGAGCTGGCGCAGTGGATGCGCCGGCACCGCGAGCAGGCCGCCACCGGCGACTGAGCGCCCCGATTCCCGACAACGCGGCCACCGCGGCCGCGCCTTCCTACCCATCAACGTCAGGGACACCCGAGATGAAAGACATCCACAAGCTGCTGCAGAACAACCGCGAATGGGCCGACCGGATCGCCCGGGAAGACCCCGAGTTCTTCCAGCACCTGGCCAAGCAGCAGCACCCGGAATACCTGTGGATCGGCTGCTCCGATTCGCGCGTGCCCGCCAACCAGATCATCGGCATGGCGCCGGGCGAGGTGTTCGTGCACCGCAACGTCGCCAACGTGGTGGCGCACAGCGACCTGAACTGCCTGAGCGTGGTCCAGTACGCGGTCGACCAGCTCAAGGTGAAGCACATCCTGATCGTCGGCCACTATGGCTGCGGCGGCGTCCACGCCTGCCTGCACAACACCCGCGTCGGCCTGGCCGACAACTGGCTGCGCCATGTCGGCGACGTGGTGCAGAAGCACGCGGCGATCCTCGATGCGATCGATGACGACGAGCTCAAGCATGCGCGCCTGTGCGAACTGAACGTGATCGAGCAGGTCGCCAACCTGTGCCGCTCGACCATCGTCGAAGACGCCTGGGCCCGCGGCCAGAAGCTGATGGTGCACGGCTGGGTGTACAGCCTCAAGGACGGCCGCGTCAGCGAGATGGGGATCGACGTGGGCGCATCCGAAGACCTGAAGCAGGCCTACGAGAACGCCCTGGCCTTCGTACCGCGCCAGGGCCGGCGCGACTGACCGACCGGAACCGACCATGCTCGCCGCGCCCATCAACCTGCACGCCTGGATCGAGGACAACCGCCACCTGCTCAAGCCGCCGGTGGGCAACAGGATGATCGACAACGGCGACTTCATCGTCATGGTGGTCGGCGGCCCCAACGCGCGCACCGACTTCCACTACGACGAAGGCCCGGAGTGGTTCTACCAGCTCGAGGGCGAGATGGTGCTCAAGGTGCAGGAGGACGGCGCGGTACGCGATATCCCGATCCGCGCAGGCGAGATCTTCCTGCTGCCGCCGCGGGTGCCGCATTCGCCGCGGCGCCCGCCCGGCGGCATCGGCCTGGTGGTCGAGCGCAAGCGCCTGCCGCACGAGCTCGACGGCGTGGCCTGGCATTGCGAGCAGTGCAACCACAAGCTGTACGAGGAGTTCTTCCACCTGGGCAACATCGAGACCGACCTGCCCAAGGTGTTCGACCGCTTCCATTCCTCGCTGGCGCACCGCACCTGCGGGGCATGCGGCGCGCTGCATCCGCTGCCCGCCGTGCAGGACTGAACGGCCGGCGCGCACGACGAGCGCGGCCACTGCCGGGGTTGCAACCGTGTCCCGCGGCCGGGCGGTACACTGCGAGCACGTTTTCAATGCGCGCGCCCCGATGAACGAACTCCTGTCCCCGGCCCACGCCACTGCGCTCGATGCCGCCGATCCGCTGCGCCACCTGCGCGGCCAGTTCCTGTTCCCGCAACACCAGGGGGCCGACCAGGCCTACTTCGTCGGCAACTCGCTCGGCCTGCAGCCGCGCGGCGCGCAGGCGATGGTGCAGGAGGTGATGGACCTGTGGGCGCGCATCGCGGTCGAAGGCCATTTCACCGGCCCGACCCACTGGATGAACTACCACCGCCTGGTGCGCGACGCGCTGGCCCGCGTGGTCGGCGCGCAGCCGGTGGAAGTGGTGGCGATGAACACGCTGAGCGTGAACCTGCACCTGATGATGGTCAGCTTCTACCGGCCGACCCGCGAGCGCCCGGCGATCCTGATGGAAGCCGGCGCGTTTCCCACCGACCGCCACGCGGTCGAAGCGCAGATCCGCTTCCACGGTTTCGACCCGGGCACCGACCTGATCGAAGTGCAGCCGGACCAGACCAACGGCACGCTGTCGATGGCCGCGGTCGAGCAGGCATTGGCCGAGCACGGCAGGCGGGTGGCGCTGGTGCTGTGGCCGGGCGTGCAGTACCGCACCGGCCAGGCATTCGACCTGGACGCGATCACCCGGCTGGCGCGCGCGCACGGCGCCAATATCGGTTTCGACCTCGCCCATTCGGTCGGCAACATGCCGCTGGCGCTGCATGAGGTGGCCCCCGACTTCGCGGTGTGGTGCCACTACAAGTATCTCAACGGCGGCCCGGGCGCGGTCGCCGGCTGCTTCGTGCATGAGCGCCATGCCCGTGACACCACCCTGCCGCGCTTCGCCGGCTGGTGGGGCCACGAGCAGGCCACGCGCTTCCGCATGGCCCCGGAGTTCGTACCCGAGCTCGGCGCCGAGGGGTGGCAGCTGAGCAATCCGCCGGTACTGGGACTGGCGCCGCTGCGCGCGTCGCTGGAGCTGTTCGACCAGGCCGGCATGCAGGCGCTGCGGGCCAAGTCGCTGCGGCTGACCGGCTACCTGGAAACGCTGGTACGCGCGCGCCTGTCCAGCGTGCTGCAGATCATCACCCCCGCCGAGCCGGAGCGGCGCGGCTGCCAGCTGTCGCTGCGCGTGGCCGGCGGGCGCGAACAGGGACGCTCGCTGTTCGAGTACCTGCAGTCGGTCGGCGTGCTCGGCGACTGGCGCGAACCCGACGTGATCCGCATTTCCCCGACGCCGATGTACAACCGCTACCGCGACGTGCTGCGCTTCGTCGAGGAAGTGGAAGCCTGGACCGGCCCCTGATCCACCGGAAACACTGAATTGAACCCCTCCCCCCCGCGTCACCTGACCCTGATCGGCGCCGGCCTGGCCGGCTCGCTGCTCGCCATCCTGCTCTCCCGCCGCGGCTGGCGCGTCACCGTCTACGAGCGCCGTGGCGATCCGCGGGTGGCCGACTACGAAAGCGGCCGTTCGATCAACCTGGCGCTGGCCGAGCGCGGCCGCAACGCGCTGCGCCATGCCGGCGTCGAGGACGCGGTGATGGCGCGCACGGTGATGATGCGCGGGCGCATGGTGCACCCGCGCGATGGCGGCCCGCCGCAACTGCAGCGCTACGGCCGCGACGACAGCGAAGTGATCTGGTCGGTGCACCGCAAGGACCTCAACGTCACCCTGCTGCAGCTGGCCGAGGACGCCGGCGCACGCTTCCATTTCCACCGCCGCCTGCATACGGTGGATTTCGATGCCGGCTATGCGCGCTTCATCGACGACCGCGACGACAGCCCGCACGACATCCACTTCGACACCCCGCTGGTCGGCGCCGACGGCGCCGGTTCGGCGCTGCGCGCGGCGATGAACCGCAAGTCGCCGCTGGGCGAGCGCACCGAGTTCCTGGACCACTCCTACAAGGAGCTGGAGATCCCGCCCGGCGCCGATGGCGGCTTCCAGATCGAGGCCAACGCCCTGCACATCTGGCCGCGCGGCCGCTACATGTGCATCGCCCTGCCCAACGACGAAGGCACCTTCACCGTCACCCTGTTCCTGCCCAACGAGGGCGACCCGGGTTTCTCCAGCGTACGCAGCGGCGCCGAGGCCGAGGCGTTGTTCGCCCGCGAATTCGCCGACGCGCTGCCGCTGATCCCGCACCTGCGCCGGGATTGGGAGCAGCATCCGCCCGGGCTGCTGGGCACCCTGTACCTGGAACGCTGGCACCTGGGCGGCAAGGCGGTGCTGCTGGGCGACGCCGCGCACGCGATGGTGCCGTTCCACGGCCAGGGCATGAACTGCGCCTTCGAGGACTGCGTCGCACTGGCGGAACTGCTGGAGGCGCACCCGGACACCGCGCAGGCATTCGCCGCGTTCGAGAGCGAGCGCAAGCCCAACGCCGCGGCGATCCAGCAGATGGCACTGGACAACTACCTGGAGATGCGCGACCGCGTCGCCGACCCGGGCTTCCTGCTGCAGCGCGAGCTGGAGCAGGAGTTGCAGCGGCGCTGGCCGACGCGCTTCGTGCCGCACTACACCATGGTGACCTTCCTGCACACGCCGTATGCGCTGGCGCTGGAACGCACCCGGCTGCAGCAGCGGATCCTGGCCGAGGCCACCGCCGGCCATGCCAGCCTGGCCGGCATCGACTGGCCCGCGCTGGAGCACACCATCCTCGCCCAGCTGCCGGTACTGGAGGGCGCGCACTGATGGCACGCATCTGCCAGCGCCCAATCGCACCGGCATCGCGGCCACGGTAACCGCCCATGCCCGACACCTTCCTGTTCTACGACCTCGAGACCTTCGGCCAGGACCCGCGCCGCACCCGCATCGCGCAGTTCGCCGCGGTGCGCACCGATGCGCAGCTGCAGGTGGTGGAGGAGCCGGTGAGCTTCTTCGTCAGGCCGGCCGACGACCTGCTGCCCTCGCCCATCGCCACCCTGATCACCGGCATCACCCCGCAGCACGCGCTGGCCGAGGGCCTGGGCGAAGCCGAGGCGTTCGCGCGCATCAACGAACTGATGGCGCGTCCGCAGACCTGCACGCTGGGCTACAACACGCTGCGCTTCGACGACGAGTTCGTCCGCCACGGCCTGTTCCGCAACTTCTTCGATCCGTACGAGCGCGAGTGGCGCGGCGGCAATTCGCGCTGGGACCTGCTGGACATGCTGCGGCTGGTGCACGCGCTGCGCCCTGAGGGCATCCACTGGCCGCAGCGCGAGGATGGCGCCACCTCGTTCAAGCTCGAGCACCTGGCGCTGGCCAACGGCGTGCGCCAGGGCGATGCGCATGAGGCGCTGTCCGACGTGTACGCCACCATCGGCATGGCCCGCGCGTTCCGGCAGGCGCAGCCGCGCATGTGGGACTACGCGCTGAAGCTGCGCGACAAGCGCTTCGCCGCCAGCCTGCTGGACGTGGTGGCGATGCAGCCGGCGCTGCACATTTCGATGCGCTACCCCACCAGTCGCCTGTGCGCGGCGCCGGTGCTGCCGCTGGCGACCCACCCGCACATCGGCAACCGGGTGATCGTGTTCGACCTGGACGGCGATCCGCAGATGCTGCTCGACCTGTCCGTGGAGGAGATCGCGCAGCGGCTGTACACCCGCGCCGCCGACCTGCCCGAAGGCCAGCAGCGCATTCCGCTCAAGGAAGTACACCTGAACAAGGTGCCGGCGCTGGTGGCCTGGAATCATCTGCGCGCGCCCGACTTCGAGCGGCTGGGCATCGACCCGGTGGCGACCGAGTCACGCGCCGCGCAGTTGCGCGCACACGCCCCGGCGCTGGCCGAGAAGGTGCGCCGGGTGTTCGCCCGCGAGCGTCCGGCCGAGGGTCCGCCCGATCCCGATGGCGCGCTGTACGACGGCTTCCTGGCCGAGGGTGACCGGGCACAGCTGGCGCGCGTGCGCGCCTGCCCGCCCGAGGCGCTGGCGCAGATGGCCGACAGCTTCCGTGACCCGCGCCTGCCGGAGCTGTTGTTCCGCTATCGCGCACGCAACCACCCGCAGACCCTGGACGCCGGCGAGCGCGCGCGCTGGGACGGCTATCGCCGCCAGCGCCTGCTGGACAGCCCTGGGCTCGGCGAACAGACCCTGCCCGATTACTTCGCGCAGGTTCTTGCCCTGCGTACCGAACACCACGACAACCCCGCCGCGCTGGACCTGCTCGATGCACTGGACCAGTGGGGCCAGAACCTGCAGCAATCGCTATGAGCCGATACTTCAGCGACGCCAGTTTCACCTTCCTGCGCGGACTCGCCCGCCACAACGAAAAGCCGTGGTTCGCCGAGCACAAGCACGAGTACGAGGAACACGTGCGGCAGCCGTTCCTGCGCCTGATCGCCGATCTGCAACCGGACCTGGCGCAGGTCAGCGCGCATTTCCGTGCCGACCCGCGCACCGTCGGCGGCTCGCTGTTCCGCATCTACCGCGACTCGCGCTTCTCCAACGACAAGACGCCGTACAAGACCTGGCAGGGCGCGCGCCTGTTCCATGAGCGCCGCAAGCAGGTGCCGGCGCCGTCGTATTACATCCACCTGGCACCGGGCGAGAGCTTCGTGGGTGCCGGCATCTGGCACCCGGAGCCGGATACGCAACGCCGCATCCGCCAGTTCATCTTCGACAACCCCGGCAGCTGGAAGGCAGCTGCGCATGCGCCGGCCACGCGCCGCCGCTACGCGTTCGAGACCAGCGAGAAACTGGTGCGCGCACCGCGCGGGTTCCCGGCCGATTTCGAGTTCATCGACGACCTCAAGCATCGCAACTGGGTGCTGTGGCGCCAGTTGGACGACACGCTCATGACCGGCCCGCGGCTGCGCCAGAGCCTGGCCGCCGACCTCGCCGCGCACAGGTAATCGACGAACGGCCCCAG
>NZ_LDJO01000025.1 GCF_001431595.1 Stenotrophomonas acidaminiphila
CATCGCCGCCGGCGACCTGGTGTTCGAGCCGATCTCGCCGCGTTCGGGCGTGTGGGCCGAGCCGGCCATGGTCAACAAGGCGGCCAAGGAGTTCGAGGACACCGAGAAGATGATCGGTGCCGCCGAGAAGCTGTACGGCGAATACCGCTGGGGCCGCTACGACATGCTGGTGCTGCCGCCGTCGTTCCCGTTCGGCGGCATGGAGAACCCGCGCCTGACCTTCGCCACCCCGACCGTGATCGTCGGCGACAAGTCGCTGGTCTCGCTGGTCGCCCATGAGCTGGCGCACAGCTGGTCGGGCAACCTGGTGACCAACGCCAGCTGGAAGGACATCTGGCTCAACGAAGGCTTCACCACCTACGTGCAGGCGCGCATCACCGAAGCGCTGTACGGCCAGGAGGCGGCCGAGATGGAGCGCGAGATCGACCAGACCGACCTGCTCAACGAAGTGAAGGACATGAGCCCGGCCGACCAGGCGCTGGCGCTGCCGCCGCTGAACGAGCGGGACCCGGACGACGCGCTGAGCCAGGTGGCCTACGTCAAGGGCGCGTGGTTCCTGCAGTTCCTCGAACAGCGTTTCGGCCGCGAAGTGTTCGATCCGTTCCTGCGCGGCTGGTTCGATGACCATGCCTTCCAGAGCGCCAACACCGACCAGTTCGTCGAGTACCTGAAGAAGAACCTGCTGCCGAAGAACCCGACCGCGGTGAGCGATGCCGAACTGCACGCGTGGCTGGAGGAGCCGGGCATCCCGTCGTTCGCACCGAAGGCCCGTTCGCGCGGCTTTGCCGTGGTCGACACCGCGCGCATCGCCTGGCTGGGCAGCGAGCAGCTGCCGAGCAACCAGGTGACCAGCCAGTGGACCACCCAGGAATGGGTGCGCTTCATCGACGGCCTGGGCAAGACCGTGCCGGTGGCCAAGCTCGAACAGCTGGACAAGGGCTACCACTTCACCGGCACCCCGAACGGCGAGATCGCCATGCGCTGGTATCCGCTGGCCATCCGCAGCGGCTACACCCAGGCCCAGCCGGCCGCCGGCGAGTTCATCCAGAAGGTCGGTCGCCGCAAGCTGATCCTGCCGATCTACGCCGAGCTGCTGAAGACCCCGGAAGGCCTGGCCTTCGCCAAGGAGGTATTCGCCAAGGCCAAGCCGGGCTATCACCCGATCACCACCGCGTCGGTGGCCGACATGATCGCCAAGGCGGAGGCCGCGCCGAAGCCGTAACCGGCGCGTCGCGGCGAAACGGACAACGGCGGGCCCCCGGGCCCGCCGTTTCTGTCTGGGCCAATGCGGGCGCGGAGGGTGACAGGGCTGGGGTTCGCGGCAGTGGATGTTTAAAGTGGACGCCATCGCGCGGCATCGCCGCGCCTGTCCACGCGGAGTCGTTCGATGAAACCCCTGATCCTTGGCGCCCTGTGCGTCCTCGCCCTGGCCGCCTGCAGCAACCCGGAGGCCGAGCGCCAGCAGCAGGAGGCCGCCGCCGCCCAGGAACGTGCCCGGCGCGAGGCCGATGCCGACGGCATCGCCAGGCTCTACGACGCGGCGGTGACCGCCAGCGAGTGGGAGAAGGCGCGTGTCCACGGCGCCGCGCTGCTCGACCAGTTTCCCGGATCGGCTGCCGCCAGCCGCATCGAGCCGGGCTTCGCCGAGGTCAAGGAAAAGGCCGAGGCTGCGCGCGAACTGCGCCGCATGCAGGGCCTGTGGAGCTACAACCAGGTGGCCGTCGGCAGCAAGGGCGTGCAGCGCTCGGCGATGATCCAGGGCAAGGAGCGGGTCGATGTCGATGGCACCGGCCCCAAGGTGGTGCAACTGGTGTTCCGCGATCATCCGGAATGGAAGCGCCACGCCTACCTGGTGCTGCAGACCGGCGATTTCGCCAAGGCGTGCTATGCCAGCTGCCAGGTCACGGTGACGGTGGACGACCAGGCGCCGCGGCGGATGGCCGCGTACCGCCCCGACACCGACGAGGCCATCGCCATGTTCATCACCGACAACCGGGGCCTGTGGCGGCTGGCGGGCAAGGCCCGGGTGGTGCGCATCGAGTTCCCGGTGAAGGCCGGCGGCACCCGCACCGCGGTCTTCGAGACCGGCGGGCTGGATGGCAGCCAGATGCCCGCGGGCTGGGATTGAGCGGCATGGACACGCACGCCGGCTCCATGCCGCGGCGCCGCGCTGCGCCGCGCGCGTACTGGCCATGCGCGCTGGTCGCGCTGCTGTGGCTGCCCCCGCCGCCGGCGCTCGCCTGCGGCAGCCTGCCCGCCGACGCGCAGCGCCGGCTCGTGGCCGGGGACCTGCAACGGCAACAGGCGTTGGCCGCCATGCTTGCCACCCGGGCCGACGCCATCGTGATCGCCGACGTCGTGGCGGTCGCACCGGACGATGCCCGGGTGCATGTGCGCCAGTGGATCAAGGGGGCAGGGGATGCGGCGCTGCAGGTGGCGCCGGCGAACCGGCTCGATGCCATCGGCTGCCTGCCGTCGGCGGAATTCGGCAATGTCGCGCTGCGGCCCGGGGAGCATTACCTGCTCTATCTGGCCGGCGGCAGCGTGCTGCGTGCCGGCAATCTGCGGCGCGGGTCGCGGGAACTCACCCTGGGCCAGGAACTGGCGCGGGTGCGCGGGTCGATGGTGGCGCCGGCAACGACGGAGGTGCGGTGATGGATCTGGTGATCGTGATCGTGGTCAGCGTGCTGGCCATCGCCCTGCACGTGGTGCTGTACCTGCTGTTCCGGCGCTGGATGGACCGTGACCTGGCGCTGTCGCTGGCCGGCGATGACGAGGACAAGCGGCGCTACATGCTCGATTGCCTGCAGCGCGCCAGGGACGACGGCGTGCGCCGGCGCGAGCTGCCGGCTTGGCTGGAGCGCGAGGCGGCGCGCTACGCGCCGCGCTAATGGGCCGTGGCGCGGTCCGCAGACGCAAACGAAAACGGCGCCCTGCGGCGCCGTCTGCATGTGTCCCGGGCGCGCAGGATCAGAGCGCGTAGCCGAACTGCTGCTTGAACTGCTCGTTGAACTCGTCGAAGTCGAAGCGCTGGTTCTGGGTGCCCGGGTGTTCGACCTTCAGCGCGCCCATCAGGTTGCCCATGCGGCCGATGGTCAGCCAGTCGTAGCCCTTCTGGATGCCGAAGATCAGGCCGGCGCGGAACGCGTCGCCGCAGCCGGTCGGGTCGACCACGCGGCGTTCGTGCGCCGGCGGGATGTCGTAGCTCTTTTCCGGGGTGTGGATCACCGCGCCCTTGGGGCCGCGGGTGGTGATGTAGGCCTTGACCCGGCCGACGATCTCCTTCTCGTTCCAGCCGGTGCGCTCCTGCAGCAGGTTGGACTCGTAGTCGTTGACCACCACGTAGTCGGCCTGTTCGATGAAGGTGCGCAGCTCCGGGCCGTTGAACAGCGGCATGGCCTGGCCCGGGTCGAAGATGAACGGCACGCCCATCTCCTTGAACTCGATGGCGTTCTGGATCATGCCCTCGCGGCCGTCGGGGCCGACCAGGCCCAGGGTCACGCCCGGCACGTCCTTCACGTGGTTCTCGTAGGACCGCATCATCGCGCCCGGGTGGAAGGCGGTGATCTGGTTGTTGTCGTGGTCGGTGGTGATGAACGCCTGCGGGGTGAACAGTTCCTCGATCACCCGCACCCGGGTCAGGTCGATGCCCAGCGCGTCGAAGTGCTCGCGGTACGGGCCGAAGTCCGAGCCCACCGTGCCCATCGGGATCGGGTCGCCGCCGAGCAGGTGCAGGTTGTAGGCGATGTTGCCGGCGCAGCCGCCGAATTCGCGGCGCATGCGCGGCACCAGGAAGGACACGTTCAGGATGTGCACCTTGTCCGGCAGGATGTGGTTCTTGAACTGGTCCGGGAACACCATGATGGTGTCGAAGGCAAGGGAACCACAGATCAGAGCGGACATCGCGAACGGGCCTATACGGGTAATGGGGTGCCGCCGCCATGCGGGCGCAGGCGGGGTGGCGCGGGCGCGCGCCAAAGTGCATAAGGGTACCGGCTGCGGCGGCGCGCGACCAGAACCACGTGTCGCCGGGGCACCCGGGCAAGGGCCTCCAAACCCCCTGCGGGCATGGATTTTCCTTGCCCGTGCCGGGGTGGGTTGATAGGCTAGCCAACCTCGTTTTCTGCCCATTTTTTCGCCATCCGGCGTGGGCGCGCGCCCTCAGGATCACTCCCCAGATGTTCAAGAAGCTCCGCGGCATGTTCTCCAATGACCTGTCCATCGACCTGGGCACGGCCAACACCCTCATCTACGTGCGCGGGCAGGGGATCGTGCTGAACGAGCCGTCGGTCGTGGCCGTGCGCCAGGACCGCGCCATCGGCGGTACCCGCTCGGTGGCCGCAGTCGGCGCCGAGGCCAAGCAGATGCTCGGCCGTACCCCGGGGCACATCACCACCATCCGCCCGATGAAGGACGGCGTCATCGCCGACTTCACCTACACCGAGGCGATGCTCAAGCACTTCATCAAGAAGGTGCACAAGTCGCGCGTGCTGCGCCCGAGTCCGCGCGTGCTGGTGTGCGTGCCGGCCGGTTCGACCCAGGTCGAGCGCCGCGCCATCAAGGAATCGGCCGAGGAGGCCGGCGCCCGCGACGTGTACCTGATCGAGGAGCCGATGGCGGCTGCCATCGGCGCCGGCATGCCGGTCACCGAGGCGCGCGGCTCGATGGTCATCGACATCGGCGGCGGCACCACCGAGGTGGCGGTGATCTCGCTCAACGGCATCGTCTATTCAGCCTCGGTCCGCATCGGCGGCGACCGCTTCGACGAGTCGATCACCAACTACGTGCGCCGCAACCACGGCATGCTGATCGGCGAGGCCACCGCCGAGCGCATCAAGGTGGAACTGGGCTGCGCCTACCCGCAGGCCGAGGTGCAGGAGATGGAAATCTCCGGCCGCAACCTCGCCGAGGGCGTGCCGAAGATGATCAAGATCAGCTCCAACGAGGTGCTCGAGGCCCTGCACGAGCCGCTGTCGGGGATCGTCTCGGCGGTCAAGCTGGCACTGGAGCAGACCCCGCCGGAACTGTGCGCCGACGTCGCCGAGCGCGGCATCGTGCTGACCGGCGGTGGCGCCCTGCTGCGCGACCTGGACCGGTTGATCTCCGAGGAAACCGGCCTGCACGTGCAGGTGGCCGACGACCCGCTGACCTGCGTGGCGCGTGGCGGTGGCCGCGCGCTGGAGCTGGTCGACATGCACGGCAACGAGTTCTTTGCGCCGGAATAAGCCGCACCGGCCCGCTACCGCGCCCGCGCCTCTGCGGCGCGGTGCCCGTGGCGCGCAGGCGCCGGGCATCGCACCGCCGGGGCGTCGTCGCATCCTTCTCCCGTATTTTTCCAGCTGAAGTCCGTCGTGCCGCCCTATGCCGGTCCACCCGTAGCCTCCCGACAGGGCGACGCCAGCAGCACCCTGCGGCTGCTGGCCTACCTGGCCCTGGCGATCACCCTGATCGTGCTGGACGACCAGGGCGGCTGGCTGTCGCGCCTGCGCACGCAGGCCGCCGTGGCGGTGCAGCCGGTGTGGGCGCTGGCGGGCCTGCCCGGGCGCCTGGGCGCCTCGGTACGCGACAACGCCGCCAGCCACAACCAGCTGGTCGCCGAGAACCGTGAGCTGCGCAACCAGCTGCTGCTGGCCAACGCGCGCCTGACCCGCCTGCAGACCGCGGCGCTGGACAATGCCCAGCTGCGCGAGCTGCTGAACGTGGCCGAGCGCAGCGGACTGGACGTGCAGCTGGCGCCGATCCTGGATATCGACCTGGATCCGGTGAAGCAGCGCCTGGTGCTGGATGCCGGCAGCCGCGAAGGCGTGCGCATCGGCCAGGCGGTGATCGATGCCGGCGGGCTGATGGGGCAGGTGATCGCGGTGACGCCGCTGCATTCGACCGTGCTGCTGCTGACCGACCCCGACCATGCGGTGCCGGTGACGGTGGCGCGCAACGGCGTGCGCCTGATCGCCTACGGCCGCGGCGACCGCGTCGAACTGCGCGACATCCCGCTCAGCGCCGGGGTGGAAGTGGGCGACGAGATCGTCACCTCCGGGCTCGGCGGACGCTTCCCGGCCGGCTTCCCGGTGGGCCGGATCCTGCAGCTGCGGCCGGACGATACCCATGCCTTCCTGGTCGGCGAGCTGGAGCCGGCGGCCAAGCTGGACCGCGGCCGCGACGTGCTGCTGTTGCGCTCGGTGCCGCAGATCCCGCGCATGCCGGTGACCACCGGCCTGGAGCCGCCGGCCGGCGACACCGCGCCGGGTCCGCGTCCGGCGCCGGGCAACGAGGTGCCGCGGGGCGCTGCACCGTCGGCGCCGGCCGATGCGGCCACCGCACCGGCAACCCCGCCGGCGCCCGTACCCACGCCGGCCGCCACCGCGTCCCCGGCCACCGACGTGCCGGCGGCGCCGGCAGGAGACCGCCGATGAGCCGCCTGCGCAGCCGCGGCTGGGTATTGCCGGCCAGCATCGCCCTGGCCCTGTTGCTGGGGCTGGTGCCGCTGCCGGACCTGCTGCAGCCGATCCGCCCGTACTGGCTGGCGCTGGTGCTGGGCTACTGGGTGATCGAAACCCCCGAGCGGGTCGGGCTGGGCTTCGCCTTCTGCATCGGCCTGCTGGCCGACCTGCTGTACGGCGGGATCCTCGGCGAGCAGGCGCTGCGGCTGGTGGTGTTCGCCTTCATCCTGCAGCGCTTCCGTGCCCGCATCCGCTTCTTCCCGCTGTCGCAGCAGGCGCTGGCGATCGGCGGGCTGCTGCTCAACGACCGCATCATCAGCGCCGCCGTGCGCCTGTTCACCGCCGAGCCGCTGCTGCCGTGGAGCTACTGGTGGGCGCCGCTGCCGGGCATGCTGCTGTGGCTGCCGATCTACGTGCTGCTGGACGCCGCGCGGCTGGGCAAGCGCGGGCACTGAGCCATGTACGGGCGGCGCCAGCACAAGAACCCGCAGGCCGAGGCCGAGCAGTTCCGGCGCCGTGCGGCGGTCGGCTTCCTCGGCGTGCTGCTGGGGCTCGGCGTGCTGGCCGGCTGGTACTTCAAGCTGCAGGTGCTCGACCATGACGTCTACGCCACCCGCTCGGAAGCCAACCGCATCAAGGCGCGGCCGGTGGTGCCCGGGCGTGGCTTGATCTATGACCGCAAGGGCCGCCTGCTGGCGGAGAACGTGCCGGCGTTCCGCCTGGACGTGACCCCCAACAAGGTCCAGGACATGGCCGCCACCCTGGACGGGCTGCGGGCGATCTTCTCGCTGAGCGACGAGGACATCGAGCGTTTCAACCAGTCGCGCAAGGCGCGGCGCAGCTTCATCCCGGTGACGCTGAAACTGCGCGTCAGCGACGAGGAGATGGCGCGCTTCGCGGTGGACCGCTGGCGCTACCCGGGCGTGGAGCTGGAACCCTACCTGACCCGTCGCTACCCCTACGGCGACCTGCTGGCGCATGTCATCGGCTACGTGGGCCGGGTCGACGACAAGGACCTGCAGGAGCTGGGCGAGGGCAATGCGGCGCTGACCCATATCGGCAAGTCCGGGCTGGAGCGTTATTACGAGGACCAGCTGCGCGGCAAGGTCGGCTATGAGCGGGTGGAGACCAACGTGCAGGGCCGGGCGATCCGCACGCTTGGCCGCGTGCCGGCGCAGTCGGGCGCGGACCTGCGCCTGTCGATCGACGTCGACCTGCAGCAGGCGATGGTGACCGCGTTCGGCGAGCAGGAAGGGTCGGCGGTGGCGATCGACCCGCGTACCGGCGAGATCCTGGCCATGGTCAGCCTGCCGTCGTACGACCCCAACCTGTTCGTCAACGGTATTTCGCACGCCGATTTCAAGCGCCTCAACGAGAACCCCTCGCGGCCGCAGTTCAACCGCCTGGTGCTGGGCGGCGTGGCGCCGGGCTCCACGGTCAAGCCGTTCCTCGGCCTGGCCGGGCTGGACAGCGGGCTGCGCCGGCCCGAGGACAAGATCCTCTCGCGCGGCATGTTCTACCTGCCGGGCGTGAGCCGCGGCTGGGGCGACGCCAATCGCGGCGGCCATGGCTGGACCGACCTGCGCAAGTCGATCTCGCAGTCGGTGAACACGTACTACTACCAGCTCGGTACCGACATGGGCGTGGAGCGTTACGACCAGTACATGGGCGGCCGCTACGGCTTCGGCCAGCCCACCGGCATCGATCTGGCCGGCGAGATCGGCGGCATCCTGCCGTCGCCGGCGGCCAAGGCCCGGCTGCGCAATGAGCGCTGGTATCCGGGCGACATGGTCAACGCCAGCATTGGCCAGGGCCTGTGGAAAGTGACCCCGCTGCAGCTGGTGCGCGGGGTCGGCGGATTGGCCTCCGGGCAGTTGCGCAGGCCGCACCTGGTGGTCGAGCAGAAGGTGGGCTTCGACCACGACTGGGCGCCGCTGCCGCAGCCCGAGTCCAGGCCGATCAGTCCCAATCAGGCCAATCTGCAGGCCGTGCGCGAAGGCATGATGGGCACCATGCAGCCCGGTGGCAGCGGCTGGCGGGTGGCGGCAGGCGCGCCATACCTGATGGCCGGCAAGACCGGTACCGCGCAGGTGGTCAGCCGCAAGGGCACCGCCGCGGTGAATCCGAAGAACCTGCCGATGCACCTGCGCCACCGCGCGCTGTTCATCGGTTTCGCCCCGGCCGAGGATCCGCGGATCGCCATCGCGGTCGCGGTCGAGGGTGGTGGCTACGGCGGCGCGGCGGCGGCGCCGATCGCGCGCAAGGTGTTCGATGCGTGGCTGCTCGGGGTGATGCCCGAGGTGCAGCAGGCTGCCGATGCCGGTGGCTTGGTCGAAGGTGCGGCCAACGCCGGTTCCGCCGTGTCCGCTCCCGCGGCAGCGCCGCCGGGCGAGCCGCTCCCGACGCCGGTACCGTCGCCGTCGCCGGAACCGGTACAGGAGGAACGCCGATGAGGGACTTCCTGCGCTGGTTGCTGGAAATGGCGCAGCGCCTTACCCGCGGCCTGGACTGGCCGTTGCTGCTGGCGCTGTGCGCGCTGATGGGCATGGGCCTGGCGGTGCTGGACAGCGCCGGGGGCAGCGGCCTGGTGATGGCCCAGGGCGCACGTTTCGCGGTGGGTCTGGTGGCGATGTGGGCGATCGCGCGGGTACCGGTGCTGCGCATCCGCGCCTGGACGCCGATGATCTATGCGTTGTCGATGCTGCCGTTGCTGGCGGTGTTCGTGCTGGGCACCGGCAAGTACGGCCGCCAGTGGCTGGACCTGAAACTGTTTTACCTGCAGCCGGCCGAACTGCTCAAGGTGAGCATGCCGATGATGGTGGCGTGGTACCTGCACCGGATGCCGTTGCCGCCGCGGATACCGGTGGTGCTGGTCGCTTGCGTGATCATCAGCGTGCCCACCGCACTGGTGATGCTGCAGCCGGACCTGGGCACCGCCATGCTGATCGCCGCCAGCGGCGTGTTCGTGCTGTACCTGGCGGGGATGCCATGGTGGTGGTTCATCACCGCCGGCACGGTCGGCGGCAGCGCCCTGGCGGTGGTCCTGTTCGCGCCGATCTCGTGGTTCTCGTTCCTGCGGCCCTACCAGCAGGATCGCATCCTGACCTTCCGCGATCCGGACAACGACCCGCTGGGCGCGGGCTGGAACATCATCCAGTCCAAGATCGCCATCGGCTCGGGCGGGCTGACCGGCAAGGGCTGGGGGCTGGGCTCGCAGTCGCACCTGAACTTCATTCCCGAGCAGACCACCGACTTCGCGTTCTCGGTGCTGAGCGAGGAATTCGGCTGGCTGGGCGTGGCGTTCGTGATCGCGCTGTACATCTTCATCATCGGCCGCTGCCTGTGGATCGCGGCGCAGTCGCGCGATGGCTATTCGCGCCTGGTTGCCGGCGCCGTGGGCCTGTCCTTCTTCGTGTACGCGCTGGTCAACGGCGGCATGATTTCGGGCCTGCTGCCGGTGGTGGGCGTGCCGATGCCGCTGATCAGCTATGGCGGCACCGCCGCGGTGTCGCTGTTGGCCGGGTTCGGCCTGGTGATGGCCGCGCGCAGCTACAACCCGGTGCATGGCGGCCACGGCTGAGCCGGCGGCAGGCGCGACCTCCATTCCGGGGAGGTTGATCAGGATCAAACACCGGGTTTCACAAAAGCGTCACAATGGCGCCCGCCACAGGACGCGTCGCGCCGTGGCGGCTGGCCTGCAGACCTGCTGGACGGCTAGGCCGGGATCCGCAGGCCGGGCGTGGGGAGACGCCCGGCTTGTGTCTCAATCCGGTCCGGGCACCGGCTGTACCCGCGGGGATGGGGGTGCAGCCGGTGCCCAGATTTTTTCCGGCCCCGGCGCGGGGCGCTTGCGGACGCCGCGCATTCAGTTTTTAGGCCGTTGCAGCGCGGGGGCGTGTTTTCCCGCGCGGTCATTCCTGGCACTTCAATCTCTTTGCGATTCATGGTGTTATTGATGGAAATTCATCAATGACCTGTTAATCTCGGCTGATGATTCGACGTGTTCTGGTCTGCTGTCTCACCCTGGGCATGGTCGCCTGCGCGACCCAGCCCCAGGCGCCTGCTCCCGCTCCTCACCCGACGGGCAAACCGATAGGCACGGGCGGTACGCCGGCCGAAGCCGCCCCCGAGCGCAAGCCCGATCTGCCGCCGGTGGACCTCACCCCGGTGCCGTTCGAGACCGCGCGCGCCAATTTCGTGCGCGATACCGCCGCCCGCTATCGCCTGGACCCGGCCTACATCGAGTCGGTGCTGGCACAGGCGCAGATCCGCGAACCGATCATCGCCGCCATGGCGCGCCCGGCCGAACGGGTCAAGCCGTGGAACGAGTACCGGCCGATGTTCATCAGCCAGGCGCGTATCGATGGCGGGCGCAGGTTCCTGGCCACGCACCGCGACGCCCTGCAGCGCGTGCAGGAGCGCAGCGGCGTGCCGGCCGAGGTGATCGTGGCGATCATCGGTGTGGAGACCAGCTATGGCGCCAACACCGGCAGCCACCGCGTGCTCGATGCGCTGTACACGCTGGCCTTCAAGTACCCGCGCAGCGGCGACCCGGAAAAGCTCGAGCGCGAGGTGCGACGCGAACTGTTCTTCCGCGACGAACTGGCCAAGCTGTTCGAACTGGCCGCGCAGGAGAGGCTGGATATCACCGCGCTCAAGGGCAGCTATGCCGGCGCCATGGGCATGGGCCAGTTCATGCCGTCCAGCTACCTGGACTATGCCGTGGATGGCGACGGCGATGGCCGCCGCGACCTGTTCAACAGCCATGACGACGTGTTCGCGTCCATCGCCAATTACTTCGTGAAGAAAGGCGGCTGGGTGCGCGGTGGCACCGTCGCGGTGCCGGCCACGCTCGATGCGGGCCGCGAGGAACTCAACCCCGTGGACTGGACGCCGACCCTGGGCATCGACGCGCTGGCCGCGCGCGGCTACCACGCGGTCGTTCCGGTGCGCGCGGCCGGCGCAACCGCCACCCCGATCACCCTGGAAGGCAGTGACGGCAAGCAGTACTGGCTGGGCTTCCAGAACTACTACGCGATCACCCGCTACAACCTTTCCAAGATGTATGCGATGGCCGTGTTCCAGCTGTCCCAGGCCATCGCCGGACAGGAGTTGCCTCCGGCATGAACAGCAAGTGGCTGGTCCCTGCGTTGATCGTTCTCGGGCTGGCTGCCTGCAGCAGCGCGCCACCGAAGTCCCGGTCCGCCGGCCATGGCGCTTCGTCCGGCAGCGTGGTGCAGGGCCAGGGCGGGCGTCCGTCGCACTGCCCCGAGGGCTCGCCCTATGCCAAGGCGCAGGAGGACCCCGCCACGCGCGGCAACTACCGTGCCGGCGGCCTGTATCGGCCGGGCGTCAAGGACACCACCCCCGACTACGTGCCTGACGTGGCCTGCATCCCCGAGCCGCTGGTCAGCGACGAGCCGCGCTCGGCCGTCGGCAACCGCTCGCCGTACGTGGTGCTGGGCAAGGAATACCGGGTGATGGAGCGGGTCGACGATTACGTCGAACAGGGCACCGCCTCGTACTACGGCGCCAAGTTCCATGGGCGCCTGACCTCCAACCGCGAGGTCTATGACATGTACCAGTTCACCGCCGCGCACAAGACGCTGCCGCTGCCGAGTTTCGCCCGTGTCACCAATCTGGACAACGGCGAATCGGTGATCGTGCGGGTCAACGACCGTGGCCCGTTCCACGACGGCCGCGTGATCGACCTGAGCTATGCCGCTGCGGTGCGGCTGGGCATCACCCAGCGTGGCACCGGCCGGGTGGAGGTGCGCGGGTTGACCCCGGGCAGCGACAACCTGCTGGCCTCGCGGGAGACGCGTCGCCCGGCACGCGGGCGCGCCGCCGCACCGGCGGCAGGTACCGCCGCCGCGCCGCCGCCCAGTCGCATGGGTCAGCTGGTGCAGGCGTTGCCGGCCACGCCCGGTGCGGCGCGGACGCCGCGGCCGGCCGAAGTCCACGCCGCCGGTCCGGCGGCACAGGCGGTAGCCGTGCAGGCATTGCCGGCTGCCCCTGGTCCGTCGCCGGCGCCGTCGACGCTGCCCGGCGCCGTCGCGCCGGTGGCCGCCGCCCCGGTACCCGATGCCGCGGCCCGCGCGCTGGGCGCGATCCTGCTGCAGGTGGCGAGCTTTTCCAGTCGCGACAACGCCTCCCGCGCGCTGGGACAACTGAGTGCGGCCGGCATCGCCGGCGCCACGCTCAGCGACGTGGTCAGCGGCGGACGCACTCTGTGGCGCCTGCGCGTGCCGGCCGACGACGTGGCCAAGGCGGCGGAACTTGCCGGCCGCATCGCCGGTCTGGGTTTCGGCAGGCCACAGATCGTCCGCGATTGACCGCGATACGGCATGGAAGCCACGCCGATTGGGCGCTGATGCCGGTGCGATGCCGCCGCCACGCCCTACAATGACCGCCTGTTTTTCCATTCCTTGTCCCGACAGGAACCGCTTTCCAATGAAATTCCGCTTTGCCGCCGCCGCCATGGCCACGACGTTCGCCATCGGCCTGGCCTCCGCCCAGACGCCCACTCCGGCCCCGGCTCCGGCCGCCGCCCCTGCCTCCGCCCAGGTGGCGATCCCGCCCGCACCGGCGCCGTCCACCTCCACCGCGTGGGTGCTGATGGACTACGCCTCCGGGCAGGTGCTGGCCGGCGAGAACATCCACATGCCGCTGCCGCCGGCCAGCATCACCAAGGTGATGACCTCCTACGTGCTGGCCGCCGAGACCCGCAACGGCAAGATCAAGCCCGACGACCAGGTGATGATGAGCGAGCGCGCCTGGCGCGAGGGCGGCGCCGGTACCGATGGCAGCTACAGCGGGTTCCCGGTCAACCAGACCGCGCGCCTGGAGGACATGGAAAAGGGCATGGCGATCCAGTCGGGCAACGACGCCGCCATCGCCCTGGCCGAGCACGCCGCCGGCAGCCAGGAGGCCTTCGCCGCGTTGATGAACAACTATGCCGCCAAGATCGGCATGAAGGACTCGCACTTCGTCAACGCCCACGGCCTGACCGCCGAGGGCCACCAGTCCAGCGCCTACGACCTGGCGCTGCTGGGCCGCGCCTTCGTGCGCGATTACCCGGAAACCTATGCCTACAACAAGATCAAGGAATTCACCGTAGGCAACATCACCCAGCCCAACCGCAACCTGCTGCTGTGGCGCGACGCGAGCGTGGACGGCATCAAGACCGGGCATACCTCGGCGGCCGGCTACTGCCTGCTGAGCTCGGCCCAGCGCGGCGACCAGCGCCTGATCGCGGTGCTGATGGGCGGGGCGTCGGAGAAGCAGCGTGCCGACGACAGCCTGGCCCTGCTGAACTGGGGCTTCCGTTTCTTCGAGACCCACCGCCTGTACGAGACCGGCAAGGCCGTGACCACCCAGCACGTGTGGAAGGGGGCCGCCGACGAGGTGCAGCTGGGCGTGGCGCAGCCGCTGCTGGTCAGCGTGCCGCGCGGCCGCTACGCCGACCTCAAGCCCAGCATGGACGTGCCCAAGCAGCTCGTGGCGCCGATCGCCGCCGGCCAGCAGATCGGCACGGTGAAGGTGACGCTGGATGGCAAGGTGGTCGCCGAGTCGCCGCTGGTGGCGGTGCAGGCGGTGGAAGAAGGGGGCTTCTTCAAGCGCCTGTGGGACGCCTTCATGATGTGGTGGAAGTCCTGATCTGCCCATGAAAAAAGCCGGCGCAAGCCGGCTTTTTTCATGGGCGATGGCGGCCGCTGCCGGCCTGCGTGATCACAGCGTGCGGCTGATGGTGAAGCTGCCGAACACCGGGCGCTGCTTCTGTCCCTCGAATTCGCGGCTGCGGTGGTAGCGGGCCAGCGCGAACTTCCACTTGCCGCGGGTGAGCGCCACGCCGTAGCCGATG
Source organism: Stenotrophomonas acidaminiphila (assembly GCF_001431595.1). Lineage (GTDB taxonomy): Bacteria > Pseudomonadota > Gammaproteobacteria > Xanthomonadales > Xanthomonadaceae > Stenotrophomonas > Stenotrophomonas acidaminiphila. Next base: position 14,305 of record NZ_LDJO01000025.1, read on the forward strand.
TCGCCGACCAGTGCGCGCCTGTCCACGCGGTGGCTGCCGCGGAAGGTGTTGCCGTCCAGGGTGATGTCGCGCAGCACCCAGCGCGCATCGGCGGTCGCGAACAGGTGCCCCGACCAGCCGGACAGCCGGCCGCCGCGGGTCGGCGCGGTGTTCTCGCCGGCCGGGCGCAGCGGCGAGCTGCCGAAATCGTCGGGCAACTGCCAACCGAAGCGGACTTCACCGCCGGCGTTGCCGTAGGTCGCCAGGTTGCCGAGGGCGCCACCCCAGTGGCTGATCGCGTCCCAGCCCCAGCCGGCATCGTTGTTCGCCGGCCAGCGCCGCATCCGTTCATGCAGCAGCCGCAGCACCGGCTCGTCGTGCAGCTGGTTCTTCCAGCCCATGAACTTCTCGTCGTCCAGCACGCCGTGCACGGCGTCCTGTACCTGCTTGCCCTGCGCCGACGGACCGACCATGCCCACTGCCAGCTGGGTGGTGCGCAGGCGGTCGCCGGTGCGCGCGTTGTAGCCGAAGTTGACCAGCAGCACCCCGGCATAGGGACGGTCGTCGCCGATCAGGTCGGTGCGGGTGCTGTCGGTCGGGGTGAACAACCCCTGGCCGACGCTGAAGATCATGTTCTGCTGCTCGAAACCGCCCGGCTGCAGCCGTTCCAGGTGGCGGTTGATCCAGCGCGCCGGCGCCGGCAGGCAGGGGTCGTCGGTGTAGTCGGCCAGGTTCGGCGAGACCAGGGTCAGCATCGCGCCGTTGGTATAGCCCTGGTCCTGGTGGGCGCCGCCGAACAGGTCGTTGTCCACGCGGAAATTGACCGCGGGCGGGTGGTCGCGCAGGGCGCTGCCGCTGCAGGTATCGGGCTGCGCGGCCGCGGCGCATGCGGGGCTGCCGGCGAGCGCCAGTGCCAGCGCCAGGGGCAGCCGGAGGCGGGTGTCCATGCACTCGGATCCGGGTCGTGGGAGTGCGCGCAGCTTACCGGCGCGGCCCGTTCAGGCGCAGTGGCGGCCGCGGATCACATCGTTGCAGCACCGCCGGCTGGCGCCGCGAACCGTGACGGGCGCAGGTTGGAAACCGTCATGGCCCTGCGGTAGCATCGCCGCCGACCACTCCGCGCTTGCCATACTGGCTGCCTGCAAGGACCAGGACCCTAGTCGCTGGGTTTTCAGACCAAAGGAACGCGCCCGCCACGCGGCGCAGGTTAACGGGGAATACAACACTATGCGTAATGTCTTTTCGCCGCTGATGGCGGCTGCCCTGACCGTGGGTGTCGCCGCGGTCGTGTCCAGCCAGCCGGCGCAGGCGTCGTTCAAGAACACCGGCACCCAGGCCCAGGAGCAGCGCAAGCAGGCTGCCGCCCAGATTCCGGTGTGCCAGCGTCCGATCGGCACGATTTCGGTGATCGAGCCGGAAGACGCCACCAACTGGTGGACCGGCCAGCAGCTGCCGGCGCCATCGCGGCTGATCAAGGTGTTCGTCAGCCGCTCGCGCTGCTTCACCCTGGTGGACCGCGGCGCCGGCATGGCCGCCGGCCAGTTCGAGCGTGAGCTGGCCGCCAGCGGCGACCTGCGCGGCCGTTCCAACGTCGGCAAGGGCCAGATCAAGGCCGCCGACTACGTGATGATCCCCGACCTGGTGTCGCAGAACAGCGACGCCGGCGGCAATGCCATCGGCGGCCTGCTGGGCGGCCTGATCGGCGGCAAGGCCGGCGCGATCGTCGGTGGCCTGAATTTCCGCAGCAAGACCGCCGACGTGGTGCTGACAGTGACCGACGTGCGCTCCTCCGAGCAGGTGGCGATCTCCGAGGGCTCGGCGCGCAAGAGCGACATCGGCTTCGGTGCCGGCGGCGGCCTGTTCGGCGGCAGCGGCTTCGGTGCCGCCGGCGTCGGCGGTTATGCCAACACCGAAATCGGCCAGGTCATCACCATGGCCTACCTGCAGGCCTACACCGACATCGTCGCCCAGCTCGGCGGCCTGCCGGAGAACGCCTCGGCGGCCAACGCCCAGCAGGCGGTGACGGTGACCCGTCCGGGGCGCCTGCTGGCCAACGCCAAGGGCACCGGCGCGCCGGTGCGTTCGCTGGACGCGGGCATGATGCTGTACCCGACCGGCAACAAGGAAGGCGTGATGTGGGAAGTCGAGGATGAACTGGGCAACAAGGGCTGGGTCTCCTCGACCCTGCTGGAGCTGTCCAAGTAAGGGCGGCGCGCCCGCACCGGTGCCGGCGTCCGCCCGGCGCCGGCCGCGCGGCGACAACGCAGCTTTCCATGGAAGGGCCGCCCGCAGCGGCCCTTCCGCGTTCCCGGACCTTGGGTTTGCCGGTCCGCGCCCCGATAATGGCGGGCATGGAAATCAAGTCCGACAACCCCGAACACGGCTTCCAGTTTCCCGGCACCTTCGAGTTGAGCGCCATGGGCGCTGCCAACATCGGGCTGGAGCATGAACTGCCGCAGCTGCTGCTGCAGGCCGGTCTGGATGTGCTCAGCGAGCGCATCAGCTGGAAGCACTCGTCCAACGGCAAGTACGTGTCCGTGCGCATCGCCTTCAAGGCCGACAGCCGCGAGCAGTACGACGCCGCGCACGCGGCCCTGCGCAACCATCCGGAAGTGAAGTGGACGCTGTAGGCGCCTGCGCGGCCGCGGCGGTGGGCGCTGGCAAGGTCCGCGCGGCGACGCTGCGCGACCTCGGTCGCCAGGCCTATGCACCGGTCTGGCACGCGATGCAGCGTTTCACCGACGCCCGCGACGACGCCACCACCGACGAGCTGTGGGTGGTCGAGCACGATCCGGTGTTCACCCTGGGCCAGGCCGGCAAGGACGAGCACGTGCTGGCGCCGGGCGACATCCCGGTGCTGCACGTGGACCGCGGCGGCCAGGTGACCTACCACGGCCCCGGCCAGATCGTGGTCTACCCGCTGCTGGACCTGCGCCGGCTGGGCATCGGCGTGCGCGACTACGTATGCCGCATCGAGCAGGCGATCATCGACACCCTGGACGAGTGGAACATCGTCGCCGAACGCCTGGAGGGCGCGCCGGGGGTGTACGTCGGCGGCGCCAAGATCGCCGCGCTCGGCATCCGCGTGCGCCGCGGCTGCAGTTTCCACGGGCTGGCTTTCAACGTCAGCCTTGACCTGGAGCCCTTCCATCGCATCAATCCCTGCGGTTACGCCGGGATGCAGGTGACCTCGGTGCTAGACTTGGGCGGTCCTTCGGGCATCGCGGCGGTCAAGCCGGTGCTGCTGTCCCATCTGGCCCGGCAGTTCGGGCTGGACCTGCGCGACGATCCCGGACTGCCCGACCTGACCATGCGGCCCTGACGCCGCCGGAACGCCATGAACGAATCCACCAGCCGCTCCATCCCCCTGCAGGTCCTGCAGGGCGACACCCCGTCCGCGCCGCTGCAGGCCGGCGCCAAACAGCTCGGTGGCGACAAGATCAACCGTTCGCCGGTGCAGTTCGCCGATGCCCCGGTGCTGCGCAAGCCGTCGTGGATCCGCGTGCGCATCCCGTCCGGCAACGCCGTCCAGCAGCTCAAGGCCAAGCTGCGCGAGAACCGGCTGGTGACGGTATGCGAGGAGGCCAGCTGCCCGAACATCCACGAGTGCTTCGGCCACGGCACCGCCACGTTCATGATCCTCGGCGAGGTCTGCACCCGCCGCTGCTCGTTCTGCGACGTCGCCCACGGCCGGCCCAAGCCGCCGGACGCCGCCGAGCCGCTGCACCTGGCGCAGACGGTCAAGGACATGGGCCTGAAGTACGTGGTGGTCACCAGCGTGGACCGCGACGACCTGCGCGATGGCGGCGCCGGCCATTTCGTCGATTGCATCAGCGCCATCCGCGAGTTCAGTCCGGGTACCCGGATCGAGATCCTGACCCCGGACTTCCGTGGCAAGGGACGCATGGAGCGCGCGCTGGAGATCCTTGCGGCCAATCCGCCGGACGTGTTCAACCACAACATCGAGACCGTGCCGGACCTGTACCGCAACGTGCGCCCGGGCGCGGATTACCAGTGGTCGCTGACCCTGCTGCAGAAGTTCAAGGCGCAGCATCCGGGCGTGCCCACCAAGTCCGGCATCATGCTCGGCCTGGGCGAAACCCTGGAGCAGGTGCAGGCCACGCTGCGCGACCTGCGCGCGCACGACGTGGAAATGGTCACCATCGGCCAGTACCTGCAGCCGACCCCGCACCACCACCCGGTGCTGCGCTACTGGACGCCGGACGAGTACAAGGCGCTGGAGGACTACGGCTACGCGCTGGGTTTCCACCACGTGGCGTCCGGGCCGATGGTGCGCTCGTCCTACCACGCCGACCGCCAGGCCGCCGGCGCCGGGGTCGGCTGACGCGCCTTCGCCGCACCCCGCGAGCCCGTGTCCGCGCCGCTTGCAGGGTGGCGCGGCGCAGTGCCGCCGCCACGGTGCACAGCGTTATGCCCGGCAGCGTGGCCCGGGCCTGCTTTTCCCGTTCTACCGCCCCGGCTGCCCTGGCCCGCGAGCCTCGCCCCGGCAGCCGGGCGATCGCCAGGCACCCCGGTTGCCCCTGCTGGAATGACCACCGCGCCCGTCGCCGGGCTGGCCGGCCCGGCGGGGCTCCGGCACGGTTCACGTTGCGCTACGGTCGGGCCGCTAGGCTGTGGGCGGTCCGGATGACAAGCGCTGCAACTTCCGGCACTGTCCCGTTGTCCGAGTCATCCGCAGTCTCATTCCACCGCCCGGTGCCACGAGTATTTTGATGAACTACCGAGTACCCGCTTTCCTGCTGGCTTTCGCGCTGACCGCGCCGGCCGCGCTGCTGGCGCGCGCCGACACCTCGGCGCTGCCGTCCACCGCGACGGTCGACCAGGCGACCACCTCCAAGCTGGTCTACGGGCTGCTGTCCGACAGCCGCTACGCCTACCGCCCGCGCCCGCTGGACGCGGCGACCTCGCAGGATGTGTTCAAGCGCTACCTGGAGTCGCTGGACAGTGGCAAGCAGTTCTTCACCCGGGACGACGTGGAGCGCTTCGCGCCGCTGGCCGAACGGACCGGCAACGCGATCCGCAGCGGCGAACTCGACCCGGCGTTCGAGGTGTTCGCGGTCTACCGCCAGCGCGTCGGCGAACGCGTGGCCCATGCGCGGCGGCTGCTGCGGCAGGAGCCGGATTTCACCACCAACGAGCGCTTCGACTACGACCGCAAGGACGTGCCGTGGGCGACCAGCGCCGAGCTGGACGAACTGTGGCGCAAGTCGGTGAAGAACGACTGGCTGCGGCTGCGGCTGGCCGGCAAGCCGGCCGCCGACATCCGCAAGACCCTGGACAAGCGTTACGCCACGCTGCTCAAGTCGGTCAACGAGGTGAAGGGGGAGGACGTGTTCTCCTTCTTCATGAACGCCTACACCCGCGCGGTCGATCCGCACACCGATTACTTCACCCCGCGCACGGCCGAGAACTTCAACCAGGCCATGTCGCTGTCGCTGGAAGGCATCGGCGCGCAGCTGCAGCGCCAGGACGACGTGGTGGTGATCCGCGAGATCATCGCCGGCGGCCCGGCCTCGGTGGACGGCACCCTCAAGCCGGGCGACCGCATCGTCGGTGTCGGCCAGGGCCGCTCGGGCCCGGTCGAGGACGTGATCGGCTGGCGCATCGACGACGTGGTGGCCAAGATCCGCGGCGCCAAGGACACCCAGGTGCGGCTGGAGTTCATCCCCGCCGCCGAAGGCCTGGACGGCAAGCACCGCATGGTGACCCTGACCCGGCAGAAGGTGCGCCTGGCCGAGCAGGCCGCCAAGGGCGAGACCATGTCCATTCCCGGCGCCGCCGGCGAGCCTGCGCGACGCATCGGCATCGTCAAGCTGCCGACCTTCTATCAGGATTTCGAGGGCCGTCGCCGCAACGCCACCGACTATGCCTCGGCCACCCGCGACGTGGCGCGCCTGCTGGCCGGCTTCAAGGCCGACAAGCTCGACGGCGTGGTGCTGGACCTGCGCAACAACGGCGGCGGTTCGCTGGACGAGGCGATCGAACTGACCGGCCTGTTCATCGAACAGGGGCCGGTGGTGCAGGTGCGCGAATCCGGCGGCCGGGTCACCGTCAACAGCGACCGCAACCCGGCCGTGGCATGGGACGGGCCGCTGGCGGTACTGATCAACCGCGGTTCGGCCTCGGCCTCGGAGATCTTCGCCGGCGCCATCCAGGACTATGGCCGCGGCCTGGTGATCGGCGAGACCACCTTCGGCAAGGGCACCGTGCAGAACGTGGTGCCGCTGGACCGCTGGCCGGCCAGCGAGAAGGAACGCTTCGGCCAGGTCAAGCTGACCATCGCCCAGTTCTTCCGCGTCAGCGGCTCGTCCACCCAGCACAAGGGCGTGGTGCCCGACCTGGCATTCCCGGCCAGCGTCGATGCCAGCGAGTTCGGCGAGAGCACCTACGACAATGCGCTGCCCTGGACCCGCATCGCCGCGGTGCCGCACACCCAGTACGGCAACTTCGCGCCGATCCTGCCGAAGCTGGAGACGCGCCATGTCGCGCGCATCCGCGGCGACCGCGAGTTCAGGTGGTGGGAAGAGGACGTGCAGCAGTTCCGCAGCGAGGCGGCGAAGAAGTACGTATCGCTCAACGAGGCCGAGCGCCGCGCCGAACGCGACAAGCAGGACGCCCAGCGCAAGCAGCGCCAGGAAGTGCGCAAGGAACTGGGCCTGCCGCTGGACCCGCTGGCCGACGACGGCAGCGACGACGGCCTGACCGGCAACGAGCGCGACATCGTCAAGGATGCCGCGCGCGAGAAGGCCGCCGAGAAGCGCCCCGATCCGCTGCTCAAGGAATCGGCGTCGATCCTGGCCGATGCGGTGAACCTGCTGGAGAAGGACCGGCCGCTGTCGGCGCAGGTGCTGCCGCAGTCCAGCGGCCCCGGCCGCTGGGCCGACTGAGCGCGGGCCGACAGCGTCCGCGCGTTCAATGCGCCGTCAGCGTGCCTGCACGCTGGCGGCGTTATGCTGATGGCCTTCCGGTATGTGGAGGCGCCATGCACAGGCATCGTTCACGCGTACTGCTGGCCCTGGCCTGCTGCACCGTCCTGGGCGGCTGTGGCGGCCGGGCCGCCGACACCCCGCTGCTGCGCGAGTCGTTCGACTCCGGCGATACCTATACCCGCGACATCGATGCGTCCCCGGCGCAGGCCTGCGAAGCGGCGCGCCGTGCGCTGCTGGGGCAGGGCTACGCGATCACCCGCGCCGGTACCGACAGCGTCGAGGCCAACAAGAATTTCCAGCCCAGGGAAGAACTGCACGAGCAGCTGGTGCTGCGGGTGTCCTGCGCGGCGCACGGCAATGGCCGCGCGCAGGTGTTCGCCAGCGCCGTGCAGGACCGCTACGCGCTGAAGAAATCGCCGACATCGGCCAGCGTCGGGGTCGGCGCGCTGGGTTCGGTATCGCTGCCGTTCGGCGGCAACGACGATTCGCTGGTGCGGGTGGCCAGCAGCACGGTGCAGGACCCGGTGTTCTACCGTCATTTCTTCGAGCGCCTGCAGCAGTACCTGACCCCGGCGGCTCCAGGGGACGCCGCGCGGTGAGGCGTGCCCGTCGCATCCCGGCCTGGTTGAGCGGATGCGCGCTGGCGCTGCTGGGCCTGGCACCGACGGTGGCGGCCGCCGATGGCGCCGCCTGCGTGCTGCCGCTGCTGCAACGGCTGGGCTGGCAGATACGCGAAAGCGACGTGCCCGCGCCGCTGGTGCACGGGGGCGAGCCCTGCCGCCGTGCCTCGCTGGACGATGCGCGACGGCACGGCGACCTGCAGGTGCAGGTGCCGCGCGGCTACGCAGGCGTCCCGCGCGCGCGCCTGCAGCGCGAGCTGCTCGAGCACCCCGCGACCCTGTGCGCCTACGCGTTCGAACTGGGCGAGGCCGCGCGCCGCGCCGCCACGCGCCTGCAGGACAATCGCGGCTACCGCTTCTCCGCGCTGCAGCTGGGGTGGATCGGGTTCGGCGCACGCGGCGCGCGTTCACAGGGCTGGCAGCGCTTCCGCAGCTTCGGCCGCGGCTACCGGCCGGTCGCCTCAAATTCGGTCGCGCTGGAGGCGTTCTACAGCGGGCGGGTGCGTTCGGAATGCGGCGTCGGTCGCCAGGTCGCGCAGCTGGCCACGCAGCGCGAGCTGTACGGCGATGCCGGCTTCGACCGCGAGTTCACGCCGGGCGAGTTGTCGATCGGCACCTTCCTCACCCTGCACGACACCCCCAGCATCCTGCTGGGCAGCCAGGCCGGCGAGTTCTTCGCCGACGGCAAGGCGGTACGCAGCGCGCGCCTGGGACGGCAGGCGTTCATGGGCGTGCCCGGCTTCATCGAGCACGTATTCGACCGGCAGTACCTGGATGACATCAACAACCAGGCCGAGAACTTCATCATCACCGATGTCAGCGCACAGGCCGCCGATGCGCTGGCGCGGCACGGCGGCTTCGCCCACTACGACGCGCTCAACCGGCGCCTGTGGGAGCTGTCGCGGCAGATGCCGGCCAGCGGCGGGCGCTACTTCGAGCGACTGCTGCACGAACGCGACCCGGCGCTGCGCGAGGCGCTGCCGCTGGCGCAGCGCCCGTTGCTGGCGCAGATGGACGCGCTGCTCGCCGACCCGGTCTATGCCGGGCTGATGCTCTACGTGCACCCCAGGGGCATCCGCCCGCTGGGCTACCACATCGCGCGCCTGCTCGACCGCAATCCGCGCACGCCGTACGCCATCGACCTGGCCCTGCACAATCTGCACACCACGCTGTTCCGCCGCTGGCTGCAGGCGCAGCTGCGCGATTGCGCGGGGGCAACCGCTTACATCGACGAACGAGGTGGAACATGGAACTGGGCATGATCGGGCTGGGGCGCATGGGCGCCAACATGGCGCAGCGCCTGCACCGCGGGGGCATCCGCGTGACCGGCTTCGATCCCGGGCAGGCGGCACGCGAGCGCATGGCCAGCGCCGGCGTGGCCACGGCGGCCTCGCTGGAGGCGCTGGTGCAGGCGATGCCTGCGCCGCGCGCGGTGTGGCTGATGGTGCCGGCGGCGGCGGTCGAGCCGCTGCTGGAACAGTTGCTGCCACTGCTGGCGCCCGGCGACCTGGTCGTGGACGGCGGCAATTCCTGGTACCGGGATTCGTTGCGGCACGCGCAGCGCTGCCACCAGGCGCAGGTGGCGTTCATCGACTGCGGCACCAGCGGCGGCGTCTGGGGCCTGAAGGAAGGCTACTGCCTGATGCTGGGCGGCGAGCCGGGCGCGATGGCGCGCCTGAAGCCGGCGCTGCAGGTGCTGGCGCCGGCGGCGGATCGCGGCTGGGCGCACGTGGGGCCGGTCGGCGCCGGGCATTTCTGCAAGATGGTCCACAACGGCATCGAGTACGGAATGATGCAGGCCTATGCCGAGGGTTTCGCGCTGATGCAGAAGAAGCAGGCGTTCGCGCTCGACCTGGCCCAGGTGGCCGAGGTGTGGCGGCACGGCAGCGTGGTGCGTTCATGGTTGCTGGACCTGGCCACCGACGCGCTGCGGGACAACCCGCGGCTGGAAGGCATCGCGCCCTATGTGCAGGATTCCGGCGAGGGCCGCTGGACGGTCAGCGAGGCGATCGAACTGGACGTGTCGGCGCCGGTGATCACGCTCTCGTTGCTGGAGCGCCTGCGCTCGCGCGAAGCCAACTCCTTCGCCGACCGGATGCTGGCGCAGATGCGCAGCGGCTTCGGCGGGCATGCGGTGAAGGCGGCCAACGATGGTGAATGAATGGGGAGGGGCGGGACGATGAAGAATCCCTGGCATGCATGGATCCTGCTGGGCGGATGCCTGTGCGGCGTGGTGGCGCCGCCACTGCACGCCCAGGCACCGCCGGAGCCGCCGCAGGCAGCGGCTCCGGAGCAGCCGGGCGACGCCTGGATCACCACCCGCATCCGTGCCGCGCTGGTGCCGCTGCAGCGTGACGGCCATGCCGACGTGCGCGTCGCTACTGCCGCAGGCGTGGTCACCCTGGAAGGATCGGTCGACAGCCCGATCACCCGCGACCGTGTGGTTGAACTGGCCACTCGGGTATGGGGCGTGCGCGGCGTGGAGGCGCAGGCATTGCAGGTTGCCGGGACAACGCCGTATCCGTGACGGCGGGCGCCCTGCGCCGCGTTCACTCCGGCCGCGAATCATGCAATGCTTGCGCACCGGTTCGCATGCACTCGGCCGGCTCCAGTCTCAGGGGAGCCGCTCCCTTGGCACTGCCTGCCAACGGCCTGGCGTACCTGGGAAACCGTTCACGCTCATCCCGGTTTTGGTACCGGCCACAGGCTAAGGAATGAGGATGGCTTATCGATTCACCGACGAGGGCTGGGACCGCTGGCGCTTCGCCGGCCTGGCACTGGCCGCGCTGCTGATCGTCGTGGTGCCTTCGTTGTTGCTGCTGCAGCTCTCGCGCGACAGCGTCAATGCCGCCAACTGGGTGGCGCATACCCAGGCGGTGAGCGCACGCCTGTACGTGCTGCAGGCCGATATCCGCGATGTGGAGTCGGCCGCGCTGACCATGTCCAAGGGCGTGGAATCCGACGCGCTGCGGCAACGCCTGCGGCGCGCCGACTACATCGGGCAGACGCTGGGCGAACTGTCGAACCTGGTCAGCGACAGCCCGGAGCAGCTGGTGCGCATCGGCCGCATCACCTCCATGCTGGAACGGCGCATGGCGCTGGCCAAACAGATCGCCGACAGCGTCGATTCGCCGCGCCAGCGCCAGCTGATCGAAGAGATGACCTTCAGCTATCCGATCCGCGACATCGTCGTGGAACTGCAGCATCACGAAGAGCAGCTGCTGACCAAGCGCGTGGCGGCGGCGCAGCGGCAGCAGCGCCTGTCCACCCTGGTCACCTGGAGCACGCTGGCCGCGCAGCTGCTGCTGCTGGGGCTGGTGCTGTGGCTGCTCAAGCGGCAGATCGGCCGCCGCAACCGCGCCGAACAGCGCCTGCTGCAGGCCAGCGCCCGCGCCGGGGCGGTGCTGCAGACGGTGCGCGAGCCGATCGTGCTGCTCAATGCCGAGCAGCGCATCGTGCTGCACAACGCCGCCTTCGCCGAGCTCTACGGCGTGCAGGGCCGCGATGCCAACGGCCAGCCGCTGCAGTCGGTCGGCGAGGGCGCCTGGGCCGACCCGATCATCCACCAGCGCCTGGCCGACGTGCTGCTGCGCGGCCGCGAGCTGTGGGACTACGAGCACGAACAGCGCGGTGTCGATGGCCTGGTGCGGATCATGCTGGTCAATGCCCGGCGCATGCCGCTGCCGGACAGCGACGATGAAGTGGTGTTGATGACGGTCAGCGACGTCACCCTGCAGCGCGCCGTGCAGCTGCGCGTCGAGGAGCTGAACCGGCAGCTGGAAGGCAAGATCGAGCAGATGGCCGAGGTCAACCGCGAGCTGGAGGCGTTCAGCTATTCGGTCTCGCATGACCTGCGCGCGCCGCTGCGGCACGTGGCCGGGTTCTCCGACAAGCTGGCACGGCACCTGGGCGAGGACGCGGACGAGCGCTCGCGCCACTACCTGCAGGTGATCGGCGACTCGGCGCGGCGCATGGCGGCGCTGATCGACGACCTGCTGGTCTATTCGCGGCTGGGCCGCGGCGCGATGCGCCTGCAGCCAGTGGACATGCAGTCGCTGGTCGCCGACACGCGCGCGCTGCTGGATTCCAACCTGCGCGCCGAGGCCGGCGCCGACGGTACGGTACGCGACGTGCAGTGGAACATCGGCCCGCTGCCGGTCCTGGTGGCCGACGAGAACATGATGCGCCAGGTGTGGCTGAACCTGCTCGGCAACGCGGTCAAGTACACTGCCGGCCGCGAACACGCGCTGATCGAAATATCCGCGCAGCAGCTGCCCGACGGTGGGCACCAGTTCACGGTGCGCGACAACGGCACCGGTTTCGACATGCAGTACGCCGGCAAGCTGTTCGGCGTGTTCCAGCGCCTGCACAAGGCCAGCGACTATCCCGGCACGGGCATCGGCCTGGCCAGCGTGCGCCGCGTGCTTACCCGCCACGGCGGACGGATCTGGGCCGAGGCCCAGGTCGACCAGGGCGCCACCTTCCATTTCATCCTTCCACCCCCTGCGCCCGACGCGCACAGCTGAGGTCCACCCGAATGAGTCCCCTGCGTACCATCCTCATTGCCGAAGACAGCCCGGCCGACGCCGAAATGGCGATCGACGCGCTGCGCGACGCGCGCCTGGCCAATCCCATCGTGCACGTGGAGGACGGCGTGGAGACGCTGGATTTCCTGATGCGCCGCGGGGCGTACGCCAACCGCGAGGAAGGCCTGCCGGCGGTGCTGCTGCTGGACATCAAGATGCCGCGCATGGACGGGCTGGAGGTGCTGCAGCGCATCCGCGCCGAGGACGAACTGAAGCGCCTGCCGGTGGTGATCCTGTCGTCCTCGCGCGAGGAAAGCGACCTGGCGCGCAGCTGGGACCTGGGCGTCAACGCCTACGTGGTCAAGCCGGTGGACGTCGACCAGTTCTTCAACGCGGTCAAGACGCTCGGCACCTTCTGGGCGGTCATCAACCAGGCCCCGGAGCTGGAGTAAGCGCAGATGCCCAACAAAGGGACGCCGTTGGGTCCATTGCGCATCCTCCTGGTCGAGGACTCGGCCGAGGACGCCGAGCTGCTGTGCGACCAGATGCTCGAAGCCGGGCTGGAATGCAGCTTCGAGCGGGTCGACAGCGACGCCGAGATGCGCGCGCTGCTGGCGCGGTGGGTGCCGGACATCGTGCTCTCGGACCTGAGCATGCCGGGCTTCTCCGGCTACCAGGCGCTGCGCATCCTGCGCGAGACGCACCCGCAGGTGCCCTTCATCTTCGTCTCCGGGACGATGGGCGAGGAGACCGCGGTACAGGCGCTGCACGAAGGCGCCAACGACTACATCATCAAGCACCAGCCGGCGCGGCTGCCCTCGGCGGTGGCGCGTGCCGTCCGCGAGGCGCGGCGCGAGATGGAGCGGTTGCGGGTCGAGGATGAACTGATGCGCGCGCAGCGGCTGGAAAGCCTGGCCCTGCTGGCGGCCGGGCTCAGCCACGACCTGCGCAACATCCTGCAGCCGCTGCTGATCGTGCCGGACCTGATCCGCGACCGCAGCGACGACCCCAAGGTGGTGCGGCTGGCCGACGTCATCGCCGAATGCGGGCGGCGCGGCCACGAGATGGTCGAGTCGATGCTGTCGTTCGTGCGCGGTTCGCGCCTGCCCAGCGAGCGCATCGTGCTGCAGCGGCTGTTCCAGGCGGTGGGGATGCTGCTCAAGAGCAGCCTGCCGGGCAACATCGACCTGCACCTGGACGTGCGCGACGAGCGCATGGCGGTGGAGGGCAACTACACCGAACTGCAGCAGGTGCTGCTCAACCTGGCGCTCAACGCGATCCAGGCCATGCCCGATGGCGGCCGCCTGAGCCTGGTGGCCGAACGCGTGGCCACCACCGATGGCGAGCGCCTGTGCATCCGCGTGCAGGACCAGGGCATCGGCATGGACGAGACGACCCTGGAGCGGTTGTTCAGCCCGTTCTTCACCACCAAGGCCAGCGGCACCGGGCTGGGACTGGTGTCGTGCAAGCGCATCGTCGAGAGCCTGGACGGCACGATCTCGGTGTCCAGCCGCCTGGGCGAGGGTACCTGCTTCAACCTGCTGCTGCCGTTGCATGGCGCGGTGGCGGAACCGGAAGTCGGCGACAGGCCGGTGGTCCCGGCCGGTCGCGGCCAGCGGATACTGGTGGTGGACGACGAAGCCACGCGCCTGTCGCTGCTGGGCAACGCACTGGCCAGCCAGGGGTACCGGCTGCGGCTGGCCGCGGACGGCGCAGCGGCGATGCGCCACCTGCAGGAGGCCGGCATGCCGGACGCGGTGCTGGTCGACAGTGGCATCCCGCTGCTGTCCGCCGGGCAGCTGCTCACCGAGATGCACGGCATGGGATACCGCGGCCCGGCCATCGTGCTGGAGGAGAACAGCAACGAAGCGTTTGCCGATGGCATGGTGCCCGCGGGAATCAGCGTGCACGTGCTGCCGCGCCCGCTGGAGATGCAGCGCGTATTCCGCGTCGTGGCTGACGCGCTGGGCACCGGCTGAGGCGCCGGCAACGCGCGCGGAAGGTTCTGGCGCCGGGTTGCCGGGTACTGGTCGCCCGGCCCAGGCCCTATCATGTGCGTCCCGATTGCGACCGCGCGGTGGCACGCCGCGCCTCCCCCGATGACGACCGTCCTACTCAGCCTGGGCAGCAACGTGCGCCCGCAACATCACCTGCAGGCGGCGGTGCAGGCGCTGCGCGAGCGTTTCGGGCAGATCACCGTCTCCCCGGCCTACCGCACGCCTGCGGTGGGCTTCGACGGCCCTGATTTCCTCAACAACGCGGTGATGCTCGATACCGGCCTGCCGCTGGTGGAACTGGACGACTGGCTGCATGCGGTCGAGGATGCGCACGGCCGCGACCGCAGCGGGCCGCGTTTCAGCGACCGTACCCTCGACATCGACGTGGTGTACTACGGCGACCTGGTGGTGGAAGGCCCCGGGCACCTGCGCATCCCCCGTCCCGAGCTCAAGCATGCCTTCGTGCTCAAGCCGCTGGCCGACATCGCCCCGGATTTCATCGACCCGGTCCGTGGCCTCAGCCTGCGGCAGATGTGGCAGGCGCACCCGCAGCACGGCCACGCGTTCGACACGGTCGCGCTGTAACCGGCACGCCGCGCGGCTAGGTCAGCGTACGCCCGCCATCGAGCCGCAGCGTCTGCCCGGTGATGTAGCCGGCATCGTCCAGCAGCCAGCGCACCGCCGCGGCGATCTCGTGCGGCGTGCCGGTACGCGCCAGTGGCGTGCGCTCCATCAGCTTGTGCTTGGCCGCCTCGCTCTTGCCCTGTTCCGGCCACAGGATCGCGCCGGGCGCCACCGCGTTCACCCGTACGTGCGGGGCCAGTTCCAGCGCCAGCGAGCGCGTGGTCATTTCCAGCGCGGCCTTGGCCGCTGAATAGGCCGGGTGGTCGCGCAGCGGCTGGCTGGCGTGCAGATCGGTCAGATTGACGATGGCCCCGCGCTGCCGGCGCAGGTGCCCGGCGGCGGCCTGGGCCAGGAAGAACGGCGCGCGTGCGTTGACCGCGAACAGCTCGTCCCACTGCTCGACCTGGACCTGGCCGAACGGCGTGGGGAAGAAATTGGAGGCATTGTTGACCAGCGCGTCGAGCCGGCCGAAATGCGCCACCACCTCCTCGACCAGCTCCGGCAGCGCCTGCGGGTCGCGCAGGTCGGCCTGTACCGCCAGCACGCTGCCCGGGCGCTCGCTCTCCAGGTCGAAGGCCAGCGCCTGCAGCTCCTCGCCCGACTGGTGCGCGTGCAGCGCCAGCCGGTAACCATGGGCGTGCAGGTGGCGGGCTATGACCGCGCCGATACGGCGCGCGCTGCCCGTCACCAAAGCCACCCGTTGCGGATCCGTCATCTGCGTTTTCCTCGCTCGGCTATCCTGTGCATTGTCTCCGCAAACCGCCGTGCCATGCATTCCGACCTGCCCCTGCCCGAATCCGACGCGCTGGCCCACAGCGAGCAGCTGGCCGCGCACCTGCGCGCGGAGATGCTCGCCCAGGGCGGCGCGATGCCGTTCTCGCGGTTCATGGAGCTGGTGCTGTATGCGCCGGGCTGGGGCTACTACAGCGCCGGCGCCAGCAAGTTCGGCGCTGCCGGCGACTTCGTCACCGCACCGGAAATGGGCACGCTGTTCGCCGCGGCCACCGCCAACGCGCTGGCTCCGGCATTGCGTGGGCTCGGTGCACAGGCGCGCGTGCTGGAACTGGGCGGTGGCAGCGGCGCGTTCGCCGAGGCCGCGCTCGGGCGCCTGGCCGAACTGGACGCCCTGCCGGCGCGCTACGCCATCCTCGAACCCAGCGCCGACCTGCGCCAGCGCCAGCACCAGCGCCTGCAGGACGCGCTCGACCCGGCGGTCTTCGCCCGCGTGGAATGGCTGGACCGCCCGTTCGAGGACGCATGGGACGGCGTTCTGTTCGCCAACGAGGTGATCGACGCGCTGCCCACGCCGCGCTTCCTCATCGACCAGGGCGAGGTCTACGAGGAGACCGTCGAGCTCGACGGCGAGGGCCGCTTCGTACGCGGTGCGCAGCCGGCGGACATGCTGCTGTCGGCCGCGGTGCGCCACGTGGAGCGCTACCTGGAGCGCCCGTTCGCCGACGGTTACCGCTCGGAACTGCTGCCGCAGCTGCCGTACTGGATCCAGGCGGTGGCCGGCGGCCTGCGCCGCGGCGCCATGCTGTTCGTCGACTACGGCTACACCCGCGCCGAGTTCTACCAGGACGACCGCCGCGACGGCACCGTGCGTGCGTTCTACCGCCACCGCGTGCACAACGACGTCTACCGCTGGCCGGGCCTGCAGGACATCACCGCCTCGGTGGATTTCACCGCACTGGCCGAGGCCGGCACCGGCGCCGGCTTCGACCTGGCCGGCTACTGCCACCAGGCCGGCTTCCTGTTCGGCAACGGCATCACCGCCCTGCTCGAGGACGCCGATGAGCGCACCGACGAGGTCGGGCGCGTGCGCCTGCGCGAACAGTTCAAGCGCCTGACCCTGCCCACCGAAATGGGCGAGCGCTTCCAGGTGATGGGCTTCAGTCGCGATGTCGACCTGTCGGCGGCGTTCGCGATGGGCGACCTGATCTGGCGCCTGTGAGCGGCCCGCTGTTCAAGCCGCTGCGCCACCTGCCGTTCTGGATCGGGCTGTGGGTGCTGGCGGTGCTGGGCGTGGTCGCGGTGTGCCTGCTCCCGCCGCCGCCGTTGCCGCCGCTGCCCGAAAACGGCGACAAGGCCGAACACTTCATCGCCTATTTCCTGCTTGCGGCCAGCGCGGTGCAGCTGTTCCGGCGCGGCCGCGCGCTGGCGGCCGTGGGCCTGGCGCTGGTCGCGATGGGCGTGTGCATCGAGTTCGCGCAGGGCGCGCTGACCGCTACCCGCAGTGCCGACCCGTTCGACGCGCTGGCCAATACCGTCGGCGTGGCGGTGGGACTGGCAACGGCGTTCACCCCGTTGCGCGACCTGCTGCTGCGGCTGCAGCCGCGCCGCGACGCCGCAGGGCAGCGGTAGGCGCCTGCATCTGCTCAGGGCGCTTCAGCGCAGCGGCGCTGTGCGCAGGCTCGCGCCGGTGGTGGCCGAGGGAAAGGCGACTGCGCGATCGGGCGTGCTTCCCCCCGGGGCGCATGCACCCGCGGCATGCATTGAGAGGGTCCGGTCCGGGTGCTACCGTGCCATCCAGGCGATTGCCTGCACGCCGCATAGCCAGTTGCACGCGGTGACCGACACCGGCCATGCGGCGCATGGCCGCGGCCACGCGCCACCGCCGGTTCTCCCCGCCAGCGTCCATGCTGGTTGCCTTTCATCTTCGAACAACAGCTGGGTGCGCATGCCTGACACCGCCATCAACCTGCAGGAAAAGCTGGCCCGGTTCTCGGAGCATTGGTCGCCCCGGGTCATCGCGGAGATGAACGACTACCAGTTCAAGCTCGCCAAGGTGCTCGGTGAGTTCGTCTGGCATTCGCATGCGGACACCGATGAGGTGTTCATCGTGCTGGCCGGTGAGATGGTGCTCGAGTTCAGGGACCGGTCCGTCGCGCTTGCCGCCGGCGAAATGTACGTGGTGCCCAAGGGCGTGGAGCACCGCCCGGTGGCGTCCAGCGAGTGCAGCATCATGCTGGTGGAGCCGCGCGGGGTGGTCAACACCGGCGACGCCGGCGGCGCCTACACGGCACCGAATGATATCTGGGTGTAACCCGCGCGCAGCTGCCGGCGCGTCTGGGCGGCCCCTGCAGCGGCGCGCCGGTACCCGTGCGCGCCGCTAGCGCAGCGTCACCCGGTCCAGCACCCACATGTCGGGGCGGAAGTCGCCACTGAAGCGGATGCACAGCGCTTCGGTTTTGTCGGTGCGGCGCAGCAGTGGCGCGTGCAGGGTGATGAAGCTGTCGGCGTCGGGGCGTGCGGGCAGCGGTGCGGTGGCAATGCGCTTGCCGTCGCAGGAGCCGGCGCGGATGTCCAGTTCGCCATGCGCGCTGCGTGCGGGCAGGAAGCGGCGGCGGGCGTTCTCTTCCTCGCTCTGGTCGATGATGTAGGGCAGGCGGCCGGCGCGTACTTCGATGCTTTCCGCGCCGGCCATGGGCGCCTGTTCCCAGCGCCAGCACGGCTGCATGAAGGCGACGTTGAACAGGGCGCGCCGGCCGTCGGCCTGCACGGTATCGTCCTGCATCCGCAGCACCGGGCCTTGGGCGATGCACGGCTGCAGCTGCGCGTTGCCGCGGCTGCGCAGGCTGGCGGCCGTCACCTCGAAACGCTGCGCGGGCTGCAGCGCGTTGTCGCCGGCGAAGGCGGCGGTGCGCAGCTGCAGCGGCAGCCCGGCCTCGATGGGGCCGGCGTACAGCGGCGACCGCGCCGTCGGCTCGCTGCCGTCGAGCGTGTAGCGCACCGGGTAGCCGAGCGGATTGGACAGCTGCAGCGTCGCCTTGCCGGCAGCGGCGGGCGCATCGTCCAGCAGCACGCCGAACGGCGTGCGCGCATAGCCGACGCCCAGCGCCTGGTAGCGCCGGGTCCAGGCCGGCAGCCGCTGCAGGAAGCTGGCGTAGTCCTTGCCGGCCTTTGGCGTCCAGCCGGTCTCGGCCACTGCCAGCAGGCGCGGGAAGGTGTTGTGCTCGACCGCGGAAAACCGCACGTCGTCGGTGGTCCACATGTTGGCCTGCAGGCCGAGGATGTGGTGGTGCCGGTCCGCGTCCAGCGCCTCGGGCACCGGTTCGAAGCGGTAGAACCGCTCCATCGGGATCAGCTTCGGCCGCGGGCGGCCGCCGGGCTCGTCCGGCGAATCGGTCTGCAGGTAATCCAGGTACAGGTCGGCATTGGGCGACATCACCACGTCGTGGCCCTGCCGCGCGGCGGCGAGGCCGCCGTCGATGCCACGCCAGGACATCACCGTGGCGTCGGGCGCCAGGCCGCCGTCGAGGATCTCATCCCAGCCGATCAGGCGCTTGCCGTGGCCGTGGACCTGCGCTTCCAGGCGATGGATGAACCAGCTCTGCAACGCATCCTCGTCGGCCAGCCCGAGCTCGCGCATCCGCGCCTGCACGCGTGGCGACGCCTGCCACTGCGCCTTGATGGCCTCGTCGCCGCCGACGTGGATGTAGGGGCCGGGGAACAGCTGCGCCACTTCGGCGAACACGCCATCGAGGAAGTCGAACGTGGCATCGTCCACGTTGAACAGGTTGGCGTGGATGCCGCGGTGCGCGGAAACCGGGATCTGCCGGCCCTCGGTACCGAGCGCCGGGTAGGCGGCGATGGCGGCGGTGGCATGGCCGGGCATGTCGATCTCCGGCACCACGGTGATGTGCAGTGCGGCGGCATGGGCGACGATGTCGCGGATATCGTCCTGCGTATACCAGCCGCAGTAACGCACCGGCGTGCCGCTGGCCGGATCGACGCCGGCATCGCCGGCGGGAACCCGGCAGCCACCGACCTGCGCCAGGCGTGGATGGCGCTTGATCTCGATGCGCCAGCCCTGGTCGTCGGTCAGGTGCCAATGGAACACGTTGAGCTTGTGCAGCGCCATCGTGTCGAGCAACTGCCTGACCTGCGCCGGGGTCTGGAAATGCCGGGCCGAATCGAGCATGTAGCCGCGCCACGGGAAGCGCGGCGCATCGTCGATGCGCATGGCCGGCAGCGTCACGCGCGCGGCGGCGCTCTGGGTGAGCAGCTGCCACAGGGTCACCGCGCCATGGAACAGGCCGGCCTCGCTGCTGGCGCGGATCGTGATGCCGTCGTCGCCGACGCTGAGCGCATAGCCTTCCGCCGGGATGCCGCTGCCCGGTTCGACAGCCAGGCGGATGCCGTGCGTGCCTTGGCCGCGTGCGGCGATGGACAAGGGCGTGCGTCCGGCCTTTGCGAGGAACGCGTTGAGCTGGCCCGCAACCCGCATCGCGGCGTCGCCCTCGGCCTGCACGACGGTGCTGGCGTCCACGGAGAAGGCCGCGGCATCGGCATCGACCCGCATCGACGCCGGTTGTGGAATGAGCGAGGGGACGATGGCGTCGCCGCCGGCGCGGACCGGCTGGCACAGCGCCAGCAGGCAGAGGGACAGCCACGCGGATCGACGCATCATGGATTCCGGTTGCGCAAGGGCCAGGCCGGATTATCCGATGATCGGCTATCGTTGCCCATCGCCGCCCCTGCTCCGGATACGCGCATGCATGGATACATGAGAAACCTTTTCCTGTGCGGGCTGTTGCTGGCGGCGACGGTGCCGGTGCAGGCCATCGCGGCGGTTGGCGATGGACCCGAGCCCGGCATCGAGGTGCTGCTGCGCGAGCGCGCCGATGCGCTGAAGGGCAAGCGCATCGGCCTGGTCACCAACATGACCGGCGTCGACCGCGCGCTGCGCAGCGACATCGACCTGCTGGCCGCGCGTACCGACGTCCAGCTGGTGGCGCTGTTCGGCCCGGAGCATGGCGTGCGCGGCGACGTGCAGGCCGGTGGGCACGTGGATTCATCGCGCGATGCGGCCACCGGATTGCCGGTGCACAGCCTCTACGGCGAGCACCGCGAACCGACCCCGGAGATGCTGCGCGGCATCGACCTGCTGCTGTTCGACATCCAGGATGTGGGGGCGCGTTTCTACACCTACCCGTACACGCTGGCCAACGTGCTGCGCGCGGCGCGGCGCGACGGCATCCCGGTGTGGGTGCTGGACCGGCCAAATCCGGTCGGCGGGCTGAAGGTGGAAGGCCCGGTGCTGGAGCCGGCGCAGGCCTCGTTCGTGGGCATGTTCCCCATTCCGGTGCGCCACGGCATGACCATCGGCGAACTGGCGCGGTTGTTCAATGCCGGGTTCGGCATCGGCGCCGATCTCAGCGTGGTGCCGATGCGCGGCTGGCAGCGCGGCGATGCCGAGCCAGGCGGGGCCATGCCGTGGGTACCGCCGTCGCCGAACATGCCCACGCGCGATACCGCGCTGGTCTACCTGGGCACGGCGCTGCTGGAAGGTACCAACGTGTCCGAGGGCCGCGGCACCACGCGGCCGTTCGAGACCCTCGGTGCGCCCTTCGTCGATGCGCGGCAACTGGCCGATGCGCTCAACGCGCTCGACCTGCCGGGCGTGCGCTTCCGCCCGACCGCGTTCACCCCGAGCTTCTCCAAGCACGCCGGCAAGGCCTGCGGCGGGGTGCAGATCCACGTCACCGACCGCGAGGCGTTCGTGCCGTTCCGTACCGGGCTGGCGGTGGTCAAGACCCTGCACGACCTGTATCCGGATGCGTTCCGCTTCCAGTCCGATGCACCGGGCGCGACGCCCGGCTTCTTCGACAAGCTGGCCGGCAATGCCTGGCTGCGCGAGGCGATCGGGCGCGGCGATGCGCTCGATGCGATGCAGGCACGCTGGCAGCCGGAGCTGCGGCGGTTCGAGGCGCTGCGCACGCGCTATCTGCTGTACCCGTGAGGGCGGCGGGGATGCTCCCCGACGCCCCCTGCGGGATGCCCGGAGGCGCTGGCCGCGCCTAATCCCGGGTCCGCAGCGTCACCTGCTGCAACACCCACATCCGCGGCCGGGTGTCGCCGCTGAAGGTCATGCACAGGTCGGCGCTGCCGCCGATCGCCGAGCGCAGCGGCGCGTCCAGGGTGATGAAGCCATCGGCGTCCGGTGCCTGCGGCAGCGGCACGGAGGCCAGCACCGGGCCTTCGCAGCCATCACGGACCTCGAACTCGCCGTGCGCCGTCACCGCCTTGCGGAAGCCGCGCCTGGCCTCTTCTTCGCGCAGCAGGCCGAAATTGTAGGGAATGCGACCGGCGCGTACCTGGATCGAGGCCACGTCCTGCAGCTGCGCGCCTTCCCACAGCCAGCACGGGTTGAAGATGCTCACGTCGAAGGTTTCGCGCGGGCCGTCGGTGGGGTTGTCGTCCTCCAGCCGCAACAGCAGGCGGCCGCCCTGCGGGCACTGCGCCAGGGTCTTGTCGGTGCGGCTGAGCAGTGCGGCCGCATCCAGCGTCCACCGGCTTGCCCGGTCGGCCAGCGGCCTGCCCTCGAAGAAGGCGGCGGCGTGCAGCTCGGTCGGCACCGCCAGGTCCAGCGGTGCGGTGTAGGCGGGCGATCGTGCCGTCGGTACGCTGCCGTCGGTGGTATAGCGGATGTCGCCGTAGCCCAGCGGGTTGGACAGCTCGACCCGCACCCGGTTGCCGGCGCGGTCGTCCTGGCGCTGCATCGCCACCGACAATGCGGTCTGCCCGTAGGCGATGCCCAGCGCCCGGTAGCGTTGCAGCTGCACCGGCAGGCGCGCGAGGAAGCCGTCGTAGTCCTTGCGCTGCAGCGGCGTCCACGCGATCTCCGCCAGCGCCGCCATGCGCGGGAACAGGTTGTGCTGCAGGCGTTCCCAGGTCCGGGTGTGTTCGGTCCACATGTTGGCCTGCACCCCGATCACGTGCCGGCGCTGCTCGGGCTGCAGCTGCCCGGGTATGGGATCGAATGCGTAGATCTTCTGCATCGAGGTGAACTTCGGCCGGCCCGGCGGTTCGTCCGGCAGGTTGGTCTGCAGGAAGTCCAGGTACAGCGTGTTGCCGGGCGACATCACCACGTCGTGGCCGTGGGTCGCCGCTTCGATGCCGCCCTCGATGCCACGCCAGGACATCACCGTGGCCTGGGGCGGCAGCCCGCCCTCGATGATCTCGTCCCAGCCGATCAGCTTGCGGTCGTGCGCTTCCAGGAACGTCTCCAAGCGCTTGAGCATGTGCGACTGCAGCGCTTCTTCGTCCTTCAGCCCGAGCTTGCGGATATGCGCCTGCACCGCGGGCGATGCCTGCCACTGGTACTTCACCGCCTCGTCGCCGCCGATGTGCACGTACGGGCCGGGGAACAGGTCGATCACTTCGGCCAGGACGCCTTCGAGGAACTGCAGCGTCTCCTCGCGCGGGTTGAACAGGTAGGGATTCACGCCCCAGTTGTGCGACGGCTCGGTGGGGCCATCGACCACGCCGTGCTCCGGATAGGCCGCCACCGCCGCCTGGGCGTGGCCGGGTACGTCGATTTCCGGAACGATGGTGATATGGCGGGCCGCGGCGTAGGCCACCACGTCGCGTATCTGTTCCTGCGTGTAATGGCCGCAGTACCGGTTGGGGGTGCCGTCGGCGTTGCGCCCGGCGTCGCCCTGCGGCACGCGGCAGCCGCCGACCTCGGTGAGCCGGGGGTAGCGCTTGATCTCGATGCGCCAGCCCTGGTCGTCGGTGAGATGCCAGTGGAAGGTGTTGAGCTTGTGCGTGGCCATCGTGTCGAGCAGGGCCTTGATCTGCTCCACGCTCCAGAAATGCCGCGCCGAGTCGAGCATCAGCCCGCGCCAGGCGAAGCGCGGCGTGTCCTCGATCCGCATCGCCGGCAGCGCCACCGCCACCGCCTGCGGCCCGGCAAGCAGCTGCCACAGCGTCATCGCGCCATTGAACAGTCCATGCTCGTCGCCGGCTTCGACGCGGATGCCGTCATTGTCGATGTGCAGCGTGTAAGCCTCCGGCGATGCGCCGGCCTGCGCGGGAACGATGCGGAAATCGATACCGTTGCCTTCGCCCTTGCCGCTGGCCAGCCGCAGCGGCGTGGTCCTGCCCAGCAGTTCGGTGAAGTGCGCGGCCACCCGGCCTGCGGCATCGCCCTGGGCGCGCAGGGGCGTGGTCGCATCGACCACGAAACGGCCCTCGGCCGGCCGCACCATGGCCGGCAATGGAATCAACGGCACTCCCTTGACCTCGGCGGCCGCCACCGTCGGGAGCGGTGCAGTGGAAGATGCAGGCGTGCAGCCGGCGGCCATGGAAAGCGCCGCGAGCAGGGTGGCCGTCAACAGCGTGGCGGCGGTTCTGTTTCGGATCATCGTGACTCCCTGGAGCTGGGCGGATGCATGGCGGTGGGCGCCTGTGTCCGGGCGCCGGGGCGCGGGACGCGGGCGGTTGGTCGCCACTGTAAAAAAAAAGGGCCTGGAAAAGCTCCAGGCCCGTTGGAGGAGAAAGAACGCAATCGGGATTCCGCGCCGGTGCCCCGCCCTTAGAAGGCGAAGCGCAGCGAGGCCATGTAGCGGCGGCCGCTCAGGTAGGCGCCGCGGGTGAGCTGTTCCACGCCCGAGTAGGAGTGGTACTGCTCGTCCAGCAGGTTCATGCCTTCCAGGCCGACGGACAGGTTCTCGTTGATCCGGAAGGCGATGGACGCATCCAGCGAGGCGTAGTCCATCGTCCACAGCTGGCGGCCGGCGCTGACGTTGGTGAAGTACTTGTCACGCCAGCCGTAGGTGACGCGCGCGGTCCAGGTGTCGTTCTCGAAGAACGGGCTGATGTTGAACTGGTTCTTCGAGTTGAACGGCAGCGGGCGGCCGCCGGTGGCTTCGCCGTCTGAGTAGGTGTAGTTGGCGACGATGCCGAAACCAAGGCCGAAGTTCTGCTGCCAGGCCAGCGAATAACCCTTGATCCGGGCGTCGCCGGCATTGCGCGGGCGGTCCACCAGGTAGGTGTCGTTCTTGTTCTGGTTCTGGTTCCAGTGCGTCTCGGGGGTGGACTCGGTGAGGATGTAGTCGGCCACGTCGCGGTAGAAGATGGAGCCGGCGACGATGGCGTTCTCGGCGAAGTACCACTCGGCGGAGAAGTCGACGTTGGTGGACTGGTAGGGCTTGAGGTTCGGGTTGCCGCCGCCGCCGGTCAGCGCGGTGTCGGACAGCCACAGGTAGGACGAGATGTCAGTGTAATTGGGGCGTGCGATGGTCTTGGCGACGGATGCGCGCAGCACCAGCGATTCGGTGGCGTCGTAGACCAGGTTCAGGTTCGGAAGCACGTTGTTGTACTTGTTCTTCTTCACCACCGGGTCGTACGAGGCGGCCAGCTTCTCGGCCGACCATTCCGGCTTGGTGCACCCGGCCAGGCCGGTGTTGCATTCGTAGCTGCCCGACTCCAGGTCGGTACGCACGTAGCGCACGCCGACGTTGCCGCGCAGCTTGTCGAAGCTGAAGTCGGCCTGCACGTACGCCGCGCCGATGTCCTCGTTGATCGACCAGTTGTTGCGGGCGAACTCCTCGGCGCTGAACGGCGACACGACCGGCATGGTCTGCCACGGCGCCAGCCATTTGCCGCTGCTGATGTAGTCGGCCAGCTTCCAGCCGTCGATGGTGAAGCGCTTGCCCAGGTCGCCGTAACCGCTGAGGCCACTGAGATAGTTGCCCGGCAGCTCGCGCGGATCGAACTGCGACGCCTTGGCATCGCCATAGGTGGCCACGGCGGCCAGTCCGATACCCTGCTGGATCTGGCGGGTCTCGTGCTTGCGCTGCTTGTAGCCGAAGCGGAGCAGATAGACCGGCGAATCGAGCTTGATGCCGAAATCGACCTGGCCGTAGGTTTCCTTGTCCACGGTCGGCTTCTCCACCAGGTTGCCGCCCCAGCCGGTGTTCCAGCCCGGCTTGGACGGGTCGCCGCCCCAGCCGCCGTCCATCTGGAACTGGTCGGGGTTGAGGAACGGGTTGTTGCCGGTGAAGGTCACACTGCCCGGATTGCCGGGGGCATCGGCGATGGACCAGGTGTAGTCGGTGCGCGCCAGGAACTCGCCGAACACCTGCTTCGGGCCGCCGTCGGCCTTGGTGCGGCCGATATGGGTGGACGCGAACCAGCGCTCGTCGTTCCAGTCGAGCTTGACGTCGTAGGTCGACGACTCGACGTTGGCGCGGCGGTTCTGCAGGTCGAACACCACCAGTCCGTTCTTGTGGCTGGCGCTGGTGATCAGGCCGTCCTTGACGGTGATGTCGCTCAGCGTCTTCAGGCTGTTCCAGGTGTTGCCCTGGTGGGTGAACATCGACTGCGCCATGTGGTCGAAGTTGGCGTCGATCTTCAGCGCGTTCAACTCGATGTTCATCTGCTCGACCGGCTTGAACTGCAGCGCCAGCGAGTAGGTCTTGCGCTCGCGTTCCTGCTCGAAGAAATGCGCGCTGGTGGAGTTGGGGCCCACCGCGTTCGGGTTGGCATACAGCGTGTCGGCGCAGGTTCCGGTGCAGGTGGCCGGCAGCGTCGGCTGCACCCCGTTGACCGGCGGCTTGGACCAGTCCGGCGGCAGGTTGGTGACCGAGCCCGGTGCGCCGCCGACGCCGGCGATGTAGTCCTTGGCCCGCACGATGCCGTAGGACTCGATGCCATCGCGGCGGATGCTCTCGTTGGAGGCCTGCGCCGAGACGATCACGCCGAAGCTGCCGGCGTCGTTCTTCCACGCGAACGCGGCCGAGGCATTGGGATCGGTCTTCTCGACGCGGTCGTTGCGGCCGTAGCTGACGCGGCCGGACAGGCTGACCTTCTCCGGCATGTCCAGCGGCTTGCGGGTCGAGACGATCACGGTGCCGCCGATCGAGCCCTCGTCGATGCGCGCTTCCGGCGACTTGAACACTTCCACCTTGCCGACCAGCTCGGGCGCCAGCAGCGAGTAGTTGAAGGTACGGGTCGGGAAGTCGGACATGTTCCAGTCGCCGGAGGCGATGGACTGGCCGTTGAGCAGGGTACGGTTCAACGCCGGATCGGTGCCCAGGATCGACACCTTCTCGCCCTGGCCGTAAGCCCGGTCGATGGTCACGCCGGGGATGATGGTCATCGCCTCGGCCACGTTGGTGGCCGGGAACTTGCCGACGTCCTCGGCGGTGATGACGTCGACGATGGCGTCGGCATTGCGCTTGGTCTCCAGCGATTGCTGCAGGCTGGCGCGGATGCCGGTGACCACGACGCGGTCGAGGTCGGTCGCCTCCTTGCCCGCCTCCTGCGCATGCGCGGAAAAGCTCAGGCAGGTGACGATGGCGGCGGACAGTACGGACTTGCGGTACCTCATGATGTCTCTCCTCATCATTGGCGTGTTTGTGGGTTGAACCGCGGGTGCTGGGGGGTGCCGGTGCGCGGGCGGCTGCCCGTGCGGCGGTATGGGTTGCTGCGTGGGTGGGAGCGTGGTCAGGTGCTGCGGTGCTGCAGATACCAACTGGCAGCGCCGATGACGCCCAGTTGCCCGTGCTCGACCAGTTTCACGGGAATGCGCTGCAGCGCCTTTGCCATGGGTCCCTTGTTGAGGAAACGCTCGACGAAGGTGCTGCCGATGAGGAACTGGCCGAGCTTTGGCAGGATGCCGCCGGCCAGGTAGATGCCGCCCTGCACGCCGTAGAGCAGGGCCATGTCGCCGATGGTGGAACCGAGGATTCCGCAGAACAGTTCCAGGGTCTGTACGGCGAGCGGGTCGCTACCGTCGCAGGCGGCGGCGCTGACGGCATCGGGGGTGGCGTGCACGGGCGTGGCGCCGCGCACGGCGCACAGTGCGTTGTAGAGGTTGAGCAGGCCGGGCCCGGACAGCGCGCCGTGCTCGATGGAGACGTGGCTGCGGTTGCGCAGCATCTGCTGCAGGACGGCCATTTCCAGTTCATTGCCGGCGGCCAGCGCGGCCTGTCCGGCCTCGGTGGCGAGCACGACCGAGCGCTCGCCGACGGGAATCCAGAGCGCGGCGCCCAGGCCGGTGCCGGGGCCGACGACGAGGGTGGGGCCGCGTGGTGCCTGCGCCGGGCCGGTGAGCTGCAGCACCTGGCTGCCGTCGATGTGGGCGGCGGCGTGGGCGACGGCTTCGAAATCGTTGACCAGGTGCACGGCCTGGAAGCCGAGGTCGTCGCGGATGCGGCTGGCCGACAGCGGCCAGGGCAGGTTGGCGGAGATCACGCTGCCATCGGCCAGCGGGTAGCCGGCGGTGGCGATGACGCATTCGCGCGCGCCCGGGGCATGGGCATGGAAGTCGGCGAGGATCGGTCCCAGCCCGGCGTGGTCGGCGCAGCGGTAACGGCGGTAGGCGATGACGTCGATGCCCTGGTCCGGCGTGGCGCGGACCAGCCCCACCCGCACATGGGTGCCACCGACATCGGCGGCGATCAGCGGCACGGCCGGCGCGGCGATGGGCAGGTGCTGGGTTGGACTGAAGCTGGCGACCACGCGGTTCCCCCGGAGTGTCTGCAGATCCATGGGGAGCTGCGGCATCCGGAGTTTCAGTGTTGGCTGACAACGATGTCAAGCTGCTTTGCAAAAAATTTTCAGATAGTTGGATTGGCCAAAATCCAAAATAAGTCAATGATTGCAATGGATAAAATTATTTCAATCGAAACGATACGTAAAAATAGAGTGGATGAGAAGGCGGGCGTCTGAATTCTGTGAAATTTTTTCGCATCCTCTTTCCACGGCGCATGGCCTGGACCGGGGCCGGCCTCCGGCGTGCCGGGCGCTACCTGTCCCGGGCGATCCCCACAAAGACGGGGGCCACCGTTTCCGGTGGCCCCTGGTGCGTGCTCAGCGCGTGGTTTCCAGTTTTATCCAGTCCAGCGTCCACAGCTCGGGCCGGGTGTCGCCGGTGAAACGGATGCACAGGTCGGCGCGTGGCGAGGAGGTGCGCAGCGGCGCCTGCAGTTCGACGAAGCCGTCGGCGCCCGGTGCGGCGGGCAGCGGCAGCGAGACCAGCGGCGTGCCCTTGCAGTCGGCCAGGATCTCCAGTTCGCCATGCGCGGTGCGGGCGGGGGCGAAGCGCCGGCTGGGCTCGTCATGGGCGAGCTGGAAGTTGTACGGGATGCGGCCGGCGCGGACCTTCACCGCGCTCACTCCGGCCAGGTCCGCGTCCCGCCACAGCCAGCACGGGCTGAAGATGTTGACGTTGAAGATCGCGCGTTCGCCATCTGCCGGGCCGTCGTCTTCCAGGCGCAGCAGCAGCTTGCCGTCGCCGGGGCAGAGGTCGAGCCGGGTGTCGTCGCGGGTGAGCAGCGAATCGGCGGTGACGGCGAAGCGGCTGGCGGCTGCCAGTGGGCGGTCCCGGAAGAACGCCGCGGCGCGGATCTCGGCCGGCAGTCCCACCTGCAGCGGCTGCGTGTAGCGCGGCGAGGTGGGGCCGACCTCGCTGCCGTCCAGGGTGTAGTGCACCGCGTAGCCGAGCGGGTTGTCGAGGGTGACCCGGGCGGTGCCGGCGGCGCGGTCGCCGCTGTCGTGCATGTCCACCTGGAACGGGGTCTGCGCATAGTCGATGCCCATCGCCCGGTAGCGCTGCAGCTGGCGCGGCAGCCGCTGCAGGAAGCCGGCGAAGTCGCGCTTGTCGGCCGGGCTCCAGCCGGTCTCGGCAACCGCGGCCAGGCGCGGGAACAGGTTGTGTTCGAGGATGCGGTCGCTGCGGGTGTGCTCGGTGAACATGTTGGCCTGCAGGCCGAGGATGTGCTGGCGCTTGTCGGCGGCCAGTTCGGCAGGCACCGGCTCGAATTCATAGGCCTTGCGCAGGTCGATGGTGGTCGGCCGGCCCGGCGGCTCGTTCGGCGAGGACGTCTGCAGGTAGTCCATATACATGTGGGTGACCGGGGTCATCACCACGTCGTGGCCCTCGCTGGCGGCCTTCAGGCCACCCTCGGTACCGCGCCAGGACATCACCGTGGCCTCCGGCGGCAAGCCGCCCTCGAGGATCTCGTCCCAGCCGATCAGGCGCCGGTCGTGCTGCTCGAGGAACTTCTCCAGGCGCTTGATGAGGTGGCTCTGCATCTCCATCTCGTTCTTCGCGCCGATCGCGCGCATGTGCGCCTGCACGCGCGGCGAGGCGATCCACTGGTCCTTGACCGCCTCGTCGCCGCCGATGTGCACGTAGCGCGCCGGGAACATGTCGATCACTTCCAGCAGCACGTTCTCCAGGAACCGCAGGGTGGCTTCATCGGTGTTGAACAGGTTGGGGAACACGCCCCACTGGTTGTCGATGACCAGCGGCTTGCCGGTGGTGCCCAGCGCCGGGTAGGCCGCGATGGCGGCGGTGGCGTGCCCGGGCACGTCGATCTCCGGGATCACCTGGATGTGCCGCTGTGCGGCATAGGCGACGATCTCGCGGATCTGTTCCTGCGTGTAGTAGCCGCAGTAGCGGCGCGGCTCGCCGGTGGCCGGGTCGCGGCCGGCATCGCCCAGCGGCACCCGGCAGCTGCCGACCTCGGTCAGCTTCGGGTAGCGCTTGATCTGCATGCGCCAGCCCTGGTCGTCGGTCAGGTGCCAGTGGAAGGTGTTGAGCTTGTGCTGGGCCATGGCGTCGAGCAGCTTCCTGATCTCGTCCATGCTCTGGAAATGGCGTGCCGAATCCAGCATCAGCCCGCGCCAGCGGAAGCGCGGGGTGTCGTCGATGGTGGCGGCCGCGACGCGGCCCGTGACGTCGCCGGTGAGCAGCTGCGCGGCGGTGACCGCGCCGTAGAACAGGCCCACGTCGTCGCCGGCGCTGATGTCGATGCCGCTGCGGGAGACCTTCAGCGCATAGCCCTCGGCGGTGTTGGTCGCGGAGGGATCAAGGCGGAAGCGGACCTGTGCCTGGCCGGCGTCGTCGGCCACGGCCAGGGTCGGGCCGCCGTTGCGTGCCAGCAACTCCACGAACTGGCCGGCGGCGCGGCGCGCCGCATCATCGCTGCCGCCGGCGCGGGCGCCGGCTTCCAGCACGAAGTCCCCGCCGCCGCCCGCCTGGTAGCGGGCCGGCTGCGGGATCAGCGATGGCATGGGGGCGCTGCCGGCGGCATGGGCCTGCAGGGCGATGCTGCCGAGCAGCAGGCAGCTGCCGAGCCAGGTCGTGCGGTGGCGCATGCGGAGGGACTTCGTCATCGGGCGGAGCTCCTGTGTTTTCTGGAAGGTACTCAAAAAAACGCCGGGCCCGGAATGATCCAGGCCCGGCGCGTCATGCTGTCCGGCGATGCAGCGTGCCGGGATGGATCAGTACTTGAAGCGGAAGTTCAGGTAGTACTGGCGGCCATTGCTGTAGAACGCGCTCGGAATGCTCGCGCTCTGGTAGTACTTCAGCGACGGGTTGTTGAGGTTCAGCGCATCGAAGCTGACGCTCATCCAGTCGGTGGCCTTGTAGCTCAGCGACAGCGACAGAGTGCCGAAATCGTCCTGGTAGTAGGGATTGGCGCCCTTCAGGCCGATCAGGAACGCCGAACGGTAGGTGTAGCTCACCCGCGCGCCGAAGGTGTCGTTCTCGAAGTAGCCGCCGACGTTGTAGGTGTTCTTCGACGTGCCGAGCAGGTTGTTGCTGCCGTCGGCCCAGGTGTGAGAGGTGCTGCCGTCGGCATAGGTGTAGTTGGCGTTGACGCCGAAGTTGTCGCCGATCGGCTGTTCGTAGGCGAGTTCGACGCCGGTCACCTTGCCATTGGAGTTGACCGGAACCGCGACCTGGTATTCCTCCAGCTTGTTGGTCAGCTCGCTGAACAGCATCTGCTTCTCGGTGCCGAAGGCGACGTAGTCCTTCAGGTTCATCGAGTAGGCGCCGATCGAAAGCAGGCCGCGCGGCATGAAGTACCACTCGAGGTTGGCATCGAAGTTGGTCGAGACCACCGGGTTGAGCTTCGGGTTGCCGCCGCTGCCGGTGCGGCTCAGGTCCGAGCCGCTCGACGCGGCGCCCAGTGCCGAGTAGTCGGGCAGGGTCTGGGTCTGCGAGGCGGCGAAACGGAACACCAGGTCGTCGGCCATGTCGAACTTCAGGTTCGCGCTCGGCAGCACGCGGCTGTGCTTGTTGTTGAAGGACAGCGCCTTCCATGCGCCGAACAGGCTGCTGACGTCGGCATTGGCCGGGTTGCTGACGGCCTGGTAGGTGTCGATGTCCTGGTCGATGTTGACATAGCGCAGGCCGACGTTGCCGCTCCAGCGATCGCCCGAGAAGTTGGCCTGCACGTAGCCGGCGAAGTTCTTCTCCGCCACCTTCCACTCGCCGCCGTAGTTGTGGCGGCCGGTGGGGCCGTCATTGCCGGACAGCCAGGTGGAGTTCTTGAGGATGGCTTCCTTCAGCGCCGCCGGCGTGAAGTACCACAGGTTGCGCGGGAAGCTGCCGCCGATGCTGCTGGCGAAGCCGCCCGGATACGAGGCGGTCGCGCCGTTCTTGAGCGTGCTCCAGATGTCGCCCGGCGAGGCGCCTTCCGGGGACAGCGCCTCGCGCTTGTGGTCGGCGTAGCGCAGGCCGAAATCGATCGAGTTCAGGGTGCCGTTGTCGAAGTACTGGTTGAAATCGGCGGTGAACCATTTCTCCTTGTCCAGTGCGGTGACCTGCTGGTTGCCCCAGGTGCCGAAGCTGGTCACGTCGCTCGGGTCGGTGCCGCCCCCCAGGGTCCAGTCGACCGGCGAGCCGATGCCGTGGGTGGCCCAGCTCGCGCCTGCGTCGGCCGCCAGGGTCACCTCGGCGATGAACTGGCGCGGGGTAGAACCTTCACCCTTGGTGGAACCGGCCTGGAACCTGGCACCGAGCCGGTCGTTGACCTGCCAGTCGGCGTCGAGCGTGAGGTAGTTGCTCTTGGCCGTCGCCTCGCGATAGATCATGTCGTACACGGCATAGTTGGTGCCGGGCTTGCCCGCATACGTGGCATTGGTCAGCACGCCGTCCTTGACCACATAGCCGGGCTTGGGCGATTCGGTATTGGCGAAGTTGCCGCCCCACAACATGAAATTGCGGTTGTAGTTGTTGGCATCCATCTTCGAGCTGAAGCCTTCGACGCCCAGGGTCAGGTTGTCCGCCGGCTTGAACTGCAGCGAGAGCAGGCCGCCCTTGCGCTCGCGGGTCTGCTCGAACAGGGTCGAGCCGAGCAGGGCCGGCGCGTACGCGCCGATCAGGTCCGGATTGTTGAGGCCCACTTCGGTGAGGTTGCCGTTGCCGTCTCTGCCGGTGATCTGGAAGAAGCCCGAGGGCAGCTCCTGCGCTTCGCGGCGCAGTTCGCGCTTCTGGCTGAACGCCTGCACCATAACGCCGAAGGTGCTGTCCTCGTTCTTGTAGTTGAACAGGCCGGCGAGCTGCGGGTCGTTGGACTTGGCCTGGTCCGAGCGCACCGCGCCGATCGAGGCTTCGGCGGTGATCTGCTTGGCGAATTCAAGCGGCTTGCGGGTGATGATGTTGACCGTGCCGGTGGTGCCGCCGTCCTGCAGCTTGGCCTGCGAGGACTTGTTCACTTCCACCGAGCGCACCAGTTCCGACGGCAGCAGGGTGTAGCTGACGCTGCGGCCGACGTTGCTGCCCTGGCTGAGCACGAACCAGTCGGCCGAGCCGACGCTGTGGCCGTTGATCAGGGTCTGGGTCAGGCTCGGGCTGGTGCCGCGCAGGCTGACGCGGTCGGCTTCGTCGAAGCCGCCTTCATCGGCGCTGGACGAGCTGATGTTCACGCCCGGCAGGCGCTGCAGGGTGTCGGCGACGTTGTGCGCCGGCAGCTTGCCGACATCTTCTGCGGTGACGACCTCGACGCGTGCATTGGCTTCGCGCTTGGTGTCCAGCGACTTTTCCATCGAGCCGCGGATGCCGGTGACGGTGACGGTGTCCAGGTCGGTCGCCTTGGGCTGCGCTTCCTGCGCGTGGGCGCTGAAGGCAAGGCAGCCGGCGATGGCTGCCGAAAGCAGGGTCTTGCGGTGCATGTTGTCTCTCCTCAACATCGGAATGAAAGGCACGGGCGTGCCGCTTTACTTCTGGTCTTGCTATTGCATCTGTTGCTTATGCTGCGAGGCTTGCGTGGCCAACTTTTCCAGATACCAACTGGCAGCGCCGATGACGCCCAGTTGCCCGTGCTCGACCAGTTTCACGGGAATGCGCTGCAGCGCCTTTGCCATGGGTCCCTTGTTGAGGAAACGCTCGACGAAGGTGCTGCCGATGAGGAACTGGCCGAGCTTTGGCAGGATGCCGCCGGCCAGGTAGATGCCGCCCTGCACGCCGTAGAGCAGGGCCATGTCGCCGATGGTGGAACCGAGGATTCCGCAGAACAGTTCCAGGGTCTGTACCGCGAGCGGGTCGCTGCCATCGCAGGCGGCGGCGCTGACGGCATCGGGGGTGGCGTGCACGGGCGTGGCGCCGCGCACGGCGCACAGTGCGTTGTAGAGGTTGAGCAGGCCGGGCCCGGACAGTGCGCCGTGCTCGATGGAGACGTGGCTGCGGTTGCGCAGCATCTGCTGCAGTACGGCCATTTCCAGTTCATTGCCGGCGGCCAGCGCGGCCTGTCCGGCCTCGGTGGCGAGCACGACCGAGCGCTCGCCGACGGGGATCCAGAGCGCGGCGCCCAGGCCGGTGCCGGGGCCGACGACCAGGGTGGGGCCGCGCGGCGCCTGCGCCGGGCCGGTGAGCTGCAGCACCTGGCTGCCGTCGATGTGGGCGGCGGCGTGGGCGACGGCTTCGAAATCGTTGACCAGGTGCACGGCCTGGAAGCCGAGGTCGTCGCGGATGCGGCTGGCCGACAGCGGCCAGGGCAGGTTGGCGGAGATGACGCTGCCATCGGCCAGCGGGTAGCCGGCGGTGGCGATGACGCAGTGCGCCACCTGCGGATGATGGCTGCCGAAGTCGGACAGGATCGCGCTCAGGCTGGGGTGGTCGCCGCAGCGGTACTTGCGGTAGGAGAGGATCTCGATCGTCCCGCCGTCGCTGCCGCCGGCGCGGATCAGGCCGACGCGGACATGCGTGCCGCCCACGTCGGCGGCCATGAACGGCCGCGACGCACTGTCGAGCGGAAAGGTCTGCAGTGTGGGGGCGGCAGCGGTCACTCGGTTTCCCTATGGCGTTGGGGGAGCGCCCGTCAGGCGCCATCGGGAGCCGAGTCTGTAATCGTTCTGACAACGATGTCAACGAATAGTTGAAACTTTCGATGTTGCGCCGCAGCGCCGTTTTGCGCACCGACCGCTCTGCCCGCAAGGTTGCAATCGAAAGCAGGCGTGCGGCAAATCCTGCGTTTTTTAGGGGCGGGCATGTTGATCGGCATGGCCTTGCCGCGCCCCGGCTGGCGGCCCGTCGGCGGGTCGCGCGTGCACGCGTTGTTGACAAATGCGGCGGCACCCAACCATAAATGTGACAACGTTGTTCCCAGTTACCACCGGTCGGCGTGAGCCGTCCCTC
This sequence comes from Stenotrophomonas acidaminiphila, assembly GCF_001431595.1. Lineage (GTDB taxonomy): Bacteria > Pseudomonadota > Gammaproteobacteria > Xanthomonadales > Xanthomonadaceae > Stenotrophomonas > Stenotrophomonas acidaminiphila. The sequence goes on from NZ_LDJO01000025.1 coordinate 49,162, forward strand.
TCGCAGCTGCAGGAGCCTTGCCAATGTCCGCCGTTCCCGCCTCCACGCCGCGCACCGGCATGGCGTCCTCGATCGCCATCGTCGGCGGTCTGTTCTTCATCCTCGGATTCTGTACCTGGATCAACGGGCCGCTGATCACCTTCGTCAAGCTGGCCTTCGAGGTCAGCGAGGTGTCGGCGTTCCTGGTGCTGATGGTGTTCTACCTGTCCTATTTCTTCCTGGCCCTGCCGGCGTCGCTGATTCTCAACCGCACCGGCATGAAGAAGGGCCTGGCGTTGAGCCTGGCGGTGATGGCGGTGGGCGCGATGCTGTTCGGGCAGTTCGCGACCCAGCGCTGGTTCGCCGGTGCGCTGGGCGGGCTGTTCGTGATCGGCGGCGGCATGGCGCTGCTGCAGACGGCGGTCAACCCGTACATCTCGATCCTCGGCCCGATCGAGGGTGCGGCCCAGCGCATCGCGCTGATGGGCATCTGCAACAAGGTCGCCGGCATCCTGGCGCCGATCGTGATCGGCTCGCTGGTGCTGCACGGCATCGGTGACCTGGACGCCCAGGTGAAGGTCGCCGACGCGGCGACCAAGGCGCAGCTGCTCAGCGATTTCGCCGCCAAGATCCATACCCCCTACATGGTCATCGCCGGGGTGCTGCTGCTGGTGGCGGTGGGCGTGCTGTTCTCGCCGCTGCCGGAAGTGCGCGCGGCCGAGGCCAATGCCGTGGCCGCCGATGGCGCCCAGGAGAAGCGCAGCATCTTCCAGTTCCCGCACCTGTGGCTGGGCGTGCTGTGCCTGTTCGTCTACGTCGGCGCCGAGGTGATGGCCGGCGATGCCATCGGTACCTACGGCCATGGCTTCGACCTGCCGCTGGACCAGACCAAGCTGTTCACCTCCTACACGCTGACGGCGATGCTGGTCGGCTACCTGGTCGGCCTGGTGCTGATCCCGCGCTTCATCTCGCAGGAACGCTGGCTGGCGGTTTCCGCGGTGCTCGGGGTGGTGTTCTCGCTGGGCGCCTACGTCACCCACGGCTACGTCTCGGTGGGCTTCGTGGCCGCGCTGGGCTTCGCCAACGCGATGATGTGGCCGGCGATCTTCCCGCTGGCGATCCGCGGCCTGGGCCGTTTCACCCAGACCGGCTCGGCATTGCTGGTGATGGGCATCGCCGGTGGCGCGATCATTCCGCAGGCGTTCGCGGTGCTCAAGCAGCACTTCGACTTCCAGCTGGTGTTCGCGGCGCTGATGGTGCCGTGCTACCTGTACATCCTCTATTTCGCTGTCAGCGGGCAGCGTGCGGGCCGCGCGCATGGCGGCTGAATCGAGCATCATGGCGGCCAGTCAGTCCAGGCAGGAAACCGTCATGCGCAGGCCCACCATCAAGGACGTCGCCGAGCGGGCGAAGGTCTCGCTCAAGACCGTATCGCGGGTCATCAACAACGAACCATCGGTGATGCAGGCCACCCGCGCGCGGGTGCTGCGCGCGGTCGCCGAGCTGGACTACGAGCCGGATCCGTCGGCGCGCAACCTGCGCAGCAACACCACGTTCGTGATCGGGCTGGTCTACGACAATCCGAACCCGTACCACATCATCGGCGTGCAGAACGGGGTGCTGTCGGCCTGCCGCGAGACCGGCTTCGGCCTGCAGATCCATCCCTGCGACTCGACCTCGCCGATGCTGGCCGAGGAGCTGGCCGACTGGGTGCAGCGTTCGCGCCTGGCCGGGCTGGTGCTGACCGCGCCGATGTCCGAGCGCCCGGAGCTGGTGGCCGCGCTCAACGCGCGCGGGATCAAGACGGTGCGGATCATCGCCGCCACCGAGGACCCGGCCGACGGCGCCTGCGTGTTCGTGGACGACCGCGATGCCGCCTACGAGATCACCGAACACCTGATCCAGCTCGGCCACCAGCGCATCGGCTTCCTGTGGGGCGGGCCGGAGCACCGTTCCAGCGGCGAGCGCTATGCCGGCTACGAGGCGGCGCTGAAGGACTACGGCATCCCGCTGGACAAGCACCTGGTGATTCCCGGCGACTACACCTTCGACGATGGCTTCCGCGGCGCGCGCCGGCTGCTGGCGCTGCGCGAGCCGCCCACGGCGATCTTCGGCTCCAACGACGAAATCGCCGCCGGCGTGCTGGCGGCGGCCAACTCGGCAGGGCTGAACGTGCCCTACGACCTGTCGATCGCCGGTTTCGAGGACAGCCCGTTCTCGCGCCAGTCGTGGCCGGCACTGACCACCGCCAAGCAGGCCACCGGCGACATCGCCCGGCATGCCGCGCGGCTGCTGATCAGCCAGCTGCGCACCGACGCCTACGAGGACAACCCGCTGCAGCTGCAGAACCAGGGCTTCGTGCCGCAGCTGGTGGTGCGCGGCTCGACCGCGCCGTTGCGCCAGCAGCCGTTGCGGCCGCCTACCCCTTCCCCCGATCTTTCCGAGTAGAACCATGTTGCCCAGCGAGACCGAAACCCTGATGTTCAACGAGGCCGCTTCCAGCGCCTCGGTGATCGCCGCCCAGTTCGACCGCAACCAGGAGCGCGTGCGTGCACTGGCCGCGGACCTGCGCGAGAACCCGCCGCCGTTCGTGGTCACCTGCGCGCGCGGCAGCTCCGATCATGCCGCCACCTATGCCAAGTACCTGTTCGAGACGCGGCTGGGGCTGGTGACCGCTTCGGCCTCGCCTTCGGTGGGCTCGGTGTACGAAGCCAGGCAGAAGCTGCAGGGGGCGCTGTACCTGGTGATCTCGCAGTCCGGCAAGAGTCCGGACCTGCTGCGCAACGCCGAGGCGGCCAAGGCCGCCGGTGCGCGCGTGGTGGCGCTGGTCAACGTCGAGGATTCGCCGCTGGCGCAGCTGGCCGATACGGTGATCCCGCTCGGCGCGGGCGCCGAGCGCAGCGTGGCCGCGACCAAGAGCTACCTGGCGTCGCTGGCCGCGATCCTGCAGCTGTGCGCGTACTGGCGCGACGACCCGACCCTGATCGCCGCGCTCGACGCCCTGCCCGCGGCCCTGACCCAGGCCTGGCAGTGCGACTGGACCGCGCTCACTGAAGGCCTGGTCGATGCGCACAATCTGTTCGTCGTCGGTCGTGGTCCCGGGCTGGCCGCGGCACAGGAAGCCGCGCTCAAGTTCAAGGAAACCTGCGGCCTGCACGCCGAGGGCTACAGCTCGGCCGAGGTCAAGCACGGGCCGATGGCGCTGGTGGGCAAGGATTTCCCGGTGCTGGCCTTCGCCCAGCCGGACGAGACCGGCGCCGGCACCCGCGCCCTGGCCGACGAGTTCGCCGCGCGCGGCGCGCGTGTCTGGCTGGCGGGCGAGGGCGGCAACCTGCCGGTGGCGGTGGCCCCGCACCCGCTGTGCGCGCCGCTGCTGACGGTGCAGAGCTTCTACCGTGCGATCAACGCCCTGGCGCTGCGCAGGGGCCATAATCCAGACCTGCCGCCGCACCTGAACAAGGTGACCGAAACCGTCTGACCGCCACTCCCCGGCCTGCGCGACCGGCCGGGCGATGCGTCCGGCGAGCCAGGCACCTGATCCGGCCAGGCGCGGTCCGGGCATTCCCCCGCCGCCCCGGCATGGGCAGGGACGCGGCCGTTGTTCATCCTTCCCGCCCCCGGACGCGGGAGGGTATCCGGAAACCAGAAGATGACCCGCTACGCATTGACCAACGCCCGTGTCCTGGGCAACGACGACTTCCACTCCGGCCATGCGGTGCTGGTGCAGGACGGCAAGGTGGCCGCGGTGCTGCCCGAGGCGTCGCTGCCTGCGGGCGTGCCGCAGCACGATCTTGGCGGCGGCTGGCTGCTGCCGGGCTTCATCGACGTGCAGGTCAACGGCGGCGGTGGCGCATTGCTCAACAATGCCCCGGACGTGGCGTCGCTGCGCACGATGATGCGCGGACATCGGCGCTTCGGCACCACCGGCATGATGCCGACCCTGATCAGCGACGATGCGGCAGTGATGGCCCAGGCCATCGCCGCGGTGCGCCAGGCCATCGCCGAAGGCGTGCCCGGCATCCTCGGCATCCACCTGGAAGGCCCGTACATCGCGCCGGCACGCAAGGGCACCCACGACGCCGCCAAGTTCCGCGTGCCGGGGCCGGACGAGGTGGCGATGGCGACCTCGCTGGACAACGGTGTCACCGTGATCACGCTGGCGCCCGAGCGGGTTCCGGTGGAGACCATCAGGGCGATGGTCGGCAACGGCGCCATCGTCTGCGCCGGCCATACCGCGGCCAGCTACGAACAGACCCGCGCCGGCCTGGATGCGGGAATCAGCGGCTTCACCCACCTGTACAACGCGATGACGCCGCTGCAGGGGCGCGAGCCCGGCGTGGTCGGCGCCGCGCTGGAGGATCCGTACAGCTGGTGCGGGGTGATCGTCGATGGCGTGCACGTGCACCCGGCCAGCCTGCGCGTGGCGCTGGCGGCCAAGCCGCGCGGCAAGGTGCTGCTGGTGACCGACGCGATGCCGATGGTGGGCGCCGACGATCCTTCGTTCGCGCTGTATGGCGAGGTGATCACCGCCGTGGACGGCGTGGTGCGCAATGCCGCCGGCTCGCTGGCCGGTTCGGCGCTGGACATGGCCAGCGCCGTGCGCAATACCGTCGACCTGCTCGGGCTGCCCCTGGCCGAAGCCGCGCGCATGGCCTCGACCTACCCGGCGCAGTTCCTGCGCGTGGACGACCGCTATGGGCACATCGCGGCGGGTTACCAGGCGGATTTCGTGTTGTTGGATGACGCCCTGCAGGTGCAGGCGACGTGGATCGCGGGGCAGCGGGAGTAAGGGAGCTCCTCTCCCTTCGAGCGCCCGCGCCGCTGGCGTGGAGCGCGGAGCGGGAGGGGACGGGCGGAGCCTCGTAGCGTTTGATCGTACGAAGCCCCGTTTTGATCGGCGCTGGGCAACGGCAACGGCAACGGCTTTCGCTCCCGCTTCGGTGAGCGGGTTACTTCTCTTTGCTCGTGCAAAGAGAAGGTAGCCAAGGCAAAGCACGCCCTGCCTTCGCGCCCACGGCACCGACATGCCGTGGGTCCACTCCGCGGCCGGGATTTTTCGACGCGACATCCCTGTCCCGTCGAAAAACGACGTGCATCCCTGCACGTCGGCCCTTGCGGGGTCTTGTCCGGCGGCTCCGTCACTGCGGAAGGGAACCCGGCAATTCAGAATCGCGAGCAACAGCAACAGCAACAGCAACAGGCCTCTGCGTGTGGTTCCGGCAAAGGCGGCAGTTGTTTTCAACAGACCGAAGTGCCGGTCAATCGCTTTTCAACGCATCGCCATCAGTTTCCGACACCTGATCGCACGGGACACCCTCGATGACCAGTTCCCCATCCAGCCAGACACCCACCCGCTTTGCATCGGTCGATGCCCTGCGCGGCATCACTGTCGCGGCCATGCTGCTGGTCAACAACCCGGGCACCTGGAGCCATGTGTATGCGCCACTGGAACATGCGCAATGGCATGGGTGCACGCCCACCGACCTGGTTTTTCCGTTCTTCCTGGTGATTGTCGGCGTGTCGATCGCGCTGGGCGTGGTGCCCCGGGTCGAGCAGGGCGCCGACCGCGCCGCGCTGACCCGCACCGTGCTGGTGCGGGCGGCGCGCATCGTCGGCCTGGGCCTGCTGCTGCACCTGCTGGCGTGGTGGTGGCTGGATCTGGCGCATTACCGTCCGCTGGGGGTGCTGCAGCGCATCGGCGTGTGTTTCGCCGCCGTCGGCGTGCTGGCGATCTGGTCGCGCGCGGCCACGCAGTGGACCTGCCTGCTGCTGTTGCTGTTCGGCTACGCGGCGCTGTTGGCGGCCGGTGGCACCCTCGAGCCGTGGCACAACCTGCCCAGTCGCGTGGACACCATGCTGTTCGGCGACATGGCTTACCGGTACGACGCCGCCACCGGCCTGGGGCATGATCCCGAAGGACTGCTTTCGACGCTTGGCGCGCTGGCCTCGACCCTGATCGGCCTGCGTGCCGGCGCCCTGCTGCGCGACGGTCACCCGGCGCGCCTGCTGCCCGCGGCCATCGTGCTGTTGGTGCTGGGGGCGCTGTGGTCGACCTGGCAGCCGCTCAACAAGAACCTCTGGACCCCGTCCTACGTGCTGTGGACCGCTGGCTGGGCGCTGGCGGCGCTGTGGCTGGCGCACATGCTCATCGACCGCATGCAGTGGCCGCCGCTGGGGCGGCGCTTCGGCGTCAACGCGATCACCGCCTACGCCGGCTCCGGGGTGACGGTGCTGGCGCTGCTGGGCACCGGCGGCTGGGGTTGGCTGTACGGCAATGTGTTCGACCGCTGGATCACCCCGCTGGCCGGGGCCGAAGCCGCCTCACTGGCGATGGCCATCGCCTTCGTCGCCGTCTGGTGGCTGCCGGTGTGGTGGCTGGACCGGCGCCGGATCTACCTGAAGATCTAGCGGGCTTTTCAATGAGCTGTTCTATCCTGCATCGGTATGGGTGCTCCAAGGGATGGAACCAGGATGTGCAGGAAGCAGAAGTTTGGGATGGCGGTGGCGGTGTGGTTGGTGACACTGTGGGCGCTCCCCGCCATGGCCGGCCCGGTACCGTCTTTGCCTGCCCGGGAGCAGATGCTGGGCCTCCTGGAACGCAAGGCGCTGCACCGCGACCGGGTCGACTGGATGACGTTGCGTCGTGATCTTGCCGCGACGGGTGATCCCGAACGGCAACGCAGGCTGCTGGCCGAGGCCATCAACCGCGCGACCGCCGGTCATGGCGGGTGGATGTCGGCCGAAGAACTGCGTGACAGGTCCCGCAGGACTGAGCACACGGCCCCGGTGGTGCCGGCTGCGGGAGCGATCGCGGAGCCGGGGACCGAGCGGATCGACGCGCGGCTTGGTCTGGTCAGCGTCGGCCCCTATCTGCTCGACCTGGGTCTCCCGCGCGAGTTGCAGCGGGATGCCGAGCGCCGGCATGCGCAGCGTCTGCAGGATGCCCTCTGGCGACAGGATGACGGCAGTCGCTGTGGCTGGATCGTGGACCTGGCCGAGAATACCGGCGGCAACATGTGGCCGATGCTGCTTGGCGTGGGGCCGCTGTTGCGCGGGCGGGTCGATGGGCCGGATGTCGTCGGTTACTTCTTCGACGGTGCCAACCTGCAGTCTTGGCGCTATCGGGAAGGGGCGGTATGGGTGGGCGACGCTTCGCTACTGGTTCCGGACAATGCGACTCGTCGCCTGCGAAGGCCGGATGCCCCGGTTGCGGTGCTCCATTCCGGGCGTACCGCCAGCTCCGGCGAAGCCATCGTGCTTGCGCTGCGCGGACGTCCGGCCAGCCGAAGTTTCGGCACGCCGACGATGGGCTATTCCACCGGCAACGTTCCATTGACGCTGGTCGATGGCAGCACGCTGCTGCTCACCACCACGGTGATGAAGGACCGCAACGGCATTGGCGATGGCAGTCGCATCGTGCCCGATGTTGCTGCGGCGCGACGCGCCGACGCGATGCGATTGGCGCAGGTATGGTTGCTGTCCCAACCGGCCTGCTCCGGAAAACCTGCGGCAGCGCGCTGGAAAGCCGGGGCCGGGGCCCAGTTCCCTTGAAGAATGCACTCTGACCCCGGCTTTTCTCCTCCATCGCCTCAGCGGGCTGCGCCGATGGCGTTGATCCTGGCCCGCTTCAAGGCTTCGCCCACGGCCGGGCCGCTCAGGCCTTCGGCGGCGAGGTCGCGTGCGTTGATCGCCAGCGCCGCGGCGTGCAGGCGCAGCAGGGTGGCACGCTGGGGATAGTCGCTGTCCTCGAAGCCGAGCCGGCCGCGCTTGTCGCATTCGCAGGCCAGCGCCATCTGCGCGATGCGTTCCGGGCGCCGGAAGCCGTCGCAGCGCTGGAGCAGTTCCAGCACGGTGGCGTCGCGCAGCTCGTCGATGCGGTGCACGTTGAGGTGCTCGCGGCACACCGCCGCGGCCAGCTGGCGGTGGTCGGCGGGAATCCGCAGCCGGTCGCACAGCGCCGCCAGTGGCTTCAGCCCGCGCTGTTCGTGCATGACATGGCGCGGCAGCTGGTCTGCCGGGGTGAGCGCCTTGCCGAGATCGTGGGTGAGCGCGGCGAAGCCGACCAGGTCGTCGCCCGGCGCCAGCGTTGCGGCCATGTCGCTGACCATTTCCTGGTGCACCCCGGTGTCTACTTCCGGGTGGAACTCGATGCGCTGCGGGATGCCGTACAGCGCGGCCACTTCCGGCAGGATCGGTGCCAGCGCGCCGGTATCGTGCAGGGTGCGCAGGAACGCCGAAGGGCGCGCTGCGCGCAGCGCCTTGCGCAGTTCCTGCCAGATGCGTTCGGGTACCAGCGCGTCCAGTTCGCCGCTGGCGGCGATCTCCCGCATCAGTGCGGCGGTTTCCGGGGCGAGGGTGAACCCCAGCGGTGCGAAGCGCGCCATGAACCGTGCCGCGCGCAGTACCCGCAGCGGATCCTCGACGAAGGCCGGGCCGACGTGGCGCAGCACCCGCGCCTGGATGTCACGCGCGCCGCCCCAGGGATCGACCAGCGCGCCGCTGTCCTCGTCGCAGGCGATGGCATTGATGGTGAAGTCGCGGCGTTGCAGGTCCTGTTCCAGCGTCACCGACGGATCGGCGTCGACGACGAAGCCGCGGTAGCCGCGCCCGCTCTTGCGCTCGGTGCGCGCCAGCGCGTGTTCCTCGCCGGTATGCGGGTGCAGGAACACCGGGAAGTCGCGGCCGACGGCCTTGAAGCCACGTGCCTCCATCTCCTGCTGGGTGGCGCCGACCACCACCCAGTCGCGGTCGCCCGCATCCAGCCCCAGCAGCCGGTCGCGGACCGCGCCGCCGACCAGGTAGGTCTTCATGCGCCGTCCTTCACTGCCGGGCAGGCGAAACCGCGCGAGGCCGGGACGTTGCGGCCGGCGATGCGGTCGCCCAGCGGCACCGCCTTGCCGTTGAGGCGCCAGTCGTAGATCACGCTGAACGCAAGCACGCGCGCGACGTACTCGCGCGTCTCCTTGTAGCTGATGGTCTCGATCCAGAAGTCCGGGTCGAAACCGGGCCGCTGCGACTGCCAGCGCGCCGTCGGCGTGGGCCCGGCGTTGTAGGCGGCGATGGTGACGTAGGGCAGGCCGCCGTAGGTGTCCAGCAGCTGCCGCAGGTAGGCGGTGCCGATGGCGATGTTGGTGTCCGGATCATAGAGGCTGGCCGCGCCGCCGTAGCCGCTCAGTCCGATCCGCCTGGCGACGCTGGCGCCGGTGGCGGGCAGCACCTGCATCAACCCGAGGGCGTTGGCCGGCGAGCGCGCGTTGGGGTTGAAGGTGCTCTCGGCGCGGATCTCGGCGGCGACCCACGCCGGGTCCAGCGCGTTGCGCGCCGCTTCGCGGCGGATGGTGTCGTCGTGGTACAGCGGGAACCGCAGCGCGTACAGGCGCATCTCCTGCGGCCCCTTGAGGGCGAACACGGCGCGGTCGAACCAGCCCGCTTCACCCGCCACTTCGACGGCGAGCCAGCGCCGGGTATCGTCGAACCGCGACAGCGCGTCGGCCCATTCGCGCGCGGCCCAGGTGGCGCGGTCGATGCGGAACAGCTCCAGCGCCCGCACCAGTGCCGGGTCGCGGGCCACCGCCGCACGCGTCTGCGGGTCGCTGCCGGGGTTCCACGGGCACAGCGCATAGGGCTGGCGCAGCTTGTCCGCGGCGAGGAAGCCGTGGAAGGTCGGTTCGGTGGCGACGGCGCGGTACAGCGGCGCCGCCTCGGCGGCCCTGCCGGTCTTTTCCAGCAGCCGCGCCTCGAACCAGCGCCAGCGCGAGTCGCCACGCTGGCCCGCGGGCATCGCGCGGATCGCGGCCAGCGCCGAGGGCCAGTCGCCGCGCGCCATCGCTTCGCGCGCGCGCCATTCGTGCAGGCGTTCGTCGTACGCCGATTCCGGTACCGCGGCCAATCGCCGCGCCGAGTCCGGCAGGTACGAGGCCACCGTCCACAGCGCGATCTGGTAGCGCACCTGCGCCTGTTGCCCGGCATCCAGCGCCAGTGCCTGCGCGTACTGCGGCAGCTGCCGCTCGGCGGCATCGGGGTCGGTCCGCGCCAGCCTGGCCAGGCCATCGGTGGCGATGCGGCGGCTGCGCTCGGTCCTGGGCCAGTTCAGGGCGCGTGCGTCGGGCTTGTCGACGAAGGTGGCGTAGTCGTTGGCCTGTGCCAGCTCGGCGGCGGGCAGGCCGCGTGCGGCAGCGCGCATCACCCCGGGCTGCTGTGCGTCGGCGGCCGCATCGATGCGTTCCCAGCGCAGCGCCGGTGTCAGCCCGCCGCGCTCGGCGAGGCCGGCGAACACCGGGTCGCACGCATCGGGCAGGGACTTGCCGCTGCTGCGCCACAGCGCCTGCGCATCGCGGATCCAGCCGGCATCGGCCTTGCCGGTGGCCAGGCGTGCGTTGAGCTCGGCGCACTGCAGGCCGGGGTCGTTGCTGGGCCGCCAGTTGGCGAGCAGGGTGGGCCAGTCCTGGCGCCGCGCCAGCGCCGGCAGCCACGCGGCGCGGAACGCATCGGCCACGGCCTGGCCCTGGTAGCGCTTGAGGAAGTCCAGCGCCTGCGGCGTGTCCACGGTGTCGATGCCACGACGCAGCGCGCTGTACTCGAGCCAGCCGTACAGCGGGTGGTTGCGCAGGCCCGCGGTCGCGGCGGCATCGAACTGGCCGCGTTCGGCGTTGTCGATGGCCACGCGCATGGCGGCGCGCTGGGCGTCGAGGGTCTGTGCGCCGGTGCCGGTACAGGCCAGCAGCAGGGACGCGGCGAAAGGCAGCAGGCAGATATTCCGTTTCATTGGCAAAGCATAGCCGGGCGCTCGTCAACAGCGCCGCGGCGATCCCGGCTCGTGCATGAACGTGGCCCGCGGCCAGCCCGTGAGCCGCAACGGTGGCTGAACGCCGGTCTCCAGCAGTCTGCTGCCCGCGGGTGCGGGCGGCGTAGTGTCGATTGCGAGGCGTGCCGCCTCGCCGAAGGAGCGGAGCATGGCATTCAGTGCAGCTGGAAGTTCCGGGCCGATCGCCGATATCAACGTCACGCCGCTGGTGGACGTGATGCTGGTGCTGCTGATCATCTTCATCGTCACCGCGCCGCTGGTGTCCTGGCCGATTCCGGTGGACCTGCCGCAGCCCACTACCCCCCAGGTGCCGCGCGTGGATCCGCCACCGCCGATCGAGTTGCGGGTGGATGCGGCCAACCAGCTCACCTGGAATGGCCAGGCGCTGCCGATCGCCGCGCTGCAGTCGCGGCTGCAGGAGCAGGCGCGACTGCATGCCGGCAACCTGCCGGAACTGCGCATCGATGCCAGCCCCGATGCCGAGTACGACACGATGGCCAAGGTGCTGGCGGCGGCCGACAACGCACGGATGGAACGCATCGCCTTCCTGCGATGAGGGGTTTGCCGGGCCGCCCGTGGTGATGGGCGGCCCGCGGCGCGGCGCCGCCGGGCGCAGGCGCACTACACTACGCCCATGCAGACTTCCCGATTCGCGCCACTGTTGCCGGCGCTGGCGGTGCTCGGCTCGGTGACTTCGCTGGCCATCGGCACGTCCTATGCCAAACACCTGTTCCCGCTGATCGGCGCCCAGGGCACCAGCGCGCTGCGCGTGGGCTTCTCGGCGCTGTTCCTGCTGCTGTTGTGGCGGCCCTGGCGCTGGCATACCAGCCGCGTCGACGGCGTCGCGATCCTGCGCTACGGGCTGGCGCTGGGGGTGATGAACCTGCTGTTCTACATGGCGCTGCGCACGATTCCGTTCGGCATCGCGGTGGCCATCGAGTTCATCGGACCGCTGGCGGTGGCGATGTTCTCCTCGCGGCGACCGATCGATTTCCTGTGGGTCGGCTGCGCGCTGGCCGGGCTGTTGTTGTTGCTGCCGTTGAGCGGCGGGCCGGCGCTGGACGTGGCCGGCGTGCTGTATGCGCTGGGTACCGCGGCCTGCTGGGCGCTGTACATCGTGTTCGGCAAGCGTGCCGGGCACCTGCATGCCGGGCACTCGGTATCGCTGGGCGTGGCGGTCGCGGCGCTGGTGGTGGTGCCGGTAGGCGTGGCCCATGCCGGCACGGCACTGCTGCAGCCGTCGATCCTGCTGGCCGGGCTGCTGGTGGCGGTGGTGTCCAGCGCGATCCCCATGTCGCTGGAGATGATGGCGCTCAAGCGCCTGCCGAAGGAGACCTTCGGCATCCTGATCAGCATGGAGCCTGCGGTGGCCGCGCTGTGGGCCCTGCTGCTGCTGCACGAACAGCTGTCCGGCCTGCAGTGGCTGGCGATCGGCTGCACGGTGCTGGCTTCGGTGGGCAGCGCGGCGACCGCGCGGCGCCGGCCGCCGCCCGCGGCAGCCGTGGTGACGTGAGACCAACGGTACGGCCCGGCGTGCCGGGCCAGGCCGCGCCGGAGGCATGGCCGGGTGCGGCCGGATCAGCGCAGGCTGTTGCCCGGTACCTCGACCTGCATCTCCACCGCCAGATGGTCCGAATGGGCCGCGGCGACGGCGCCGGTCTCGAGCGTGCGCAGGCTGTCGCTGACCAGGATGTGGTCGATGGCCCGGTCCGGGCGCCAGCTGGGGAAGGTGGGCACCAGGCAGCCGGGCGGTTGCAACCGCGTCTTGCGGTACAGCACCTGCATTTCCGGGCGCTCGGCCTTGCAGTTGAAATCGCCCATCAGCACCGCGTTGGGGTAGTCGGACATCAGGTCGGCGATGAAATCCAGCTGCGACAGGCGCGAGCCCACCCCCAGCGACAGGTGCGCGACGGCGACCGCCAGCCCCTCGCGGCCATCGCCGAAGCGGGCCAGCAGCACGCCGCGGCCACCGATGCGGCCGGGCAGGGCGTGATCCTGCACTTCCACCGGCTCCAGCCGGCTGAGCAGGCCATTGGCGCTGGAGGCGACGCCGCCCATGCGCCGGTTGGGCTGGTGGCTCCAGTAGTTGAAGCCGGCGCGCTGCGCCAGGTAGTGGGTCTGGTTGGTGAAGCCCGAGCGCAGGCTGCCGGGATCGGCCTCCTGCAGGCCGACGATGTCGCGGCCACTGGCGAGCTTGGCGATCGCGTCCAGGCTGGAGCGCTTGCTGCCCGACGGCAGCGCGTGCGACCAGCTGCGGGTCACGTAGTCGCTGTAGCGGCGCGTGCTGGAGCCGGCCTGGATGTTGGCCGTGAGCAGGCGCAGGGTGTGGGTGGGGGATTTCACGGCGGTGGAACAAGGGCCTCGTGTCGACGAGGCCCTTGATACATTACTTGGCGTTGGCGGCGCGTTCGCGTGCGATCAGGTGGTCGGCGATGCGCAGCATGTCCTCGTAGCTCTTGCCCTTGACCAGGTACTTGCCGTTGACGATCAGCGACGGCGTGCCGGTGATCTTGCTGCGCTGGGCGAACTGCTTGGCGCGATTGGTCTTGGCCACCACCGAGAAGCTGCCCATGGTGTCGGCGAAGGTCTTCGGGTTGACGCCGAACTTGGCGTAGAAGTTGGCGATGTCCTCGACCGAATCGCGGCCCAGCTCGCCCTTGAGCGACTGCTCGACGTGGATGGCCGAGTACAGCGCGTCGTGGGTCTTCTCCTGCACGCCCAGCGCCTCTGCGGCATAGAAGGCGCGGCCGTAGTCATCCCACATGCTGCCGAACATGGCAGGCACGTAGACGAAGTTGACGTCCGACGGCAGGCCCGCCTTCCACGGCCCGATCAGCGGCTGGAAGCGCGCGCAGGCCGGGCAGACGTAGCCGAAGACCTCGGCCACTTCGATCTTGCCGGTTGCCGGCTGGATCGGCTGGCCGCCGTCGATCACCAGGTAATCGGTGCCGGCCACCGGCTCGGGGCCGACCAGGCGCGCCTGCGCCGGTACCGGGGTGTTCTCCGCGTTCTGCGCGGCGGCGGCCTGCTCGCCGGATGCTGCCGGCGTGGCGGTGCCTTCGGCTGCAGCTTCGGCGGCCGGGGCGGGGGCGGCAGCCGGCTGCTCGGCGGCCGGCGCGACGGCGTCGGCGGAGCCGTCCTGGGCCTTGCAGGCCACCATCAACGGGAGCAGGGCCGCCAGGGCCAGTACGAAACGGATCTTCATGGGTGGATCTCCAGCAGGGATTCGTCGGGTCGTCAGGCCGCCAGCGGCGACCGCGGGGCGCATGATGACATTATCCGCGGCAGCGGCTGAACCGGTTCGCGGAAGGTTCCGTCGCGGGCTCAGCGGCGCCGGGCGGCCGCGCGCTCGCGCTCCACCAGGGCGCCGGCGATGCGCAGCTGGTCCTCGAAGCTGCGGCCCTTGACCAGATACTTGCCGTTGACGACCAGCGCCGGCGTACCGGGCACCCGTACGCGCATGGCAAAGGCGCGCGCGGCCTTCACCCTGGCATCGGTCTGCTCGCTGCGCAGCGCATCGGTGTAGCGCTGCGGCTGTACCCCGTAGGCGGCATAGAAGGTCGCCAGTTCATCCGGCGACACGTTCTGCATCGGCAGGCTGCCCCGCTCGTGCAGGGCCTTGAACACATCGGCGTGGCTGCGCTTGAGCACACCGGTCTGCTCGGCGGCGTAGAAGGCGCGTGCATAGGCGTCCCAATGGCCGCCGAAGGCAGCGGGCACCGCGGTGAAGCGGACGTCGGCCGGCAGCCTGGCGACCCAGGCTTCAAGCAGGGGCTCGAAGTGGGCGCAGTGGATGCAGGGGTAGCCGAACACCTCGACCACCTCGATCTTGCCGGCCAGCGGCGCGAACGGGCCGGGCTCGGCGATCAGCTCATAGTCCCGGCCTTCCACCGGCGCGGTGCCGTCGGCGGCACAGGCGGTCAGCGGCAGCAGCAGGGCCAGCAGCAGAGGGAACAGGCGAAGGAAGTACGTCATCGAGAGTCTCCAGCTGGAAAAAGAGACGCCGACCGCAGGGGTCGGCGTATCCGGGAACAAGGCGGCCCGTCGCCGTGGCGACCGGTACCGTCAGGTGCTCAACGGGCCGCGGCCACGGCCACGTCGTCGGCGCGCGCATGCAGGCCCTGCACGTAGCTGGCCAGCGCCTGGATTTCCTGCTCGGTGAGCTTGCCGGCCACCTGGGCCATGATCCGGAACTGCGACGGATCGGTTTCCTGGGTCTGGCCCGCCTGGTAGTGCTGCAGGCGCTGGGTGACATACATGGCGTGCTGGCCGCCGATGTGCGGGTAGGCCGGGCCGGGATTGCCGGCGCCGGTCGGGCCGTGGCAGGCCATGCACGCCGGGATCTCGCGGCTGGCATCGCCATTGCGGTACAGCTTCTGGCCGATTTCGTAGAACTTCATGCCGGCATACGGGCCGTCGGCGATGGCGGTGTCGTCGGCCACGCCGGCGCCGGACTTCTGGCGGGCGAAGAAGGCGCCGATGTCACGCATGTCCTGCGCGGTCATGCCCTGCACGAACGGCAGCATGGCGGCGACCGCGCCTTCGGTGCGCTGGCCGCCGGCGATCAGGGCCAGCTGGCGGGCGATGTAGCGCTCGCTCTGGCCGGCCAGCCGCGGATACATCTCCACGGCGGAGTTGCCGTCGGCGCCATGGCAGGCAGCGCAGGCCTGTGCCTTGCCTTCGCCGGCCTCGGCGTCGCCGGGCAGGGTCTTGCTGAGGTCGATCTCCAGCGGTGCGGTCTGCACCGGCGCGTTGTCGGGCACGGGCGTGACCGAACTCTGTGCGAACGCGACGACGGCGATCAGCGGGATGACAAGGGCAGAAACGGCTAGGACACGAGCGTGGCGCATGCAGAAGCTCCGTGTGGAACGGGCCGGGCAGGTCTGCGCCGGCATCGACCGGATTATCCACGCCGATTCATGGCAGGGTCAACGCACGGGCGCCAGCGGGGGCCCCGGCATGCGATCCTATGCGCATGTCACAGCTCCTAGAACGCGCCCGTTATCTGCTTTCGGCCCACAATGCCCGGCAATTGCCGCCGGACGAAGGGGCCGAGGTGGCATTC
This sequence comes from Stenotrophomonas acidaminiphila, assembly GCF_001431595.1. Taxonomy (GTDB): domain Bacteria; phylum Pseudomonadota; class Gammaproteobacteria; order Xanthomonadales; family Xanthomonadaceae; genus Stenotrophomonas; species Stenotrophomonas acidaminiphila. Next base: position 65,010 of record NZ_LDJO01000025.1, read on the forward strand.
GCCGGGCGCTCCAACGCCGGCAAGTCCAGCGCGCTCAACGCGCTGACCCGCCAGAACGCGCTGGCCCGCGTCTCCAAGACGCCGGGCCGCACCCAGCAACTGGTGTACTTCCAGGTCACGCCCGAGGCGCACCTGGTCGACCTGCCCGGCTACGGCTACGCCAAGGTCCCGCAGGAACTGCAGGCGCACTGGCAGGCCTTCATCGACAACTACTTCCGCACCCGCGACGCGCTCAAGGGGCTGGTGGTGGTGATGGACATCCGCCACCCGCTCAAGGACTACGACCGGCAGATGCTGGCCTATGCGGTGCAGCGCGGGCTGCCGGCGCATGCGCTGCTGACCAAGGCCGACAAGCTCGGCCGCGGCCAGCAGGCGCAGACCCTGCAGAAGGTGCGCAAGGACATGGCCGCCGCGTTCGGCGACCTGGTCAGCGTGCAGACCTTCTCCGGCGAGTCGAAACAGGGCGTGGACGAGGCCCGCGCGGTGATCGGCGGCTGGCTGGGCCTGTAACGCCGGCACCAGGCGGGCACTCCAGCCCGTTCCCATGCACCACGCGTCACGCACCCGCCCGGTGCCTGCTGCTCCATCGCCCGGCCAGGCTGGAACGTGGCGGGGGCACAGCCCCCTGAGTCAGGGGGCCCGCGGTCTGCGGCGCGGACCGTGGGGCGCCAGCGCGCAGCGCGCGCGTGTCACAGCGGCGAGAACTCGCCCGACACCCAGGCGAATGCCGTGCCCTCCCGGCGCACGTGCCCCAGGCCGGGGAACGGCAGGTGAGCGCCGGCCACCCACCATCCGCCCGCCGCGGCCTCGGCCATCAGCCGGCGGCGGCTGGCAATGGCAGCGGTGCGGTCGCTGTCGGCTTCGTAGCTGGCATCGGGCCGTGCGAACTGGACCGCGTGGAAGTGCACGATGTCGCCCCAGACCAGCAGTTGCTGGCCGTCGCCGCCGTCGATCCGCCAGGAGACATGGCCCGGGGTGTGGCCGTGGCTGTCCAGCGCGGTGATGCCGGCGGGCAGGGCATCGCCTGCGACGAAAGGTCGCAGGCGCCCGGCCGCGGCATACGGCGCCACCGCGCTGCGCGCCATCGGGAAGGCGAAACGCAGTGCTTGCGGCGCGCCGGCTTCGCTGGCCGGGTCCAGCCAGTAACCGGCATCGGCCTGCGACAACCACACCGTGGCGTTGGCGAACGCCGCCTTGCCCTCGGCGTCGAGCAGCCCGCACAGGTGATCCGGGTGGGCGTGGGTCAGCAGCACGTCGTCGACCTCGGCCGGGTCGTAGCCGGCGGCGCGCAGGTTGGCCAGTACCTGGCCCAGGCCGGGGCCGAAGCACTGCGCGGCCCCGGTATCGACCAGCGCCAGGTGGCCGCCGCGCTGTACCAGGTAGGCGTTGACCGCGGTCTGCAGGCCCTTGCCGTCCTCGGGCACGTAGCCGTGCTCGAGCAGGCGGGTGACCACGCCCGGGGCGATGCCGGTGAGCGCCTGCCGCGGCAGGGCCACGGTGCCGTCGAACAGCGCGGTTACGCGCACGTCGCCGATCTGCTGGTGATACACGCCGGGGACCTGTGTGCGCGGGACATGCGTGGTGCCGGCGTGGGCGCCGGCGGTGGCCAGCAGCAGGGCCAGGGCGAGGGGGCGAAGGGCAGCGCGGGGCATGGGCGGTTCCGTCAGGGGCGGCATTGCCGCGGAGCCGCCATGTTGCCGCCGGCCATGCCTGCGATGCGCTCGGAATGCGGCGCGATCCGCTCACCGCTGCCGCGCCGTCAGTGGTTGCCGATGGCGGACGGGTCCATCCCGTAGCGTTCGCAGAAGCGCCGGCTGAAGCTGGACAGCGAGCGGTAGCCGACGCGCGCGGCCACCGTCTTCAGCGGCAGGCGGGTGGTGTAGAGCAGCTGCATCGCCTGCGCCAGCCGGGCATCGCCGATGAGTTCGCGCAGGCCGAGCCGTTCGCTGGCCAGGCGCCGGCGCAGGGTGGCACCGCTGATGCCCAGGTGCTGTTCGAAATCGCGCGACTGCCAGCTGCGTCCGGGCTGGGCGGCAACCAGGTCGCGGATGCGCTCGCCCAGGCCGGGTTCCGGCGCGACCAGCAGGCTGCCGTGGCCGGACGCGCAGAACGCCACGGTCATCGTGGCCAGCGCCAGCCGCGCCGAGGTGTAGTCGCCGTGCTCCAGTGCCTGGCGCCATTGCAGCAGCTCGGTGCCATGCGCGGCCAGCGACAGCCGCGCCAGCGGGTCGCCGGCGTCCGGCAGCGGCCCGCTCCACAGGCTGCGCGTGGCGGACAGCACTTCGTCGCACAGCGGCACGATGGCGCTGAGATACAGGCCGCTGTCGGGGTCGGGCACGTTGACCACGTCGATCCGGCAGCGGCGGGTGATCAGGAACAGGTCGCCGGGGCCGAACTCCAGCACCTGCTGCGCGGTACGGACGTGCTTGCGTCCCTGCAGCAGGATGGCGAACTGCGGCCGCGGGATCTCGACCGAGGACGCGCCATGTTCGCGGCGCGCGGTGATGCAGGCATAGTCGCCGGCGTTCTGGCAGTCGGCCAGCGTCGCCAGCCGTTCCAGCAGCGCGTGGGGTGCCGCCGCCAAGGGCGCCATCAACCGGCGAGGTGGGTGTCGAACAGGTTGCCGATGACCGCCGCCGCGCCCATCGCCAGCGCACCCCAGAACACCACCCGCAGCGCGCCGCGCAGGCGCGACGCACCGCCGGCGTGTGCGGCCATCGCGCCGGTGATGCACAGGCCGAGCAGGGTGGAAACGGTGGTGATCTGCGCAACGTAGGCGTAGGGGGCAAGCAGCGCGGTCAGCACCGGCAGGATCGCACCGACGACGAACGCGCCTGCCGAGGCCAGCGCCGCCTGCAGCGGCCGCGCGCGCAGTTCCTCGGTGATGCCCAGCTCGTCGCGCGCGTGCGCGCCGAGCGCGTCGTGCGCGGTGAGCTGCACGGCCACCTCGTGCGCCAGTTCGGGCGTCAGCCCGCGCCGCCGGTAGATGCCGGCCAGTTCTTCCAGTTCGGTATGCGGGTCTTCGCGCAGCTCGCGGCGTTCCAGCGCCAGGTCGGCCTGCTCGGTATCGGCCTGCGACTGCACCGAGACGTACTCGCCGGCGGCCATCGACATGGCGCCGGCCACGGTGCCGGCGACGCCGGTGGCCAGGATGGTGGAGGCTGACGCGCCGCTGGCGGCGATGCCGACCACCAGGCCGGCGACCGAGACGATGCCGTCGTTGGCCCCGAGCACGGCGGCGCGCAGCCAGCCGACACGTTCGGAGCGATGGGTTTCGATGTGCCGGGTCGGTTTCATGGCCGCAGTGTAGGACGGCACGTGGACCGTTGGTGAAAACGACTCGCAGCTGCGCTGGCGGGGCCGGTCAAGTCGCCGCCGGTGGGATGCTGAAAACCGTCACCGCGACATGCCGCCGCTGGGGGCCGCGATATAGTGCGCGCTCGGGAGCTGTTCGCGATCCATCGCGGGCGAGGGCCGGTGGCCCGTGGCGGAGCCGAGCAGGCGCAGCGTGCGTGGATGCGCGCCTTGCCGGCGCTGGACGGGGCGCGGGGACGAGCGCGACGGACTGCGGGCCGGTTCTTGTGATGCCGGGGGAAGGCCCCCATTTCCCGCCCAGCCAGAATACTGCGAGCCAGCCCTTGTCGAGCCCCAGCCACGTTGCCGATACGCCCATTACCGACCGCTCGCAGCTGGTGGAGGTGATCGCTTCCGGCGAGAAGCCGCGCCCGCAGTGGCGCATCGGCACCGAGCACGAGAAGTTCGGGTTCCGCCTGGACGACCTGCGCCCGCCGACGTTCGAGGGCGAGCGCGGCATCCAGGCGCTGCTGACCGGGCTGACCCGTTTCGGCTGGGAGCCGGTGCAGGAGAACGGCAACACCATCGCCCTGCTGCGCGACGGCGCCTCGGTGACGCTGGAGCCGGCCGGCCAGCTCGAGTTGTCCGGCGGCGCGCTGGAGAGCATCCACCAGACCTGCGTGGAAACCGGCACCCACCTCAACGAGGTGGCGCAGGTGGCCGGCGAACTGCAGCTCGGCTTCCTGGGCATGGGCTTCCAGCCCAAGTGGACGCGCGCTGACATGCCGTGGATGCCCAAGGGCCGCTACCGCATCATGCGCGAGTACATGCCCCGGGTCGGCTCGCTCGGCCTGGACATGATGACCCGCACCAGCACGGTCCAGGTCAACCTGGACTACGCCTCCGAGGCGGACATGGTGAAGAAGTTCCGGGTGTCGCTCGCGCTGCAGCCGATCGCCACCGCGCTGTTCGCCGATTCGCCGTTCACCGAAGGCGCGCCGAACGGCTACCTCAGCTACCGTTCGCACATCTGGACCGACACCGATGCCGACCGCACCGGCATGCTCGACTTCGTGTTCGAGGACGGCTTCGGTTACGAGCGCTACGTCGACTACCTGCTCGACGTGCCGATGTACTTCTCCTACCGCGACGGCGTCTACCACGACGCCAGCGGCAAGTCGTTCCGTCGCTTCCTCAAGGGGCAGCTGGACGTACTCCCGGGCGCGCTGCCGACGCTGCGCGACTGGTCCGACCACATGACCACCGCCTTCCCCGAGGTGCGGCTGAAGAAGTACCTGGAAATGCGCGGCGCCGACAGCGGCCCTTGGAGCCGGATCTGCGCGTTGCCGGCGTTCTGGGTGGGCCTGCTGTACGACGATGCCGCGCTGGATGCGGCCTGGGACCTGGTCAAGGATTTCAGCCTGGCCGAGCGCCATGCGCTGCGCGACGGCGTGCCGCGGCTGGCGCTGCACCTGCCGTTCCGCGGGGGCAGCGTGCGCGACCTGGCGCGGCGCGCGCTGGATATCTCGCGCGAGGGCCTGCGCCGCCGCGCCGCGCTCAACGGCGACGGCCAGGACGAGACCCGTTTCCTCGACGTCCTGCAGGAGATCGTGGACTCGGGCAAGACCGCCGCCGAACGCAAGCTGGACCTGTTCCATGGGGCATGGAACGGCAGCGTCGACCCGGTGTTCCGCGAGTTCGCCTACTGATCCGGCACCCTGGCGCGTTGCTAGACTGCCTGCTTCCTTGACGGAGGCAGGCGCATGGGCGACACGACGGACGAGATCGTCTTCTACACCCACCCGCAATCGCGCGGCCGCATCGTGCGCTGGATGCTGGAGGAGGTCGGGCAGCCGTACCGCACCGAAGTGCTGGGTTACGGCGAGAGCATGAAGTCGCCGGCCTACCTGGCGATCAACCCGATGGGCAAGGTGCCAGCCATCGTCCACCGCGGGGTGGTGGTGACCGAGGCCGCGGCCATCTGCAGCTACCTGGCCGATGCGTTCCCGAGGGCCGGGCTGGCGCCGGCACAGGACGACCCGCTGCGCGGCAGTTATTTCCGCTGGCTGTTCTTCGCCGCCGGGCCGGTGGAGGCCGCGGTCAGCGCCAAGGCGTTCGGCCTGCTGGCGCCGCCGGACAAGGCGGGTACGGTCGGTTATGGCAGTTTCGAGCAGATGGCCGATACGCTGGAGAAGGCTGCTGCCGGCGCCGCGCCCTGGCTGCCCAGGTAGACGTCGGCGGCGCTGAAACGCTCGCCCAGCAGCCAGG
>NZ_LDJO01000026.1 GCF_001431595.1 Stenotrophomonas acidaminiphila
AAGGCGCCGCACCAGGTCGATATAGGCCGGGAAGCGGTTGGCCGCCACCAGCCCCGGCACCTTCGGCACCCCCAGCGGCGCCTTCAGCGCGCGCTGGTACTCGGCCGCGTCGATCAGGTCGTTCTCGTGCAGCTTGCCCAGCACGAAGTTGCGGCGGTCCAGCGCGCGCTCGGGGTTGCGGCGCGGATCGTAGTAGGACGGCCCCTTCACCAGCCCGATCAACAGCGCCACCTGCTCGGTGGTCAGCGAATTCAGATCGCGCCCGAACCAGAACTCGGCGCCCGACGCCACGCCGTGGATCGCCTGGCTGCCGCGCTGCCCCAGGTAGACCTGGTTGAGGTAGGCCTCCAGGATCACCGGCTTGTCGTAGCGCGCTTCCATGATCAGCGCGTACAGCACCTCGTTGAACTTGCGGGTGAGGGTCTGTTCCTTGCCGATGCCGAGCAGGCCGCTGCGCGCCAGCTGCTGGGTCAGCGTGCTGGCGCCCTGGCGCACCTTGCCGCCGGAGCGCACCGTCACCCAGACCGCGCGCACGATGCCGCTCAGGTCGATGCCGTGGTGGCTGTTGAAATCTTTGTCCTCCACCGCCTGCAGGCCGGTGACCAGCAGCTCCGGCGCATCGGCGATGCGCACCAGCCGCCGCTCCTCCTGCTTCTGCCCGTACAGGGTGGCGATGCGCGCCGGGTCCAGCCGCGCGGCCTTGAGCGCCTTGCGCTGCGTGGCATCGCGCAGCGAGGCGACCTGGCCAGCGGAGACCACCACTTCGATCCGGCGCGGCGCCACGCGCCCGTCGACATCGACATAGCCACGGCTGGAAATGGTGAACCGGCCGTCCTGCAGCCGGTAGGTGCCCGGGCTCTGGCCGATGCCGTCGTCGCGGTAGGCCGACGCCGCCAGCTCGGTCCTGAGCGTGCCGGCGTTCATCGCCACCCCCGGCGCCAGCACCAGCGGCCTGGCATAGACCCGGGTCGGGATCTGCCAGCGCAGCTCGCCGAAGCGCTGGGTCACCTGCGAGTTCAGGTACAGCGTGTACGGGATCAGGAAACCGAGGCCGAGGGCGGCGGCGGCCAGGCCCCAGGTGATCAGCCGGTTGCGCCAGGGCGTGCCCGGCTCGTCGGTATCGTCGTCCAGTTCGTCGGTATCGTAGCGTCGCGGCACGGGGATGCGAGAATGTAGGTTCAGGCGAGTCTAACGCAGCCTCGCGCCACCGCACTGCTGCCGGCCCCCACCTGCTTAAGCTGGAGTTGCAACCGAATGTCGATGTCCCCGGCCGATGCGCGCTACCACCTCGCCCGCATCGTCGGCCTGATCCGCCGCGGCCTGGCCAGCCTGCGTACCCGCGGCTGGCGCGCCACGCTGCAACGCGTCGGCGTGCGCCTGCGGCGGCAGCCGCCGCCACGGCGCGAGCCGCTGTACGCACCTGCCGCTGCCGCCTTCGCGCCGTTCGCCGTGCCCGCCAGCGCGCAACCGGTCGCCAGCATCGTGATCCCGGTCTACAACCATGCGGCGCATACCCTGGCGTGCCTGCGCGCACTGGCCGCGCACCCACCCGCCGCGGCCTGCGAGATCCTGGTGATCGACGATGGCAGCAGCGACGATACCGCGGCCTGGATGGCGGCGATCGACGGCCTGCGCCATCACCGCCGCGCGCACAACGGCGGCTTCATCGCTGCCTGCAACGATGGCCTGCGGCTGGCCCGCGGGCAGTACGTGGTGCTGCTGAACAACGACACCTTGCCACAGCCGGGCTGGCTGGACGCCCTGCTCGACACCTTCGCCCAGGTCCCGGAGGCCGGCCTGGTCGGCGCGCAGCTGCTGTACCCGGACGGCCGCCTGCAGGAGTCGGGCGGTATCGTGTTCGACGACGGCAGCTGCTGGAGTTACGGCCGTTTCGAATCGGCCGAGGACCCGCGCTACGCCAGCCTGCGCGACGCCGACTACTGCTCCGGCGCGACCCTGGCCATTCCGCGCGCGCTGTTCGAGCAGCTCGGCGGGCTGGACGCGCGCTATGCACCGGCGTACTACGAGGACACCGACCTGGCGTTCAAGGTGCGCGCCGCCGGCCGCCGCGTGCTGGTGCAGCCGGGCAGCCGCGTCGTGCACGACGAAGGCACCAGCAACGGCACCGACATCGGCAGCGGGATCAAGGCCTGGCAGGTCCGCAACCAGCAGGTGTTCGCCGACGCATGGCGCGCTGCGCTGGCGCGGCAGCTGCCGGCTGGCAGCGTGCCCGGCCCCGCGCTCGTGCACCGCGGCCAGCGCCAGGTGCTGATCATCGACGAGGCGGTGCCGCGCCCGGACCGCGATTCGGCCTCGCTGCGCCAGTTCAACCTGATCCGCATGCTGCTGGCCGGCGGCGCGCATGTGGTGTTCCTGCCCACCCGCGGCGAACACGGCGGCGCCGCCACCCAGGCCCTGCAGGCGCTGGGCGTGGAGGTGTGGCATGCGCCGTGGCTGCAGGGCGTGGGCCCCTGGCTGCGCACGCATGGCCCGCGTTTCCAGGTGGCGATGCTGGTGCGCCACCATGTCGCCAACGAGTGCCTGCCGCTGCTGCGGCGCCACGCGCCGCAGGCGCGCACCGTGTTCGACACAGTGGACCTGCACTACCTGCGCGAACGCCGCGGTGCCGAGCTCAGCGGCGACCCGCGCCTGGCGCGCGGCGCCGAGCGCACCCGTGCCAGCGAGCTGGCGGTGATGGCCGCGACCGATGTGACCCTGCTGGTCAGCGCCGCCGAGAAACAGCAGTTGGCCGTCGACGCGCCTTCGGTGCGGGTGGAACTGCTGTCCAACCTGCATGAAGTCGCCGGCCAGGGGCTGGACTGGGCGCAGCGGCAGGGGCTGGTGTTCGTCGGCGGCTTCAACCATCCGCCGAACCTGGATGCGATGCAGTGGTTCATCGGCGAGGTGTTCCCGTTGATCCGGCAACGCCTGCCGGAGATCCGCTTCCACTGCATCGGTGCCGACGTGCCCGACAGCCTGCGCGCGCTGGCGGCCACGCAGCCCGGCGTGCAGGTGCATGGCTACGTGCCCGACGTGGTGCCGTGGATGGCGGGCGGCCGCGTCGCGGTGGCGCCGCTGCGCTTCGGCGCCGGGGTCAAGGGCAAGATCAACCTGAGCATGGCCCACGGCCAGCCGGTGGTGGCCACGCACTGCGCCGCCGAGGGCATGCACCTGCACGACGGCGAGGATGTGCTGGTCGCCGACGACGCCAGGGCGTTCGCCGACGCGGTGGTGCGGCTGCATGACGATGAAGCCCTGTGGCGGCGACTGTCGGGCAACGGCCTGGACAACATCGCCCGGCACTTCTCGATGGATGCCGCGCGCGAGGTGGTGGCGCGGGTGTTCCTGGCCTAGCGCCTGGCGTTGCCCAGGCGTTCGGCGAAAGCCGGCAGTTCCGGGGTCGCCGCGTCCAGCGCGCGCGCCTGTTCCAGCGCCCGGCTGGCGAACGCCACGTCGCCGGCGCCGAGCCGTTCGCTGCCGACCGCCAGCCAGCGCTGCGCCAGCCGCCGTCGCGCCGCCGGCAACAGCGGATCGCCCGGCGCCAGCGCCTGCCACGCATCCAGGCAGGTACGCGCGGCCTGCAGGCGGTTGCCCTGCAGATGCCGGTCCAGGCAGTCGCGCGCGGCGGGCAGGATACGGGCACCGGCCTGCTTCACCCGCGCATCGCCGGGCGCCAGCGCCTGCGCGGCCTTGAAACGGTCATAGGCGCTGGCACCGGGCGGCAACAGCCATTGCCCGTGCGACGCCGCGCTGTCCATCTGCGCCAGCAGCACCCGCACCTGGCGCTCGCGCTCGGCAGCGGGCATCCGTGTCTCCAGCGCCCGGCGCGCGCCCTGCGCACGTTGCAGCGCCTGTTCGGCGGCGGCCACCTCGGGGCTGCCCGGCGCCAACGCGCGGGCCTGCTCCAGCACCTGTCGCGCCTGCTCGAAATGGAAGTCGCCGGCCAGTCGTGCGGCTTCACCGGCCCACGCCCGCGCCACCTGCCGCAGCCCCTGGCGTGCCACCGGGTCGTCGCCCGCCGCAAGCACCTGGGCATAGCCGTCGGCGGCCTGGCGCAGGCGCCCGCGCGCCAGGTCACGCGCGGCCTGCGCACGGCGCCGGTCCAGCGCCGCATTCAGCGCGGCGCGGGCCGCGGGCAATTCGGCGTGCCCGGGGTCGTAGCCTTGCACCCGTTGCAACAGGGCCGCCGCCATCTGGGTCTGGTCGCGCTGCGCCGCGGACACTGCCTCGGCCAGCAGGTCGGACAAGGCATCGTCGCGCCCCTGCAGTGCCCGCAGGTGGTCCGGCCGCACCGCCAGCACCCGCTGGTACAACGGCAGCGCGCTGTCGGCCCCCGCGTCCAGCCGCCCCTGCGCCTGCGCCGCCTCGGCATGCCGCAGCAGGTCCTCGACGCTGTCCGGCTCGCGCACCCGGCGATGCAGGCCCGAGGCGATGGCGTCGAGCTCCCCCTGTGGCACCTGCAGCTGCCGCGCAAGTTCCAGCGCCGCGCGCGTGGCCGGCACGTCGCCGGCGGCCAGCTGCCGCCGTGCCTGCTCCAGTGCCGCGCGGCCGGTGTCGGCCAATGCGTCGCGCGCGTCGCCGCGGTCCGGATCCAGTGCCGCCGCTGCCTCGAACAGCTCGCGCGCGCCACTGCCATCGGCCGCGGACAGGTGGCCCTGGCGCAGCGCGCGGTGGCCATCGTCGAGCAGGCGCTGGATCTTGGTCTCCGGCCACAGCAGGTTCGCCAGCGGCTGCCGGAACACCGTCAGCAACAGCGCCAGCAACACCAGCCCGATGGCGATCGAACGCCAGGCACGCGGGCTGTCCCAGCCACGCGCCACCCACCAGCGCGCATACAGGTGCGCGCGGCCGACGGGCAGCGACAGCCATCTGGGCAGGCGGGAATGGGCCTTGTGCATGCGGCCAGCCTAGCAGTCCGCCATGATCTCGCCGGCAACGCCGGCCTCACCCCATGCGCCGCGCTTCGTCCACCCCGGGCAAGGCGTCGAGCTTGCCCAGCAGCGTGGACAGCTGGCCGTAGTCGCTCACCTTCAGCCGCAACCGCAGCTGCATGCGGCCGCTGTCGCGCAGCGGGTCGCTGTTGATGTTGAGCACGTAGGCGTCCTCCTGCGCGATCAGGTTGGTGATGTCCTTCAGCAGCCAGCGCCGGTCCATGGCGCGGACCATCACGTCCACCTCGTAGCCCGCGCCGGCGCGCCCCCACTCTACCGGCAGCGCGCGCTCGGGGTGCGCGGCCGACAGCCGCGCCAGCGCCGGGCAATCGGCGCGGTGCACGGTCACGCCGCGGGTACGGGTGAGGTAGCCGGTGATCGGCTCGCCGGCCACCGGCTGGCAGCAGCGCGCCAGCTGCACCAGCAGGTTGCCCACGCCCTGCACGGTGAAATCGGAACGGCCGATGCCCTCGCGGCGCGCGGTCGGCCGCGGCAGCGGCGGCGCGGCAGCGGCCGGCTGGTGCTTCTCCTTCTCCGCTTCCAGCAACGCGCGGCTGACCTGGCTGGGCCCGGTGTCGCCGAGCGCGACCTGGATGTACAGGTCATCGACACTGTCGGCGTGGAAGCGCCTGGCCGCCAGCATCAGGTCGGCCTGCTGCAGGCCCAGCCGCTTGAGCTCGCGGTCCAGCAGTTCGCGCCCGGCCTGCACATTGCGCGCGCGGTCGAGCTTGTGGAACCAGGTACGGACCTTCTCGCGCGAACGGTTGCTGGCGAGAAAACCGTTGGCCGGCAGCAGCCAGTCGCGGCGCGGGTCGGCGTCGCGGGCGGTCATGATCTCGACCCGGTCGCCGCTGCGCAGGCGATAGGTCAGCGGCACGATGCGGCCGTTGACCTTGGCGCCACGGCAACGGTGCCCGACCATGGTGTGCACGTGGTAGGCGAAATCCAGCGGCGTGGCGCCGGCCGGCAGATCCATCACCTCGCCCTTGGGGCTGAGCGCGTAGACCCTGTCCTCGATCAGCTCGGCATCCAGCGCGCCGGCCAGGTCCTCGGGATTGGCCGCGTCCTGCGCCTGCTCCAGCAACTGCCGCATCCAGGTGATCTTACGGTCGAAGGCCTTCTCCGCGCCCTTGCCGCCCTCCTTGTACTTCCAGTGCGCGGCCACGCCCAGTTCGGCCTGCGCGTGCATCTCGTGGGTGCGGATCTGCACCTCCACGGTGCGCCCTTCCGGGCCGATCACCGCGGTATGCAGCGAGCGGTAGTCGTTGGCCTTGGGCCGGGCGATGTAGTCGTCGAATTCGCTGGGGATCGGCGTCCACAGCGCGTGCACCACGCCCAGCGCGGCATAGCAGGCGGCCACGTCGTCCACCATCACCCGCACCGCGCGCAGGTCGTAGAGCTGCTCGAAGGCCAGCTTCTTCTTCTGCATCTTCCGCCAGATGCTGTAGATGTGCTTGGGCCGGCCGCTGACCTCGGCGCGGATGCCGTGCTCGCCCAGTGCCGCCGACAGGCGCCGCTTGACCGCTTCGACGTAGCGCTCGCGCGCCAGCCGGGTTTCGTCCACTTCGCGTGCGATGTGGCGGTAGGTATCCGGTTCCAGGAAGCGGAACGCCAGGTCCTCCAGCTCCCACTTCAACTGCCAGATGCCCAGCCGGTTGGCCAGCGGCGCGTGGATGTCGCGGGTCAGCTGCGCCAGCGCGCGGCGCTGTTCCTCGGGGCTGCGGTCGGCCGCGCGCATGCAGGCCAGTTGCCGCGCCAGCAGCACCGGCACCACACGCAGGTCGTGGACGATGGACAGCAGCAGCCGGCGCAGGCCTTCGCTGTTGCGGCCGGCCTCGCGCCCGGCGTGCAGCGCCCACACTTGGTCGGCGGCATCCTGCCCGTCGAGCAACCCGCGCACCGCGGCCGTCGCGTTGCCCAGCGGCAGCTCCGCCAGGCGCGCGCGCAGGCCCGGCAGATCGAACAGCAGCGCGGCGGCGATCACCGCCTCGTCGGCGGACAGCAGGGCCAGCGCATCGAGCGTGTCGGCCAGCACCGGCCACGGCAGCCGCGGCTGGGTGTCGGTCCCGGGCTGCCGCCAGGCGGCCAGCAGCGCCTCCCGCAACGGATCGGAAAGGGCGCCACAGGACGGGCGTTGCAGCAGGGCATCCAGGCCGGAGAGGGAAGAACGGTTCACAGCGGTTGATGGCGGGCGGATGCCCCTACACTAGCGCCCAACCATCCACGGGAACAATCGCCCATGCAGCCCTCGCGCCTTTCCCTCCTGCTCACAGCCACCCTGCTGCTCGCGCCGGCCTTCGCCGCACAGGCGCAACGCGTCGTCGAAGGCGACCTGCAGCAGCAGATGTCCACCGCCGAGTTCAAGGCCGCCGGCCTGGACAAGCTCTCGCCCGACGAGCTGGCCGCGCTCAATGCCTGGCTGCAGGGCAAGGTGCGCAATGCCACCGCCACCGCGCTGGAACAGGCGCGCGAGGAAGGCCGCCAGGAAGTGATCGTGAAGAACCGCGGCTTCTTCGATTTCGGCTCCAGCGAGCCGATCAAGGCCACACTGGTCGGCGAGTTCACCGGTTTCGGCAAGGGCCGGCAGTACACCCTGGACAACGGCCAGGTATGGGAACAGACCGACGACGCCCGCGCTCCCGGCGTCCGCAAGCAGTCGCCGGGGGTCCAGATCAGCCCCGGGCTCATAGGGGTCTGGTACCTGCAGGTGGACGGGCTCAACACCCGCGCCAAGGTGCGCCGCACCAAGTAACCTGCGCCCATCCACGCGCCCGCGCTGGCGGGCGCTCCTCAGCGCCGCGAACCACGGCGCCCGCACCCTGCCCCGGTCCGCCATGCCCGCCATGCCCACCCAGCTGTTGCTCATGCTGCTGTTCCTGCTGCCGGCAGGAGCATCGGCCCAGGTCTACAAATGCAAGGGAAAGTCCGGGGAAACCGCCTATTCCGAGCACCCCTGCGACGCCAACGCGCAACCCATGAAGCTGCGCAGCGAGCGCCTGCCGGCGGCGCCACCGCCGGCGCCGCCCATGGAGACCGGCGAGCCGGAACCATCGCCGCTGCGCGAGAGCGGAAGCCCGCCGCCGGCGCCGGCGGAACTGGATCGCAGCGCCGAGCGCGCGTGCATCGCCACCGCGACCGCATCGATCTACGGGCCCTCCAACGACCGCGTGGCGACCTACCAGCAGCAGATGGCGATGCTTGGCGAGCAGCTGGACAACGCGCCCGACGCCAAGCGCACCCAGGCACTGCAGGCACGCATGGACAACCTGCGCCGCGCCATCGGCCGCGAGCATGCCTACGCCCACGACCAGGTCAATGCCGCACGCCGGCGCTGCGTCGAGCAGCACCGCGCGGCGACACCGTAGCTGCGGATGCGGCCCGCCGCCGGGCGGGCCCGGCCGGAGGGTCAGCCGCGCAGTGAAGCGACCCGCTGCGCCAGCTTCTTCGGCGAGATGCCGGAGCGGAAGCCCAGCTCCTGCGCGAACAGCGATACCCGCAGTTCCTCGATGTCCCAGCGCAGCGCCGACCATTGCGGGTGCGTGGCCTGCCCCTGCAGCCGCGCCTCTTCCAGCGCATCGACGAAGGGCTTGAGCTCGAGCATGCGCGCCTGGTCGCGCGGCGGGTCGCGCTTGGCGCGTTCGCTGCGCAGGATCATCGCCTTCAGGTAGCGCGGGAACTGCGCCAGCGCGTCGGCCGGGGTCTGCCGCAGGAAGCCGGCGTGGACCAGCGACGCCAGCTGCCGTTCCATGTCGTCGAGATTGCCGCGCGCCCAGCCCATCAACGGCGCTTCCAGCAGCGGCTTGAGCTCGCCTACCAGGCCGAGGATGGTCTCGGCCAGGCGCAGCCGCTCCATCGCTTCGCCGAACAGGCGCTTGCCGGCATCGGCACGGCGCAACTCGAAAGCCTCCGCCGAGCGGATCTCGCCCAGGCCATCGGCCAGCACCGCGTTCATGGCCGCATCTACCAGGTCGCCGCGCAGCCTTTCCTGCGATTCGATGGCCGCGTACAGCAACCCGGTCTTGGGCGATACCGGCAACTGCTTGCGGGCCTGCTTGACCTTGTCGGCCAGGGCGATCTCCAGCAGGCGCCGCACCCCGCCCGGATGCGCCAGCAGCGCCTCGTTGCGATCGGCGAAGATGCGCAGCGCCGCCGTCTCGCCGGTATCGACCAGCGCCGGATACGCCGGCACGCCGGCTTCGCCGGGCACCTGCCCGGGAATGGCGCCGGCCGGGAATTCGCGCAGCCCCTCGGCAGCCAGCGCCTTGCCGGCACGCGCCGCGAACGCCTGCCCGGCGCGCTCGCCGAAGCGTGCGCGCAGCGCATCGAGATCACGCGACATCGCCAGCAGCCGGCCCTCGGCATCGGCCAGGCGCAGGTTCATGCGCAGGTGCGGCTCCAGCGCCGCCTCGTCGAAATCGGTGGCGGCCACCGCCGCGCCGGTGGCTTTCGACAGGAACCGCGCAAGTTCGCCGCGGATGTCGTCGGCCGAGGGCTGCGGCCATGCCTCGAAGAAGGCGCGGGCGAAGTCCGGCGCCGACACGTAGTTGCGGCGCATCGCCTTGGGCAGGCTGCGGATCAGTGCCGCGGCCTTGTCGGCGACGAAGCCCGGCGCCAGCCATGACAGCCGCGCCGGGTCCAGCGCGTTGAGCAGGTGCAGCGGCACGTCGAGGGTGACGCCGTCGTCCGCCGCGCCGGGCTCGAAGCGGTAATGCATCGCCAGCCGCGCATCGCCCAGCGCGAAATACTTCGGATAACGCTCCTGCTCGCTGCCTTCGCCCGGCAGCAGGTCGGCCAGCGACCAGCGCAGCGTGCGCTGCTGCCCGGGCGGCAGCGCCTTCCACCAGGCATCCAGCCCACTGGCCGAATGGATGTCGGCCGGGATGCGGTCCAGGTACCAGCGCGCCTGCCAGTCCTCGTCGGCGACGATGCCGGCGCGGCGCAGCTTGGCTTCCTCCTCGCGGGCCTGCTCCAGTACCTTGAGGTTGTCGGCGACGAAGCCGGCACGGGTGTTGATCTCACCGGTGACCAGCGCCTGCCGCACGAAGATGTCGTGCGCTTCGCCGGGGTTGATGCGGCCGTAATGCACCGGCTTGCGCGGCGCCAGCACCAGCCCGAACAGGCTGATCTGCTCGGCCGCCAGCACCTGGCCCTGGGCACGCGACCAGTGCGGGTCGAAATGCTTGCGCGCCAGCAGGTGCGGCAGCTCGGCGATCGCCCAGTCCGGTTCGATGGCGGCGTTGGTCAGGCCCCATACGCGCTGGGTATCGAGCAGGGTCGCGCTCAGCACCCACGGCGGCGGCCGCCTGGCCAGCGCCGAGCCCGGGAACAGGTGGAAGCGGCGCTGGCGCGGCGCCTGGAAGTCGCCCTTCTCGGTACGGTGGCCGATCTGCGTCGGCAGCCCGGCGAGGATCGCCCGGTGCAGCGCCTGGTAGGCCGCCACCCGCACCTTCTCCGGTACCGGGGCGGAACCGGGCTCAGAGTCGGTTTTTGCCTTGCCTGGCCGGGCGCCTGCGCCGGCCCCCGGGACATCCGGCCCGGTCACCGATTTCGCCGGCTTCGCGCCTTCGCGTGCCAGCCGCGCCGCCTTGTGCAGTTCGCCGCGCGTGGCCTTGCGCCTGGCTTCGCCATCGCCGCCTGCCGGCAGCGCGGCCGGCGCGGCAAGCAGCGCCTTGCCGAAGGCGCCATCGCTGCTGCTGTCCCAGCCCAGCTCCTCGCACAGCAGGCGCAGCTGACGGTGCAGTTCGCGCCATTCGCGCATGCGCAGGAAGCCGAGGAAATGCCGGCCGCACCAGTCGCGCAGTTTGGATTGGGTCAGGTCCTCGTGCGCGGTCCGGTAGCCCTCCCAGAGGCGCAGGATGCCGAGGAATTCCGAGCGCGGGTCGGCGAAGGCCGCATGCGCGTTGTCGGCGGCCTCGCGCGCTTCCGGCGGCCGTTCGCGCGGGTCCTGGATGCCCAGGAAGGAGGCAATCACCAGCATCTCGTGCAGGCAGCCGGCCTTCTGCGCGGCCACCAGCATGCGCGCCAGCTTCACGTCCACCGGCAACCGCGCCATCTGCCGGCCGATGGCGGTGAGCTTGCGCTCGCCGTCGATCGCACCCAGCTCGGCCAGCTGCTGCCAGCCGTCGGCAACCGCGCGTTCGTCCGGCGGCTCCAGGAACGGGAAATCCTCGATCCGCCCCAGGCCCAGCTGCAGCATGCGCAGGATCACCCCGGCCAGCGAGGAACGGCGGATCTCCGGATCGGTGAATTCCGGGCGCGCCTGGAAATCGGCCTCGGCGTACAGGCGGTAGCACACGCCCTCGGCGATGCGCCCGCAGCGGCCCTTGCGCTGGTTGGCGCTGGCCTGCGACACCGGTTCGATGTGCAGCCGGTCCAGCTTCTGCCGCGGGCTGTAGCGCTTGACCCGGGCGTAGCCGGGATCGACCACGTACCGGATGCGCGGCACCGTCAGCGAGGTCTCGGCGACGTTGGTGGTCAGCACCAGGCGCCGCTTCGGCCCCGGGTTGAACACCCGGTCCTGGTCCTTGGCCGAGAGCCGCGCGTACAGCGGCAGCACCTCGGTCTCGCGGTACTTGCGCCGTTCCAGCGCCTGGTGCGCGTCGCGGATCTCACGTTCGCCGGGCAGGAACACCAGCACGTCGCCGCGCGGATCCAGGCGGGTGATCTCGTCGACCGCGGCGACGATGGCGTCGTTGACCGACACCGGGTCCGAGTCGGCATCGTCGCCGCGCCCGCGTCCACCGCCCCTGCCCTCTGTGGCCGGCGCCGGCCGCGCCTCGTCCAGTGGCCGGTAGCGCACTTCCACCGGGTACGTGCGGCCCTCGACGCTGACCACCGGCGCATCGTCGAAATGCCGCGAGAAGCGCTCGGTGTCGATGGTCGCCGAGGTCACCACCAGTTTCAGGTCCGGGCGCCGGCGCAGCAACTGCTTGAGATAGCCGAGCAGGAAATCGATGTTGAGGCTGCGTTCGTGCGCCTCGTCGATGATCAGCGTGTCGTAACGCGACAGCCAGCGGTCGGACGCGATCTCGGCCAGCAGGATGCCGTCGGTCATGAACTTGATGCGGCTGTCCTCGCCGACCTTGTCGGTGAAGCGCACCTGGTAGCCGACCACCGTGCCCAGTTCGCTGCCCAGTTCCTCGGCCACGCGGGTGGCCACCGCGCGCGCGGCGATGCGCCGCGGCTGGGTACAGCCGATCATGCCGGCCTCGCCGCGCCCGGCGGCCAGGCACAGCTTGGGCAGCTGAGTGGTCTTGCCCGAACCGGTCTCGCCGGCGATCACCACCACCTGGTGGTCGCGGATCAGCGCGGTGATCCGCTCGGCTTCACGCGCGATCGGCAGCGCGTCGTCCATGCTGATCGCGACCGGCTGCGCCGCACGCTGCCGGCGCTGGCCCCGGGACTGCTCCAGCAGGCCGCGGAACGCCGCTTCGGCGGCGGCATCGGCCGGCCGGCCCTGCCAGCGCGACCACAGCCCGAGCAGTCGCCCGCGGTCGCGGCTCATCGCCCCGTCGATGGCCGTGCGGGCTTCGCGCAGGCGCGCGGCAGTGTCCTTTTCGATAGCGCTCATCAATCGTTCAACGAGAAAACTTGAAATACCGGTATGGTCCCGATGGCGCTATTGTGAAGCCATTCAACCCGACAAGGAGTAAAGCGTCATGGCCAAGGCCAAGAACAGCAGCAAACCCGACGCCGGCAAGAAGAAGCTGGCCGCCTCCGCGCCGTCGGCGCCGGGCATCGATATCGGGATCAAGGACGCCGATCGCAAGAAGGTCGCCGACGGTCTGTCGCACTTTCTCGCCGACGCCTACACGCTGTATCTGAAGACCCACAACTTCCACTGGAACGTCACCGGGTCGATGTTCAATTCGCTGCACACCATGTTCGAGGCGCAGTACACCGAACAGTGGACCGCGCTGGACGAGATCGCCGAACGCATTCGCGCGCTGGGCTTCAACGCCCCCGGCTCGTACCGCGAGTTCGTCGCCCTGACCTCCATCGCCGAGGAACCGGGGCTGACCGACAGCGCCGACTGGCGCGAGATGGTGCGGCAGCTGGTACAGGGCAATGAGGCGGTGTGCCGGACCGCGCGCAGGGTCCTGGAACAGGCGGAGAAGGCGGGCGACGCTCCCAGCGAGGACCTGCTGACCCAGCGCCTGCAGACCCACGAAAAGTACGCCTGGATGCTGCGCTCGCTGCTGCAGTAAACCTTCGGGCGTTCGCCCTGCGGTTTTCCAGGGTTGCGCACGGCGCACCCCTGGACCCTGCTTCATCCGCCTGCCAGATCCCCCCGCCTTCGGCGCGCCCCCTTTCGTGAAGCGGGTGCGCAGGATGGCCGTTGTTCCCGGTCCGGTGCGGTAACGCGTGCACGCGCGCCGCCTCGTGCCCTGCGCCGAACATGAACATGCCCCGGTTTTCCCGACGCGGACACGGGGTGCGAGCGGGCGGCCGGGCTTGACCGGGCAGTTATCCTAGTCGGCATGTCTTCCCCCGCCCACGAACTGCTGAAGCGCGTCTTCGGCTACGACGCCTTCCGCGGCAACCAGCAGGCCATCGTCGAACACGTCACCGCCGGCAACGACGCGCTGGTACTGATGCCCACCGGCGGCGGCAAGTCGCTGTGCTACCAGGTGCCGGCCCTGCTGCGCGAGGGCTGCGGCATCGTGGTCTCACCGCTGATCGCGCTGATGCAGGACCAGGTCGAGGCATTGCGCCAGGTCGGCGTGCGTGCCGAGTTCCTCAATTCCACGCTGGACGCCGAGACCGCCGGCCGGGTCGAGCGCGAGCTGCTGGACGGCAGCCTGGACCTGCTCTACGTCGCGCCCGAGCGCCTGCTGACCGGGCGCTTCCTGTCGCTGCTCGAGCGCAGCCGCATCGCCCTGTTCGCGATCGACGAGGCCCACTGCGTATCGCAGTGGGGCCACGATTTCCGCCCCGAATACCGGCAGCTGACGGTGCTGCACGAACGCTGGCCGCAGGTGCCGCGCATCGCCCTGACCGCCACCGCCGACCCGCCCACCCAGCGCGAGATCGCCGAGCGCCTGGACCTGGCGCAGGCCGAACACTTCATCAGTTCCTTCGACCGGCCCAACATCCGCTACACGGTAGTGCAGAAGGACAACGCCCGGCGCCAGCTGCTGGATTTCCTGCGCGGCCACCGCGGCGAGGCCGGCATCGTCTACTGCATGTCGCGGCGCAAGGTCGAGGAGACCGCCGACATGCTGCGCGGCGAAGGCCTGGACGCCCTGCCCTACCACGCCGGCCTGCCGGCGGAAGTGCGCGCGGCCAACCAGCGCCGCTTCCTGCGCGAGGACGGCGTGGTGATGTGCGCCACCATCGCCTTCGGCATGGGCATCGACAAGCCGGACGTGCGCTTCGTCGCACATACCGACCTGCCCAAGTCGATGGAAGGCTACTACCAGGAAACCGGCCGCGCCGGCCGCGACGGCGAGCCGGCCGAAGCATGGCTGTGCTACGGACTGGGCGACGTGGTGCTGCTCAAGCAGATGATCGAGCAGGGCGAAGCCGGCGAGGAGCGCAAGCACCTGGAGCGCGCCAAGCTCGACCACCTGCTCGGCTATTGCGAGTCGATGCAGTGCCGCCGCCAGGTGCTGCTTGCCGGCTTCGGCGAGACCTATCCCCGGCCCTGCGGCAACTGCGACAACTGCCTGACGCCGCCGGCCGCCTGGGACGCCACCATCCCCGCGCAGAAGGCCCTGAGCTGCGTCTACCGCAGCGGCCAGCGCTTCGGCGTCGGCCACCTGATCGACATCCTGCGCGGCAGCGACAGCGAACGCATCCGCCAGCTGGGGCACGACACGCTCAGCACCTTCGGCATCGGCAAGGAGCTGGACTCACGCAACTGGCGCGGCGTGTTCCGGCAACTGGTCGCCGCCAGCCTGCTGCAGGTGGACCCCGAAGCACATGGCGGCCTGCGCCTGACCGACGCCAGCCGCGACGTGCTCAAGGGCCGCCGCCAGGTGATGATGCGCCGCGAACCGCCGGCCACCCGCGGCGAGCGCGACCGCAGCAGCACGCCGCGCACCGGCGTGGCGGTGCAGCCGCAGGACCTGGCGCTGTTCAACGCGCTGCGCGACCTGCGCGCCGAACTGGCACGCGAACAGAACGTGCCGGCGTTCGTCATCTTCCACGACAGCACCCTGCGCAACATCGCCGAACAGCGCCCGACCAGCCTCGACGCGCTGGGCCGGGTCGGCGGTATCGGCGGCAGCAAGCTGTCGCGCTACGGGCAGCGGCTGGTGGAGATCGTGCGCGAGCAGGGCTAGGCCGCGCTCACCCCTGCCCGCCGCGGGCCAGCAGCCGCAGGCCATCGAGCCTGCGCCGCGCGGGTGCATCCGCGAGCAGGCGGCTCTCAAGCGCGGGCGCCGCCTGGCGCAGGGCGTCCAGCGCCGGCTGGCGATGGCCCAGCCGTAGCAGTGTTTCGGCCAGGTCGAGGTGGCAGGTCGCGGTTTCGACCCGGTCGTTGCCGTGCAGCGAACGCGCGTACTCCAGCGCGGTGCGGCGCAGCGCCAGCGTTGCCGCGCCTTCACCGCGGCGTTCGGCCAGGTCCGCGCGGGCACGCAGCAGGCGCAGCTGCAGGCTCGCCGGCACCTGCCCGCCCAGTTGCCGCAGCAATGCCTGCGCCTGCGTGGTGTCGCCGCGCAGGATGTGCCAGTCGATGCGGTTCAGGCGCGCCTCGATGCGTCCGGGCGCGTCCGCCGGCAGCACTGCGTCCAGGCCGGCATCGGCATGCACCAGCAGCGCGCCGGCCTCGTCCATGCGCGCCTGGCGCATCAACAGCGCGCCCAGCCCGGACTCGGCACGCAGGCTGGTGGGCGATTGCCCACCGAGCCGCTCGCGGCGGATCGCCCAGGCCTGCCGGTAGAGCCGTTCGGCCTGGGCGAGGTCGCCACGCAGCTCCTGCAGCTCGCCATAGTTGAACAGCCCCATCGAATACTCCACCGACCCGGTGCCGTCGATGATCCCGCTCAGGCGCAGGCGCAGCTGGTACTGCTGTTCGGCAGCGGCGTAGTCGCCCCAGTCGCGGTACAGGTCGGCAAGCCCGTCGTGCTGCATCAGCACGAAGCTGCTCTCCGGCCCGTACAGTTCCTCGGCATGGCGCAGGCCGGCCTGCAGCAGCGGCAATGCCTGCGCGAAGCGCCCCTGCTCGCGCAGGATCTGCGCCAGGCGCATTTCCGCGGCCAGGGCCATGCTGGTGCCGCGGCCCTGGCTTCCGCCCAGCACGTGGCGCAGTTCGCGCTCGGCCGACGCCAACCGCCCCCAGCGCAGGTACATCAGGCCCTTGTTGTAGGACAGCGCCAGCTTCTCGGTGGCCACGCTGTAGTGCGGCAGTTTCGCGTACAGGCCCATCGCCGTGTCGAAGGCGGCCTCGCCGCGGTCGAACTGCTGCTGGTTCACCAGCGCCAGCCCGCGCGCGCCGTGCAGCCGCGCCCGGGTGGGCGTGGCCGCGGTCGCCGGCAGCAGCGCGAGGCCGCGCTCGGCCAGCACCTGGCCCAGCGCGCCGTTGCCGCCCTGGGTCTTCTGCAGCGACAGTTCCACCAGCACCGCCGCCGCATCCGCCGGACGATTCACCCGCGCGTCCATGAAGCCGTCGTAAGCCTGCTGCAGCAGCACGTCGGCCTGGCGCGGCACGCCGGAATTGCGGTACGCCGTCCCCAGCACCGCGCGCATCCGGGCCAGCTGCGCCGGCGCATCGGCCAGGTCCTGGGAGACGCGCAGCGCCGCCTTGTCCAGCAACTGCCGCGATGACAGCTCCGGCTGTCCGCGCCCGGTGCGCAGGAACGGGTCGGCGGTCTCGAACACGCCGACCATGAAATCACCGACCTGGTGGGCGATGGCCGCTTCCTCCTCGGCCTGCCGGCGCGCCTGCACCAGGCCGGCCACGAAGACCAGCGCGAGCGACAGCGCGCCCGCCGCGACCGCCAGGCCACGTCCATTGCGTTGCACGCCGCGCACCAGCCGGTACAGGCGCCCGGACTGCCGCGCGGCCACCGGCCGCCGCTCCAGATAGCACGTCACGTCGGCCATCAGCGTCTCCACCGAACGGTAGCGGGCGGCGACGTCGCGGGCACACGCCCTGGCGGCGATGGCATCGAGGTCGCCGCGCAGCGCCCTGCGCCAGCGCAGGCCCTGCGGCGCGTTGGCCGAAGGCAGGACCACCGGGGCCTGGTTGTCCTGCAGCGTACGTGCGCAGCGGCGCGTGGACAGCAGCTCCACCAGCAGCACGCCGAGGCTGTACACATCGCTGGCCACGCCCACCGGCCCGCCGTCCACCAGCTCCGGGCTGGCATAGCCGGGCGTGCAGTAGCCCGCTTCTCCGCGCTCGCGCGCATCGTTGAGCAGGCGCGCCAGGCCGAAATCGAGCAGCACCGGCCTGCCATCGGGCCGGACCAGCACATTGCCCGGCTTGAGGTCGCAGTGCAGCACCAGGCGCTCATGGGCCGAGCGCACGATCGCGCAGATGTCCAGGAACAGCCGCAACCGTGCCGCCAGGCCCAGCGCATGGCTGGCGCAATGGCGGTCCAGTGGCAGGCCCTCGACGTACTCCATCACCAGGTACGGATAACCTTCGGGCGTGGTGCCGCCGTCGTAGAGCTGGGCCACGTCGGGCAGGTTGAGCCCGGCCAGCACCTGCCGTTCGGCCTGCAGCCGCTCCACCTCGCCCGCGCCCGGCATGCCATGCAGCAACTTGATCGCCACCGTGCGGCGGTAGACGCCGTCGTCGCGCTCGGCCTTGAACACGGTGCCCATGCCGCCGCCGGCGATGCGCGCGGTCAGCCGCCACGGTCCCAGCCGCTGGCCCACCGCCAGTTCCGGGGTGAGCGCACGCGCCAGCGCGGTGTCCAGCCGGCTGCTGATCCGGCTCAGGCCCTGGGTCTGCGCATGCAGCAGCTGCAGCACTTCCTCGGCCAGCGCCGGGTCGCCACAGTACTCCTGCACCTGCTGCCGCCACTGCGTGCGTGGCAGGTCGCAGACGGCATCGAACAGATCGCGGGTCTGGCGCCAACGCGCCGCCTCCTCCGCGTTCGGCATCAGGCCAGCTGTCGGTTGAGCCAGGCCCTGGCGAAACGCAGGTCGCGGTCCACGGTGGGTGCCGAAACCCCCATCACCATGGCGATCTCATCGCGACTCATGCCGCCGAAATAGGTCAGCTCGACCATGCTCGCCGCGCGCGGCTCGAGTTCGGCCAGCTGGCTCAGCGCCTGGTGCAGCGCCATCACGTCGTAGGCATCGCCGTCGTCGTCGGGCACGTCGCTGGCATGGGACAGGGTCAACTGGACGAGGTTGCCGCCGCGCTTGTCCGCGGAGCGCGCGCGCAGGTGGTCCACCAGGACCGAACGCATCTTCAGTGCCGCCACCGCGATGAAATGGGCGCGGTCCTTGAAATCAACCTCCGAACCCAGCAGGCGCAGCAGCGATTCGTTGACCAGCGCCGCCGGCTGCAGGGTGCCGCCGGTATCGTTGAACAGGCGGTTGCGGGCAACCAGCATCAGGTCCGAATACAGGGCTTCGAACAACTGCTCCCGCGCCTGCGCGTCGCCTCCCTGCCAGCGATGCAGGAGTTGCGTGATCTGGGTACCCAAGCGTCCCCCAATGTTGCCGTGAAACCTGACGAACTCCATGGTAGGGCCGGCCCGTGCCGCGGCGAGCTGCCGCAGTTCACAGAAACCGTGCGCCACCCACTGCAAAAACAAAGGCCCCGGATGTGCGGGACCTCTGCCTGATCATGGTGGGCCGTGAAGGATTCGAACCTTCGACCAAAAGATTAAAAGTCTTCTGCTCTACCGACTGAGCTAACGGCCCAAACAAAGACCCGGCATGGCGCCGGGGTGGGCATTCTAGCGCAAGATGCCTGAAAACAGAATTCGGAACGGCGCGCGTTCTACCCGGTGAATCGGCCACAACGGCATCGCGGGCGGCCCGCAATCCGGCACCCGCGGCGCGGCGCGGCCACGCTCAGGCGTAGTGGGTCGGGTCGGGCAGGCCGGCGGCGGCGAACCCATCGGCGCGCAGGCGGCAGGCATCGCAATGGCCGCAGGCACGCCCCTGCGCGTCGGCGCGGTAACACGACACGGTCAGCCCGAAGTCCACGCCCAGCCGCGCGCCTTCGCTGGCGATCTGCGCCTTGCTCAGGTACTGCAGCGGCGCATGCACGCGGATGCCCGCGCCTTCCACGCCGGCCTTGGTCGCCAGGTTGGCCAGCGCCTGGAAGGCGGCGACGAACGCGGGGCGGCAATCCGGGTAGCCGGAATAGTCCACCGCGTTGACGCCGCAGAAGATGTCGTTGGCGCCCAGCACCTCGGCCCAGCCCAGCGCGAGCGAGAGCATGATGGTGTTGCGCGCCGGCACGTAGGTGACCGGGATGCCATCGCCACCGGCGTCGGGCACGTCGATGTCGTCGGTCAGTGCCGAGCCGCCGATGCTGCGCAGGTCGACGTCCACCACCTTGTGCGCGGCCACGCCCAGCGCCTGCGCCACCCGCGCGGCGGCGTCCAGTTCGGAGGTATGGCGCTGGCCGTAGCGCACGCTGAGCGCGTGCACGGTGAAGCCCTGTTCCTGGGCCATGGCGACGACGGCGGCCGAATCCATGCCGCCGGAAAGAAGCACGACTGCCTTCTTCATGGAGTGATATTCCGGTTGGGGAAGGAACGCCAGCACGCTGTCCCGCGCCGGTATGGAAGGGGCACCGCGGTACCCCTGGTCACCTGCCCGGCTCGTCGTTCCAGAGCAGCTTGTGCAACTGCATCTGGAAGCGCACCGGCAGGCGGTCGGCGACGATCCAGTCGGCCAGGACCCGCGCATCGAGCCGGTCCTTGCACGGCGAGAACAGCACCATGCAGCGCTCGTGCAGGCGCTGCGCGGCCACCATGTCCCTGGCCCAGTCGTAGTCGGCGCGGTCGCACAGCACGAACTTGAGCTGGTCGCGCGCGGTCAGCAGCGGCAGGTTGTCCAGCCGGTTGCGGGCCAGTTCGCCGGAGCCGGGGGTTTTCAGGTCGACCACGCGCGACACGCGCGGATCGACGCCGCCGATGTCCAGCGCGCCGGACGTCTCCAGCGAGACCTCCAGCCCCGCGTCGCACAGCGCGCGCAGCAGCACCAGGCAGCGCTTCTGCGCCAACGGCTCGCCGCCGGTCACGCAGACGTGGCGCACGCCATGGCCGAGCACCTCGGCGACGATGTCGTCGATATCGCGCCACTGCCCGCCATGGAAGGCGTACTCGGTGTCGCAGTAGCCGCAGCGCAGCGGGCAACCGGTCAGGCGCACGAACACGGTCGGCCAGCCGGCGGTGTCGGCCTCGCCCTGCAGGGACAGGAAGATCTCGGTGATCTTCAGCCGCGGCAGCGGCGACTGCACGATTTCGCTGGGCGTGGCGGCGGCGCTGGAAAGGGAAACGACGGTCATGGCGGGAACTTCTGGAGGGGCTGACGGCATCGGCCATGCCGTAAACGACGGCAGCCGGGCATGGCCCGGCTCCCTGGAAACACCGCCGCCCGGACTCAGCGGATCTGTTGGCCGAGCCGGATCGACTGCAGGCGGTCCTGCGCGGTCCGCGCGGCATCACTGCCGGGGAAGCGGGTCACGACCTGCGCCAGCGTCTGCTCGGCCTTGGCCGCATCGCCCTGGCCGAACTGGGACAGGCCCAGCTTCAACAGGCCGCCAGCGGCCTTGTCGTGGGTCGGATAGCGCCCCACCAGGTCGCGAAACTGCGCCTCGGCCAGCTGGAAATTGCGGGTGGCGTAATAGCTCTCGCCCAGCCAGTACAGCGCGTTGGGGGCGTAGACGCCACTGGGATACTGCTCCAGGAACCCCTGGAAAAGACGCGCCGATTCGTCGTACTTGCCGGCCTTGAGCGCATCGAAGGCCACGTTGTAGGCGCTGCGTTCGTCGCCGGCCGCGGCAACCGCGCCGGCATCGCCGCGCACGGTTGGCGGCTTTTCCGCCGCCGCCGGGTTGGCCGCGGAAGGGGCCGGCACGGCCGGCGCTGGCGCCTGCTCCGCGCCACCTTCCAGGCGGTTCAGGCGCCCATCCAGGTCCAGGTACTGGTCCCGGCTGCGCTGCTTGAGCTGTTCGTTCTCGTGCTGGAGCTGCTCGACCGTTGCCTGCAGCGCCTGCATCCCGCTGCGCAGTTGCTGCAGCTGGTTGAGCATGTCGGTGTTGGCCTGGTTGTTCTGGACCTGCTGCTCGAGTGCGCCGACGCGGTCGGCCAGGCTCTGCCGCTGGGCATGAGCGGGTGCGGCAGCCACGAGGGCTGCCGCAACCACGAGCATCATCGCCTTGATGCCGGTACGCATCGATTACTGCGCGGTGTAGACGATTTCGACGCGGCGGTTCTGCGACCAGCAGGACTCGGCCGATTCGGTGCAGACCGGACGCTCTTCACCGTAGGACACGACGGTCAGCTGCGAAGCCGAGCCACCGTTGGCCTGCAGTGCCGAGTTCACGGCATTGCCACGACGCTCGCCCAGGGCCTGGTTGTAGGCACGGCTGCCGCGCTCGTCGGTGTGGCCCTGCAGGGTGATGCGCGAGGACGGACGGTCACGCAGGTACTTGGCATGGCAGGCCATGATGGCCTGGAACTCGGACTTCACTTCTTCCTTGTCGAAGTCGAAGTAGACCACGCGCTGGCGCAGGCAGGCGTCGGTGTCCAGGTCGCCCGGACCGTACAGGCCGGAAGTCGACGGACCGGTCGACGGAGTGGTCGGGGTGGTGTCGACCGGCGGCTGGGCCGGCTGTTCCTTCACCTTCTTCGAGCAGCCGGCCAGCGCGGCAACCGACAGAAGCGAAACAAGCAGAACGCGAGTGGACTTGTTCATGGCGATACCTAAAGGCTCCTGAGCCAATGATGGGGTTTAATGCGGATCAGATATTAACATTTTATCAACGCGCGGTGCGGTACGGGCCCCATGCGGGCTCACGCACATCACCGTCTGCCAGGACCAGGCGCTGGCGGACCCGCGCGTCGGCCGAAACGGCATACAGCACTCCACGACCACCCTCGCGGGCGGCATACAACACCATGCTCGCATTGGGCGCGAAGCTGGGCGATTCGTCCAGCGAACCCGGCGACAGCGTGCTCCAGCGCGGCGAACCCAGGCTGCTGTCCATCAGCGCGATCCGGTAGCTGTTGCCGCTGCCCTGCGCCATGGCCAGCTTCTTGCCGTCATAGGACACGGTCACCTTGGCGTTGTAGTTGCCCTGGAAGGTCACGCGGCTGGCGCTGCCGCCCGACGCCGGCACCTGGTAGATCTGCGGGCGGCCGCCACGGTCGGAGGTGAAATAGATGGTGTTGCCGTCGGCGCTCCAGGTCGGCTCGGTATCGATGGCGAAGTGGTTGGTCAGCTGGGTCAGCTGCTTGCTGCCCAGGTCCATCACGTAGATCTCCGGGTTGCCGCTGCGCGACAGGGTCAGCGCCAGGCGGCGGCCGTCCGGCGAGAACGCCGGGGCGCTGTTGATGCCGCGGAAGCTGGCGACCAGATCGCGCGCGCCGGTGGAAATGTTCTGGACATAGATCGCCGAATTGCCGCGCTCGAAGCTGACGTAGGCCAGGCGGTTGCCGTCCGGGCTCCACGACGGCGACAGCAGCGGCTCGGCGGAGCGGACGATGGTCTGCGGGTTGTAACCGTCGGCATCGGCCACCATCAGCGCATAGCGCATCGCGTCGCCGCGGCCGCTGGCGGTGACGTAGGCGATGCGGGTCCAGAACGCGCCGCGCACGCCGGTGATCTTCTCGTAGATGGCATCGGCCATCTGGTGGGCGACATCGCGCATCGCGTTGGAGCGGGCGGTCATCGCCAGGCCGAGCATGCGCTCGCCCTTGGCGACGTCGAACAGCTCGTACTCGACGCGGTAGGCGCCGGCACCGGCGTCGAGCACGCGGCCGACGACCAGGTAGTCCTGCTTGAGCGCGCGCCAGGCCGGGTACTGCACCTCGCTGCCGCGGGTCGGGCGCTGCACGATCTGCGCCTCGGGCAGGGTCCGGAACTGGCCGGAGCGGTCCAGGTCCGAGCGCACCACCGCGGCGACGTCGGTGGCCGGCGCACCGGCGCTGCCCTGGTAGGGCATGGGCACCACGGTGATTGGCAGGGCCGACGCGTTGCCGCCGATGATGTCGATCTCCAGCCCCCGTTGCTGCGCCATCGCCACCAGGGGCAACAGCAGTACGGTCAGGGCGGCCAGCCAGCGAAGCGGTTTCTTCATGGGGTGCTCAACGATCGGATGAACAGGGGGTAAGGGATAGCAGCAGGCGGATGAACATTTTCGCAATCGTGAACGAAAATCCGGTGAAATCCAGCCCCGGCTGCGGCATTGCACGCGAAAAGCCCGTTGCAGCGCGCCGCCAAGGGTGCCGGAATCTGCGTGAAGCCGCCGCGATTCAGCGGTCCTGCGCCTCGAATGTGAAGTTCAGCGTGCGCTGGAACACCGACTCGAAACCGCGGTATGGCAACGGCTGGGCGCGCAGCACCGCGGCCTCGACCGAACGCCGGCCGGCGTCGTCGTAGGGGCAGCCGGCAGCGAACTGCACGTCGACCACCTCGCCGCCCGGCAGCTGGCGGATGGTCAGCCGGCAGCGCTGGCCGCGCGGGATCGTGTCCGGACGCACCCACTGGTTGAGTACCGCCTGCTGGATCGCGGCGGCGTACTTTGCGGTCAGGTCGTTGCTGGTGCCACCCTGCCCCGGCGACGCCTGCGGCGTGCCGCTGGCCGGCGAGGCGCTGGACGCGGCGGCCTGCGCGCGCGCGCGGGCATCGGCCACCTGGCGCTGGCGCTGCTCGGCCAGCTTGAGCTCGCGCTCGGCCTGCTCGCGCTTGCGGCGGATCTCGGCGATCTTCTGCTGGCGCTCCTGCTCGGCCTTGGCCTCGTTGGCCTTGCGCTGCTCGTCTGCCAGCTTCTTCTGGCGGTCGGCCTCTTCCTGCTGTTTTGCCAACCGCAGCTTCTGCTCGGCCTCTTCCACCCGCTTGCGTTCGGTCAGGTCGATCTGCTCCTGGCGGCGCTTGGCTTCCTGCTCCTGCCTGGCCTTTTCCTCGGAGATGGCCAGCGCGCTGACCCGCTCCTGGTCGACCGTGTCCGGCTGCGCGATGCGCTCCTGGGCATTGTGCTGCTGCGGCGTGGGCGCGTCCTGCGGCCGCGGCTCGGGAATCGGCTGCGGCGGCGGCAGGGTGTCTTCCGGAACCGGCTCGGGCTGTACGTCCGCTACCGGCTCGGGCAACGGCGGCAGCTTTTCCGAGGCACGCAGCGCGCTGCGTGCGGCGGCGGCTTCGGCCGCCGACAGCTGCAGGCTCGCCTCCACCACCGGGTCGCCCGCGGCAGCCTCGGTGCTGCGCGACGGCGACCACACCCAGGCGATGATGAACACCAGCGCGACCAGCACGTGCACCAGCAACGCCAGTACGACGGGCATGCCCCATTCGTTGCCGGGGTCGCGCGGCGGCGGCAGAGCGTCAGCGTGCATCGGTCGCCAGGCCCACCTTCTCGATCTTCGCGGCCTTGATCACGTCCATCGCCGCCACGACCTTTTCATAGGCCACCGCGCGGTCGGCGGCCACGATCACGCGCAGGCCCTTGTCCTGCGCGGCCATCGCGCCCAGCTGCGCCTGCAGCGTGGACGCGTCGATGCGCTCGGGGTTCTTGGCATCGGGCAGCTTCAGGCTCAACTGGCCATCGGCCAGCACCGAGACGATGACCGGGTCCTGCTTGCCCTCCAGCGCCTTGGCGTGCGAGGTGGGCAGGTCGACCTCGAAGCTGAGCGTCAACAGCGGCGCGGTCACCATGAAGATGATCAGCAGCACCAGCATCACGTCGATGTACGGCACGACGTTGATCTCTGATTTGAGCTTGCGGCGCTTGCGCCGGGAAATGCCGGAAATCATGGGCGGTTCCTGTGCGGGCTCGTGCGCGTGGCGCGCATCATTCGTCGGCGCCGGACTGGCGCTGCAGGATCGAGCTGAACTCCTCGGCGAAGGTCTCGTAGCGCACCGACAGCCGTTCCACGCGGGTGGTGAAGCGGTTGTAGGCCCATGTCGCCGGGATCGCCACGAACAGGCCGATGGCGGTGGCGAACAGCGCCTCGGAAATGCCCGGCGCGACCGAGGCGATGCCGGCCTGTTCGCCGCTGCTGATCATGTCGTGCATGGTCACCATGATGCCGAACACGGTACCGACCAGGCCCACGTACGGCGCGTTGGAGCCGATGTTGGCCAGCAGTTCCAGGTTCCGCTCCAGGCCGTCGACCTCGCGGGCGAAGGTGGTGCGCATGGCGCGCTGGGTGCCTTCCAGCTGGGTGCGGCTGTCCAGCCCGCGGCGGCCATTCAGGCGACTGTACTCGCGGAAGCCGGATTCGAAAATCGCCTCCAGCCCGTCCACCGAGCGGTTGCGGTCGGCGGCCGAGGCATACAGCTTGGCGAGGTCGGCGCCGGACCAGAAACGGTTCTCGAAGTCGTCGGCGGCGCGGTCGGCGGCCTTGAACACGCGCGCCTTGCGGAAAATGATCACCCAGCTGATGAACGAGCCGGCCAGCAGCAGCAGCACGATCAGCTTGACCGGGATGCTGGCCTTGAGCATCAGGTCCAGGTAGTTGATGCCGCCATGGCTGGCGCCGGCCACGGTCTGCGCCGCGGCGGCGCTGACATCCGCCGGCAGCGCCTCGGTCACGGTGGCCTGCAGGGCCAGAAGCAAAGCGATCATCCGATGTTCCTCAGTCTTGCGCGTGTTGGGTTTCGAATTGTTTGAGCGTGGCGTACAGCGTGTCGTCCATGGCCTGCGGGCGGAAGTCGCGGGCACCGACCGCGGCCAGCCGCACCTGCGCGGTCACCAGCGGCTGCTCGCCGCGCAGCACCGCCTGGCGGATCACCAGGCTGGCACGGCGGCACTGCAGCAGCTCCACCGTGGCCAGCAGCGCGTCGTCCAGCCGCGCCGGCCGGAGGAAATCCAGCGTCATCGCGCGGACCAGGAACACCTGCCCGTCGCCGCTGCGCATGGCTTCCTGGCCATAGCCCATCGCCCGCATCCACTCGGTGCGCGCGCGTTCCATGAAGGCCACGTAGCGTGCGTGGTACACCACGCCGCCGGCGTCGGTATCTTCCCAGTAGATGCGTGTCGGCCAACTGAACCGGAGCTCACTCATTGTCCGGCTGCTCCACGAACAGATCGGCCGGTGCCGCCCGCGGCTTCAGGCCCATGTGCCGGTACGCCTTGTGGGTGGCCATGCGGCCGCGCGCGGTACGCACCAGGAAGCCCTGCTGGATCAGGTAGGGCTCGACCACGTCCTCGAGCGTGCCGCGCTCCTCGGACAGCGCCGCGGCCAGCGATTCGATGCCGACCGGGCCGCCGTCGAAGTACTCCACGAGGGTCCGCAGCAGGCGCCGGTCCAGTTCGTCGAAGCCTTCCGGGTCGACCTTGAGCATCTGCATCGCCGCCTGCGCAACGGCCTGGTCGATGTGGCCACCGGCCCTGACCTGGGCATAGTCGCGCACGCGCCGCAGCAGGCGGTTGGCGATGCGCGGGGTGCCGCGCGAGCGGCGCGCGATCTCGCCGGCGCCCTCGGCGCTGCAGTCGATGCCGAGGATGGTCGCCGAGCGGCGCACGATGCGGGTCAGTTCATCGGCCGAATAGAACTCCAGCCGCTGCACGATGCCGAAGCGGTCGCGCAGCGGCGCGGTCAGCAGGCCGGCACGGGTGGTGGCGCCGATCAGGGTGAACGGCGGCAGGTCGAGCTTGATCGAGCGCGCGGCAGGGCCCTCGCCGATCATGATGTCGATCTGGAAGTCCTCCATCGCCGGGTACAGCACTTCCTCGACCACCGGCGACAGGCGGTGGATCTCGTCCACGAACAGCACGTCGTACGGCTGCAGGTTGGTCAGCAGCGCGGCCAGGTCGCCGCCCTTCTCGATCACCGGCCCGGAGGTCACCCGCAGGCCCACCCCCAGCTCGTTGGCGATCACGTGGCTCAACGTGGTCTTGCCCAGCCCCGGCGGGCCGAAGATCAGCACGTGGTCCAGCGCCTCGCTGCGCGACTTGGCCGCCTGGATGTAGATGTCCAGCTGTTCGCGCACCGGCGCCTGGCCGAGGTAGTCGGCCAGGCGGCGCGGGCGGATGCTGGCGTCGGCGGCGTCGTCCTCGCGGGTGGCGCCGGCGGCAATGATGCGGTTGTCGGTCATGGGGACCAGGGGCCGGAGGCCGGAGGCCGGGAAAAGGCGGACAAGCGTTCGGGCATGTTCATCAGCGGCGATTGTAGGCACAAGCGGCCAGGACTGCCCGTATTTTGCGGGCCCTGGCCGCAGGCCGCGACCCCATCAGATCTCCACCTGCGCGCCCAGTTCCACCAGCCGGTTGCCGGGGATGCGGAAGAAGTTGCTGGCCGGGGCGGCATTGCGGTGCATGAAGGCGAACAGCTTGTCGCGCCAGACCGGCATGCCGCGGTTGGCGGTGGCGACGATGGTCTCGCGGCTGGCGAAGAAGGTGGTGTCCATCGGATCGAAGTAGACCCCGCCGTGGTCGCACGAGCGCATCAGCGCCAACGGCACGTCCGGCGTCTCCATGAAGCCGAAGCGCACGTGGATGCGGTAGAACTCGTCGCCGACCGGCTCGATCTTCAGCCGCTGGCCCGCCGCCGCGTACGGCAACGGCAGGGTTTCCACGTGCAGGAACACGTTGCGCTCGTGCAGCACCTTGTTGTGCTTGAGGTTGTGCATCAGCGCGTGCGGTACCACCGTCGGGTCGGCAGTCAGGAACACCGCCGTGCCCGGCACCCGTACCGGCGGCGCCAGCATCAGCCCGGGCAGGAAGGTGTCGATGCGGATACCGTCCTTGCGCACCTCGTCGCGCAGCAGCTCGCGGCCGCGGCGCCAGGTGCGCATCATCGTGAACAGCGCGATGCCCAGCACCACCGGGAACCAGGCACCCTGCATCAGCTTGGCGCCGTTGGCGACGACGAAGCCCAGGTCGATGACGAAGAACACCGCGCACAGCGCGACGATGCCGTGGCGGGCACGCGGCCACAGCGTGCGCGCCACCAGCGCCAGCAGCAGGGTGTCGATCAGCATCGTTCCCGATACCGAGATGCCATAGGCCACGGCCAGGTTGCTGGAGCTGCGGAACGCCAGCACCAGCCCGAACACCATCAGCGCCAGCCCCCAGTTGATGCCGGGGATGTAGATCTGACCGATGGTGTCGTGCGAGGTATGCAGGATGCGCATGCGCGGGATGTAGCCCAGCTGCATGGCCTGGCGCGCGACCGAGAACGCGCCGGTGATCACCGACTGGCTGGCGATCACCGCGGCCATGGTCGCCAGGATGATCATCGGGTACAGCCCCCATTCCGGCACCGCCTCGAAGAACGGGTTGGCCACCGCGTCGGGCCGCTGCAGCACCAGCGCGCCCTGCCCCAGGTAGTTCAGCATCAGGCACGGCAGCACGAAGAAGTACCAGGCGTGGCGGATCGGCGGCGCGCCGAAGTGGCCCATGTCCGCGTACAGCGCCTCGCCGCCGGTCACCGCCAGCACCACCGCGCCGAGGATGAACACGCCGTGCCAGCCGTGCTCCAGGAAGAAGCGCACCGCCCACCACGGATTGAAGGCCTTGAGCACCTCGGGCGCGGCGATCACGTTCCAGATGCCGACCGCCGCCAGCGCCAGGAACCAGGTCAGCATCACCGGCCCGAACACCTTGCCCACCTTTTCGGTGCCGAAACGCTGGGCGGCGAACAGGATGGCGAGCACCACCAGGGTGATCGGCACCACGAACCGGCCGAGCCCGGGCGCGGCGACCTCCAGGCCCTCGACCGCGCCCAGCACCGAGATCGCCGGGGTGATCACGCCGTCGCCGAAGAACAGCGAGGCGCCGAAAATGCCGAGGATGCCGACCACGTAGGCCGAGCGCGAGCCGTTGCGCAGGGTGCGCTGGGCCAGCGCCATCAGCGCCATGATGCCGCCCTCGCCATCGTTGTCGGCGCGCATGATGATGGTCACGTACTTGAGCGTGACCACCATGATCAGCGCCCAGAACGCCAGCGACAGCACGCCCAGCACCGTGTCGTGGTCGCTGGTGAGCCCGTAGTGCGGCGAGAACGCCTCCTTGAGCGTATACAGCGGGCTGGTGCCGATGTCGCCGAACACCACGCCGATGGCGCCGACGATCAGCGCCAGGCCGGCGGCGGTGCCGGGCTTGCCATGGTGGCCCGGTGTTGCAGGCGGGGAAGCAGCGTGGGACATGGTTTCGGTCGCCCGGGAATGTAGGGGGATGTGAGGTCAGCGCAGCGCCGATTGCAGCGCCCTGCGGATCACCATGGCGACATCGTCGCCATCGGTCGCCGCATCGCGCGCCATTTTCGCCGCCTCGGCCGGCTTGTAGCCCAGCTGCTGCAGGGCCACCGTCGCCTCGGACACCGGGTCGGTGGCCGCCGGCCCGGCCAGCGGCGCGCCGCCACCGGCAAAGTCGGCCGCCTTGTCGCGCAGTTCCACGATCATGCGCTCGGCGGTCTTCTTGCCGATGCCGGGAATGCGGGTCAGCGCGGTGATGTCGCCGGCCTGGATCAGGCGGCCGAACTCGTCCACGCTGGCGCCCGACAGCACCGCCAGCGCGATCTTCGCGCCGATACCGGTGACCTTCTGCACGTCGCGGAACAGGCGCCGCTCGCCCTCGCGCAGGAAGCCGTACAGCGACACGCTGTCCTCCTTCTGCGCATAGTGGGTGAACAGCACCACCTCGCGGCCGATGTCGGGCAGGTCGTAGAAAGTGCTCATCGGCGCCTCCAGCTCATAGCCGACGCCGCCCACGTCGATCACCAGCCACGGCGGGGCCTTGTGGGCCAGGATGCCACGCAGGCGACCGATCACGGGAACGCCCTCCGCGAACCGGGGAACCGGGGCCGGAGCCCGCGGCATGCACAGGCGTGGCCAACAAAAACCGTCATTTGCGACTCCAGGCAGAACGCACGTCCACGCCCAGCCGTCCGGCCGTGGCGCGCACGTGCGCATGGGTGATGGCCACGGCCAGCGCATCGGCGGCGTCGGCCTGCAACCTGCCCTGCAGGCCCAGCATCAACCCCACCATGTGCTGCACCTGCTGTTTCTCGGCACCGCCGCGGCCTACCACCGCCAGCTTGATCTCGGTGGCAGCGTACTCGCTGACCGGCAGGTCGCGCAGCACCACCGCGCACAGCGCCGCGCCGCGCGCCTGGCCGAGCTTGAGCGCCGAATCGGGGTTCCTGGCCATGAACACCTTCTCGATGGCCACTTCCTGCGGCCGGTACTCGTCGATCAACGCGTGCACGCCATGCACCAGCCGCTTCAGGCGCTGGGCGAAATCCGCCGCGCCCAGCAGCACCAGCGGCTGGTGGTGGACATGGCGGGCACGCCCGGCGGCATCGATCTCGATGATGCCGATGCCGGTGCGCTGCGAGCCGGGGTCGATGCCGAGGATGCGGGTCATTGCCATGGCGGCCGGAAGGAAACGGCGGCCATCATCGCCGGCCGCCGTCTCACGTGACGGGACGCAGGCGCGCCGTCAGGCCTGCTCCAGCCCGGCCTGGTCGACGTTGGAATACACGTCCTGCACGTCGTCCAGGTCCTCGAGCATGTCCAGCAGCTTCTTCACCTGCAGCGCGGTGTCGCCGGCGACGGCGATGTCGTTGTCGGCGCGGAAGGTGATTTCGGCGTGGTCCGGCGCCAGCCCGGCCGCCTCCATCGCGTCCTTCACCGACGGGAAGTTCTCCGGCGCGGTGACCACGTCGATCGAGCCGTCGTCCGGGTACACGACGATGTCGTCGGCACCGGCCTCGATGGCCGCCTCGGTGATCCGGCTTTCAAACGAGGAGGCCTCGTCCGCGCCCGGGGCGTACGTCAGCACGCCCAGCCGCTTGAACATGAAGGCCACCGAGCCTTCGGTGCCCATGTTGCCGCCGCACTTGGAAAAGGCATGGCGCACGTCGGCCACGGTCCGCACGCGGTTGTCGGTGAGGCAGTCGACGATCACCGCCACGCCGCCCGGGGCGTAGCCTTCATAGCGCACTTCCTCGTACTCGACGCCTTCCAGCTCGCCGGTAGCCTTCTTGATGGCGCGCTCGATCACGTCCTTGGACATGTTCGCGGCCAGGCCCTTGTCCATGGCCACGCGCAGCCGCGGGTTGTTGTTGGGGTCGCCTCCACCGCCGCGGGCGGCCACGCCGATCTCGCGGATGATCTTGGTGAAAATCTTGCCACGCTTCGCGTCCGACGCGTTCTTGCGGGCTTCGATGGAAGGACCTCTACCCATGGGGATCTACCGTACATCTGTAGGGAACAAGGGGCGGATTCTACCCGATCCCCGCACCCCGCCCCGTCAGGCCGCCCGCTGCGCGGCAGCCGCGCCGAAGCGTCCGTCGCGCAGGAACGCCGCGACCAGGGCCGCCACCTCGGGCGACAGCACCAGCCCGCTGTGGCTCGCCGGCACCACGCAGTGGTCGGCCAGGCCCGGCAGGCGGGTTTCGGCCAGCGCCACGGTGCCGTCGGAATCGCCATGCAGCGCGCCCATCAGCGCCCCCAGGCCATGCGGCACGCTGCCGGCCACCAGCCCGACCTGCGCCCGCCCGCGCCAGGCCGGCAGGCCGTGCTGCAACAGGCCGCCGCTGCGTCCCAGCGCCGCCGCCCAGCCGTGCCCGGCCAGCGCCCGCGCGGTTTCGCTGCCGCACAGCGGCGAGCCCAGGCAGACCACCCGCGGCACGTCCAGGTCCGGCGCCTGGCGCAGCGCCTCCAGCGCGACCAGCCCGCCCAGGCTGTGCCCGACCAGCGAGACCGGGCCCTGCCCGCGCAACCGCCCGATCAGCGACGGTACCGCCACGTCGGGCCCGCCGAACACGCTGGGATAACCGAACACGCCGACCTGGAAACCGCGCGCGCGCAGGCGCCATGCCAGCGGCCCGACCCATGCCCGCGCGTTCCAGATGCCGTGCAGCACAATCACGCGGGGCTTGTCTGCAGACACGGTGTTCATGGCGCCAGTGTCCCGCATCGGGATGGCGGACGTCATCACCCGGCATCCACGCCGCGCGCGCGGAACACCCCGGCGCGGGGTGTTCCGCACACCTCGCCGCCTCAGTGCAGGCGGTACTCGAACTGCACGGCCACTTCCCGGCCCACCGGGCTGTAGACGTCGTAGAAGTACGGGAAGCTGCTGTTGGTCTCGTCGTGCGGGTGCAGGCTGTTGAACACGTTGTTGACGTACAGCTTCAACGCCGCCTTGTCGGTGATCTGCCGGCCGAGGTTGGCATTCCACAGGAAGTGCACGCCGGTGCGGCCGACGCCGCCGTACTTGGGCAGGCTGCCGTAGCGGGTGCCGAACACGCCGGCCGACCAGTCGCCCAGCCGCCAGTCCACGCCGGTGGTGATGCGGCTGCGGAAATCCAGGTTGTCCGGGTCGTCGCGCCAGTCCTTCTGCACCGCGTCGGTGGCCTGCACCTGGCGTTCGGAGGCCAGCGTGTGCGACCAGTTCAGGCGCAGGTTGTAGCGCCCCAGCCGCGCCGTCTGCAGCCGCCAGTTGAGCCCGGCGTCGATGCCGGCCACGCGACGGTACGACTGGTTGATCGGCAGCGAACGGATCTCGGTGACGCGGCCGATGCCCTGGCCCTCCTCGGGGGTACGCGTGACCAGGCTGGTGACCAGCTGGCAGTAGCCCGAACCGGCGGCGAACTCGAACGGCTGGCCGTTGAGCTTCAGGCCGGTGCGGCAGCCGGCCTCGCCCTCCAGGATCTCGGCATTGGCCATGCGCTCGAGCGCGCCGTTGAGCTCGATGTTCCAGTAGTCGACATTGACCGCCAGCCCGTCGGCGATGTCCCACACCACGCCGGCGCTCCACGATTTGCCGGTCTCCTCTTCCAGCGCCGGATCGCCACGGGTGACCGAGAACATCGAATAGCTGTAGCCCGAACACCCCGGGTTGGCGCCGCCGTCGATGCAGCGCCACGGGTCGACGCTGGTGCCGTAGCTGCCGCTGCCCTCGCTGAACACCCAGTGCATGTCCGGCGCCTTGAAGCTGGTGGCGTAGCTGGCGCGCGCCAGCAGCGATTCGAACGGGCGCCATTCCAGGCCGGCATTCCAGGTCTTGGCGTCATTGACGTCGGTCACGTCGTCGTACTTGTCGAAGCGGCCGGCCAGGCTCGCCCTCAGCGTATCCACGATGGGAATGCTGAACTCGATGCCGGCTGCGTAACGGTCGTGCTCGCCGCCGCCGTTGGTACCGGTCAGGTTGTACAACTGCACCACGCCCGGCTGCACCCGCGGGTCGCTGTCCAGCGCGTAGCCCTGGCGGCTGGCTTCCGTCACCACCGCCATTCCCAGCGGCCCGGCCGGCAGCTCGAACAGGTCACCGGTGAGCACGAAGCTGCCGGTGGTCACCCACGACTCGGCCTCGTAACGGGCCAGGGTGGAGATCGAGGCGTACTCCTGCGGCGTCAGCGGCCGCAGCCAGCGATCGAGGTTCAGCTGGTGGATCGGCACGCCCTTGGACGTGCTGCCCAGCTGGGGGCCGAAGAAGAAATCGTTGACCAGGTTGCCGACCATGCGCCGGCGGGTGCGCTCGAAGTCGTATTCGGCGCGGCTCAGGGTCGCGTCCCAGTCGAAACGCTCGGCCAGGCGCCCGCGCAGGCCCACGGCCAGGTCCACCGAGCGCTCCTTGTAGTGCTGGTTCATCTCCGCCACGCCGCCCAGGTCCACCGGCGACAGGTAGCGGGTCGGAGCGATCACCGCGCCGAACTGCGGGTCGTAGAAGTCGCCGCGGCGTCCCACGCCATCGGTATGCGGACCGGTGATGCTCTCGAAGCCGCCCAGCGATTCGGCCTTTGAATCCCACACCTGCAGCGACGCCCAGGCCTGCAGCGCGTCGTTGAAGTCGTAGGTGCCGAACACATAGGCGGCGGCCTCCTCCTTGCCCTTGCTCAGGTGCACGTAACGCTCGTCGTTCCAGCTGCCACAGGCGTCGCCCAGGGTCTGCACCTTGCCGCCGCTGATGCGACGGTAGGTCCAGTCGATGAACTCACCGCCCCACTTCTGGCAGGTCCCTTCCGGCAGCGCGATCAGCGGGTTGCTGCTGCTGGTGCCGCCGCGGCGGATGCGCAGCATGGCGGAGGGCTCGGCGCCGATGCGCGGGTCCGCCGCCGGATTCCGTCGCCGGTCCCAGTCGCTGCGCTGGAAGCCGTAGAGCAGCTCCTGTTCGTAGTACTGCAATGCGTAGGTCACGCTCCAGTCGTCGCCGCGGCGGCCACCGGTCCACTGCAGGTCGGCGCGGTCGCGCCCGCCCATCGTGCTGGTGCCGCCACGCAGCTTGAAGACGTCGCCCTCGTAGTTGCGCTTGAGCACCACATTGACCACGCCGGACACCGCATCGGCGCCGTAGATCGCCGACGCGCCGCCGGCCAGCACCTCGATGCGCTCGACCGCGCCGGAGGGGATGTTGCCGAAGTTCTGGAAGTTGCTGCGGCCACCGTAGGGAAACGGATAGTCCGCCGCGCGGCGGCCGTCGATCAGCAGCAGCGAGCGTCCCGGCCCGAGGCCGCGCAGGTTGAGCGGATGCGCATTGGCGGAAAAGCCCCCCGACAATTCCGTCTCCACCGCACCACCGGCCATGACCAGCGACTCCAGCGCCTCGAACACGGTGGCATGGCCTTCGTTCTCGATCTGCTGGGCCGAGATCACCATCACCGGCGACGGCCCTTCCACCTCGGCGCGCTTGATGCGCGAGCCGGTGACCTGCACGGTCGACAGCTCCTGGGTTTCGGCGGGGTTGGCTGCCGCAGCCGGCGGCGACGGCCGCGGCGCGGCCGCGGGCGCGGCGGCGCGCGCGATGGTGATCACGCCACCGCGGGTGCTGCGATGGACCAGCCCGGTACCGGCCAGCAGCCGGTCCAGCGCCTGCTGCACGGTGTACTGCCCGGCAAGCGCCGGCGCGGTGTGGCCGCGGACCAGGTCCGGCGGCACCATGATCTGCACGCCCGCGGTCTCGGCCAGGCGGTTGAGCGCTTCGCCAAGCGGCTGGCTGGCGACGGCGAACTGGTGGGTGGCCGCCGGCTGGGCGAAGGACGCCGGCGCCATGCCCAGCAGCGAGAGGCCCAGCGCCGTGGCCAGCGCGCTGGCGACGACGGTGCGGCCGGGACGGTTCGACGCCCGTGTGGTGTTTCTCATCTGGTTCCCCTAAGCGATGTCGGATGGCGGCCTGTGGCAGGCTCCCCTCTTCGCAGACGCAGCGCGACGCACATCCCTCACCCCACCGCCGCACGGTTGCGCGGGTGCCACGCCAGCGCTTACCGTCGGCGGGTCATCCGCCTTGGATTCCTTCGCGATGCCGTTCACCGCAGACCAGGTCCTGGCCATGCGATGGGAGCCGGACCACGTCCGCCACTTCCGTCCCATGCTGCTGCGTTACTTCCGCCGCCATCTGCAGCACGACGCCGATGCCGAGGACCTGGCGCAGGAGGCGCTCATCCGCCTGGCGCGCTCGCCGACACGCGTGGACAACGCCGAGGCCTACGTGCTGCGCATCGCCTCCAACCTGCTGCGCGACCGTTTCCGTCGCGACCGCAGCCACCACGTGGTACAGCACGAGCCGCTCGATGCCAGCGTGCATGAACTGCCCAGTGAGGAACCGGCCGGCTATCACGTCTACGCGGGCAGGGAGCGGCTGCAGCAGTTGCTGTCGGCGCTGGACGAACTGCCGCCACGCTGCCGGGAGGTATTCCTGCTGCAGCGCTACGAAGGCATGACCTATGCCGCCATCGCGCTGCAGCTCCAGGTGAGCGTGAGCGCGGTGGAAAAACACATGATGCGCGCACTGCTGCACCTGCAGTCGCGACTGGCGGAAACATGAGCAGACCGGACACTCCCGCCCACGACGGCGGCAACCCCGTGGAGCAGCAGGCGACCGCCTGGTTCGTCCGCCTGCGTGCCGACGACACCAGCGAGCGCGACCGCCAGGCCTGGCAGCGATGGCTGCATGCCGATCCACTGCACCAAGCCGCCTATGGCCGCATCGAGGCGTTGTGGTCGTCGCTGGGTGAGTTCGCCACCGCGCCCGAACTGGCGGTGCGGGTGCCGCGCCCACGCCCGCGCGCGGCGGCGCACCGTGTACCGCGCCGCCGCCGCTGGCTGGGCGCCGCCGCGGCCGCACTGGTGCTGGCCTGCGCCGGCGGCATGGCGTTCGTGCTGCTGCCGCCACGGGCGGTCGAGAGCTCCTACCGCACCGCCATCGGCGAGCGCCGTTCGCTGCAGCTCGAGGACGGTACCCGCGTGGACCTGGACGCGGACACGCGGGTGCAGGTGCGCTACGACCCGCGCGGTCGCCTGGTGCGGCTGGACGGTGGCCGCGCGTTCTTCCGCGTGGCACGCGACAGCGAACGCCCGTTCGTGGTCCAGACCGCCGCCGGCAGCGTGCGTGCGCTGGGCACCCAATTCGAGGTCTCGCAGCTTGGCCAGGCCGCCGACGTGACCTTGTACGAGGGCAGCGTGGAACTGCGTGGAGGCAACGACGCAACGCGGCCCGCCACGCGCCTGGGCGTGCTGGTCCCCGGACAGCGCGCGCGCATGGCCGCGCAGCGCCTGCAGGTGACGGATGCTGCGGTGGCGGCCGGTTCGGCACCGGGCTGGCTGTCCGGGCGGCTGGTGTTCAACGACACGCCACTGCCCGAAGCGGTGGCCGAGTTCGGCCGCTACAGTTTCAAGCCGGTGCTGCTGGCCGATCCGGGACTGGCGTCCTACCGCGTCAGCGGCGTGTTCCGCGGCGAGGACGTGGACGGCTTCATCCAGGCGCTGGGCGAGGTCTACGGGATCCCCGAGCACCACACCGCCAACGGCTCGCACGTGCTCGGCAAGGCGCGCTGAGCGCCACACGCCCGCGCCCTGGGCACGGCGTGCGGCGGCGCCAGTCAGGCGCCGCGCGCTGGGCGGCGCAGGATGAACTCGCGGTCGCGCGTGCGCCCGACCGGGAACGCGTATTCGCCGACCGTGTCGAAACCGTGGCGGGCATAGAAGCGCTGGGCGCCGAAGTTCTCCGACCAGACGCCGATCCACAGCGTGCGCGGCCCGCCTTCCAGCAGCCATTGCTCGGCCTGCGCGAACAGCGCGCCGCCCCAGCCGCCGCCCTGGTGGCCGCGCAGCACGTACAGGCGCTTCAGTTCGCCATCGCCCGGGCGGACGTCGGCGTGCGGAAGCCCACAGGGACCGGCGAAGGCGAAGCCGACCGGCTCGCCGCCGACCTCCAGCAGCCAGGCGGCGTAGTCGCCCGACTGCAACTGGCTGCGCTGCAGCTCCGGCGGATAGGCCGTGGCCAGGTAATCGGCCAGGTCCTGCGGCGGGTACAGGTGGCCGAACGTCTCCACGAAGGTACGCTCGGCCAGCGCGCACAGCACGCCGGCGTCGTCGGGCGATGCGCGACGGATGACGCCGGCCATCGGCCGCTCAGCCCTTGGCCGGCTGCGGACGCACCTGCACGTGCACTTCGGCCAGCTGCGCGTCGGCGATCGGCGACGGCGCGTCGGTCATCAGGCACTGCGCACCGGTGGTCTTCGGGAACGGGATCACGTCGCGGATCGATTCGGTGCCGGCCATCAGCGCGGCGATGCGGTCGATGCCGAAGGCGATGCCGCCGTGCGGCGGCGCGCCGTAGTTCAGCGCGTCCAGCAGGAAGCCGAACTTGGCGCGCGCCTCCTCGGCACCGATGCCGAGCAGTTCGAACACCGCGCTCTGCATCTCCGGGCGGTGGATGCGGATCGAACCGCCGCCGATCTCGTTGCCGTTGAGCACCATGTCGTAGCCGCGCGACACCGCGGTCCGGGCGTTGGCGCGCAGGTCGGCCACGTCGTCCACCGCCGGCGCGGTGAAGGGGTGATGCAGGGCCACGTAGCGCTGCTCCTCGTCGTCCCACTCGAACATCGGGAAGTCGGTGACCCACAGCGGGCGCCAGCCTTCAGTGACCAGGCCGAAGTCCCTGCCGGCCTTCAGCCGCAGCGCGCCCATGAAGTCGGAGACCTTGTTGTAGCCGCCGGCGCCGAAGAACACGATGTCGCCGTTGCCGGCGCCGACGTGGGCGACCAGGGCGGCGAACGCCGCTTCGCTGAAGAACTTCTGGATCGGCGAGCTGACCTCGCCGTTGTCGGCGATCTTGATGTAGGCCAACCCCTTGGCGCCGTACTTGGCGGCATGGGCGGCGTACTCGTCGATCTGCTTGCGGCTCAGCGACGCGCCACCGGGGATGCGCAGCGCGGCCACCCGGCCATCGGGATCATTGGCCGGGCCGGTGAACACGGCGAAACCGCTGTCCTTGACCAGCGCGGCGACGTCCACCAGCTCCAGGCCGATGCGCAGGTCCGGCTTGTCCGAGCCGTAGCGGCGCATGGCTTCGGCC
Source organism: Stenotrophomonas acidaminiphila (assembly GCF_001431595.1). Taxonomy (GTDB): domain Bacteria; phylum Pseudomonadota; class Gammaproteobacteria; order Xanthomonadales; family Xanthomonadaceae; genus Stenotrophomonas; species Stenotrophomonas acidaminiphila. The sequence goes on from NZ_LDJO01000026.1 coordinate 38,314, forward strand.
CAGGTCATGCGCGGGAACTGCGCGTCGAGTTCGACGTCGACCACTTCCTTGAAGATCGAACGGATCATGTCCTCGACGAAATCCTGCACGTCGCGCTCGCGCACGAAGGCGAACTCCATGTCCAGCTGGGTGAACTCCAGCTGGCGGTCGGCCCGCAGCGCCTCGTCGCGGAAGCAGCGCGCGATCTGGTAGTAGCGGTCGAAGCCGGCCACCATCAGGATCTGCTTGAACAGCTGCGGGCTCTGCGGCAGCGCGTAGAACTCGCCCGGGTGCATGCGCGCCGGCACCAGGAAGTCGCGCGCGCCTTCCGGGGTGGCCTTGGTCAGGATCGGGGTCTCGATGTCCTGGAAGCCGCGCGCATCCAGGTGGCGGCGCAGCGCCTGCACCAGCTTGATGCGGGTGCGCTGCATGCGCTGCATCTCCGGACGGCGCAGGTCCAGGTAACGGTACTTCAGGCGGGTGTCCTCGCCCGGGTTCTCGTGGGCGTGGAACGGCAGCGGCGCGGCCTTGTTGAGCACGGTGATGCGGCTGGCGATCACTTCCACCCTGCCGGTGCGCATCTTGTCGTTGACCGCGTGGCGGGCACGCACCACGCCTTCGACCTGGAGCACGTCCTCATAGCCCAGCGACGCGGCAACCGCGAACACCTCGGCGTTGTCGATCTCCACCGTTACCTGCACGATGCCTTCATGATCGCGCAGATCGATGAAGCAGACGCCGCCCTGGTTGCGGGCAACGTCGGTCCAGCCAGCAAGGGTCACGGTTTGGCCGATCAGGGTCTCGTCGACCAGGCCGCAGAAGTGGGTACGCATGGAAAGCTCCGCAGGGGAATACCGGCACGGGAGGGTGCCGGCGAGCCGGCTATTTTGCGGCCGGCCGGCGAGCGGAGCAAATCCGCGGCGCAGTCACGCCCGCTTAAGCCAGACTCTTCCTATAGTTCGCCCATCCAAACCTGAACAGGGACGCCGCCATGAACCGCCCGCTTCTGCTCGCCGGACTCACCGCCCTCCTGCCCGGCGCCCTGCTCGCCACCAGCGCCGCCGCGCAGTCGCCCTATGGCAACGGCCCCGGCACCGTGGCGGCAGTGCGCTGCGAGAGCATCAACAACCGCCAGCAGGTCTGCAATACCGGCTGGCGCGACGCCATCATCGTCCGCCAGCTGTCCAGCACCCGCTGCATCGAGGGACAGAACTGGGGCAGCCGCGATGGCACGGTGTGGGTCGGCAACGGCTGCCGCGCCGACTTCGGCCCGGGTCGCGGCGGCTGGAGCAACGGCGGCGGCAACGGCAACTGGGGCGGCAACGGCGACACCATCCGCTGCGAGAGCAACGACAACCGCCAGCGCGTGTGCAACACCGGCTGGCGCGGCGCGGTGCTGGTGCGCCAGCTGTCCAACACCCAGTGCGTGGAAGGCCGCAACTGGGGCAGCGGCAACGGCAGCGTGTGGGTCGACAATGGCTGCCGCGCCGAGTTCGCCGAAGGCCGTGGCGGCAACTGGGGCGGCGGCTGGGGCGGTGGCAATGCCGGCAACGGCGACACCATCCGCTGCGAGAGCAACGACAACCGCCAGCGCGTGTGCCGCACCGACTGGCGCCGCGCCACGCTGGTGCGGCAGTTGTCCAAGTCGCAATGCATCGAAGGCCGCAGCTGGGGCAGCAGCAACGGCGCGGTCTGGGTCAGCGACGGTTGCCGTGCCGAGTTCGCCGAAGGCCGCGGAGGCGGCTGGGGCGGCGGTGGCAATGGCAACTGGGGCGGTTCCAACTACAGCATCGAGTGCAGCAGCGAAGACAACCGCATGCGCTCCTGCGCCTGGGAACGCCGCCAGGGCCGCCCGGTACTGATCCAGCAGCTGTCCCGGACCCAGTGCGTGGAAGGCCGCAACTGGGGCTACAACGGCAACAGCGTATGGGTGAACGGCGGCTGCCGCGCGCGCTTCGGCGCACGCTGAGGGCGGCTGTCGGGCTGGAACCGAAGGGCGCCGGTCAGGCGCCCTTTTCCGTGGCGGCGGCATCGGCGCCCCACGGCGGCGGCGGTGCCGCCACCGGCCGGGTGAGGTCGAACTCGACCTGGAACAGGCGCCCGTCCGGTCGCGACAGTTCGTACAGGAAGCGCCGCCCCGGCTCGACTTCCATCGCCCAGGTGTTGCGCACCGACCCGGCCAGGCCCTCGCGCTCGAACATCGCCACCGACTCGGCGTCCACCGGGAACGCCTGCCGCTGCGCGGTCCCCGGCTCATGGGTATCGCCGCCGTAGAGGGTGACCTTGTCCGGGCTGCCATCGGCATGGCGGTGATCGTGCTTGAGCCGCAGGCGATCGCCGACGCGGGTCAGCACCCAGGTCCGCGAACGATCCTCGCCGACATGGAACGGCACGCGCAGCTCCTGCGCCGGCGCATCGCACCCGCGCACGTGCATCACCAGCACCTGGCCTTCGAAGGGATCGGGCGTGGCGCTCGTCGGCTGGTTGGCCACCACGCGGCCGGCGAAGGCCTGCCCGCAATGCTGGGCCAGGGCCGCCAGGAACCCGGCAGCGCCGGTATCGGCGGCGGAGGGAGCCGGTGCCGCCATGGACACCGGCGGAGCGAGCAACAGCGGCAGGAGACCTGCGAGGAAAGAGCGCTTCATGCCCCGACCCTAACCGCTGCGTCCGGTGGCGGCAAGCCGCGCCGGGCCGTCACCGCGACGGCGGCAGCTCGCGCAGCAGCGGGCTGCGGGCGGCCAGTTGCGCGCGCAGTACCGGCGCCGCCCGCGCCGACTCCTGCTCGCCACGCCCGCCGGCCGCGGCCAGCGCCCCGGCCAGGGCCAGCCGCCAGCGCGCCGTCCGCGCCGAATCGGCACCGGACAGGCGCGCACTCGCGGCCACCACCTCGCGCCATGCAGCGACGGCCGCCGCATCGCCTTCGCGCTGCAGCAGCATGGCCTGCAGCACCTGCTGGCGCAGTGCGGTCTCCGGACTGGCCGCCGCGGCCTCGGCGGCCATCGCCGCCAGCGCCGCCCGGGCGTCGTCGCGGCGGTCCTTCAACAGCAGCCATTCCGCCCAGCCCTGGCGCACGCGCAGGCCATTGGCGCTGCCGGCGGGGATCCGCGGCAACCACGCCGCATGCGCATGCCGCACCAGCGCATCGCCTTCGGCGTGGCCGTGGCGGGCCAGCAACAACCCCAGCTGCAATTCCAGGTCGAGCGTGTCCGGGTGCCCGTCGCCGATCGCCGCGCGGCGTACCGCCAGCGCCTCGCGCCACGCCGCCTCGGCGGCTGCCGGGTCGTCACGGGCCTCGGCCAGCTGCGCCGCCGTTTCCAGCATCGCCGAGTAGTTGAAACTGTCCTTGCCCATCACCTCGGCCGACAGCCGCAGCGCGGTACGCACATGCCCGTCGGCGCGCAGGTAGTCGCCCCTGCGGATCAGCGCACCGGCCAAGCGGTTGTTTTCGCTGACGTAGTACACGCTGCGCTCGCCGAAGATGCGCGGCGCGCGCACCAGGTTGGCCTCGAACGCGGCGATGGCCTCGTCCAGCCGTCCCTGGTCGAGCAGCACCAGGCTGCGCTCGCTGTGGCTGGACCAGTAGTCGAACGACGTCGGTCCGAACATGCGCAGGAAGATCGGCGTCGAACGCTCGAACATCGCCGCCGCCGCGGCCAGTTCGCCCTTGCGTCGGTACATCATGCCGAGGTTGTCCAGGGTCACGCCGATGAACTGCTCGCGGCGCGCCAGTTCATGCCGCTGCAATGCCTGCCTGAAGGCCGCCTCCGCTTCGCCGTAGCGCTGCTCGGACAGCAGCGACAGCCCCAGCGAGTTGTAGGACTGGGCGACCCGGAAGCTGTCCGCCGGCTGCTGCCCGAGCAGGGCCAGGGCGCGCCGCGCCAGCGCCTCGCCCTCGCGGCCGTCGCGGTTGTTGGCATGGCTGCCGGCCAGCAGGTTGAACTGGCGTGCGGCCTCGTCGATGTTGCGCGCGCCACCGCGCGCGGCCAGCGCCTCGGCAGAGGCGCGCATCATCGGGTTGGCGCGCTTCAGGTCGCCCATGTTGCGGTAGGCCAGCCCGATCACGCCCTTGAGCCGGGCCTGCACCTCGGGCGATGCCTCAAGCTCGGCGTCCACCCGCGCCGCGGCGCGGTCGAGCACCTCGCGCGCGCTGATGTCGTCGCCGGCACGCGCGCCCTTTTCGCGCGGGTCGGCGGCTTCGAACATCGACACCAGGAACGCGCTCACCTGTTCGGCGACCTGCGCCTGGCGCTCGGCCTCGGCGCGGGCCTCGGCCAGCCAGCAGACGAAAGCGCCCACCAGCAGCAGGACACCGGCCAGCGCCGCGGCGCCCTTCCAGTTGCGCCGCAGCCAGCGCCCGCCGCGGTAGAACCCGCCGCCGCCGCGGGCCAGCACCGGCCGGTGCTCGAGGTAGCGGCGGACATCGGCCGCGAGCGCCTCCACCGAGGCGTAGCGCGCCGGCGCCGCGGCGGCGACCGCGCGCATGGCGATCGCGTCCAGGTCGCCGCGCAACGCGCCGCGCCAGGCGCAGCGCGCATCGGCCAGGCGGCTCGGCGGCAATGGTGCCTGCCCCGCCGCCGGGCCGCGCGCGGCATCCTGCGCGGCCAGCAGCCCGGCCAGCACGATGCCCAGGCTGTAGACGTCGCTGGCCATGCCCTCGGGTTCGCCCGCGCGCAGCTCGGGCGCCGCATAGCCCGGGGTGAAGAACGGCTGGCGGCCCGGGTTGCCGTCGTTCTCGATCAGCCGCGCGATGCCGAAGTCCAGCAGTACCGGCTCGCCGTCGGCACGCACCAGGATGTTGGCCGGCTTGAGGTCGCAGTGCAGCACCAGCCGCGCATGCGCGGCCTGCACCGCCGCGCACACCTTCAGGAACAGCGCCAGCCGCTGGCGCAGGTCGAGGCGACGTTGCCGGCAATGGACGTCCAGCGCCTGGCCGCGGACGTACTCCATCACCAGATAGGGCTGGCCACCGGGCGTGGTGCCGCCGTCGTAAAGGCGCGCGATGTTGGGGTGCTGCAGCCCGGCGAGGATGCGCCGCTCCGCGGCCAGGCGCTCGGCGATGCGCGGCTCGGGCGCGGCATGCAGGACCTTGACCGCCACCTCCTGCGCGTACAGGCCGTCGGCGCGCTCGGCGCGGAACACCACGCCCATGCCGCCGCTGGCCAGGCGCTCGCACAACCGCCACGGCCCCAGCCGCTCGCCTTCGCCCTGCTCGACCTGCGCGCCGGCCGCACGCAGGCCGCGCAGCGGCGACTGTGCGCGGGACAGGTCCACGGTCTGCGCCTGCAGCAGTTCCAGGGTTTCGGCGACCACCGCCGGGTCGGCGCTCATGCGCGCCAGTTCGGTCCGCCACTGCGAGGGATGCAGGTCGCAGACCGCATCGAAAAGTTCACGCACGCGCTGCCAGTTGTCGCTATCCACTCACCCGCCCCGGTCGACATGCCGCCCATGGTGCGGCGGCTCCCGGGAGCGGATCATAGCCGCAGCGCGCGGCCTAGCCGGAAGGCGGCCGGGCGGCATCGATCACCGCCGATTCGGCGCTGCGTGGCGGCACCGGCGCCGGCTCGGCCACCGCCACGTCGTGCGCGGCGTCCTTGCCCAGCGGATCCACGCCCAGCGGCGCACGCAGCACCAGCGACGGCAGCAGCGTGTTCAATGCCGCATACAGCAGCAGCGCGCCGTACAGCACCGCCGGGGCGTCGAAGCGTTCGCGCATGATGCCGGCCAGCACCAGGGTGAAGATCAGGGTCGGCGACAGCGCCAGCGACACCCGCAGGCTGGACATGAAACTCTCGCCGAACAGCACCCGCCGCTGCAGCCAGACCACCGCGATGCGCAGCGGCAGCACGACCAGGGTGATCACCACGCCCAGCCCCAGCGCCTCGAAGCTGAGCGCGTCGCCGGGCACCTTGGTACCGGCGTTGAAGAAATAGAACGGAACGAAGAACGAGGCGAACAGGCGCAGCGCGTGCAGGTTCTCGTGCGAGGCCAGCAGCGGCATGCGCTGCTGCAGCAGGCGCGCGACCAGCCCGGCGATGAAGGCGCCCACCAGGTAGTACACGCCCAGCGAATAGGTGATGTAGGCCGCGAGCAGGCCGACCATCACCAGCAGCGAGAACTCCGAGCCCGGCGCATGCGGCGCCACCCAGCGGCCGAGGCCGACGAACAGCAGCGGCAGGCCCACCATCATCGCCAGCAGCACCAGGCTGGACAGCGCCATGTGCGCGGGATCGCCGGCCTGCAGCACCACGAACAGCGCCGCCAGCGCCAGCAGTTCGCCGGCGATGGCCTTGCTGCTCACCCAGAACCGTTCCGCCTCGTCCAGGCCCAGGCGCGCGAGCGAATCCATGATGAAGCCGGTCGACGGGGTCAGCAGCGCCAGCGCCAGCAGGCCCGCCGCCTGCCACTGCAGGCCGCCGTAGCGCCACCCCAGCCAGGCCACGCCGGCCAGGGTCAGGCTGCGGATCAGCAGGTGCACCAGCAATGGCCACATGCCACGCCGCAGGTCCTTCAGGTCCACCTCGAGGCCGGCGAACAGGAACAACGAGGAAATGCCCAGCGTGGCCAGCAGCCCCACCACCGGGTCGTGCGCGCCATCGCCCAGCCACAGCATCACGCCGATGCCGAACACCAGGCAGGTCAGCGGCGCCGGTACGCAGAAGCGCTGCAGTGCGCGCGGAATCACCAGCAGCGCGAAGATCAACAACAGGTAGACCAGCTCGCGGCTCATGCGCGCGGTTTCCTTTCCCCAACTGGCGCACAGGGTACACGTGCCGCTGCCGCCGACGCACCGCCGCGGCTCAGCCCAGGTACGCGGCCGCCCGTTCGCCGACCCGGCGCAGGATGCCATCGCGACCCGCGTCGTCCAGCGTGGACCCCTGCAGGAAAGCGGCCAGCACCCAAGGCGTACCGCCGCGCCGCGGCCACAGCACGGCGATGTCGTTGCTGGTGTCGCGGCCGTTGCTGCCGGTCTTGTCGCCCACCCGCCAGCCCGGCGGCAGCCCCGCGCGCAGCCGCGCGTCGCCGGTCTCGTTGTCGATCAGCCAGTCGGCCAGTTGCCGGCGCCCGGCCAGGGCCAGCGCATCGCCAAGCACGAAGCGCTGCAGATTGCCGGCCATCGCCGCCGGGCTGGTGGTGTCGCGCGGATCGTCCATCGCGAAGCGGTTTGCGTCCGGCTCGTAGCGCGCCGCCAGGGTGACCGCATCGCCCTGCGCGCGCAGGAAGGCGGTGAGCCCGGCCGGCCCGCCGACCAACGGCAGCAGCAGGTTGGCCGCGGCGTTGTCGCTGGTGGTCAGGGTCGCCCGGCACAGGTCGCGCACGCCCAGGTCCTTGCCGACATGGCGCGCGGTGACCGGCGAATGGGCGAGCAGGTCCGCCGCCCGCACCGGTACCCGCTGGTCCAGCGACAGCGCGCCGCGCCCGGCCCGCTCCAGGACCGCGGCCGCGAGCAGGAACTTGAAGGTGCTGCACATCGGGAAACGTTCGTCCATGCGCTGGCCGAAACGCGCGCCGCTGGCCGGATGCCACAGGCACACGCCCAGGCGCCCCCCGCTTTCGGCCTCCAGCGCGGCAAAGCCGGCCGCCGCCGGCGCAGACACGGCGCGGGCCAGCAGGGGCACGGCGGCAATGCCGGCACACGCGGCACCGCCGAGGGCGAGAAACTGGCGGCGGTCGATCATGCAGGCGCGCTCCGTGGGTGTGGATGGCCACGATTATCGGAAGCGGCGACCGCGCCCGACCAGCGCGAAAAACCAGCAGCAGCCATTAGATAAATAAGGGTCAAAGCCCCGATTTACGCACCCATAACGGGAATAATGCGATTACCCATCACCGGTCGTTATGGCTCAGGCATGATCCGCCCCCAGCTTCCGCTCAACGCCCTGCGCGCCTTCGAGGCCGCCGCACGCCACCTCAATTTCACCCGCGCGGCGCTGGAGCTGTGCGTCAGCCAGGCCGCGCTGAGCCACCAGATCCGCAGCCTGGAAGAGCGCCTGCAGGTCACGCTGTTCCACCGCCTGCCGCGCGGGGTGGCGCTCACCGACGAAGGCGCGGCGCTGCACCCGGTGCTCACCGACGCCTTCGACCGCATAGCCATCGCCCTGGACCGTTTCGCCGGCGGGCGCTTCCGCGAGGTGCTGACGGTGGGCGTGGTCGGGACCTTCGCCACCGGCTGGCTGCTGCCGCGGCTGGGCGATTTCGAGGCTGCGCATCCGGATATCGAGCTGCGCCTGCAGACCCACAACAACCGCATCGACCTGGCCGGTGAGGGCCTGGACCTGGCGATCCGCTTCGGCGAAGGCGACTGGCAGGGCCAGGACTGCACGCCGATCGTCGACGCGCCGTTCGCGCCGGTATGCGCGCCGTCGCTGGCGCGACGCCTGCGGCAGCCACGCGACCTGGCCGCGGTGCCGCTGCTGCGCTCCTACCGCAACGACGAATGGCCGCGCTGGCTGCAGGCGGCCGGGGTGGTCGGGGTGGAGCCACGCGGCCCGGTGTTCGACTCCTCGCTGGCACTGGCCAGCGCCGCCGCCGCAGGCGCCGGGGTGGCGCTGCTGCCGCTGCGCATGTTCGAGCAGGACCTGGCCGACGGCCGCCTGCTGCAGCCCTTCGCGCAGACCCTGGTGCTGGGACGCTACTGGCTCACCCGGCTGCGCTCGCGCGCCGAACGCGAGCCGCTCAGGCGTTTCCGCCTGTGGCTGCAGGCGCAGGGCCAGGCGTAGCCGCCGGCGCGCGCCCACGCGACACGCCCTAGTCGAGCAGCTCCATCCACGCCGCTTCGGCCTGCTCCAGCTGCTGCGCGAGCACCTCGCGCTCGCTGCCGAGCCGGCCCATCTTCGCCGCATCGGCGTAGTTGGCCGGGTCGGCCAGCTGGCGGTCGATATCGGCCAGCGCCGCGCCCAGCTGCTCGACCTTCTTCTCGGCCGCCTCCAGCTTGTGCGGGTTGACCGGCTTCTTCGCCGGTGCCGGCTGCGCGGCCACCGGCGCAGGCGCCGGTTCGGCCGGCTTTGCGCCCTTGTCGGCGCGGTCGGCCTTGCTGCGCGCGCCCTGCGCGCTGGCGCGGGTGCGCAGCCACGCGGCGTACTCGTCGAGGTCGCCGGCAAACGGCTCGACCACGCCGTCGGCCACGCGCCAGAAGGTGTCGCAGACCAGGCCGATCAGGTGGCGGTCGTGCGACACCATGACGATGGCGCCCTCGAACACGCTCAGGGCTTCGGCCAGCGCCTCGCGCATTTCAAGATCGAGGTGGTTGGTCGGTTCGTCGAGCAGCAGCACGTTGGGCTGCTGCCAGGCGATCAGCGCCAGCGCCAGGCGCGCGCGCTCGCCGCCGGAGAAGCCGTCCACCGGCTCGAACGCGCGGTCGCCGGGGAAGTTCCACTTGCCGAGGAAGTCGCGGAAGTTCTGGTTGACGCCGTCCGGGTCGATCTCGCGGAAGTGGTCCATCGGCGTGGCGCCCTCGCGCAGCGACTCCACCGTGTGCTGGGCGAAGTAGCCGATCTTCATGTCCGGGTGCGCGCTGCGCTCGCCGGCCAGCGGCGGCAGGTCGCCCACCAAGGTCTTGACCAGGGTGGTCTTGCCGGCGCCGTTCGGGCCGAGCAGGCCCACGCGCTGGCCGGCCTCAAGGCCGAAGCCGACGTCCTTCAGGATCACCGCGTCCTGGCCGTAGCCGGCCTCGACGTGGTTCAGGCGGATCAGCGAGAACGGCAGCTTGGCCGGCTCGGAGAACTCGATGCGGAACTCGCGCTCGGCGCGCACCGCCTCGGTGCCGGTCATCTTGGCCAGGCGCTTCATGCGGCTCTGCGCCTGGGTGGCCTTGCTGGCCTGCGCCTTGAAGCGGTCGATGAAGCTCTGCAGGTGGGCGCGTTCGGCCTGCTCCTTCTCATGCGCGATCTGCTGCTGGCGCAGGTGTTCGGCACGCTGGCGCTCGAAGTCGGTGTAGCCGCCGGTGTACAGCCGCGCGGTGCCGCCGTGCAGGTGCAGGGTGTGGGTGGCGACGTTGTCGAGGAACTCGCGGTCGTGCGAGATCAGCAGCAGCGTGCCCGGGTATTTGAGCAGCCACTGTTCAAGCCAGTACACCGCGTCCAGGTCGAGGTGGTTGGTCGGTTCGTCGAGCAGCAGCAGGTCGCTGGGCATCATCAGCGCGCGCGCCAGGTTCAGGCGCGCACGCCAGCCACCGGAGAACGCGGCCACCGGGCGGCCGTGGGTCTCGGCCGGGAAGCCCAGGCCATGCAGCAGCTTGCCGGCCCGCGCCTCGGCGTCATAGGCGCCCAGTTCGGCCATCTTCTGGTGCGCGTCTGCGACGGCTTCCCAGTCCTCGCGCGCGGTCGCGGCGGCTTCCTCGGCCAGCACCGCGGCCACCACGTCGTCGCCGCCCAGCACGAAATCGATGGCGCGGTCGGGCAGCGCCGGGGTTTCCTGGGCCACGTCGGCGATGCGGATCCTGCCCGGCAGCGACACATCCCCCTTGTCGGCTTCCAGTTCGCCACGCACGGCGGCGAACAGGCTGGACTTGCCGGCGCCGTTGCGCCCGACCACGCCCACGCGGTAGCCGGCATGCAGGGTGAGGTCGACGTTGGACAACAGCAGGCGCTCGCCCCGGCGCAGGGCGAAATTACGAAGGGAAATCATGAGGGGGTCCGTTATAACGAAAAGGAATGTACACCTGAGCAACATTCCTGCGACGCGATTCTAGCGTTAACGAATACTTGACTGACGCTTCCCTCGCATCGGTTTCGTGCCGGGATGCCCTCCCCCGAACCCCGCCGGGTGCCACGTCTTTTCGGTCGAAATGCTTTCAGCAGCAACGACATAGGCGGGCCAAACGGCATTTGACACCGCGTAAAAATTCCATTAATCCATGATGACGCACCGTACGCCCCCTCGTGACGGACATCCTGTCGCCGCCGGTGCCGCTCATTCATACCGGAGCTGCAATCTGATGAACCGCAAGTCCAGTACGCTCGCCGTTGCCGTCGCCATCGCCCTCGGCCTCCCGGTTGCCCCTGCCTTCGCCCAGTCCGGCGCCCAGACGCTCGACACCGTGATCGTCACCGGTACCCGCGTGGCCGACCGCACGGTGGCCGAATCGCAGTCGCCCATCGACATCATCACCCCCGAGGTCCTGCAGGCCACCGGCTCGACCGAGCTGGCCACCGCGCTGTCGCGCGCCCTGCCCTCGCTCAACTTCCCGCGCCCGGCCCTGACCGACGGCACCAGCGGCGTGCGCCCGGCGCAGCTGCGCGGGCTGTCGCCGGACCAGGTGCTGATCCTGATCAACGGCAAGCGCCGGCACCTGTCCGGCCAGCTCAACGTCAACGGCAGCATGGGCCGCGGTTCCTCGGCCGTGGACCTGAACACCATCCCGGTGGCGGCGATCGAACGCGTGGAAGTGCTGCGCGACGGCGCCTCGGCCCAGTACGGCTCGGACGCCATCGCCGGCGTGGTCAACATCGTGCTCAAGGGCGCCGGCAAGGGCGGCAGCCTGGCGCTGGACCTGGGCCAGTATTCGGCCGGTGACGGCAGGCAGTACCAGCTCTCCGGCGATACCGGCGTCAGCTTCGCCGACGGTCGCGGCACGGTGCATTTCGCCGGCCAGCTCTCGCACCAGGACCGCACCAACCGCGCCGGCCCGTTCAACGCCTACGGCCTGCCGGGCAACCCGACGCCGAACACCGGCAACTACCCGGGCGTGGGCGTGAAGGCGTTCGTGGTCGGCGACCCGGAAGTCGATACCCGCGCGGTGTCGGCCAATGCCGGCTTCGATTTCAGCGACAACCTGCATGGCTACGCCACCGCCATCGCCAGCAACCGCGACATCACCTCGTTCGCGTTCTACCGTTCGCGCAACCACAACGCCGCGACCAAGCTGCTCTACCCCGACGGTTTCGTGCCGGAGATCAACCAGTACCTGAAGGACCGTTCGCTGGTCGCCGGCCTGAAGGGCAGCACCGAAGGCGGCTTCAACTGGGACGTGAGCTACAACTACGGCTACAGCCGCATCGACTTCGCCACGCGCAACACCATGAACTACGCGCTGGGCGCCAACAGCCCCACCAGCTTCCGCGACGGCGCGCTGGAGTACACCCACAACATCGTCAATGCCGATTTCTCGCAGGCGCTGGACTGGGGCCTGGCCTACCCGGTGACGCTCTCCTTCGGCGCCGAGTACCGCCAGGAGAAGTGGAACCAGTCGCCGGGCGAGCCGAACTCCTATTTCGGCAGCGGCGCGCAGGGCTTCGCCGGCTTCACCCCGATCAACGCGGTGCACGCCGACCGCCACAACTACGCCCTCTATGCCGGCCTCGAGGCCGACCTGACCGACAAGCTGTCGGCCGGCGCCACCGCGCGCTACGAGGACTACTCCGACTTCGGCAGCAAGACCTCGGGCAAGCTCTCGGCCCGCTATGCGTTCACCGACACGGTGGCGCTGCGCGCCACCGTCTCCAACGGCTTCCGCGCGCCGTCGCTGGCCCAGCAGAGCTACCAGGTCATCACCAGCAACTACTCCAACGGCGTGTTCGTCGAGTCGGGCACCTTCCCGGCCACCAGCGTCGTGGCGAAGGCGCTGGGTTCCAAGCCGCTGCAGGCGGAAACCTCCACCTCCTACAGCCTGGGCCTGGTGCTGCAGCCGGCCGAGCGCCTGTACCTGACCATCGATGCGTTCCAGATCGACATCGACGACCGCATCCTGCTGTCGTCCACCATCAACACCAATCCGGCGACCAACGCGCTGCTGACCTCGCTGGGGATCAACAACGTCACCGCCTTCCGCTACTTCAACAACGCCGCCGACACCCGCACCCGCGGCGTGGACGTGGTCGGCAGCTACAACATCCCGCTGGCCGCCAGCGCCCTGGACCTGACCGCCAGCTACAGCTACAACAAGACCGAGGTGAAGCGGCTGGCGCCGTCGCCGGGCGTGCTGACCGGCCTGGGCCTGACCACGCCGCTGGTGGCGCGCGACGAGATCGGCCGCCTGGAAGACGCCTTCCCGCGCGACAAGGCCATCGTCGGCGGCACCTGGACCCTGGACCGCTGGGTGCTGGGCCTGAACGCCACCCGCTACGGCCGGTTCACCGTGCGCCAGACCAACCCGGCGTTCGACCAGAGCTACGACCCGCAGTGGGTGATGGACGTGTCGGCCAGCTTCAAGCCGAGCGCGCAGTGGACGCTGACCGTGGGTGCGGACAACGTGCTCGATTCGCACCCGGACAAGGTCAACCCCGCGTTCACCAGCGTCAACGCCTGGGGCCAGATGCCCTACAGCAACTATGCGCCGGCCGGTTTCAACGGCGCCTACGTCTACGGCCGCATCGGCTACAAGTGGTAAGCGGCGCCTGACGCAGCGGATGTTCCGCGCAATGCCCCGGGAAACCGGGGCATTGTTTTTTGCGTGCGCCACGTCCGCATCCGGCGCGGTGTTTCCTTGTCTGCGGCGGACGCGCCCGTAGAATCGTCACATCCCCCACCCCTGCGAGTTCCGATGCACCATGACACCGCCCTGATCAACATGATCGCCATCGGCCTGGGCCTGGCCTTCGTGCTTGGCGCCCTGGCCAACCGGCTGCGGCTGTCGCCGCTGGTGGGCTATCTGGTCGCGGGGGTGGTGGTCGGGCCGTTCACGCCGGGCTTCGTCGCCGACCAGGCGCTGGCCAACCAGTTGGCCGAGATAGGCGTGATGCTGCTGATGTTCGGCGTCGGCCTGCATTTCTCGCTCAAGGACCTGATGGCGGTGAAGGCCATCGCCATTCCCGGGGCCATCGGCCAGATCGCGGTGGCCACGGTGCTGGGCTGGGGGGTGGCCACGCTGATGGGCTGGCCGCCACTGCACGGGGTGATCTTCGGCTTCTCGCTGGCCACCGCCTCGACCGTGGTGCTGCTGCGGGCGATGGAGGAACGCCGCCTGCTGGAGACCACCCGCGGCAAGATCGCGGTCGGCTGGCTGATCGTCGAGGACCTGGCCTGCGTACTGGCGCTGGTGATGATGCCGGTGATCGCCGGCGTGTTCGGCCCGGAGGCCCAGGGCCGCAGCCACAGCCTCGGCAGCGTGCTGGCGTCGATCGGCTGGACCTTCGTGCAGCTGGGCCTGTTCGTGGCGGTGATGCTGCTGGTCGGGCGCCGGGTGATCCCGTGGATCCTGGAGCGCATCGCCGGCACCGGTTCGCGCGAACTGTTCACCCTGGCGGTGCTGGCCATCGCCCTGGGCGTGGCGTTCGGCGCGGCCGCGCTGTTCGGGGTGTCGTTCGCGCTGGGCGCGTTCTTCGCCGGCATGATGCTCAACGAGTCGGAGCTGAGCCACAAGGCGGCGCACGATTCGCTGCCGCTGCGCGATGCGTTCGCGGTGCTGTTCTTCATCTCGGTGGGCATGCTGTTCGACCCGATGATCGTGGTCGAGCACCCGTGGCAGGTGCTGGCCACGGTGGCGATCATCATGTTCGGCAAGTCGGCCGCGGCGTTCTTCATCGTGCGCGCCTTCGGCCATTCCAAGGCCACGGCGCTGACCATTTCCGCGTCGCTGGCGCAGATCGGCGAATTCGCCTTCATCATCGCCGGGCTCGGCGTGGCGCTGAAGATCCTGCCCGGCACCGGGCAGTCGCTGGTGCTGGCCGGCGCGCTGGTGTCGATCATGCTCAACCCGCTGGTGTTCGGCCTGCTCGACCGCTGGCAGGCGCGGCACAAGGAAACCCTGCCGGTGCCGGAAGCGCCGGACATCCCGCCCGGACCGTCGCTGGACCTGCACGACCACGCCATCGTCATCGGCTACGGCCGGGTCGGCAGCACCCTCGCGCAGGTGCTGCGCGATCGCGGCGTGCCGGTGCTGGTGATCGACGACAACCGCGACCATGTCGAGCGCGCGCACGCCGCCGGCATCCCCGGCATCCGCGGCAGCGCCGCCGCCGACCTGGTGCTGGCCGAGGCCCATCCCGAACGCGCCAGCATCGCCATCCTCGCCATCCCGCAGCCGCTGGAAGCCGGCGAAGCGCTGGCCAAGCTGCGCGCGATCAACCCCAACCTGACCCTGCTGGCGCGCGCGCACAGCGATGCCGAGGTCAAGCACCTGCTCGAGCACGGTGCCGACGGCACGGTGCTGGCCGAGCGCGAACTGGCGCACTCGCTGGCGGAAATGGTCATGGCCACGCCGCCGTACCGCGCGCTGCGGGCAGGCACCGCCGCCGGCTGAGGGGGCCGCGATGCCGGGGCCGCTCAGGCCCCGCTGTCGCCAACGCCGGGTATGCCCGCCAGGTAGCGGCCGAGCAGCTCGATCGCCTGGCGCACCTTGGCCGGCTGGGTCTGCCGGTGCGGCGTCACCGCCCACACCGGCAGCGCCGGGACGTCCCATTCGGGCAGCAGCCGGACCAGCCGGCCATCGGCCAGCAGCGGCATGACGTCCAGGCAGGTCAGTACCGCCACGCCCAGTCCCGACACGCACAGCTGGCGCACTGCCGGCTGGTTGTGGCTGACCAGGCGCGGATGCGCCGGCACACGCCGCTCCTGCCCCGAGGCGCGGTGCCGCCACGCCAGCCCCGGAACCTGCGCCAGCCCCAGCCATTCGCCGGCCGGCACCTGCAGCGGATCGGCCGGCGGGCCATGCCGCCGCAACCAGTCCGGCGCGGCGCAGGGCCAGCGTTGCAGGGTCCCCAGGCGCTGCGCCATCCAGTCGCTGTCGGGCAACTGGCCGAAGCGCAGCGCCAGGTCGATCCGGGCCTGCACCAGGTCGGTCCAGCCATCCTCGAAATGCAGGTGCAGGCGCAGCTGCGGGTTGTCGCGCAGCCACGCCCCCAGTGCCGGCCCGACATGGTCGGCCATGCCCAGTGGTGCGGACAGGCGCAGTTCGCCGCTGGGCGCGTGGCGGGCCGCCGACAGCTCGGCCGCGGCCTCGCCGGCGGCATCCAGCAGGCGCGCGCAGGCCGCGTAGTAGCGGCTGCCGACGTCGGTCAGCGACAGCTGCCGGGTCGAACGGTGCAGCAGCGCGACGCCAGCCTCCTGCTCCAGCGCGCGCACCTGCTGGCTGATCGCCGAGGTACTCATGCCCAGCGCCCGCGCCGCGGCGCTCATGGAGCCGTGCTGGACCACCTGCGCGAACAGCGCCATGCGCCTGAGATTCTCCATCGCCCCTCCTGCCGCCGCGCCATCGTGAAGCGTGGCTTCAAGGTGATTGTGGCCCCGGGAGACTGCCGCCGCCACCATGCGGGGAGGACACTGTGGACCTCCCATCCACGCGAGGAATCGCCATGAAAGTCGCCCTGATCGGTGCCACCGGCTTCGTCGGCCGCGCCCTGCTCGAAGAACTGCTGTCGCGCGGCCACGAGGTCACCGCGCTGGCCCGCCACCCGGACAAGCTCGCCGCGCGCGAACGCCTGCGCGTGATCCGCACCGACGTGAGCGATGCCGCACAGGTACAGGCCGCGGTGGCCGGCAACGACGCGGTGCTCAGCGCCTACAACGCCGGCTGGGGCAACCCGGACATCTACCACGACTTCATGCAGGGCTCGCGGGCGATCGTCGCCGGCACCCGCGCCGCCGGGGTGAAGCGTTACCTGGTGGTGGGCGGCGCCGGCAGCCTGTACACCGCCGACGGCGTGCAGCTGGTGGATACGCCGTCGTTCCCGCCGGCGTTCCATGACGGTGCCCGCGCCGCGCGCGACGCGCTGGAAGACCTGAAGGGCGAATCGACCCTGGACTGGACCTTCCTCAGCCCGCCGGTGGCCTTCCACGACGGCGGCCCGACCGAGCGCACCGGCCGCTACCGCACCGGCAGCGACACGCCGCTGATGGCCGCCGACGGCCCCGGCACCATCAGCCCGGCCGACCTGGCCGTGGCCCTGGTCGACGAGCTGGAACAGCCGCGGCACCTGCGCCAGCGCTTCACCATCGCCTGGTAAGGCCGCCTGCGCGATGCACGGCGGCGGGTGGCGCAGCGGACGCGCGCCACCCGCGCCCGGGGAGCTCGGGGGCCCGTTGAACTCCCGCGCTCAGGCCTGCGCCAGCGCCTGTTCCAGGTCGGCCAGCAGGTCGTCGATGTGTTCGATGCCGACCGACAGGCGCACCGTGTCCAGCGTCACCCCGGCCTTCTCCAGCTCGGCCGCATCGAGCTGGCGATGGGTGGTGGAGGCCGGGTGCGTGGCCAGCGACTTGGCGTCGCCCAGGTTGACCAGCCGGGTGAACAGCTGCAGTGCGTCGAGGAAGCGCGCCCCGGCCTCGCGGCCGCCGGGCAGGCCGAAGGTCAGCACCCCCGAGCCGTGCCCGCGCAGGTACTTGCGCACCAGCGCATGCTCGGGGTGGTCGGGCAGCGCCGCGTAGTTCACCCACGCCACCTTCGGGTGCTGCTGCAGGAAGGACGCGACCGCCAGCGTGTTGCTGTTGATCCGGTCCATGCGCAGCGCCAGGGTCTCGATGCCCTGCAGGATCTGGAAGGCGTTGAACGGCGAGATCGCCGCGCCGGTATTGCGCAGCGGCACCGCGCGTGCGCGGCCGATGTAGGCTGCCGGCCCCAGCGCCTCGGTGTAGACCACCCCGTGGTAACTCACGTCCGGCGTGTTGAGCCGCGGGAAGCGCTGGCTGTGTTCGGCCCAGGGGAAGCGGCCGGAATCGACGATCGCTCCGCCCAGGCTGGTGCCATGCCCGCCCAGGTACTTGGTCAGCGAATGCACCACGATGTCGGCGCCGAAGTCGAACGGGCGCAACAGGTAGGGCGTGGCCACGGTGTTGTCGACGATCACCGGCACGCCATGCGCGTGCGCGATCGCGGTGATGGCCTCGATGTCGGTGATGTTGCCGCGCGGGTTGCCGATGGACTCGACGAACACCGCCTTGGTGCGCTCATCGATCAGCGCCGCGAACGCCTGCGGATCGCGGTAGTCGGCGAAGCGGGTCTGGATGCCGAACTGCGGCAGCGTATGCGCGAACAGGTTGTAGGTGCCGCCATACAGCGCGCTGGAGGCCAGGATGTTGTCGCCGGCCTCGGCGATGGTCTGGATCGCGTAGGTGATGGCCGCCTGCCCGGATGCCAGTGCCAGCGCGCCGACGCCGCCTTCGAGCGCGGCGATGCGCTGCTCCAGCACGTCGGTGGTGGGGTTCATGATGCGGGTGTAGATGTTGCCCTGGACCTTCAGGTCGAACAGGTCGGCGCCGTGCTGGGTGTCGTCGAAGGCATAGGCCACGGTCTGGTAGATCGGCACCGCCACCGCGCGGGTGGTCGGGTCGGGACGGTAGCCGCCATGCACGGCGATGGTTTCGGGCTTCCAGTTCGGCGTGGACATCACAGGCTCGATGCGGGTGTGGCCCATGACCATAGCCGAGCCGATGCCGGCCATGGCCGCTGGTTGCAACGGTTACTGCTGATCCGTGGTGATCAGCCGATAACCCGCAGGCATGAGTGGACACCCCGCGTACGGAGTGTCCACCGGGCGCGATCAACCCTTGGCGAAACGCAGCTGGCCGCCAGCGGCCTCGACGTGGATGGTGTCGCCGCTGGCGAACTCGCCGCCGAGGATCCTCGACGCCAGCGGGTTTTCGAGCTGCTGCTGGATCGCGCGCTTGAGCGGACGCGCGCCATACACCGGGTCGAAGCCGACGTTGCCCAGCAGGTCGAACGCCGAATCGGCCACGTCCAGCTTCAGCCCGCGCTCGCCCAGCCGCTTCTCCAGCCCGCGCATCTGGATCCGCGCGATCTGCTTGATCTGCTGCTTGTCCAGCGGGTGGAACACCACGATGTCGTCCAGCCGGTTGATGAACTCCGGGCGGAAATGCGCCTGCACCACACCCATCACCGCCGCCTTCATCTGGATGTAGGCCTCCGGCGAGTCGTCGCCGCTCATCTCCTGGATCTGGTGCGAGCCGAGGTTGCTGGTCATCACGATGACGGTATTGCGGAAGTCCACGGTGCGGCCCTGGCCATCGGTCAGGCGGCCGTCGTCGAGCACCTGCAGCAGGATGTTGAACACATCCGGGTGCGCCTTCTCCACCTCGTCCAGCAGGATCACGCTGTACGGGCGGCGGCGCACCGCCTCGGTGAGATAGCCGCCTTCCTCGTAGCCGACGTAGCCCGGGGGCGCACCGATCAGGCGCGCCACGCTGTGCTTCTCCATGAACTCGCTCATGTCGATACGCACCATCGCGTCGGACGAATCGAACAGGAAATCGGCCAGCGCCTTGGTCAGCTCGGTCTTGCCCACGCCGGTGGGGCCCAGGAACAGGAACGAGCCGCTGGGACGGTTCGGGTCGGACAGGCCGGCACGCGAACGGCGCACCGCATCGGACACCACGCGGATCGCCTCTTCCTGGCCGACCACGCGGGTGTGCAGCACCTGCTCCATGCGCAGCAGCTTGTCGCGCTCGCCTTCGAGCATCTTGCTGACCGGGATGCCGGTCCAGCGCGCGACCACCTCGGCGATCTCCTCGTCGGTCACCCGGTCCTGCACCAGCTTGAAATCCTTGCGCTCGACTTCCTGCGCCGCCGCCAGCTGCTTTTCCAGGTTGGGCAGCAGGCCGTACTGGATCTCGCTCATGCGCGCGAAATCCTGGCGGCGCTGCGCCGCCTCCAGCTCCAGCCGGGCCTGCTCGATCTGTTCCTTGATCCGGGTCGTGCCCTGCAGCGCGGCCTTCTCCGATTTCCAGATCTCGTTGAGGTCGGAGAACTCGCGCTCCAGCCCGTCGATGTCCGCCTCCAGGTCGGCCAGGCGCTTCTGCGATGCCTCGTCCTTCTCCTTCTTCAGCATTTCGCGCTGGATCTTGAGCTGGATCAGGCGGCGCTCGAGGCGGTCCAGTTCCTCGGGCTTGGAGTCGATCTCCATGCGGATGCGCGAGGCGGCCTCGTCCATCAGGTCGATGGCCTTGTCCGGCAGCTGGCGGTCGGCGATGTAACGGTTGGACAGCGTGGCCGCGGCGACGATGGCCGGGTCGGTGATCTCCACGCCGTGGTGCACGGCGTACTTTTCCTTGAGCCCGCGCAGGATGGCGATGGTGTCCTCCACCGAGGGCTCGCCGACGAACACCTTCTGGAAGCGGCGCTCCAGCGCGGCGTCCTTCTCGATGTACTGGCGGTATTCGTCCAGCGTGGTCGCGCCGATGCAGTGCAGCTCGCCGCGCGCCAGCGCCGGCTTGAGCATGTTGCCCGCGTCCATCGCGCCGTCGGCCTTGCCGGCTCCGACCATGGTGTGCAGTTCGTCGATGAACAGGATGATCTGGCCCTCGTTCTTGGCCAGGTCGTTGAGCACGCCCTTGAGCCGCTCCTCGAACTCGCCGCGGAACTTGGCGCCGGCGATCAGCGCGCCCATGTCCAGCGACAGCACGCGCTTGCCGCGCAGGCCCTCGGGCACCTCGTCGTTGACGATGCGCTGGGCCAGGCCCTCGACGATGGCGGTCTTGCCCACGCCGGGTTCGCCGATCAGCACCGGGTTGTTCTTGGTCCGGCGCTGCAGCACCTGGATGGTGCGGCGGATCTCCTCGTCGCGGCCGATCACCGGGTCGAGCTTGCCGCTTTCCGCGCGCGCGGTCAGGTCGATGGTGTACTTCTCCAGCGCCTGGCGCTGCTCCTCGGCGTTCTCGCTCTGCACGGTCTCGCCGCCGCGCAGCTTGTCGATCGCCGCTTCCAGCTTCTTCCTGTCGGCACCGGCCGCGCGCAGCGCCATGCCGGCCGCACCGCCGTCGTCGGTGGCGGCCAGCAGGAACCACTCGCTGGCGATGAACTGGTCGTTGTGCTGCTGGGCCAGCTTGTCGGTGGCGTTGAGCAGGCGGCTGAGGTCGTTGCCCATCGACAGGTTGCCGGCCTGGCCGGAGACCTTGGGCAGCGCGTCCAGCGCCTCGCCCAGGCGCTCCCGCAGCAGCGGCACGTTGACCCCGGCCTGGGCCAGCAGCGGCCGGCTGCTGCCACCGGCCTGGTCGAGCAGCGCGGCCAGCACATGCACCGGCTCGATGATGTTGTGGTCGCGGCCCACGGCCAGCGACTGCGCATCGGCCAGGGCTTTCTGGAAGTTGGAGGTGAGCTTGTCCATCCGCATGGTGGTCATCCCGAATCAGGGGCCGGCGTCGCCGGCGATACTCGTTCAGATGCGGTTGCGGCGGTGTGATTCAAGCCCGCCACCGGCTGCCATTCAGCCGCAATCATCCCGTGTTTCCAGTATCGGACACGGCAGGTGCGACGCCTTTGATCCCGCGCAATCACCTAGCCCCTCCGCAAGCTTCACCCATGCCGCCAAGGCCCCGTCCCCGCACACCCTGCCGCAGCGGAAATCCCTCCGGCGGGCACACCCGTCAGCGGCCCAAGCTGGTCAAGCAGCGGCAGCACCGTCATAATTGATAACGATTCTCAATTGTTATTGACCAACGGATCAGGCCACGCCGCCGGAAGGTGAACAGGCGCCCCAGTCCCACTTCCCGTGAACCTCATGGCGGCCCAATCCGAAACCCTCGTCACGCTCTACCGTGACCACCACGCATGGCTCCGCGGCTGGCTCGCCGGCCGGCTCGGCTGTCGCGAAGTCGCGGCCGACCTCGCGCAGGATACGTTCGCGCGGCTGATGGCCGGGCGCGACCTGCAGGGCGTACTGGAGCCGCGCGCCTACCTGACCACCGTCGCCAAGGGCCTGATGGCCAACTGGTGCCGCCGCCAATCGCTGGAGCGCGCCTATCTGGAAAGCCTGGCGGCACTGCCCGAACCAAGCACGCCCTCGGCCGAGCATCAGGCGCTGGTCCGCGAGGCCCTGCACCTGATCGACGCCATGCTCGACAGCCTGCCCGGCGATGCCCGCCAGGTGTTCCTGCTGGCGCAGTTCGAAGGCATCGGCTACGACGAAATCGCCCGCCGGCTCGGCATCTCCCTGAGTACGGTCAAGCGCCACATGAAGCGCGCCCTCGTCGGCTGCCTGTCCCATGTGCCCTGACACGCCTCACCGGGAAGACCCGCTGGTACAGGCCGCGATGGAGCAGGCCGCGCTGGAGCAGGCCGCCGAGTGGATGCTGCGCCTGCATGACGGGGCCGGCAGCGAGGCCGACCGTCTGGCCTGCGAACACTGGCGCTGCGTATCGCCCGCCAACGCCCGCGCCTGGGCGCGGGTGGAGCGCCTGCAGGACCTTTTCGGCCAGGTACCGCCTGCCATTGCCCTGCCGGTGCTGGGCCGCCCGGCCAACGCGGGGCGCCGCAATGCGATCAAGCACCTGGCGCTGCTGTCGAGCGCCGCCCCCGGCGGCTGGCTGGGCTGGCAACTGTGGCAGCGCGGCGACTGGAGCGCCGACCAGCGCACCGCCACCGGCGAGCGCCGCCAGCTGCGCCTGCCCGATGGCAGCCGGGTCGAACTGGACACCGCCACCGCGCTGGACCTGCGCTTTGACGCCAGCGCGCGCGGCGTGCGCCTGCGCGAAGGCAGGATCCTGGTGGAAGCCGCCGCCGATCCGCTCTCGCCGCCGCGCCCGTTCCGGGTACGCACCGCCTTCGGCAGCCTGCAGGCGCAGGCAACCCGTTTCGAAGTCCGCGCCCTCGGCGACCGCCACCGGGTCATGGTGCTGGAAGGGGCCGTCCGCCTGGGCTTCGGCCTGCCCACCGTGGCAACCCGGATGATCAATGCCGGGCAACTGGCCTGGTTCGACGCCCATGGCTGCAGCGCTTCGCTCGACGCCGACCCTGCGCAGGCGGCCTGGGTAGGCGGCATGCTCGCGGCCGACCGCATGCCGCTGGGCGAGCTGCTCGGGGAACTGGCGCGCTACCGCAGCGGCCGCCTGCGCTGCGACCCCGAGGTGGCCGCACTGGCCGTTTCCGGCGCATTTCCGCTCGACGACATCGAGCGCAGCCTGGCGATGCTCGAAGCCATCTACCCGCTCGCCGTGCGCCGGGGCGCAGGCGGCTGGTGGATCACGGTAGGCCCGCGCGGGGCTTGAACCCTGCCCCTTCCACGCCGCATCCGGCGATGGCCAACGCGTCGGATGCGAAACGCCTGACACTTTCTGCGGTCTCGCGTGGCAGGCATCAGGTACCCCCTTCATCTCGAACATTCCCCATGCGCCGACTGCCCTCCCCGCTCCGCGTCAGCCTGCTCGCGGCCGCCCTCGCAGCAACCCCGCTGTCGCCCTTCGTCCCCGCAGCCGCCGCCCGGTCCGGGACGAACGCCGAGCTGCCGGCCGGTCCGCTCGGCCGCTCGCTGGCCGCCTTCGCCAGCCAGCGCGGCATCGCCCTGGCCTACCAACCGGCGCTGACCACGGGCCTGCAGGCGCCCGCGCTGCGTGGCCCGGTCGGCGACCGTGAAGGGCTGGAACGCCTGCTGGCGGGCTCCGGCCTGCGCCTGATCGCCCTGTCCGACGGCAGCTACACGCTGGAGAGGGCACCGGCCGGCAACGGCACGATCGCGCTGGCACCGCTGCGCATCGGCGCGCAGCGCGCCTTCCCCTATTCGGAAGGTGCCGTGCTGGACCAGGCCTACATCCAGGACACCAACAAGGGCAACGGCGACCTCGCCACCCTGCTGCGCATCAACCCGGCGGTGCAGTCCGGCGAAACCGCGCGCAGCTCGCGCAACGGCGGCGAAATCCGCCCGGCCGACATCAGCATCAACGGCGCGCCGTTCTACCAGAACGCGTTCCTGCTCGACGGCGTCAGCGTCAACAATGACATCGACCCGGCCAACGCCTTCACCTCCGTCGCCGACGTCAACAACATCAACGACGTACCCAGCCAGTCGCAGGGCATCGCCATCGACACCGACATGCTGGAAAGCGTGACCGTCTATGACAGCAACGTGCCCGCCAGTTTCGGCAACTTCACCGGCGGCGTGGTCGATGCACAGACGCGCAAGGCCGGCGACGCACTCCACGGCAAGGTCTGGTTGCGCATGGCGCGCTCGGCCTGGGACGAGGTCATCATTCCACGCGGCCAGGAAACCACCTGGGACCAGTCGGCCACCTTCGCCTACCAGCCCAGCTACGACAAGTACAAGTTCGGGGTGCGCCTGGAAGGCCGCACCGCCGCCGGCATCGGCATGATCGGCACGCTCACCCGCACGCGTTCGGACATCCCGCTGCGCGGTTACAGCGCAGGCAACGCCAGCACGACCGATGCCAACAGCAAGACCCAGACCCGCGAGAACACCGCCGCCACCCTCAATCTGGACTGGAGTAACGGCGAAGGGCTGACACTGGGCGCGAACCTGGTCCATGCGCCCACCGACGACCGCTACTTCATCATGAACGCCAGGGACGCCTGGTTCGACATAAAGCAGGGCGGCCCCGTGCTCAGCCTGCGTGCCAACCTGGAACGCACCGCATGGTCGTTCAACAACACGCTCAGCTACAGCGACCTGGAAAGCTCGCGCCGCAGCCAGGTGGACTACTGGAAGGCCTGGGCCAGATCCGACGCCCACGACTGGGGCGTGAACAACAGCAGCTTCGAGGGCAGCTGGGGCAACATCGACCAGCACGACCGCAAAACCGGCTACCGGTTCGAGGCCGACCGCGCGGCCTTCGACTGGGGAGCCAGCCGTCACACGCTGCAGTTCGGCGCGTCCTACCAGCAGCGCAAGGCCGACTACGAGCGCCTGAACGACCACTTCAGCTACCTGCAGCCCTACGCCACCACCCGTTGCGCCCTCAGCAACGGCAGCGTGGACAGCGATGGCTGCTCGCTGTCTCCGGTGCAGGCCTCCACCGGCACGGTCGCCGCCCCCATCCTGGTGGCCGGCCAGGGCCAGTACTTCCGCCGCCTGACCACCTACCACGCCGGCAGGTTCAGCGTCAGCGGCAACGAATGGGCCGGCTGGGTGCAGGACGACATCAGCATGGGCAACTGGAGCGTGCGTCCCGGCCTGCGCGTGGAGGACGACAACATCTGGAACCGGACCACGCTGTCGCCGCGCCTGGCCACGTCCTGGGACATCCTCGGCAATCGCGAATCGGTGCTGACCGCCGGCGTCAACCGCTACTACGGGCGCAATTTCTTCAGTTACCTGCTGCGCGAAGGCCGCGAACGCCTGACCGAGATCAAGCTGCGCACCAGCAGCAGCACCTCGTGGGACAGCGTGACCGGAACCCTGGCGACCTCGACCAACCGCATCTCCGAGGTGGACATCCCCCACACCGACGAATGGACCCTCGGCTTCGACCAGCACTGGAAGGGCTGGGACGTCAGCCTGAAATACGTCAACCGCGACAACAAGGACGAAGTGCTGCGCCAATCGGTGCGCAGCGGCGACGCCAGCGGCTACTACTCCACCAGCGTCTACCAGTACGTCAACAAGGGCCGCAGCCGGAGCAGCATCCACACCTTGAGCGCCGCCCCGGCGCAGACGCTGGACTGGCGCCGCAGCCATACCAGGCTGCAATTTGCCTTCGACTACACCGACACCAAACGCAACTACACCGACTACCAGACCAGCTGGAGCGATGCCAGCGACGAGCGGGTCCTGTACAAGGGCGAGGCGGTGTGGCTGTACGACCTACCCGCCAGGGACTTTGCGCGCAAGTGGACGGCACGCCTGTCCACCCAGACCCGCCTGCCGCTGGGGCAGGGCGAATTGCTGTGGAGCAATTTCCTGCGCTACCGCGCCGGCTTCCGCGACATCGTCAGGGACGGCAGCGGCAACTACAACGGCGAGAGCCTGGACGCCTACGTCGACCGCGACTACCCGCGCGCCTTCACCTTCGACAGCACCTTCGAATACACCCTGGAGCTGCCACGCGAGCAGCAGGCCTATGCCCGCGTCGAGGTCGCCAACATCCTGAACCGCGCCAACAAGATCAGCGGCACCAC
Organism: Stenotrophomonas acidaminiphila; assembly: GCF_001431595.1. Taxonomy (GTDB): domain Bacteria; phylum Pseudomonadota; class Gammaproteobacteria; order Xanthomonadales; family Xanthomonadaceae; genus Stenotrophomonas; species Stenotrophomonas acidaminiphila. The sequence continues at coordinate 64,019 of NZ_LDJO01000026.1, forward strand.
CTCCAGCTCGATGTACTACGAGGCCGGCCGCAGCTTCTGGCTGGAACTGGGTTACAGGTTCTGACCGGGAGATGCAGACGATGAGCACGCCCGCCGCGTTGCATGTCCGACCGGCCCGCATCACCGATGCGCGGATGTGGGCAGCGTTGGCGATGGTGGCATTGCAGATCGTGCTGCTGCCCCCGCCGGGCGTGTCCATTGGCACTACGCATGCCCGCAACGTGTTGGCCGGCGGCAGCCTGTTGTTGGCTGTCGCCGGCCTTCTCCCCGGGCGGGTGCCGCTTCCCTTCGCAGACAGTATCCGCTGGCCACTGCGCCAGCCGCTGATTCCAGTCTGGCCGGTGGCGGCACGCCCCTCCATGATCGCCACCGGGTTCTGACTCGAATGCCACGCATCTTTTCTCCATCACGCCTGCTGCCCGCAGTCCTGCTGTTGTGCTCGGTGGGCGGCCTGTACGTCGCCCACGCGCAAACCGGCGCCAATGCGCCGGACGCCGCACCCACGCTGGAGCAATGCCGCCAGCGCATCGCACCGAGCGCGCCGGGCATCGATTTCGATTGCCTGCGCCGCGTCTATGCCCTGCCGGTCGCGCAATGGCCCGCGCCCCACATCGACGAGGGCGTGCAATGGCAGGAGCTGGCGCCGCTGCCGAAACACCCTCCCGAACCGGCCGACAATCCGGGTACCCCGGAAAAAATCGCACTGGGCAGGAGGCTGTTCGAGGATCCACGCCTGTCGCGCTCCGGGCAGATCGCCTGCGCCAGCTGCCACGACCGCCAGTTGGGCTGGGGCGATGGCCGCAAGGTGTCCTTCGGCCACGACCGCCAGGCCGGCAAGCGCAACGCGATGAGCGTGGCGATGGCCGCGTATGCGCATCCCCTGTTCTGGGACGGACGCGCCGCCACGCTGGAAGAACAGGCCGCGTTTCCGATCCAGGATTCCCGGGAAATGGCCTTCACCACCCGGGAACTGGAGCACCGCCTGAACCGCAGCAAGGATTACCCGGCCGAATTCGCCCGCGTGTTCGGCAGCCGCAGGATCAGCGTGCGCGAAGTAGGCCAGGCCATCGCCGCCTATGAGCGCACGCTGGTGCCACGCAACAACCGCTTCGACCGTTTCCTGGAAGGCAACCGCAACCTGCTCGGCGACCAGCAGCTGTGGGGCCTGCACCTGTTCCGCACCCATGCGCGCTGCATGAACTGCCACAGCGGCCCGGCCCTGACCAACAACGGCTTCCACAACCTCGGCCTGCACTTCTACGGCCGTCCGCAACAGGACCTGGGCCGCTACGAAATCACCGGCGACCCCACCGACAGCGGCAAATTCCGCACCCCTTCGCTGCGCAACGTAAGCAGTACCGGACCGTGGATGCATACGGGCGGATTCACCCAGATGCGCGGTATCGTCAACATGTACAACGTCGGCATGCCGCGCCCGCAACCGAAGCCGGGCCAGGCCGACGACCCGTTGTTTCCGCAGCCGGACCCGCTGCTGAAAGTGCTGGACCTGCACAAGACCGAGCTGGAAGCCATCACCGAATTCCTGCAAAGCCTGTAGCCTGCCTTCGCAATTCCCTCATTCTTGCGGCCCGGCCGCACCCGGAGACTCCCATGCCTGACGACACCTCGACCTCCCGCATCCTCCGCTCGGCGCTGACCGGCAGCCTCGCACTGGCCGGCTCCACCTTCGCCGCGCAGGCGCTGGCCGGCGGCTACGCACAGGATGCAGCCGCCAGCCCGCAGGCCGCCCCGGCCGTGGCGAAGAAGGCCCAGGAAGGCAAGTGCGGCGAAGGCAAGTGCGGGGCCCATGCACCCGCTACCGCTGCCACTCCTGCGGCCGCCCCGGCCCCGGCCCCGGCTCCTGCCCCTGCTGCCAACGCCAAGCCCAAGCCCAAGCCGCAGCAGGCACAGCCCGCCACGGATGCGGATGCCTCGCCACGCGCCGGGCGCTGACGTTACGGCCTTCGGCATGCCGGCCCCCGCCTCCTCCCTGCCTGCCGCATCGGCCGGACTCGGCCTGCGGCGGGACCTGCTGGCGGAGCTGGCCGCAGCGCCCGATGGCGCCTTCGATTTCCTCGAATGCGCGCCCGACAACTGGGTCGGCATCGGTGGGCCAGCGGGCGAGGCACTGGCCGCGCTGGCCGCCCGTCATCCGCTGACCTGCCACGGCCTGTCGCTGTCGCTGGGCGGGCCGGAACCGCTGGACCGGGAGTTCCTCGCCCGCACCCGTGCTTTCCTCGACCGCCACCGCGTACGCCACTACAGCGAGCACCTGAGCTACTGCACCGACGAAGGCCACCTGTACGACCTGCTGCCGCTGCCCTTCACCGAAGCGGCGGTGCGCCACGTGGCCGCACGCATCGGCCAGGCCCAGGACCTGCTGGGGCGGCGCATCGCCGTGGAGAACATCGCCTACTACGCCGCCCCTTGGCGCGACATGGACGAGGCCGATTTCATCAATGCGGTGCTCGATGCAGCCGACTGCGACCTGCTTCTGGACGTCAACAACGTGCAGGTCAACGCCGTCAATCACGGCTATGACGCCGCCGGTTTCATCGCGCGCATGCCCTCCCGGCGGGTCGCGGGCTACCACGTCGCCGGGCATCTGGATGTCGCGCCGGATCTGAAGGTAGACACCCACGGCAGCGCGGTGAGCGAGCCGGTCTGGGGGTTGCTGGCGCTGGCCTTCGATCTCCACGGCGTACGCCCCACCCTGCTGGAGCGCGACTTTGGTTTTCCGCCGCTGCCCGAGCTGCTGGACGAAGTGGCGCACATCCGCCGCATCCAGGCCGCCGCCACACCCGGACGGCCGCGATGAACCAGGACACGTTGCGCCGGCAGCAGTTGCAGTTCGCCCACCATCTCCGCGACCCGGACCATGCGCCGCCACCGCCCGGCATCGAGGCGCGCCGGCTGGCGCTGTACCGCGAGCTGGTCCTCGGCAACCTGCAACGCATGCTGGACGCCGCCTTCCCCGTCTGCCGGACCCTGCTCGGGGAAAACGCATGGCAGGGCCGGGTACGCCACTTCCATGCCCGGCACCGCTGCCAGAGCCCGCTGTTCGCCCGCATCCCGTCCGAATTCGTCACCTACCTGCAGACCCCGCAAGCCGAAGCACCTGCCTGGCTGGTCGAACTGGCGCACTACGAAACAGTCGAACTGACCCTGCAGACCGCCGACGACCCGGCGCCGGCGCACCTCGCGGAGGGGGACCTGCAGACCGGCACCCCCGTGCTGTCGCCCTGGCTGCGCGCGCTGGCCTACCGCTGGCCGGTGCATCGCCTCGGCGGAGACCGGCTGCCCGAGGACACGCCCCCGGCCATGCCGACACTGCTGCTGGTGTGGCGTGCGCCAACCGGCGAGGTGTGTTTCGCCGAGCTCAGCCCGGCCAGCTTCCGCCTGCTGGAATGGCTGGCACAGCCACGACCGCCGAGCGCGGCCGAAGCACTTGCCCGGTTGGCCGGTGAAACCGCCGCGCCCGATCCCGCCGCATTCATGGCAACCGGGTACGACCTGCTGCGGCACTGGCGGCAGCAAGGCGTCGTTCTCGGCATCCGGCCCGACCAGGCAGATTGACCGGCGCGGGTTTCGGCGCCGCGGGCGCCTTCGTCATCCGCACGGCAGGGTGAAGCGCAGGAGGTGCCCGCACAGATCCGCCCGGAACGGTCACGACCTGGTGGACAGGCATGCTTGTCGCCGCGGCAACGCTGCGTGCCGCGCTTCAGCGCAGGAAGAACTCCACCGGCACTTCCAGTTCCACCGGGTCGGGCAGCGAAGCCGGCGGCGCTGGCAGCGGCTGCGCGCGATGGAAGGTCTGCAATGCCTCCTCGTCGAGGGACGCATGACCGCTGCTGCGTTGCAATGCCACCGACAACACCCGCCCCTGCCGGTCGATGCGCACGTGCACGTAGGCCACCCCTTGCTGCCGCGCGACCTGTGCCGCGCGCGGATAGTGGCGGAACCGCTCCAGCCGGGCCAGCACATCGCCGGTCCAGTTCGCCTGCGTTCTGCCGGCATGGCGCGGCGCCGGCGGCAGCGAGGGTGCGGGCGGCGCGGCCTGCTGGCTGCGTTCGGCGGTTTCGTCCGGCGACGCGGGCGATGAGGACGGCTCCGGTATCGCCTCGGCAGCCATGTCGGGAAACTGCGCGGCCGCAGGTATGGCTTCGGCCAGCACCCGTTCGGAGGTCGGCGGCGCCAGCGTGGCGGAAGAGCGCGGCGGCGACGCCGTGCTGTCGGGGGTCGGCACCGGTGCCTGCAACTGCGCCACCGGTATCGCCGGGGCCGCGGGCGGCAGCAGGCTCAACTGCACCCGCACGGTCTCCTCCGCAACCTTCGCCGGCACCGGCATCCGTGCCCAGCCCCCCAACACGCCCATCGCTGCGGCCAGGTGCAGCAGCACGGTGCTTGCCGCCGCCAGCCAATGCATGCGCCGCTCATGATCGGCCAGCGTGCGTTTCGTGCGCCTCATGCCGGCCCGGCCGGGCGGCGCGTTCAAGGCAGCCCCTCCCGGGCGCCTCCGGATCGGGAGGATCTCCGCTGTCGCCGGCGCCCCGTAGATCACGCCGGCCATTGTGAACATGATAATCATTCTCAAATTATACCCGGGACACGGGCTCTCCATGCACATGCCCCAGCGCAGGCACCGCACCCTGCCGGCTGTCCGCTGCAACGGATTCCCAGGCTACCCCGCGCGCAGCGATGCCTTGCGAATCAACAGGAAAATCGCGCGCCCCCTGTCGGCAACGCCCACTCCTCATCCGAAGCGAGGCGACAGCCCCGCAACGCCAATGGATGAGTGCCTGCAGTCCCGACTCACGCGTCCGGCCACCTTGCCGGAAACGGGAGCGCCCCTGCCCGCTCCGTACTTCGTTCAATCGCCGCCCCGGATCACCCGGAGCGCGGGGCCTGGCTTATCCCTCTGCCCGGGCGTCCTTGCCCCCTGCTGGCCGGAACGAGCCGAGCAGGGCCAGTACTGCCGCCAGCGCCACGTAGGCACCGGCGAACTGCCAGCTGATGCTCCGCTGCAGCCCCTGCAGTGTCCACGGCAGGTACACGCCGCCGCGCGGATCGACCGAGTGGATCAGGCCGAACAGGGTCAGCAGCGCAGCCACCAGCAACAGCGCCGAGGCGCGCCGGGGCTGCTGCTCGATCATCGCCACCAGCATGGCGATCCACAGCATCGCGGTGATGATGAAGCCGTTGCCCAGGGCGAAGATCACCGCCAGTTCCGGCAGGCCGTGGCCGTCCAGCGTTGTGGTCAGTTCCAGCAGCCGCTCCGGCGCGATCCAGCCCGGGGCCTTGATCGCCAGCAGGTAGGCCACCGAGGGCAGGAAGCCGAGCACCATCGCCGCGGCATGCCGCTTCGGCGTGGCCTCGAACGCCTGGGTGGTGATGTCGATGGCCACGTACACGATGATCGGCGCCAGTACCGCCAGCGGCAGCCACTGCACCAGCCCCGAGATCACCCCGAGCATGCCGCCGATGCCGACGAACAGGCCGGTCAGCAGCGTGTAACCGCTGCGTGCGCCCATGTGCTTGTAGGCCGGCTGGCCGATATACGGAGTGGTCTGGGCGACGCCGCCGCAGAGCCCGGCCACCAGCGTGGCCACGGCCTCCACCAGCAGGATGTCGCGGGTGCGGTAGTCGTCGCCGGCCGCGCGTGCGCTCTCGGACACATTGATGCCGCCGACCACCATCAGCAGGCCGAACGGCAGCAGCAGCGGCAGGTAGTCCAGCGCCGCCGGCAGGCCGTCGATGAAGCCCAGCGTCGGCAGCGGCAGCACCACCTGCGGCGGCGTCCACTGCGGCAGGGCGAAACCCGGTGCCCCCAGCCCCGCCAGTCCCAGCCCGTAGTACAGCGCGGTACCGACGACGAAGGCCACCAGCACCCCCGGCGCGCGTACCGGCAGGCGCCCCTTGGCGACCAGCACGTACAGCAGCAGGCCCAGGGTGACGAAGCCGGCCACCGGCGAGCGCAGGGCCTCCAGCAGCGGCAGCAGTCCCATCAACACCAGCGCGATGCCGGCGATGGAGCCCAGCAGCGCGGCCCGCGGCAGCGCGCGGGTCACCGCCTCGCCGAAGAACGACAGCACCAGCTTGAGCACGCCCATGATCACCAGCGCCGCCATGCCCAGCTGCCAGGTGGCCATCGCCGCGGCGTGCGGTTCCATGCCCTGCTGGCGGAAGCCGGCGAAGGCCGGGCCCAGCACCAGCAGCGCCATGCCGATGCTGGTCGGGGCGTCCAGCCCCAGCGGCATCGCGGTGACATCGTCGCGGCCGCTGCGCGCGGCCAGCCGCCGCGCCATCAGCGTGTACAGCAGGTTGCCCACCAGCACGCCGAAGGCGGTGCCCGGAAACATGCGCCCGAACACCACCTCGGCCGGGAACTGGAAGATGCCCACCAGCGCCATTGCGATGAAGCCGAGGATGGACAGGTTGTCGACCACCAGGCCGAAAAAGCCGTTGAGGTCGCCGGCGACGAACCAGCGCGGGCGCGGGGCTGCGGAGTGGGGAGCCATGGATGGACCAGCGAAAAGAAGGAGGAAAACCACTGCCGGGACGCGGGTGCCACGCCCCGGCCCGGCTCACGCGATGCTCAGAACGAGACGTCCACCGCCTGTCTCGCCCACAGCACCGACTGGTGGCCGGTGGCCTGCTTCCATGCCAGGCGGATCGCCTCGATGTCGTTGCGGCGCTGCGGCGTGTCCTCGTGCAGCACCACCAGCACCTTGGTGCGTAGCCGCTCGGGCCCGGCCGCGCCGCGGAACAGCCACTGGCCGTACGCATCGAACACGGTCAGGCCGTCGGGGAAGCGCGGCGTCACTTCGCCGTCGAGGAACGCGCGCCACTGCGCCTGGCTGATCGAGTCGGTCTGCACGCGGCTGGATTCGCCGTCCTCCCGGCCCACGCCGAAGTACAGCTCGCTGCGTACCCAGTGCGCGCCCTCCGCGGGGCGCGCGGCGTCGCCATGCAGCGCGGCGGTCGCCGCCGGCGGGTCAGCGGGAGGGGCGGCGGCGGCAACCCCGCCCAGGCACAACAGCAGCGGAAACAGGAAAACGGATGACTTCATGGATGACCTCTGGAGGGCCCTGCAAGGATGGCGTACCGGTCGCTGCAGCGGCATATCACGTTTACGGATGAGCTGATGCCACGCGGGGCTTGCACCGGGCAGCGGCATCACGCGAAGATAACATATCGCTCCATCCGGATGAATGTAACAAAGCATCCGGACTCCCTTCCCACGTCACCCCCGGAGTTCCCCCCAATGGCCCGTATTTCCCCGGCACCGCTCGGCCTGGCCGTCGTGCTGGCATTGTCCTCACCCGCCTATGCCCAGGAGGCATCCGGCCCGGCGACCACGCTCGACACCGTGATCGTCACCGGCACCCGCGCCAGCGACCGCACCGTACTGGAATCCACCTCGCCGGTGGACGTGCTCACCGCCGAGGACATCCGCAAGGCCGGCGTGGTCAACGGCGAGCTCGGCAGCGCGTTGCAGGCGCTGCTGCCCTCGTTCAACTTCCCGCGGCAGTCCAACTCCGGCGGTGCCGACCACGTGCGCGCGGCGCAGCTGCGCGGGCTGTCGCCGGACCAGGTGCTGGTGCTGGTCAACGGCAAGCGCCGCCACAACTCGGCGCTGGTCAACACCGACAGCAAGATCGGCAAGGGCACCACGCCGGTGGACTTCAACGCCATCCCGGTCAGCGCCATCAAGCGCATCGAGGTGCTTCGCGACGGCGCCGGCGCGCTGTACGGCTCCGACGCCGTGGCGGGGGTGATCAACGTGATCCTCGACGATGCCCCCGGGGGCGGCGCCATCGAAGCCAGCTTCGGCGCCCACCATACCGACCTCAAGCCGATCGGCCGCACCCTGACCGACGGCCAGACAGGCTTTCTCAGCGCCAAGGTCGGCACCGCGCTGGGCGATGACGGCGGCTTCCTGCGCGTCGGCCTGGAACTGAAGAACCGCGAAGCCACCAACCGCGCCGGGTTCGACCAGATCCCGCCGTGGGAGGCACAGACCCCCGACAACCTGGCCCTGGCCGGCAAGCGCAACTACGCCCTGGGCGACGGCGCCAGCAAGGATCTCAACGCCTGGTTCAACACCGAAATCCCGTTCGGCGCGACCTCCAAGGCCTATGCGTTCGGCACCTACAACCAGCGCGATACCGAAGGCGCCAACTACTTCCGCTATCCCGACGGCGAAGCCAACTGGAAGCAGCTCTACCCGCACGGCTACCGCCCCGTCTCCGAAGGCGAGAACCTCGACGTGCAGCTGGTGGCCGGTGCGCGCGGCCAGTGGGGCGAGTGGAACTACGACGCCAGCCTCGACCACGGCCGCAACGAATTCACCTACCGCCTGCGCGATTCGCTCAACGCCTCGCTCGGCCCGGCCAGCCCCACCCGCTTCAAGACCGGCGATTACGCGTTCGCGCAGACCGTGGCCAACCTCGATGTAGGCCGCATCTTCGTGCGCGCCGACGACAGCCACAGCCTCGGCTTCGGCGTGGAAGCGCGTCACGAACGCTACGAGACCGGCGCCGGCGACCCGGCCAGCTACGCCGCCGGCCCGTACACCGACCGCCCGACCGGCTCGCAGGCCGGTGGCGGCCTGACCCCGCAGGACGAAGCGCACCTCAGCCGCGACGTGGCCAGCGCCTACACCAGCCTGTCCTCGACCTTCGGCGAGAAACTCTCCACCGACATCGCCGCACGCTACGAGCACTACCAGGACTTCGGTGGCGAGCTCACCGGCAAGCTCGGCGCACGCTATGCGTTCGCGCCGGCGTTCGCGCTGCGCGGCGCCATCTCCAACAACTTCCACGCGCCGTCGCTGAGCCAGACCGGTTTCGAATCCACCTCCACCGGCTACACCGCCGGCGGCCAGCTGGTGCAGGGCCGGCTGCTGTCGGTGAACAACCCGATCGCGCGCGCGCTCGGCGCCCGCGACCTGAAGCCGGAGAAGTCGATCAACTACAGCCTCGGCTTCACCAGCCAGATCGGCAGCCACCTGGACCTGTCGCTGGACCTGTTCCAGATCGACATCGACGACCGCATCGCGCTGTCGGAGAGCATCACCGGCGACGCACTGACCGACTTCGTGCAGCAGCGCTTCGGCGTGGGCGGGCTGGAAAGCGCGCACTACTTCGTCAATGCCGCCGACACCCGCACCCGTGGCGCCGAGTTCGTCGCCAACTGGCGGCAGACGCTGGGCGGCGGCGACCTGCTGCTCACCGGCACCTGGAGCTACGCCAGGACCGAGCTGAAGAACGTGCTGGCCACGCCGCCGCAGCTGCTCGCGCTGGATCCGGGCTACGTGCTGTTCGGCGTGGAGGAAAGCAATACCCTCACCGACGCCGCGCCGCGCACCCGCGCACAGCTGGCGGCGAGCTGGACCGACGACCGCTGGTCGCTCAGCAGCCGCCTGAGCCGCCATGGCAGCGCCCGCCGCGTGTTCGATTTCGGCGGCGGCTTCACTCCGACCCAGACCTATGGCGCGGAATGGCAGCTGGATGCGGAAGTGGAATACCGCATCACCCCGGCGTGGAGCGTGGCCGTCGGCGGGCAGAACCTGACCGACAACTACCCGGACCGCTCCAACCAGGACATCCACTATTTCGGCAACCTGCCCTATGACGTGCTGTCGCCGATCGGCAGCAATGGTGCGTACTGGTACGGCCGCGTGCGCTACGCGTTCTGACCCTGTGCTGGAAACCGGGACCCGCGCCCGGTTTCCAGCCGTCCCGCGGCGCTGCGATAACTTTCCGCTCACGCCGTGCATGGCATGGTGGGCGCATGCTCAAAGCGTCCATCAGCCTGCCCCCCGCGCTGGATCCCGCGTGTGCACTGTTCCTCGATGTCGACGGCACACTGGTCGGGTTCGCCGCACAACCTGAAGACGTACGCCTGCCGCCAGGCGTCCGCGACTGGATAGCCCGCATCGGCGAGCGCCTTGATGGCGCCGTGGCACTGGTCAGTGGCCGTCCGCTGGCGCAACTGGACCAGTTGTTCGCCCCCTTGCGGCTGCCCGCCGCCGGCCTGCACGGCACACAACTGCGGCGCGGCGCCGGGGAACCGGCGCAAGCCGGCGAAACCGCGTCCTGGCTGCACGAGCTGCACGTACAGGCGATGCGCTTCGCGCATGCGCACCCCGGCGTGCGCGTGGAAGCCAAGGGCCAGGCCCTGGCCCTGCACTGGCGCAACGCACCGGATGCCGCGCAGGCGGTGGACGCATTCGCGCGCGCACAGCTGCCGCGGCTGCCGGGCGTGCGCCTGCAACCGGGCAACCACGTCGTCGAGCTGGTGTCCGCCAACCACGACAAGGGCGCCGCGGTGACCGCGCTGATGAGCGCGGCGCCATTCGCCGGACGCTACCCGGTATTCGTCGGCGACGACCTCACCGACGAATACGGCTTCGCCGCGGCGACGCGGCTGGGCGGCTACGGAATCCTGGTCGGCGACCGTTCCCCGACCCAGGCCCGCCATGCCCTGCCGGACGTGGCCGCGATGCATGACTGGCTGCGCGCGGGCGCGGCCTGATGCCATGTCGCGCCGCCGGGTCACCGGCGGCGTGCGCGTTTGCACACCCGGGGAGGCCTGGCCTCCCCACCAGCAAGGAGGAAGCGATGCTTCAAGCCAACCTCGAGATGGGCGTCATCGGCAATGGCAGTTTCGGCGCCCTGATCGACCGACATGCACGCGTGGTGTGGAGTTGCCTGCCCGCGTTCGACGGCGACCCGGCGTTCTGCGCGCTGTTGTCGCCGCGCGGGCATGACGGCGGCGACTTCGCCATCGAGCTGGAGGACTACGCCGGCAGCGAGCAGCACTACATCACCAACACCGCGATCCTGCGCACGGTGCTGCGCGACGCCCATGGCGGGCAGGTGGAAGTGATCGACTTCGCCCCGCGCTGGCGCCGCAACGACCGCTTCTACCGTCCGCCGAGCCTGATCCGGCGCATCCGCCCGCTGGCCGGCAACCCGCGCATCCGCGTGCTGGCGCGACCGCTGGCCGACTGGGGCGCACGCGTTCCCGAATGCACCTGGGGCAGCAACCACCTGCGCTGGCTGCTGCCGGGCTTCACCCTGCGCCTGACCACCGACGTGCCGGTGCGCTTCATCCGCGAGGCGCTGCCGTTCGTGCTCGCCCACCCCATGGAACTGGTACTGGGCGTGGACGAGCCGCTGGACCGCTCGCTCGCCAGCTACGCGCAGGAAGCGCAGCAGCGCACCGAGGACTACTGGCGCGAATGGACCCGCTACCTGTCCATCCCGCTGGAATGGCAGGACGCGGTGATCCGCAGCGCCATCACCCTCAAGCTGTGCCAGTACGAGGACAGCGGCGCGATCATCGCCGCGATGACCACCTCCATTCCCGAGGCCCCGGGCAGCGCCCGCAACTGGGATTACCGCTACTGCTGGCTGCGCGATGCCGCTTTCGTGGTGCGTACGCTCAACCGGCTCGGCGCGACCCGGACGATGGAGGACTTCCTGCGCTACATTTTCAACCTGGCCACCACCGACGGCAGCCTGCAGCCGCTGTACGGCATCGGCCTGGAGGAACGGCTCGACGAGCACGAAGTGCCATCGCTGGCCGGCTACCGCGGCATGGGCCCGGTGCGGCGCGGCAACCTGGCCTGGCTGCAGCGGCAGCACGATGTCTACGGTTCGGTGGTACTGGCCTCGACCCAGCTGTTCTTCGACCAGCGCCTGAACGACCCGGGCGACGTGCATACCTTCGCCCGGCTCGAACCGCTTGGCGAACGCGCCTATGCCCTGCACGACGTCCCCGATGCCGGGCTGTGGGAGTTCCGTGGCCGCACCGCGGTGCATACCTATACCGCCGCGATGTGCTGGGCAGCCTGCGACCGCCTGGCCAAGATCGCCGTGCGCCTGGAACTGGGCGAGCGCGCCACGCTGTGGCGCGAACGCGCCGACCACATCCGCGAGCGGGTGCTGGCGCGCGGATGGAACGCGCAGCGGGGCCATTTCACCGACACCCTCGACGGCACCCACCTGGATGCTTCGCTGCTGCTGCTGGCCGACATCGGCTTCATCGACGCGGACGACCCGCGCTATGTCGCCACGGTGGAGGCCATCGGCCACGGCCTGCGCCGCGGCGACGCGCTGTTCCGCTATGTCGCCCCCGATGACTTCGGCGCGCCGGAGACCAGCTTCACCATCTGCACGTTCTGGTACATCGACGCACTGGCCGCGATCGGCCGCATGGACGAGGCCCGCGCCCTGTTCGAAAGCGTGCTGGCACGGCGCAACCACCTCGGGCTGCTGTCCGAGGACCTGGCCTTCAGCAACGGCGAGCAATGGGGCAACTTCCCGCAGACCTACTCGCACGTGGGCCTGATCACGGCCGCGATGCGGCTGTCGCGCAGCTGGCAGGAGGCCTCGTGAGCCGCCTGGTGGTGGTTTCCAACCGGGTCGCGCTGCCCGGCGAGAACCGCGCAGGCGGCCTTGCCGTGGCGCTGCAGGCCGCACTGAAGGAACGCGGCGGCCTGTGGTTCGGCTGGAGCGGGCGCAGCGTGGCCGGGCCCAGCGGGCAACTGCACGAACACAGCGATGGCGCCATCCGCTACGCCACCCTGGACCTGTCCAAGGCCGATCTGGACAACTACTACAACGGCTTCTCCAACCGCGCGCTGTGGCCGCTGCTGCACTTCCGCCTGGACCTGGTGGACTACGACCGCAGCAAGCGCGAGGGCTACTGGCGGGTCAACACGCTGTTCGCCGACCGGCTCGCGCCGATGCTGCGCGACGACGACATCGTGTGGATCCACGACTACCACCTGATCCCGCTGGCGGCGCTGCTGCGCGAGCGCGGCATCGGCTGCCGCATCGGTTTCTTCCTGCACGTGCCGGTGCCTTCGGCGGACCTGGTGCAGGCCTTGCCCGAGCACCACTCGCTGTTCTCGGCGCTGTATGCCTGCGACCTGCTCGGCTTCCAGACCCGGCGCGACATGGACCGCTTCCAGTCGTGGGTGCGCCTGTTCGGCGGCGGCCGCGTCATCGACGAGGCGCACATCCAGGCCCCCGACGGGCGCCGCGTGCGCATCGCCGCGTTCCCGATCAGCATCGACACCGCGCACATCGCGCGGCAGGCGCGCGCGGCCACCGGCAACAGCCCGGTACGCGCGCTGCGGCACAGCCTGCAGGAGCGCAAGCTGGCCATCGGCGTGGACCGCCTGGACTATTCCAAGGGCCTGCCCGAGCGCTTCCATGGCTTCGAGCGCTATCTGGCGCGCTACCCGCAGCAGAAGGGCAGCATGACCTTCCTGCAGATCGCACCGGTCTCGCGCGGCAGCGTGGCCGAGTACCGCACGCTGCGCAGCGAACTGGAGCAGCTGGCCGGGCATATCAACGGCAGCCACGCCGAGGCCGACTGGACGCCGCTGCGCTACGTCAACCAGAACTACGCGCACAGCACCCTGACCGGCTTCTACCGCGAAGCCGCGGTGGGGCTGGTGACGCCGCTGCGCGACGGCATGAACCTGGTGGCCAAGGAGTACGTTGCCTCGCAGGACCCGGACGATCCCGGCGTGCTGGTGCTGTCGCTGCTGGCCGGTGCCGCCGACGAACTCAGGCAGGCATTGCTGGTCAACCCGCACGACCTGGACGGCGTCGCCGACGCCATCGCCACCGCGGCGAACATGCCGCGCGGCGAACGCATCGAGCGCTGGCAGGCGATGATGGAGCACCTGCGCGAGTACGACATCAACCGCTGGCGGCGCGACTACCTGCAGGCCCTGGAGGGCAGCTGAGCGGCGCGGCCGCCGGCAGCGCGGGCATGCACCGGAAACGGCGCCTTTCGCGCACCGCCGCGGTAACGCCCTGCCCGGCCTAATCCAGGAAACGGTGAACCTGCTCCGGCGATGGCAGGTAGCAGCTGCCATGGCGGCCGAACCAGCGGTAGCGGTTGCGCGCCAGCCAGCGGTAACCGCGGTCGCGCAGGGAGCGCGGCAGCAACCGCGCCAGTGCCACCAGCCGCCAGGGGCCACCGAGGCCGGCCAGCACGCGCACGATGGCGTCGGTATCGGTATGCGCGTGCCCGTGCTCGACCAGCAGGAACGACAGCGGATCATCCGGATCGAGGCCATGGGCACGCATCAGCCGGCGCCCGTGCGTGCCCTGCATCGCCGCGAAGCGGTAGCGGCCATGGCGATCGAAACGCAGCAGGAAGCGCACCCAGCGGCTGCACAGCGCGCAGACGCCATCGAACACGATCACCGGCGCAGAACCGGAGGCGGAGTCGGGCGTGCCTTTACCCATGGCCGCGGCCTCCGCCGATGCGGCCGCTGACGGGGACGTCCGGTTCTGCCTCCCGGTTCTCGATCGGCAGCAGCCAGCCTTCGTAGCGGATCAGCGGCCCGATCAGCGGCATCGCCACGTCCACCAGGAACGCATAGCGGTCGCCGTCCGCGCGCTCGCGGCAGCGCATCCGCGCGAACCAGCGGGCGGGCAGCGGCACGATGCCGAAGGCCCAGGCACGCTCGGCGCGCCAGTGGATCTCACCGTCCACGGCTTCCAGCGCGAAGCGGAAGCGCACCGCGCCCAGGCGTTCGCACAGGCGTCCCTGCCGCACCCACAGCCGCGAGGCCATGCGCGCGTCGCCGAACCGGCGGTCCCAGCGCTCGCCGGCGCCATCGACCACGAACTCGACCGTCACCGGCACCGCTTCCGCATCCGGCGGTAGCCGCGCCAGCCAGGCACAGGGCGCCACCAGCCAATGGCGGCCGCGGCGCACGCGTGCCTGGCCGCCCCAGCGCTGCCGGCGCGGCACCGAATGCAGCGCGCGCAGTACCGGCGGCAGCTGCGCGAACGCGGTGCCAAGCACCCGCTCGAACAGCGGCCGGTTCACCGCGCCATCCACACCAGCGTGGCCATGCGTCCACTGCGACGATCGCGGCGGTGCGAGAACCAGCGCGCGGGATCGGCGATGGTGCACTGGTCGCCGCCGTGGATCGCCGCCGCGTCCATGCCCGCGGCCTGCAGCCGTTGCCGCGCCAACGCGTACAGGTCCACCCGCCAGTGGCCGGGCCGGGTGCCGGTGAATGCCGCTTCGGCAGCGGCCGAATGCGCCAGGAAGGCATCGCGCACGTCGGCACCGATCTCGTAGTGGGCCGGCCCGGCGGCGGGGCCGAGCCAGGCGATGACATCGGACGCCGGGGACCGCATCGCTGCGAGCGTGGCCTCCAGCATGCCGTCGGCCAGCCCGCGCCACCCGGCGTGGGCGGCGGCCACTTCGTCGCCCGCGCGGCTGGCGAACACCACCGGCAGGCAGTCGGCGGTGAGGATCGCCAGGACCACGCCGGGCACCGCGGTCACCGCGGCATCGGCCACCGGCTCGCCATCGGCGGCCTGCGCCACGGCAGGCGCGTCAAAGCGCAGTACGCCGGTGCCATGCACCTGGCGCAGCCAGTGCGGCGCCGAGGGCAGGCCTGCCAGCCGCTGCAGGTCATCGCGGTTGCGCTGTACCTGCGGCGGGTCGTCGCCTTCGGCCGAGCTGCGGTTGCCCAGGTTGAAACTGTCGAACGGCGGCTGCGAGCCACCCGCGCCGTGGCGCAGCGTGGTGAACGCGCGTACGCCCGGGGGGGCCGGCCAGGCCGCCGGCAGCAGCGGCAACGCGGCGGCCATGGTTCAGCGCCGCTCGCGTTCGGCGAACAGGATGCTGTCCTCGCGCAGCGCCTTCATCAGCGCCAGCATGTCGACCGGCACCGGCGCGCTGTTGCGGATCGCCTCGCCGGTGATCGGGTGCGTGAATTCCAGCGTCTCGGCGTGCAGCGCCTGGCGCCTGAAGCCGCGCAGCTGCGAAACCAGTTCGTCGGTGGCGCCCTTGGGCAGCTTCAGCGCGCCGCCGTAGAGCGGGTCGCCGATGATCGGGTGCTTCAGGTGCGCCATGTGCACGCGGATCTGGTGGGTACGGCCGGTTTCCAGCCGGCATTCCAGCGCGGTATGGGCGCGGAAGCGCTCGCGCAGGCGGTAATGGGTGACCGCATCGCGGCCGTCCTCGCGCACGGCCATGCGCAGGCGGTCGCGCGGGTGGCGGTCGATCGGCGCATCAGCGGTGCCGCCGGACACCAGCGCCCCGCTCACCACGGCCAGGTACTGGCGGTGCACCTCGCGCGCGGACAACTGCTCCACCAGCGCGGTCTGCGCCTGCAGGGTGCGGGCCACGACCATCACCCCGCTGGTGTCCTTGTCCAGCCGGTGGACCACGCCGGCGCGCGGCACCGACGCCAGCGACGGGTCGCGGAACAGCAGCGCGTTGACCAGGGTACCGGTGGGGTTGCCGGCCCCGGGGTGGACCACCAGCCCGGCCGGCTTGTCGATCACGAAGACATGCTCGTCCTCGTACAGGACCGACAGCGGGATGTCTTCGGGGATGGCGTCGGTCTCGGTGTCCAGCGTCGCGTTCAGGATGGCCAGCTCGCCACCGCGCACCGGGTCGCGCGGACGGGCCGGGACGCCGTCGAGCAGCGCCGCCCCGGACTTGATCCATTCGCTCAGGCGGGAACGGGAGAATTCGGGGAACAGCTCGGCCAGCACCGCGTCGAAACGGCGGCCGGCGGCGGCGTCGGGCACCCGCGCCTGGCGGGAAGGAAGGGAAGCGTTGTCGGACATGGCAGGGGTATCGGCGGAATTCGGGGGGTCCCGGCGACAGGAATCAGTCGCAGGACAGGCCACTAGGCTATCATCGCCCCTTCGTATTCCTGCCGCGTCCCGCCCCGACCCATGATCCGACGCTCCCCGCTGCTGTCCGCTCCCGTCCGCATCACCGCCCTGCTGCTGGTGCTGGTCTTCGCCGCCACCGGCTGCCATCGCGGCGCCAAGGGCAAGAACGCCGACGAGGGCATGCCGGTCGAGACGCTCTACGAAAAGAGCCACAGGTTGATGGAGGGCGGCAACTGGTCCGGCGCCGAAGCCAGCTTCAGGCGGCTGATCGCCCAGTACCCGTACGGCCCGTACACCGAGCAGGCGATGATCGAAAGCGCCTATGCCCAGTACAAGGCCGGCAAGAACGACGACGCGGTATCCAGCATCGACCGCTTCATCCGCACCTACCCGACCCACCGCAACATCGCCTACCTGTACTACCTGCGCGGGCTGGCCAATGGCAACAGCGACACCGTGTTCCTGCGCCGGGTGTGGTCGCTGGACTCCAGCCGCCGCGACCTGTCCACGCCGCGCCAGGCCTACGCCGATTTCAACATCGTCACCGAGCGCTACCCGAACAGCCGCTACGCCGCCGACGCGCGCCAGCGCATGATCGAGCTGCGCGACGTGTTCGCCCAGCACGAGATGGACAACGCCCTGTACTACGCCCGCCGCGGCGCCTGGGTCTCGGCCGCCGGCCGCGCCACCTACCTGCTGGAAACCTACCCGCAGAGCGCCTTCCAGAACGATGCGGTGGCCCTGCTCGGCGAGTCCTACGTCCACCTGGGCAACAAGACCCTGGCCGACGACGCCCGCCGCGTGCTCGAACTCAACGAGCCCAACCATCCGTGGCTGCAGGGCGAATGGCCGAAGTACCCGTGGATCGCGCGCAAGCTCAACCCGTTCGCCGGCGAGAAGTCCGCCGCCACCGGCCAGCGCAACGCGCGGATGAACCGCAAGTAATCCGCGCCGGCCACGGCCGGGTCGCACGCACGACGCCCCGCAAGGGGCGTTTTGCGTTCCTGGGCAAGGCGAATGCCCGCGCCGGCGCCCTCGACGGCACCGGGTGCGCAGGCCGCCAGGGGCGCGCCGGGCAACGCCCGGTGCGCGGTTGCGGAGTCGGGAAAGCGATTGTGAAAGCCCCCGGCACGCTGCGCCACGGGTTGCCGGGCGCGGCCGGCATGGGCTGCGGCGGGCGCCCGGCACCGGGTTCGCGGGGCGGCGCCAGGCCCTGCCTGGCACGCCGCGTCGCGGCGCAGTGCGCCGCAACAGGGTCGGTTACGGCTTGGCGGCAGCCGCGTCGTCGGCCTTGAACACGGTCCTGCAGTCGCGGCGGAACTCCTCGCCGGTGCTGCGCCAGGCGAAGCTGCGGCAGTGGCGGTTGCCTTCCTGGGTATCGGCCACCTTCACCGCGTAGAACGCCTGGAAGAACTCGTCGCGGCTGACCTGGCCGT
Organism: Stenotrophomonas acidaminiphila; assembly: GCF_001431595.1. Classification (GTDB taxonomy): domain Bacteria; phylum Pseudomonadota; class Gammaproteobacteria; order Xanthomonadales; family Xanthomonadaceae; genus Stenotrophomonas; species Stenotrophomonas acidaminiphila. The sequence goes on from NZ_LDJO01000026.1 coordinate 82,137, forward strand.
CGCCGTTCCAGTCCATCTGCTCCTTCTCCACGCCGCGGGTGATGGCGATGCCGGCGTACCAGGCCCAGCCGAGCCAGCCCAGCGCCAGCAGCACCAGCACCAGCAGCGCGCGGCGGCGCGGGGTGAATCTGCCGCGCAGGATCATGACACCCGCCGGATGCGGGCTCCGAGCGCACCGAGCTTTTCCTCGATGTTCTCGTAGCCGCGGTCCAGGTGGTAAATGCGGTCGATGGTGGTATCGCCATCGGCCACCAGCCCGGCGAGGATCAGGCTGGCCGACGCGCGCAGGTCGGTGGCCATCACCGGCGCCCCGCTCAGCCGCTCGACACCGCGGGAGATGGCGGTATGGCCCTCGACCTGGATGTCCGCGCCCAGGCGCAGCAGCTCGTTGACGTGCATGAACCGGTTTTCGAAGATCGTCTCGTTGATCACGCCCACCCCGTCGGCGACGCAGTTGAGTGCCATGAACTGCGCCTGCATGTCGGTCGGGAACGCGGGGTACGGTGCGGTGGTCAGGTTGACCGCCCTGGGCCGCCTGCCCTGCATGTCCAGGGTGATGGTGTCCTCGGTGGTCTCGATCTTCGCGCCGGCCTCGACAAGCTTGGCCAGCACCGCGTCGAGCGTATCCGGGCGGGCGTTGCGCATCACCACGCGGCCGCCGGTCATCGCCGCGGCGACCAGGAAGGTGCCGGTCTCGATGCGGTCCGGCAGCACCGCGTGGCGGCCGCCGTCCAGGCGCTCGACGCCCTCGATCACCAGCCGCGCGGTACCCAGCCCCTCGATCTTCGCGCCCAGCGCGATCAGGCAGTGCGCCAGGTCGGTGACTTCCGGCTCCATCGCCGCGTTTTCCAGCACCGTGGTGCCTTCGGCCAGCACCGCGGCCATCAGCACGTTCTCGGTACCGGTGACACTGACCATGTCGAAGGTGAAGCGACCGCCCTTCAGGCGCTCCGCGCGTGCCTTGATGAAGCCGTTCTCGACGGTGATTTCAGCGCCCAGCGCCTGCAGCCCCTTGATGTGCTGGTCCACCGGGCGCGAACCGATCGCGCAGCCGCCGGGCAGCGACACCTCCGCCGCGCCGTACTTGGCCAGCAGCGGGCCGAGCACCAGGATCGAGGCGCGCATCGTCTTGACCAGTTCATACGGCGCCACGTGCTGGTTGACGCTGCGCGGGTCGACGACGATCGCGCTGCCGCGCGACAGGGTGCCCTGGTCGATGGTGACCTTGGCGCCCAGCTCGCCGAGCAGCTTCACCGTGGTGATCACGTCGTGCAGGTGCGGCACGTTGGTGATCTCCACCGGCGCATCGGCCAGCAGGGTCGCGCAGAGGATCGGCAGGACGGCGTTCTTGGCGCCGGAGACATTGACTTCACCGTTCAGCACGTTGCCGCCGGTGACCACGATTTTCGCCATGTGTATGAGGCCAGTAGGTGGGAGGGGGCCGGCTCAGCCGGCTTCGCCGGGAGTGACGGTTTTCAGGGCCAGCGCATGGATCGCACCGCCCATCAGGTCGCCCAGCGTCGCATAGACCATGCGGTGGCGGGCCAGCGGCAGCTTGCCGGCAAAGGCCTCGCAGACCACGGTGGCCTCGAAGTGCACGCCGTCATCGCCGCTCACCTGGGCGCGGGCGCCCGGCAGGCCGGCTTCGATCAGGTTCTGGATGGTCTCGGCGTCCAAGTCGCTTTCCTAATAAAATGAACGCCCATTCTACTCCCCAAGTGGCGCCCGCATGGCTGCTTCCCCCCTTTCGCCGGACTCGCTGCACGACGCCGACCTGATCGCCAGCGGCCGCCGCGTCTTCGAGATCGAGCGCGCCGAACTGGACCGGGTCGGCGGCCGCATCGGCACCGAGTTCGCCGCCGCCTGCCGGCTGATCCTGGGCTCGAGCGGCCGCGTGGTCGCCACCGGCATGGGCAAATCCGGGCACATCGCGCGCAAGATCGCCGCCACCCTGGCCTCCACCGGCACCCCGGCGTTCTACGTGCACCCGGGCGAGGCCGGCCATGGCGACCTGGGCATGATCACCGCCGACGACGTGGTGCTGGCGCTGTCCTACTCCGGCGAGTCGGACGAAGTGCTGATGCTGCTGCCGGTGCTCAAGCGCCAGGGCAACCCGCTGATCGCCATGACCGGCCGGCCGCAGTCCAGCCTGGCCAGCGCCGCCGACATCCACCTGGACGTGAACGTGGACCACGAGGCCTGCCCGCTGGCGCTGGCGCCGACCTCCAGCACCACCACCTCGCTGGCCATGGGCGACGCCCTGGCCGTGGCCCTGCTCGACGCGCGCGGCTTCACCGCCGACGACTTCGCCCGCTCGCACCCGGCCGGCAGCCTCGGCCGGCGCCTGCTGCTGCACATCACCGACGTGATGCACAGCGGCGCCGACCTGCCCAGCGTGCGCGAGGACGCCAGCCTCAGCGAGGCGCTGATGGAGATGAGCCGCAAGCGGCTGGGCATGACCGCCGTGGTCGACGCCGGTGGCCGCCTGGTCGGCCTGTTCACCGACGGCGACCTGCGCCGCGCCCTGGACACCGACCTGGACGTGCGCACCGCCGGCATCGCCCAGGTGATGACCCGCGCACCGCGTACCATCGGCGCCGACCAGCTGGCGGTGGAAGCGGCGCGCATGCTGGAGCAGTACAAGATCAACGGGCTGATCGTGGTCGACGGCGAAGGCCGCGCCGTCGGCGCCCTGAACATTCATGACCTGTTGCGGGCAAAAGTGGTTTAAAAGCCCGCACAATCACGCTTCCGGGCCCGATGGCCCGCCCCGCCGCAACGGATCGCCCGCACCATGTCCTGGTCTCCCCTCGCCCACTTTCCCGCCGAACTGCATGCCGTCGCCGCCACCATCCGGCTGGCGTGCTTCGACGTGGATGGGACCCTGACCGACGGGCGCCTGTACTACGACCACGCCGGCAACGAGAGCAAGGCGTTCTTCGTGCAGGACGGCCTGGGCCTGAAGCTGCTGCAGAAGCACGGCATCCACCCGGTGCTGATCACCGCGCGCAACAGCCTGTCGGCGCAGCGGCGCGGTGCCGACCTGGGCATCGACACCCAGATCGCGGTCGGCGACAAGCTGGCCAGCGTGCGCGCGCTGTGCGGGCGCTTCGGCATCGGCCTGGAGCAGGTGGCGTTCATGGGCGACGACCTGCCCGACCTGGCCCCGCTGTGCGCGGTCGGGCTGGCGGTCGCGCCAGCCAACGCGCACCCGCTGATCGCCGGGCGCGTGCACTGGCAGACCCGCGCCGAGGGCGGCCGCGGCGCCGCACGCGAACTGTGCGACGTGCTGCTGGCGCTGCAGGGCCGGCTCGACGCGGTCGTGGCGGAGTACGCGCGATGAACTGGCGCATGGTCATCGGCATCGGCCTGCTGCTGGCGGCGCTGGCCAGCGGCTGGTCGGCATGGCGGCAGCGTGGGACCCACGCGCCGTCGGGCGCTTCGCAGGTACGCACCGATTACGTGCTGGGCGATTTCGAGATCGTCACCCTCGACAAGGACGGCAAGGAGGCGGCCACGCTGCGCGCGCCGTCCATGGAGCGCAACGCCGCCGACCAGACCTCGACCATCGTCCGGCCGCTGTTCCTGCTGCCCGACGCCGAGGGCCGGCACTGGCAGCTGCGCGCGGACACCGGCTGGGTCAGCCCCAAGGGCGAGGAGCTGCGCCTGCGCGGCAATGTCGCCGGCGACAGCCCGCAGGACGGCAGCACCCCGCCGACGACGTTCCGTACCACCGCGCTGGACGTGTTCCCCGAACGCAGCCTGGCCCGTACCGCCGAACCCGTCACCATGGCCCGCCCGGGCCTGCGGCAGAGCGGCGTCGGCTTCGAGGCCGACCTGAAATCCCGGCAGTATTCCCTCCTTTCCCAGGTCAAGACCCGTTATGAACCCAATGCTGCCCGCCAGGCTCGCTGAGCTCGCCAAGTTCGCGCCGACCGTCCTGCTCGCCGCCGCGCTCGTTCCCGGCGTGGCCGCGGCCAGGGAATCGGACCGCAACCAGCCCATGGACATCGTCGCCGACAACAGTGGCGGCAACCTGGCCGGCGGCAACGGCAAGTACCGTTTCAGCGGCAACGTGGTCATCGTCCAGGGCACGCTGGAGATCCATGCCGACACCGCCGACGTGATCCAGAAGAACGGCGAGACCGAACGCGTCGTGCTTGCCGGCAAGCAGGCCACGCTCAAGCAGCAGATGGACGATGGCACCTGGATGAACGCCCGCGCCGACAACATGGACTACAACGTCAACAGCGAGGTGATCATCCTGACCGGCAACTACAAGGTCGACTCCGAGCGTGGCTCCAACGCCGGCCAGCGCATGGTCTACAACACCCGCAGCGGCGACATGCAGAGCGGCGGCGATGGTACCCGCGTGCGTACCGTGATCCAGCCCAAGAACAAGGCGCCGGCCGCGGCGGGAGAGAAGAAGTAATGCTCGTCGCCGAAGGCCTGCGCAAGCGCTACAAGAACCGCGAGGTCGTGCGTGAGTTCGGCCTGTCGCTGGATGCCGGCGAGGTGGTCGGCCTGCTCGGCCCCAACGGTGCCGGCAAGACCACCTGCTTCTACATGATCGTGGGGCTGGTCGAGAGCGACGCCGGCCGCATCGTGCTCGACGGCCGCGACATCACCGGCGAGCCGATGTACGCGCGCGCCAAGCTGGGGGTCGGCTACCTGCCGCAGGAACCGTCGGTGTTCCGCAAGCTCAGCGTGGCCGACAACATCCGCCTGGTGCTGGAACTGCGCGAGGACCTGGACGCCGGTGGCCGCGAGCGCGAACTGTCGGCCTTGCTCGACGAACTGCAGATCAGCCACGTCGCCGACCAGGCCGGCGCCAGCCTGTCCGGCGGCGAGCGCCGCCGCTGCGAGATCGCCCGCGCGCTGGCCGCCAAGCCGCGCCTGATCCTGCTTGACGAACCCTTCGCCGGCGTCGACCCGATCTCGGTCGGCGAGATCCAGCGCATCGTCACCCACCTCAAGCAGCGCGGCATCGGCGTGCTGATCACCGACCACAACGTCCGCGAGACCTTGGGAATCTGCGACCGCGCGTATATCCTCAACGAGGGCAGCGTGCTGGCGCAGGGAGCGCCGGACGAACTGCTGTCAAACACCGACGTCCGCCGCGTCTACCTTGGAGACAGCTTCACGCTCTGATCCAGCCGCGGCAGGCCGGTCCTCCTTCTGCCTGGAACCGGGATGAAAGCACGGCTGCAGACATCGCTTGGACAGCAGCTGGTCATGACGCCGCAGCTGCGCCAGGCCATCCGCCTGCTGCAGATGTCCAGCACCGAGCTGGAACTGGAACTTGCCGAGGCGGTGGAGAGCAACCCGCTGCTGGAATGGGCCGACGAGGCCGCCCCGGGCGAGCCGGCCGGCGAAGCGGACGCATCCCCTGCGGCGGCCGATGCCGCCGACGGCCGCGCCGACGAGGGCATGGAATGGCCCGGCGAAGGCGAGCAGTGGAGCGGCGGCCAGGGCGGCTCGTTCGACGACAACGACGGTGACGCCAGCGAGCGCGTCGCCGAAGCCGACACCCTCGCCGACCACCTGCTGTGGCAGCTGCACCTGTCCCACCTGGGCGCACGCGACCGCGCCATCGGCGTCGCCCTGATCGACGCGCTGGACGAGGACGGCTACCTGCGCGAACCGCTGGCATCCATCGCCGAAACGCTGCGCCCGGACATCGCTGCCGGCGAGGACGAGATCCTCACCGTGCTGCACCGGATCCAGCGCTTCGATCCGGCCGGCGTCGGCGCCCGTGGCCTGGGCGAATGCCTGGCGCTGCAGCTCGACACCCTGCCCGCCGCCACGCCGGGCCTGTGCCTGGCCCGGCAGATCGCCGCGGGACCACTGGAACGCCTGCCGCGGGCCGGCATCCCCGGCATCGCCGCCGAACTGCGGCAACCGGCCGAGGCCGTCGAACAGGCGGTGCAGCTGCTGCGCACGCTGGACCCGCGCCCGGGCCGGCAGCTGGGCGAAGTGTCCTCGGACACCTATGTCGTTCCCGACTGCGTGGTCTGGCGCCAGCGCGGCGTCTGGAAGGCCGCCCTTGCCAGCCATGCCGGCCCGCGGGTGGTGATCCACCGCGGCTACGAGCAGCTGATCCGCCGCTGCGGCGATGCCGACGCCAGCTACCTGCGCGGCCAGCTGCAGGAGGCGCGCTGGCTGCTCAAGGGCCTGGAAGCGCGCGGCGAGACCCTGCTGCGCGTAGTCAACAGCCTGCTGCACCACCAGGCCGGGTTCCTCGAGTTCGGCGCCCAGGCGCTGCGACCGCTGACCCTGCGCGAGATCGCCGCCGAGCTGGACCTGCACGAATCCACCATCTCCCGCACCATCGCCCGCAAGCACGTGCGCACGCCGCGCGGCACCCTGCCGCTGCGCGCGTTCTTCGCCTCGGGCATCGATACCGATGGCGGCGGCGAGGCCTCCAGCACCGCGATCCAGTCGATGATCCGGCGCCTGATCGAGTCCGAGAACCCGCGCAAGCCGCTTTCTGACGCCAAGCTGGCCGACATGCTCAAGAGCAGCGGAATACCGGTGGCGCGCCGCACCGTGGCGAAGTATCGTGAAGCCATGAACATCTCCGCCTCCCACGAACGCGTACGCCTTGTCTGAAACGTTCGCGGCGGGCGGCAGGGTTCATTGGCAACCAAAGAACCACAGGAGGCATCCGATGCGTATCGAAACGTTTGGTAAAGACGTGGAAGTCACCCCCGCCCTGAAGGAGTACGTGGAGACCAAGCTGCAACGGCTGGGCAAGCACTTCGACCAGCACTGTGAAGTCAGGGTGACCCTGTCGCTGCAGAAGAACGAGCACCATGTCGATGCCAGCGCCAATCTCCCCGGCCAGACCCTGCACGCCGAGGCCGGTGGCCAGACCATGTACGCGGCGATCGACGTGCTGGCCGACAAGCTGGACAGGCTGGTGATCAAGCACAAGGAAAAGCATCTGCCACACGCCTCCCATGCACTGCGCGACAATGGCTGACATCCGCCACCGTCCGTTGCAGTCATGCCCCTGAATGACCTGATGGCGGCCGTGAGTACCCGGGTACTCGCGGCCGCCGACCGCGACAGCGCCCTGCGCGCCGCCGCCAGCCTGCTTGCCTGCCGCGAAGCCGGCGCCGACAGCATCTTCCGCAGCCTGTGCGACCGCGAGAACGTCGGCAGTACCGCCATCGGCCATGGCATCGCCATCCCGCATGGCCGCTCCCCCACCCTGCAACACCCGCGCGGCGCCTTCCTGCGGCTGCTGCAACCCATCGATTTCGGCGGCGCCGAACCGGTCGACCTGGTGTTCGCCATGGCGGTGCCCGAGCACTACACCCACCAGCACCTGATGCTGCTGTCCGAGCTGGCGGAGATCTTCTCCGACGCCCACGTCCGCGATGCCCTGCGCGCGGCCAACGACGGCAGCGCGCTGAAGCAGATCCTCGACCATCCGCAGCGGATCCGTCCCTCATGAATACCCGCATCACCGCCCGCGAACTGTTCGACCAGCAGCGCGAGAAGCTGGACCTGCGCTGGGCCGCGGGCCAGGCCGGCGGCAACCGCGAACTGGACGCCGGCGACACCGTCGCGCGGCGCCCGTCGCTGGCCGGCTACCTCAACACCATCTACCCGAACAAGGTGCAGATCCTCGGCACCGAGGAACTGGCCTGGCTGGACTCGCTGGACTCGCGCCAGCGCTGGGAAGTGATCGAGCGCATCATCCAGGCGCGGCCACTGGCGCTGGTCATCACCAAGAGCCACGGCTGCCCGGAGGACCTGCGCGCGGCCGCCGACGAATCGCAGACCCCGCTGTGGGTGTCGCCGCGGCGCGGCCACGAGCTGCTCAACCACCTGTCCTACCACCTGGCGCGCACGCTGGCGCCGCGGATCATCCTGCACGGCGTGTTCATGGAGATATATTCCATCGGCGTGCTGATCACCGGCGAGGCCGGCTCGGGCAAGAGCGAACTGGCGCTGGAGCTGCTCAGCCGCGGCCACCGGCTGGTGGCCGACGACGCGCCCGAGTTCACCCAGATCGCGCCGGACGTGCTCGACGGCACCTGCCCGGAACTGCTGCAGGACCTGCTGGAAGTGCGCGGACTGGGCGTGCTCAACGTGCGCCAGATGTTCGGTGACACGTCTGTAAAGAAGAACAAGTACCTTCGGCTCATCGTCCACCTGACCAAACCGATGACCGAACCCGGCAGCTACGGCTACGAACGCCTCACCGGCGACTCCGGCAAGCGCCACGTGCTCGACCTGGACGTGCCGCTGATCACCCTGCCGGTGATGCCCGGCCGCAACCTGGCGGTGCTGACCGAGGCGGCCACGCGCCTGCACATCCTGCGCACCAAGGGCATCGACCCGGCGGCGATGTTCATCGCCCGCCACAGCAACCTGCTGGAGCAACGCACCCCATGAACGCCACGCCGGCCCCGTTGCTGGTCATCGTCAGCGGCCTGTCCGGTTCGGGCAAGTCGGTGGCGCTCAAGACCTTCGAGGACCTGGACTACTACTGTTCGGACAACATCCCGGTGGACCTGCTGCCGGAGTTCGTGCGCGGCGTGCTCGGCGAACGCACCGACGACCGGCCGCGGCGCCTGGCGCTGGGCATCGACGTGCGCGGCCGCAGCGACCTGAGCCAGCTCGCCAACTGGCGGCAGCGGGCGCGCGACCACGACATCGATGCGACCCTGCTGTTCTTCGAGGCCGACGACGACACCCTGCTGGCGCGGTTCGCCGACACCCGGCGGCGGCATCCGCTCAGCCAGCTCGGCCTGTCCCTGCCCGAGGCCATCGTCCGCGAGCGCGAACTGACCGCGCCGCTGCGCCGCGAGGCCAACGCCGTCATCGACACCAGCCGGCTCAACGTGCACCAGCTGCGGCGCAAGCTGATCACAGAATACGCGCTCGGCCACGGCAGTGGCCTGTCGCTGCTGTTCGAGTCCTTCGCCTACAAGCGCGGGGTCCCGGCCGAGGCCGATTTCGTGTTCGACGCCCGGGTGCTGCCCAACCCGCACTGGGACCCGGAACTGCGCTCGCTGACCGGCCGCGACCGCGAGGTCCGCGAATACCTGGACGCGCAGCCGGAGGTGATGCGCTACGCGGCCCAGCTCGAGGACCTGCTCGATACCTGGCTGCCCAAGCTGGGCAACGATACCCGCAGCTACGTGACCGTCGCCTTCGGCTGCACCGGCGGCAAGCACCGCTCGGTGTACCTGGCCGAGCGCCTGGCCCGGCATGCGCGCGCGCAGGGCTGGCCGGACGTGGCCACCTTCCACCGCGAACAGGACTGAATGGTGCGCGCAGGGCGCGATCCAGGCGCTATCGCGGACTGCACCCGACCTGTTAACGTTCAGTAATGACCTGCGGCATTCTTCTCGTGACCCATCCCGGCGTCGGCTCTTCCCTGCTGGAAGTCGCCACCCGCCTGCTGCGCCAGCTTCCACTCGACGCCGAGGCCTTCGAGGTCCCGTTCGACGCGGACCTGGACGCGCAGCTGCCACTGGCGTCGGCGGCCATGCGCCGGGTCGAGGGCCCGGACGGCGTGCTGGTGCTGACCGACCTGTACGGGGCCAGCCCGAGCAACCTGGCAGCGCGGCTGGCGCGGCTGGGGACGCCGGTGCGGCGGGTGTCGGCGCTGAGCCTGCCGATGCTGCTGCGGGTGATGAATTATCCGGAACAGGGACTGGACCAACTGCCCGCCACCGCCGCGGCGGGCGCCCGAAATGGAGCCATCATCGACGATGCTTGAACGCGAACTCACCGTATCCAACCGCCTGGGGCTGCATGCCCGCGCGACCGCCAAGCTGGTGCAGCTGCTGTCCGGCTTCCGCGCCAATGCCACGCTGGTGGCCAAGGGCCGCGAGGTCAACGCCAAGAGCATCATGGGCGTGATGCTGCTGGCCGCCGGCCAGGGCACGCCGGTCACGGTGCGGGTACAGGGCGAGGACGAGGCCGACGCGATGGCGGCGGTCGTGGATCTGTTCGAGCGCCGTTTCGACGAGGACAGCTGATGGCGGCGGACGCGGCGTCGGTTCCCGTCCGCACCACGCCGGGAGGCGTGGCGGCATGACCGCGCTGCGCCTGCATGGCCATGGCGCATCGCGCGGCAGCGCGCTCGGGCGCGCCCGCGTGCGCCTGCCGCATGCGCAGGAAGTCACCGAGAAGCGCATTGCCGCCAGCGCCGTGGAGGCCGAACTGCAGCGCCTGCACCAGGCCATCGAATCGGCCCGCGCGGAAATGCGCGAGCTGCGCCAGCGCCTGCAGGGCGCGCTGCCGGCCGAGGTCGGCGAGTTCCTCGACCTGCACGCCATGCTGCTGGACGACCCCGAACTGCTGCTGGCGCTGGACGAACTCATCCGCAGCCAGCGCTACAGCGCGGCCTATGCCCTGCGCCTGCAGCGCGACACCCTGGCGCAGGTGTTCGAGGGCATGGAGGACGACTACCTGCGCAGCCGGCTGGACGACCTGGACCACGTCATCGGCCGCATCAACGCATTCCTGCACAAGCGCCCGACCGGCATGAAGGGCCTAGCGGGCGAAATCCTGGTGTGCGAGAACGTCGCCCCCTCGGAGCTGGCGCAGCTGCAGTCGCAGGGCGTGGTCGGCATCGTCACCAGCGCCGGCAGCCCGCTGTCGCACAGCGCCATCCTCGCGCGCAGCCTGCACCTGCCGCTGGTGGTCGGGGCCAGCGGCGTGCTGCACCGGATCAACGACGGCGACGTGCTGATCCTGGACGGCGGCAGCGGCGAAGTGGTGCTGGAACCGGCTGCCGACGACCTGCGCCAGTACCGCCAGCGCCTGCGCGAGCTGGCGCGCGAACAGCGCGAGCTCGGCCACCTGCGCTCCAAGCCGAGCCGCACCCTGGACGGGGTGGACATCACCCTGCTGGCCAACGCCGAATCGCGCGAGGACGTGGCCCACGCACACACCCTGGGCGCGCACGGGCTGGGCCTGTACCGCACCGAGTTCCTGTTCCTGCAGCGCAACGGCCTGCCCGACGAGGAGGAACAGTTCCATCACTACCGCGACGCCGTGCTCGGCATGAGCGGCCGGCCGGTGACCATCCGCATCCTCGACCTGGGCGCGGACAAGGCCGATCGCAGCGGGCTGGTGCTGGGCCGCGAGGAAAACCCGGCGCTGGGCCTGCGCGGCATCCGCCTGCTGCTGGCGCATCCGAAGGTCGCCGACACCCAGCTGCGCGCGCTGCTGCGCGCGTCCGGCTACGGGCCGGTGCGCATCCTGGTGCCGATGGTCAGCACCCGCGAGGAGATCCTCGCGCTCAAGCGGCGCATGACCCGGCAGGTGGCGGCGCTGCGCGAGGAAGGCCACGTGCTGGCCGAGCACGTGCCGGTCGGCGCGATGATCGAGGTGCCGGCCGCGGCCATCGCCCTGCCGACCTTCATCGACCAGGTCGATTTCCTCTCGGTCGGCACCAATGACCTGGTGCAGTACCTGCTGGCGGCCGACCGCAACAACGAGGCGGTGGGCGAGCTGTATTCGCCGCTGCACCCGGCAGTGCTGCAGTTGCTGGCGCAGGTGATCGGCACCGCGCGCGCGCATGCCACGCCGCTGTCGGTGTGCGGCGAGATCGCCGGCGACCCGCGCATGACGCCGCTGCTGCTGGCCCTGGGCCTGACCGAGTTCAGCCTGCACCCGGCGACCCTGCTGGAAGTGCGCCGGGCGATCCGCGACTGCAACCATGGCGAACTGCGCGCGCGCGCCGGCAAGCTGCTGCAGGCACGCGACCGCCGCGGCATCGAGCGCTGGCTCGCGGGCGCCTGCCCCCCCTGAACGCTGGCGCCCGGACGCCGCGCATCCACGCAGAGGGTGTGCACTGAAACACCGGCGCGTGATAATGACGCGCCCGACACCTTCCTTGCCGCATCCTGCATCGCGGCCCTCCCGTTCCCGGAGTCCCGATGGCCGAAGCCGTACGCCACGACAAGACCGCGCGCCAGCTGCGCATGCTTTCCGACGCGCTGGACAGTGGCCGGCTGGGGCCGGTGCGGCGGCTGGTCAACACGCTGGCGCCGGCGGAGATCGGCAACCTGCTCGAATCGCTGCCGCCGGGCAAGCGCGAGGTGGTGTGGGGCCTGGTCGACCAGGAAGACGACGGCGAGGTGCTGGTCCACGTCGGCGAGGAAGTGCGTGAAAGCCTGCTGGCCGACATGGACCCGGACGAGATCATCGCCGCGGTCGAAGACCTGGACATCGATGACCTGGCCGACCTGGTCGAGGACCTGCCCGACACGGTCATCGACGAAGTGCTCAAGTCGATGGACCGCGAGAACCGCGAGCGGCTGGAGCAGGTGCTGTCCTACCCGGAGGACACCGCCGGGCGCCTGATGAACCCCGACGTGGTCACCGTGCGCGCGGACGTCAACATCGACGTGGTGCTGCGCTACCTGCGACTGCGCGGCGAACTGCCCGACCACACCGACTACCTGTACGTGGTCAGCCGCCGCCACCAGTACCTGGGCCGGGTGTCGCTGGCCTCGCTGGTCACCCACGAGGACAGCACACCGATCAACCGCCTGGTCGACGACGAACAACCGGCCATCGACGTGGGCGAGAGCGCCGACGAGGTCGCGCGGCAGTTCTCCGACCATGACTGGGTGTCGGCACCGGTGGTGGACGACAACAACATCCTGATCGGGCGCATCACCATCGACGACGTGGTGGACATCATCCGTGCCCAGGCCGAGCACCAGGCGCTGGGCGCGGCCGGCCTGGACGAGGACGAAGACCTGTTCAGCCCGGTCTGGCGCGCCATGCGGCGGCGCCTGGTGTGGCTGTTCGTCAACCTGTGCACGGCGTTCGTCGCCGCCAACGTGGTCGGCCAGTTCGAAGGCACCATCGACAAGCTGGTGGCGCTGGCGGTGCTGATGCCGATGGTCGCCGGCCTCGGCGGCAACGCCGGCACCCAGGTGCTGGCGCTGATGGTGCGCGGCCTGGCGCTGGGCCAGGTGGGCGCCTCCAACGTGAAGGCGCTGCTGTGGAAGGAACTGCGCGTGGCCCTGCTCAACGGCCTGCTGATGGGCGCGGTGCTGGGGCTGATCGTGCTGGTCTGGTTCCACAACCCCGGCTTGTCGCTGGTGATCTTCATCGCCCTGACCTGCAACCTGCTGCTGGCGGCGTCGGCCGGGGTACTGATCCCGATGACGCTCAAGCGGCTGGGGTTCGACCCGGCCCTGGCCAGCGGCATCTTCCTGACCGCCATCACCGACTCGATGGGTTTCTTCACCTTCCTCGGCCTGGCCACCCTGGTGCTGCTGCGCTGAGCCGCGCACCCGCGATCACGGCCGGCACTGCGGCCGGCCCTCACGTGCCCCCTACGCCGGACACCCCCGATGACCACCACCCTCAGCGACTACTACCAGCCCGGATGGCGCGACCATCGCCACACCTGCCCCGCCTGCGAATGGCAGGGCAGCTCCCGGCAGATGGAGCTGGAACTGCACGACGAGCAGAGCGAGTACGCCTGCCCGCAATGCGAGTTCCCGTTGCTGGTGGTGCTGCACCCGGACCTGCCGCAGGTCCAGGCCGCCGCCGCGGCCGGCAATGCCGAGGCCGCCGGACAGCTGGCCATCCTGGCCAGCGCGCCACGCCGCGGATGATGCGGCGCACCGGGCACCGGCCTGCCATCACCGCTACGATGCCGGCATCCCCGGCGCGGAACGTCCCATGGCCTTGCCCCGTCTGCATCACCTTGCCCTGCTCGTGCTGATGGCCGTCGCTGGCGGCTGCGCCTCGCTTGCCGGCAGCGGCGACGGCCGGTTCGTCGCCCGCAGCGTCGAGCTCGATGGCGTGCGCATGCCCTACCAGGTATTCGTCCCGGCGGCGTCGGCGCGCGGGACCGGTGCGCTGCCGGTGGTGCTGTTCCTGCACGGCTCGGGCGAACGCGGCGACGACGGCAGGCGCCAGACCGAAGTCGGGCTGGGCCCCTACCTGCGCGCCCATGCGGCGGATTTCCCCGCGCTGGCGGTGCTGCCGCAGGTGGCCAGGGACGAGGAGTGGAGCGGACGCAACGCGCGCCTGGCGGTCGCTGCGCTCGATGCGGCGATCCGCGAGTTCGGAGCCGACCGCGGGCGCCAGTACCTGACCGGCATGTCGATGGGCGGCTACGGCAGCTGGAACATCGCCCTGGCCGACCCGGGGCGCTTCGCCGCGCTGGTACCGGTATGCGGCGCGGTGCGCCCTCCGCGCGCCGAACGGCCGGGCCTGCGGGTCGAGGCCGTCGCCGCGGAGGCCGACCCCTACCAGGCCATGGCCCTGCGCCTGAAGGACACCCCGGTCTGGATCTTCCATGGCGCGCGCGACGACGTGGTGCGGCCGGACGACGACCGCCGGCTGCATGCAGCCTTCCAGCAGGCCGACGCGCGCGATGTGCGTTACACCGAGTACCCGCAGGGCAACCACAACGCCTGGGACGCCACCTACGCCGACCCGGCGATGTGGCAGTGGCTGTTCGCGCAGCGCCGGTAACGCCAGCCGCGGGCCGGCGCCGCGACGCGCCGCTCAGCCCAGCAGGGTTTCCAGCACCGCCATGCGCACGGCCACGCCGTTGGCGACCTGGCGCAGCACCCACGACTGCGGACCGTCGGCCACTTCGTCGGTGACTTCCACGCCGCGGTTGATCGGGCCCGGATGCAGGACCGCCGCGTCGCTGGCGGCACGCCGCAGGCGCGTGGCGGTGAGGCCGTACTCGGCGTGGTACTGCTCCAGCGACGGCACCAGGCCTTCTTCCATGCGCTCGCGCTGCAGGCGCAGCATCATCAGCGCGTCGGCACCTTCGAGCATGGCATCGAAGTCCTGGCCGACCACGCAGCCGCGCAGCGTGTCTTCGTCCGGCAACAGCGACTGCGGGCCGCAGACGCGGATTTCGCCGACGCCCAGCGTGTGCAGCGCATGCAGGTCGGTGCGCGCCACGCGCGAGTGCTTCACGTCGCCGACGATCAGCACCTTCAGTTTCGAGAAGTCCGGGCCCTTGGCCTGGCGCAGGGTCAGCATGTCCAGCAGGCCCTGGGTCGGATGCGCGCTGCGGCCGTCGCCGGCGTTGACCAGCGCGGTGCCCTCGCCCGCGGCGGCGGCCAGCTCGGCCACCGCGCCGTCGTCGGGATGGCGCACCACGAAGCCGCGCACGCCCATCGCCTCCAGGTTGCGCAGCGTGTCGCAGGCGGTCTCGCCCTTGCGCGTGGACGAGGTGGAGGCGTCGAAGTTCAGCACGTCCGCGCCCAGCCGCTGCGCGGCCAGCTGGAACGAACTGCGGGTGCGGGTGGACGGTTCGAAGAACAGCGTGCACACCGCGGTGCCGGCCAGCACCCCGCGCTTGTTGCCGACACGGCCCACCGCCGCGTCGCGGATCTGCCCGGCGCGGTCCAGCAGCTGCAGCAGGTGTTCGCGCGGCAGCCCCTCCAGGGTCAGCAGGTGGCGCAGGCGTCCGTCGGCATCGAGTTGGGAGGCGGTCATGGCAGGTCTTGGGGGTCAGGAAACGGGAGTGGCGTCGCCGGGGGCGGACAGCCAGCGTTCGATGATGACCGCGGCGGCGACCGCGTCCAGGTTGGCGGCGTCGCGACGGCGCTTGCGGCCCTCGGCGCGCTCGGTGGCGAAGCGTCGCGCGGCCTCCACCGAACTGGAGCGCTCGTCCACCAGCAGCACCGGCAGCCGGTAGCGCTGCAGCAGCTGCCGGGCGAAGGCCTGCGCGCGCTTGCGGTTGGGCTGGTCGTCGCCGTCCAGGGTCAGCGGGTCGCCGACGATCAGGCCATGCGGGCGCCATTCGCGCTGCAGCCGGTCGAGCGCGGGCCAGTCGGGGCCGTCGCCGCGCACCTCGACCACCGCCAGGGCACGTGCGCCCACGCTGTAGGCGCTGCCGATGGCCACGCCGATGCGGCGCGATCCGACGTCGAAGCCCAGCACGGTGCTGTCGGCCGAAAGCGGCGCCGGATCAGGCATGGCCGCTGTACCCGGCCAGGCGGAACAGGTCCACGCCGATGCGCGAGGCGGCCAGTTGCCAGCGCTCGTCCAGCGGCGCGTCGAACAGCACCACCGGGTCGGCCGGCACGGTCAGCCAGCTGTCCTCGGCCAGTTCCTGCTCCAGCTGCCCGGCACCCCAGCCGGCGCAGCCCAGGGTGACCAGCGCATTGCGCGGGCCATCGCCACGGGCCATGGCCTCGAGGATGTCGCGCGAGGTCGTCAGGTACAGGCCCTGGCCCACCGCCAGGCTGGAATCCCAGTCGCGGGCATCGTCGTGGATGACGAAACCGCGCCCGGTGTGCACCGGGCCGCCATTGAGCACCGGCACGGCGCGCAGGCGCTCGTCGCCGGTGTCGATCTCCATCTGCGAGAGCACTTCGCCGAGGGTGTATTCCGAGGGCTGGTTGACCACTACGCCCATGGCGCCGTTGTCGTCGTGCTGGCAGATCAGCGCGACGCTGCGCGCGAATGCCGAATCGGTCAGCGAGGGCAAGGCGACCAGCAGGTGATTGGCCAGATTGTCGAAGTGCGTGGACATGGCCGCATTCTACCGTCAGCCACGCGGCCGCGCCCGGAGCGCGCCGCCGGCGCAGGCATGCACGCCTATACTGGCCCGCCCAGGGTCCATCGCCGCCCATGAGCGCCTATTGCGACATCGCGCCCGGTCATCCGGTCCACGCCCACTACCACGCCCGCGAGTACGGATTCCCGCAGCGTGCGGAGCAGGAACTGTTCGAGCGCCTGCTGCTGGAGATCAACCAGGCCGGGCTGAGCTGGGAAACCATCCTGCGCAAGCGCGAGGGTTTCCGCCGCGCCTACCACGGCTTCGACGTGGATGTCGTGGCGGCCTACGGCGAGGCAGACATCGCCCGCCTGCTGGGTGATGCCGGCATCATCCGCAACCGGCTCAAGGTGCTGGCCGCCATCCACAATGCCGGGGTGATCCGCGCCCTGCGCGACTCGCACGGCGGCTTCGCGCAGTGGCTGGACGCGCACCACCCGCGGCCCAAAGCCGACTGGGTGAAGCTGTTCAAGAGGACGTTCCGCTTCACCGGCGGCGAGATCACCGGCGAATTCCTGATGAGCCTGGGCTACCTGCCCGGCGCGCACCGCGATGACTGCCCGGTGATGGCCGACATCCGCGCGGCGTCGCCGCCGTGGCTGGGCGGCGCCGGCGGCTGATTGCGCCAGGCGCCGGCCGGCGCCGTTCCGCCGTGGCGCCAGGCCCCGGCCCGGGCGCCTGGCGCACACCTGCCGCGCCTGCGCGGCGGCAGGCTCAGTAGCGACCGCTCAGGTTCACGAACCAGCCCTCGTGGTCGTAGTCGAAGTCGGTCAGGTCGTCGCTGAACTCGGTGAAGTTGTAACCGGCGCCGATGCGGAAGTTCCCGCTCAGGTCGCGGTCCACGCCCACCAGGAAGCCCTGCCGGGTGCCCCCGTCCTTGACCTGCAGCTGGCGGTATTCGCCCAGCGCATGCCACTGCGCGCGCAGTTCGTAGCGCGCCTGGATGGCACCGAAGGTGGTGGCCGAATCCAGCCACACGCCGGCCCCGCGACCCATGCGCACCTCGCCTTCGCGGCGGGCCAGCTTGCCGGCGAATTCCCAGTGCTGGTCGTGGCGGTAGACGCCCTCGAACGAGACGATCTGCGAACGCTGGTCGTACTGCGCGCCGCCCAGCTGGCCCATCGACGCCAGGTCGTAGAGGTAGGTGTAGCGGCCGAACAGGCCCCAGCGGGTGCTGTTCCAGGGACGATAGGCGAAGCCGAAATTGCCTTCGACGAAACGGGCGCCCGCGGCGGGATCCAGGCGGTCGTCGGTATCGGCGTAGTTGAAGCGCGCGGCGATGCGCCAACTGTCGTTGATGCGGTGGGTCATGCGTGTGGTGCTGACCCACTGCTCGCGACGCTCGGCACCGCTGTCGCGGCGCCATTCCAGCTTGCTCTGCCAATCGGTATCGGGCGAGGTGCGCCCGCCGGAAATGCTGGCTGCGCGCCGCTCGACCACGCCGCCGCCCGTGCTCTCCAGTTCGCCGTTGGACAGGGTGAAACCGGTGTTCCAGCCCTGCGCCGGGTAGAAATCCATGCCGAAGGTATGCGCCAGCCCGGCCTCGCCGCGCTCCTTCAGGAACTGGCTTTCGTTGAACACGTTGACCTGGCTGGAAACCCGCCAGCGCTGCCCCAGCGTCCAGCCGTTCTGCCCACCCGGATTGAACAGCGGGTCGCGTTCGGTGGTATCGGCCGAATAGGTGTAGCCACCGTAGAAGGCGTGCTCCGGGCTGATGCGGTACTCGGCATTGAGCGTGGCGGCGTTGCCACGGTCGCCGTCGGTCACTTCCGCGCCCACCGACGAGTTGTTGCCGAACAGGTGCTTGGCACCGAGGGTAAAGGCATCGTTGTCGGCGTACTTGCCGCCGTCGTCGTCCACGGTCAGCTGGGCCACGCCGTACAGCTCCATCGTGGCGCCGAAGCGGTGCAGGTACTTGACCGCCGCCAGCGTGCCGACCGCATCGAGGTAGCTGCCCTGCTGATCGACCCTGCGCAGTTCGCCACTGAGGGTCCCCGCGTCGCTGGCCTGCCATTGCAGCGAGGCCTGGGCCTGGGCCAGCGTGTCGGCACCGCGCTCGGCGCGGGTGTAGCGGGTGTACAGGCCCAGGTTCGGGGTGAACTGGCCCAGCATCTCGGCGCCGTATTCGGTCACCGGCAGGCCCGTGTCGTAGCGGGACACGGAATAGCCGGCGTCGGTCTGGCGCCACCATGCACCGGCGGCCCAGTCCTGTTCGGTCCAGCCCAGCTCCCTGAAATTGGCGCGGGCTTCGAGCGAGCGGGCATCGCCCTTGCGGTTCAACGCGGTGTCGTTCTGCTGGATGAAGCTCAGGCCGCCGTTGTCGGAGAAGAACGCCGGCACGCCGAAGGATTCGGTATGCGCGTACTCGGCCTTCAGGTAGGTGCCCTTGCCGGCCTGCAGGGTGAGGTCGGCGCCCTTGAGCGTGTAGTCCTCGCCGGCCCGGTTCTCGTCGACCCAGGTCGCGCCAAGGCCGACGTGGTCGCCGATCCAGTGCTTGCCACGGAAGCCCACGGTCACGTCATCGGCATCGAAGCCGGTCGGCACCCACTCGTAGTCGACCAGCAGGCGCTGTTCGAAGCCGTCCAGCGGCGCATCGCGGGTCAGGGTCGGGCTGTTGTCGCGGGTGATCTGCGCCAAGGGGCGGGTCAGCAGGATGCGGCCCTGCAGTTCGTCGATCTCGTAATCGGCCCCGCGCTGCAGCACCACCCGGTTCTCGGTACGGCCGCTGCTGCGGTCGCGGATCTCCAGGGTCACCACGTCCGAACCGGGCAGCAGGTCGGTATGCCGCAGGTAGTACAGGCTGCCACCGGTGCCGATGAATTCGTTGTGGCCCGGCGCGGTTTCGGCCTGCGAACCGAATACGCGCAGTTCGCTGCCGGCATCACCCCACCGGTTGCTGGCGTTCGAGCGCCAGTTGAGCGCCGCGCCGTACAGCGCGCGCTGGTACTGGCCGAACTCGGTCCCGGTCAGGCCGGTGGCGTAGTTGCCCCACAGCGCCTGGTTCTTGTCCCAGTCCATGCGCAGGTAGAACCGGCCCATCGTGTCCACGTCGCGACGGGTGTTGGAATCGTCGCCGTAGACCGGGTAGTACAGGTCCGGGTCGAGGCGGCGGAAGATGTCCTGCGGATCGGCCTTGCCGAAACCGTTGAACAGCCGGTCCAGGTCGCGCTCGGTGGTATCGGCCTGCGCCGTCACCAGGTACCGGCCGCGCAGCTTGGCCTTGCCGTAGAACGCCAGCCGGCCATCGCTGATGACGTCGTCCCGATAGTTGGCGTCGCCACGGAACGGCTCGTTGGAACCGCTGACCTTGTTCTGCGCGATGGTCACGTCGGCCAGCGCGACGCCGAAGAAGTAGCGCCCGGTGACGTCCACGTCCAGGCGGTGCGCCGGACCACCCTCGCCGCCCACGCCGATGTCGAAACGGTGCGCGCCGACCGGCATCAGGTACTCGGCGACGAACTTGCGCTCCAGGTCCACCGGATAGCTTTCGCCGTTGATGCTCAGCGCCATGCCCGCGGGGATGTTGCGGCCCTGGATGCGGATGCGCGAACCGTACAGCGGGATGTTCTGCTGGCGCAGGCCGCTGCCGGCGAAGACGTCGTCGATCAGGCTCTGGGTCTGCGCCTGCTCGGCGCTCAGGGCATTGCCCAGCCGCTTCTCGGTGCTGTTGCGCAGCGCACTGGCGCCACGTTCGGCATCTTCGGGCGACACCAGCTGCAGCACCCGCGGCGAGGTTTCGTCGAACTGGCCGTTGGCGCCGGTGGCGCGCAGCACGTAGACCAGCTCATCGCCCTTGCGGAAGCGGTACTTGCCCGGCAACACGCCATCCCAGTCGCCATGGCTGACCGCCGCCACGTCCAGCGGCACGGTGGCCACGGGCTCGATCAGGTCGGCGTCGCTGGCGCGGTACAGGCGCACCTCCATCCGTTCGATGAAGGCCGGATAGTTGCCGCGCGCATAGAACTGCACCGGCTTGAGCACGCGCTCGCCATCGAAGGCCACCATCGACGGCGCCGATACCGACAGCTCCGGAGCGCCCAGGGTCGGGTCCTCGGTCGCCCACACCACCCCGCCACCGGGCAGGTCGATGGAGTACTTGCCCATCGCCACGGCCCGGCCCTGTGGTTCGACCGATACCTCGACACGGCGGTCTGGCTGCAGGGCGTCGGAGGACGAACCCGCATGGGTGCCCCGGGTCACCGGGGCGGCATGGCTGCGCGTGCGCAGCTGGAACAGCAGGCCGTCGTCGCCGGTGCAGGCGTCCGCGCCGCAGTCCAGCGCCGCAGGCGCCTGTTCCGGCGCGCCGCCCTGGATGGGTTCGGCAGGCTCGGTGGACCCGCCGGGCGCGCCGCCGTCCAGCTTCGCCGCGGCCGTGGCCAACGGGGTGGTCGCGCCGGCCAGCAGGCACAGCAGGGTGTAGTCCAGTAGCTTCATCTTCATACGCTTGTCCATGACCGGCCCCTTACTTGCGCACGCCAACCGGCACCGCCGGAACGTCCGCGCTGTCCACCCGCAGCCTGCTTCGCGCTTCGGCGCCCAGGCGTTTGCCCAATGCATCGGACACCGCCTTGGCACGCGCCAGGCCCAGGGCCGTGTTGTAGGCGTCGGAGCCGCGCACGTCGGCGTGGCCGACGATGGAGACGCGGCCGCTGCCCAGCCGTTCCAGCGCGGCAGCCACCGTGTCCAGCAACGCTTCGAAGCCAGGCCGGATGGCCGATTTGCCGGTATCGAACAGCACCGTGCCCAGCAGCACGCCCTGGCCGTCGATGCCGGCCACCAGCGGCGCGGTGTCGCCCACCTTGGCCCGGGCGACCACGCTCAAGGTCCTGGCCGTGGCCTCGTCGAGCTGCGCCAGCAGGGCGGCCTTGACCGCCGCCGCGCGTTCGAATGCCAGCGCTTCGTTGTTGGCCGCGGCCTGGATCACCACTTCCATGCCCGGGTGCTCGCGCACCTTCGCGGCCATGGCTTCCACCGCCTGCCGGTAGCGCGGCTGTACCTGGGCGCTGCCGGGCGCAAAGAACACTTCGCCCATTTCCATCTCCACCTGGCGCGCGCCGCCCTCGACCGCCCGTTCCGGCAGCTTCACGCCCCAGTCGAAGCGGACCGGCATGCCCGGGGTGACCCGGCGCAGCAGCGGATTGTCGGTGGTGAACGCCGCACCGGTCGGCAGGGTGGACGGATCGACCTTCAGGATGAAGTTGCGACCGCGCTCCCACGCGCCACCGGGAATGCCGGCCAGGTGATAGCGGCCGTACTGGTCGGTTTCGACCAGCAGCCCTTCCACCGACGCGATGCGCACGCCCGGAATGCCGCGCTCGTCGATGCCGGCATTGCCGATCACGTAATCGACCACGTAATCGTCCGCACCGCGGGCGATGCGCCGCTCGACGGTCGGTGCCGCCGCGTTCATGCCCTTGGCCGCCTCACCGTCCCGATGGACCGTGGTGACGCCCGCGCGGTCCATGCGCACGCTCACGCCCTGGTCGCTGGTCAGCACGAAGTCATCGCTGAAATCCAGTGCCCGCAGGCGCTGGCGGACCACCACCTGGCGCGCATCGGCGGGATCGGCTTCGGACTGGCGTCCGCCGATCGCGCCCACGACGATGCCATGCAGCAGCGGCGCGCTGGCGTCGGCCTGCGGCTGCATGCCGTCGCCACGATCCACCGTGGTGGAATGGGCCACGTAGGCGCCCGGCGCGAATCCGCCCTGCACGGTGACCCCGGTCAGCGCGGCACTGTCCTGCCAGCCATCGCCATCGCGATCGTTGAACACCGTGCCGAACACCAGGCTGTCGTCCAGCAGCGGATCGCCCGCCAGGGTCACCTCGGCGGTGGCCACGTTGGACAACGGTTCGCCCTCCAGCGAGCGCGCCTGCGCCTGGTTGACCAGGGTCCCGGCGCGCACGCCCGCCCCCACCCGCATCAGGTACACCAGCCGCGCCTTGCCGCCGGCGCGCACGTCCAGCCCGTCGAAGCGCAGCGGGCGCTGGCCGGCCACGGTGGCGGCATTGTCGCCATCCTCGACCAGCAGCGAGCCTTCCACGTAGCTGAAGCCCGCCGGCGGGGTATCGATGACGCTGCCCCCCACCAGGCCGACAGTGCCGCTGTTCTCGACGGTCAGCGTGTAGCGCACCAGGTCGCCCAGGCGCACCTCGCGCATGCCGGCGACCTTGGTCACCCGCAGCTGCACCTGGCCGGCGACGATCACGGTCACCGTGGCGGTGACGCAGTTGCCCGGATTCAGCACCTCGCAGATCGTGTACGGGAAGGTGTACGTGCCGGTCGGGATCGCGGTACCGATGCGGATGGTGCCGTCCGGATTCATCTTCAGGCCCGGGTGCGACGGCACGCCGGGCACCAGGGTGACCTCGCCGGGGCGGATCGGACGCCCGCCGAGCGTGTGCTTTTCCAGCACGCTCGGGGTCGTACCGCCGCCGTCGCCGGAAAGCGGCTCGTCACTGTCACCCACCGGCTCGATCGCGGGCGCAGTGACCGTTACCGTCACGCTTGCGTCGGCGCAGTTGCCCGGATGCAGCGCCTCGCAGATGCGGTAACCGATGGTGTAGGTGCCGGCCGGCGTTGCCGATGGCACGCTCACCTCGCCCGTGGCCGGATCCAGCACCGGCACCGGGCCGCCCTTGAGCGGGGTGGCCGGCGTGGTCACGGTGCCGGTGATCTTCGTCGGGTCGACCGGCGCCCCGTCGAGGGTGTCGTTGTCGTAGGCATTGCCCAGCGAGGGCGCGCCGGTGCTGCCATCGGTTGCCGGCGGCACGTCATCCACCGCGACGATCAACCGCAGTGCCACCACCACCGTCACCGTGGCGGTGTCGCACACCGTCGCGTTGGGCGCGGCCAGGCAAACCCGGTAGGAATAGGTGGTGGTACCGGCGAAACCGGGCGCGGGAACGAAGGTGATCGCACCCGTCGCCGGATCGACACTGAGGGTGCCATCCGCCGAGGTCGCCGTCAGCGTCACGCTGGCCGGATCGATCGCGCCGCCGACGTGGGTGTCGTTGCCCAGCACCGGGGTGGTCACCGGCATGCCGGCCTTGGTCGTGGCGCCATCGTCATTGGCGCGGATGGACACCACCGGCGTGCTCAGGATCGTGGTGCAGCGCGGATCGCCGGTGCCGGCCGGGCACAGCGGGCCGCTGGCACGCGCGGTGTTGCGGACCACGCCGGCGTCGGCGTCGGCCTGGGTCACCGTGTAGGTACCCACCAGCTGGCAGACCGCGCCCGGGGCCACGCTGGCGCAGACGATGCTGCGCGGCGTGATCAGGGCATCGCTGAGCTCCACGTTGGCCAGCGTCGCATTGCTCCTGTTGGTGAGTGTCACCGTATAGGTCAGCACGTCGCCCACGGCCGCGTCGCCGCCGGTGCTGTCCGCGGTCACGGCCTTGCTCAGCTCCTGGTCCAGCGCATGAGTGATGGGCGTGCTGGTGCTGCTGCTGCCGGTGACCGCCTTCGGCGCCACGTCGGGGGTGGGTGCAGGCGGCAGGCCACGGGCAGTGGCGCTGTTGACCAGCACGCCGGCATCCACGTCCGCCTGGGTCAGCGTGTACAGGCGCGGGCCACAGGTCATCGACGCACCCACGGCCAGCGTGCTGCCCGGACAGGCCACCGCGCCGCCCAGCAGCGGATCGTTCAACGCCACGCCGGTCAGCGCCACGTTGCCGGCATTGGTCAACACGAAACTGTAGGTCAGGGTTTCGCCGGCACCGTAGCCGGTCGGCACGGTCGCGCTCTTGACCAGGTCAAGCACCGGGTTCTGCGCGACCAGCGCGGTGGTGACCGCGGCACTTGCGCAGGGCGCGCCCACCGGGCACGCCGGGTCGCCCCCGCCTGCCACCCGGGCGGTGTTCACCGCATTGCTGCCATGGATGATCGGCGACACGTTGATGGTGATCATCGCCGTCGCGTTGATCGCGAGGCTGGCCCGGGGCACGGTACAGGTCACCGTCTGGCCGCTGATGGCGCAGCCGGCGGCGGTGTTGATCAGCAGGTCCGCGGGCACCTCGTCGACGACCGTCGCATCGGCGATCGCGTCCGCCGTCCCGGTATTGCTGACGGTGATGACGTAGTCGAACGGGACGCCCACGATCGCGCTTGCCGGACCGCTCTTGGCGATCGCCAGTGCCGGTGCGGTGATCGTGGTCGTCACCGCGTTGCTGGCGCAGCCGGCGGTGCAATCCGGATCGCCACCGCCACTGACGCGCGCGGTGTTCTGCACGCTGCTGGCCGCGGCCGCGGTCGGGGTGACGTTGATGGTGAAGTCCGCCGGGGTCGCGGTCGTCAGACCCGCCGCGACCGTGCAGGTCACGGTCTGCCCGGCGATACCGCAGCCCGGGGCGGTGTTGATGGTCAGGCCGGCCGGCACGTCATCGACGACCGTGGCGACGGCCGTCGTATCCGCCGTGCCGGTGTTGCTCACGGTGAGGGTGTAGTCGAATGCCACGCCGACCACCGCCGTCGCCACCGAGGCGCTCTTGGCGATGGCCAGTGCCGGCGCGGTGATCGTGGTCGTCACCGCGTTGCTGGCGCACCCGGTGGTGCAATCCGGATCGCCGCCACCGCTCACGCTGGCCGTGTTGCTCACGCTGCCCGCGGCCGCAGCCGCGGCCGTCGGCGTCACCGGAATCACGTAGGTCGCGGTGTTGCCGGGCGCCACGTTGGACAGGCCGGCGGCGATCGTGCAGGCCACGGTCTGGCTGCCGGCCGGGTCGAGCGCGCAGCCGGACGGCAGGCTGCCGATGGCCAGGCCCGTCGGTATCACGTCGGTCACCGTCGCGGCGGCGGTCGTCGGCCCGGTGCCGGAGTTGGTCACGACGAGGGTGTAGTTGAATGCCGCGCCAACCACCACGGTCGCCGCCGAGGCGCTCTTGGTGATGGCCAGGTCCGGCCGGCTACCGACCGTCACGATCACCGTATTGCTGCGGCAGGGGCTCGCCACCGGGCAGGCGGTGTCACCGCCGCCGCTCACGGTCGCGGTGTTGCTGGTGCTGCCGGTCGCTGCCGCCGTGGCGGTGACCCGGATGGTACGGGTCACCGTATCGGCGGACGCCAGCGAGGCGATCGTGCAGGACACGACCTGCTGGTTCTGCGTGCAACCGCCGGGCAGCGATGCCGCCACGATCGTCAGTCCCGTCGGAATCGAATCGCTCACCTGCACCGGCGCGGTGGTGGCCAGCGCACCGGTGTTGCTCACCTGGATGACATAGTCGAACGAGGTACCCACCGGCGCGCTCGCCACGGAGGCGCTCTTGCTGACCGCCAGCACCGGGCTGGGGAACTCGATGCGGAACGCGCAGTCGGCCGATACCGGCCCCGTCGTGTAGGTGTACTTGCCGCCGACCGGGCCACTCTGCGTCACCGCGCAGGTATCGGAAACGACGGTCGGCACGCTGCCGGCCACGTTGGGCGTGACCGTGAAGGTGCCGGTCGAGCCCTCCTCCACCGAGGGCTCACCGGTCCAGGTGCCGCCGATGACGGTGGGCGACACCACCCAGGCACGCGCGAAGACCGCGGTGACGTTCCTGTTGGCCGACCCCATGTTCACGTGGCACTCGCTGCCATTGACCGCCGTGCAGTCCCCGGCGGGATCCCATCGCTTGAAGATGCTCCCGGCACCGGCGACCGCCGTCAGGTAAGCGTCTTCGTTCTGGCCCAGCTGCTGCTGGCTGCAGGCCGCCGCCGGAACAGGAGCCGCGGGACAGGCCGCCGCGGCAGGCACGGCATCCACCCGCCCGGAGCCCGCGCCCAGGGTGTTGACGGTCAGGGTGTACTGGGCGGTACTGACCGGGGTGCTCATGCCGGCCGAATCGTTCGCCGCCGCGCTGTCCGTCATGCCCGCCGGAGGCGCCACCGTGACCACGGTGACGACCGGCGTGCCGGCAGCCGCTGCGTTCAACGTGGTGATCGTATAGACCAGGGTCTGGCCCACCGGCAGGTTGCCGGTGGTATCCAGCGCCCCGGTTCCGCTGGCCGCGCCGCAGCTGGCCGTGCCCGGCGCGCTGCAGGTCCAGCTGGCCGCGGCGGCATTGGTCACGCCGCTCAACGTGGTCTGACGGATGAGCGCGCCGGTGACGTCGACCGGGCCGTGGTTGGTCACCGTCACTTCGTACGTGACGGCTCCGCCGGCGAGGTAGGACGGCACGTTGCCGTTGCCGATCGCGATGCCCAGGTCCACCAGGACCGCCGCGCCGGCGGCGATGCGGGTCTTCACCAGCGGCCCGATGAACGGGCTCACGGTGTTGGCGCGGACGTCGTAATCGCCGTTGTTGATGACCGCACCGCTGCCCGAGGTCGCGGCGTCGGCCGGTACGGTGAAGGTGACCGGGAAACTGCCGCCGGCGCCGTTCACCAGGTCGCCCACCGGACAATCGATGTAGTCCGCCCGCGGCGGGATGCCATCGTGGACGCCGGTGCAGGTGTTCGGGTAGCTGCCGGGGACGAACGCCAGGTACTTGCCGTCCGCGGTGACCGGCGCGGCCAGGCGCACCATCGATCCCAGCGCGTAGACGCCACTGTTGTTGACGTAGTTGTAGGTGTAGGTGACCTGTTCGCCGAGCTTGGTGGTGGACGGCCCCGACGCGGCCACGCTCAGGCCCGGCATCTTCGAGCCGAACACGTCCATGTAGACCTGTGCCGTGTGATCGGCGGCGCCTGGCTGGCAGTTGGAGACGAACACCTTCAGCACCACCACGTCACCGGGGTCCAGCCGGCCATTGCCGGGAGCGATGTCGAAGCCCTGCCAGTTGGTGGAGCGGTAGTTGCCGACCCGGGTCCACGGGATGCCGGCCTGTCCGGCGAAGTTGAACGTCTGGAAGAGCTGGGTGTTGCCCTTGGTCTTGTTGACCACTTCCACGAAGAAGAACGGCTGTTCCACCGCGCTGTGCCCGGCGTCGTAGAGCACGGGTGCCATCGCGAAGCGGATATGCACCTTGCCGTCCACGGGATCGACGTCGGCCAGCGTCATCGTGGCCTCCTGCTCGATCGAGGTCGCCTTCCTCGCCTGCCCGTCGTTGCCACCGACCAGGGCCGATGCGGTTCCCGAGAACGGGAACTGCAGGATGCCGTTGGTATTGGCCGCGGTGCCGGGCGAGGTGAGGATCTGCGCGCGGTAGCCGCTGCCGTTGCCGCCGGTCGTCGTCGTCCCGGTGGCCACCAGCCCCAGCTGCGCGGTGGTGGTCGGCGCATCCGTGGCCAGTACGTTCGGGCGGTTGTAGTCGCGCAGCGTCCAGTCGGAAAAGCTCTGGGTCTCGAAACCGCCGT
Source organism: Stenotrophomonas acidaminiphila (assembly GCF_001431595.1). Classification (GTDB taxonomy): domain Bacteria; phylum Pseudomonadota; class Gammaproteobacteria; order Xanthomonadales; family Xanthomonadaceae; genus Stenotrophomonas; species Stenotrophomonas acidaminiphila. Next base: position 109,936 of record NZ_LDJO01000026.1, read on the forward strand.
TCCTGATCTGCGCCTGCGCCGCGGGCGCCACCGCCAGCAGGGAGAACAGGCCCAGCGCCGCCAGTGCCGCGCCGATGCGCGGCCGCCAGCCCATGAAGCCGGCGCGCCGGCATTGCAGCCCCTCGCGCATGGAAGGTGCGGTGTTGACGGGGGGATGAGCTGAAGCCTTCATGGGCGGTACCCGTGATTCGAATGCGGCATGTGGATTGGAAGAGCGGCCACCCGGTGGCCGCGGCTCGCGGTGCCCGCGGGACGCGGGGCCGGGGCAGGTGATGTCATTCAATGGGCATGGCCCTGGACGCGCGCCGCATCGTCGGCAACGTTCACCGTGATGCCGTTGGGCAGGAGCATGTCGCCGGCGCGCTGCCCGGCACCGCAGCGCCCCAGCCAACGCCCCTGGAACCGCACCGGGCCGACGTTGTTCTGCGGCGCCTGCGAAAACCTGACGCTGAAGGTGCCGCCATAGACCGACTGCAGGTCGCCCCACAGTTCCATGCGTCCCTGGACGGGGCTTTGGTGGGTGCTGCAGGTCGTGGCGATCTCATGGCCGCCCCCCTGCCCGGTGCGCCGGGTGACGTGCGTGCGGCTGCAGTTTTCCTGCGCCGGCAGCAGCGCCAGCAGCATGACCGGCTCCACGGCGGTGCTGGTGCATTGGCGCACCGTCACCTCGGGCTGCATCGCGCTCCCCGGGCCCTGCGCCGCATGCGCGGCCAGGGTCACCTCCCACAGTCCCGGCTTGCGTGCCGGCAGGCTCGACCCGGGGGCAGGCGAAGTGCCCTTGGCGGCCGGTGCGGCCGCTGCGACACACGGCAGCACGAGCAGCAGCACTGCGCCCAAGGGGCGCCACAGGCGCGCAAGGCGCGGCAAAGGCATACCCGACGGGCACGCGGATGCGGCCCGGGCAGCTTCTTCAAGCACTGGAACCATCAAGCCCCCATTTTCAAAGCACTACCCGCCTGTGCCGCCATCCGTCGCCGGGAAGGACGAAAACCCACCCGCGCACGCACCCGCCGTCGCTGCCGTTCGGCAGCAACGCGTTACATGCAAGACAGAAGCCCCCTTCTCGGAATTGAGCGGTCGCCCGCACTTCAATTCCTACACGGGTCACATTTTCACGTGGATTTCACGAAATTACAACGGCCACGTATCGCCTGCCGTTTGTCTTTCTTCCAAGGGGGCAGACTGCGCGGCATCCCCATCGGCGCAATGCGGGCCAGGCAGGGGATGACCCGCTCAATGCGGCCGGCCCGGCGCTGCCTGCCGACGCACGCACACGCGACACCACGGCAGCGCGCACGCCCCGCCGCTCGCCGGCATCCACCGATGATCATCCCCACGCGCGCGCGCCGGGCGGGCCTCGCATGGCCGCCGCCACGACAATCGGGCAGAGTGGGAAAGGCCAGCCCAGGCCCGCGCTCCTCGGCGGCAGCGGGGCAGCGACAGCCGCTACTGCCCTGCCCGTCCACCGGCAGGGCCATCGGCCGGGCGCAGGTTCAGCGCGTGCCGGCGATCTCCACGCCATCGAGCCCCTGCGAAAGGGTCTTGGCATCGCCGCCCTGCGAGAGCTTGATGCGCAGGCGCACCTCGTTCTGGGAATCGGCATGGCGCAGCGCGTCGTCGTAGCTGATCTCGCCGGCCTGGTACAGCTCGAACAGGCTCTGGTCGAAGGTCTTCATGCCCAGCTGCACCGATTCCTTCATCACTTCCTTGAGCTTGTGGATCTCGCCGTCGCGGATGTAGTCCTGCACCAGCGGCGTGCCCAGCAGGATCTCCATCGCCACCCGGCGCCCCTTGCCATCGGGCGTCGGCACCAGCTGCTGCGCGACCACGCCCTTGAGGTTGAGCGAAAGGTCCATCAGCAGCTGGCTGCGGCGGTCTTCCGGGAAGAAGTTGATGATGCGGTCCATCGCCTGGTTGGCGTTGTTGGCATGCAGCGTCGCCAGCACCAGGTGGCCGGTCTCGGCGAAGGCGATGGCGTGGTCCATGCCTTCGCGGGTGCGGACCTCGCCGATCATGATCACGTCCGGCGCCTGGCGCAGGGTGTTCTTCAGCGCGGCTTCCCAGCTGTCGGTGTCGATGCCCACTTCGCGCTGGGTGATGATGCAGCCTTCGTGCTTGTGCACGAACTCGATCGGGTCCTCGATGGTGATGATGTGCCCGGTCGAATTCTGGTTGCGGTAGCCGATCATCGCCGCCAGCGAGGTCGACTTGCCGGTGCCGGTGGCGCCGACGAACAGGATGATGCCGCGCTTGGTCATCGCCAGCGTCTTGATCACCGGCGGCAGGTTCAGCTCCTCCACCGTCGGGATCCGCGTCTCGATCCGGCGCAGCACCATGCCCACCTGGTTGCGCTGGTAGAAACAGCTGACGCGGAAGCGGCCCACGCCGGACAGGCCGATGGCGAAGTTGCACTCGTGGGTCTTCTCGAACTCCTCGCGCTGCGCCGGCGTCATCACGTTGAGCACCATGTCGCGGCTCTGCTGCGGGGTCAGCGGCGTCTGCGTGATCGGGCTGATCCTGCCATGCACCTTCATCGACGGCGGCATGCCGGCGGTGATGAACAGGTCCGACGCCTTCTGGTGCGCCATCAGCTTGAGGAACGAAGTGAAATCGATGGTGCTCATAACGGGCTCCTGTGGAACCTTGATCTGCAGGCCGGCGCCGCCGCCCTCCCCCGGGGCCGACGGCGTTGCCGGTACCGACTGTACGCCTTCCCCGGCGCAACGGCGACGCGGCTTGCCGCGCCGTCCCGCGCCTTATTCGAACAGGCGCCGGTCCTTGGCGTACTCGCGGGCCTGGTTGCGGGTGATCAGGCTGCGCTTGACCAGGTCCTGCAGGTTCTGGTCGAGGGTCTGCATGCCCGCCTGCTGGCCGGTCTGGATGGCCGAATACATCTGCGCGACCTTGTCCTCGCGGATCAGGTTCCGGATCGCCGGCGTGGCCACCATGATCTCGTGCGAGGCGATGCGGCCACCGCCGACCTTCTTCAGCAGCGCCTGCGAGATCACCGCGCGCAGCGATTCGGACAGCATCGAGCGCACCATCGGCTTCTCGCCGGCCGGGAACACGTCGATGATGCGGTCGATGGTCTTGGCCGCCGAACTGGTATGCAGGGTGCCGAACACCAGGTGGCCGGTCTCCGCGGCGGTCAGCGCCAGGCGGATGGTTTCCAGGTCACGCAGTTCGCCCACCAGGATGTAGTCCGGGTCCTCGCGCAGCGCCTCGTTGAAGCCGTGGGTGTCGCGGTGCACTTCGCGCTGGTTGATCAGGCACTTCTGCGGGGTGTGCACGAATTCGATCGGATCCTCGACGGTGAGGATGTGGCCGTATTCGTTCTTGTTGATGTGGTCCACCATCGCCGCCAGCGTGGTCGACTTGCCCGAACCGGTCGGGCCGGTGACCAGGATCAGTCCCTGCGGCTGCTCGATCAGCTGGCGGAACACCGGCGGGCACGCCAGGTCCTCCAGGGTCAGGACTTCGGAGGGAATGGTGCGGAACACCGCACCGGCACCGCGGTTCTGGTTGAACGCGTTGACACGGAAGCGCGCCAGCGAGGGAATCTCGAAGGAGAAGTCGACCTCGAGGAATTCCTCGTAATCGCGGCGCTGCTTGTCCGACATGATGTCGTACACCAGGGCATGGACCTGCTTGTGGTCCAGTGCCGGGATGTTGATGCGGCGCACGTCGCCGTCGACGCGGATCATCGGCGGCAGGCCGGCGGACAGGTGCAGGTCCGAGGCCTTGTTCTTGACCGAGAACGCCAGAAGTTCAGCGATGTCCATACGCTGTGTTTCCCCGAGGTTGCGGATGGCTGGAAGGTGTTTCCCCTGCCGCGCAGTATAGCCCTCCGGCGTAAGAGGTCGATCCACCGCGGCCGATTGCAGGCAACGCGTCACAGCGGCTGCCGCGCCGGCCGCGCGACGACCGCCGTTGCCGGCGCGGCCGGTGCCCTGGCACCCCCGGGCCGCGGGTCTGGCTACACTGTCCGGCCGGGCGGCGCCTTGTGGCCGACGCCCGGGACACGCCACCCGATCGCTACGAGGCCTGCATGAGCGGCAATCACCCGACGTCTTCCCTTCCCGCCGGCATCGCCTTCGTCGGCGGCGGCAACATGGCCCGCAGCCTGATCGCGGGGGTGACCCGGGCCGGCATGCCGGCCGCCGCGATCGAGGTCGTGGAACCCCAGGACGCCCTGCGCCAGGCCCTGCAGCACGAGCACGGGGTGCGCACCGCCGCCGCCATCGCCTCGGCGGCACTGGACGCACAGGTGCTGGTGCTGGCGGTCAAGCCGCAGGTGATGGCCGCGGTCTGCACCGAACTGGCGCCGCGGCTGCGCGCCGGCACCCTGGTCGTGTCGATCGCCGCCGGCGTCACCCTTGCCGCCCTGCGCGGCTGGCTGGGGGACGCCGCGGTGCTGGTCCGCGCCATGCCCAATACCCCGGCGCTGCTGGGCGCCGGCATGACCGGGCTGTACGCCGGTACCGAGGTCGGCAACGCCGAGCGTCAGCTCGCCCAGTCCATCCTCGCCGGTGCCGGGCAGATCCGCTGGATCGAACGCGAAGCCCTGATGGACGCGGTCACCGCGGTTTCCGGCAGCGGCCCGGCCTATGTCTTCGCCCTCGCCGAGGCAATGGAGGACGCCGCCCGCGCGCAGGGGCTGGCCGATGACGCCGCGCGGCAGATGGTGGTGCAGACCATCCTCGGCGCGGCACGCATGCTCGCCGAGGGCGGGCAGAGTCCCGGCGCCCTGCGCCAGGCCGTCACCTCGCCCAACGGCACCACCCAGGCCGCGCTGGAAACCCTGGCCGGCGGCGGTTTCCACGCCCTGGTGGGCGACGCGGTGGCCGCGGCGGCACGGCGCGGGCAGGAGCTGGCCGGCGCCGGCTGACACCAGCCGTCCACTGGCGGCACGGCCGCCGCGCATCACCGTGGACCGCTCGACCCACCAACACCGAAGCCCACCGGCGCGGATCCGCTCAGCGGTGGTCGGCGCCGTCGTGCATGCGCAGGTCCTGGCGCAGGATGCGGCGTACCTCGAGCACCGCTTCCGGGGTTTCCTGCACGCTGTGCCCGGACAGGATCACCTTCTCCGACAACGCCCCGTCCAGGTGCGCGCTCCAGTACGGCACCAGGCCGTCGTCGGACGCCTCCAGCGGCATGTCCGCCTTGCGCCGGGCAATGACCGAGTGGTACTTGAGCCCGGGCGCCATCGGCAGCGCGGACGAGGCGCTGATGAACGGATCGGTCGCCTTGAGGTTGTCGATGCTGTTGCCGATGCGCGGCGGCTTGGACGTGTCCGCGGACGGCTCGACGTCCTGCATGGCCAGGAACACGTCCTCGAACTTGCCCAGGATGGTCAGCGGCAGCCGCACCAGCTTGCCGATCAGGCGCCCCAGCCGGTTGCCGGCGATATCGGTGCCGCGATGCGGCGAGGCGATGAAGATCGCGCGCCCGACATCGGGCTGCGGCGAGAAGCGCGCCAGCGGGCCGAGCCGGGCCTCGACCCGGCGCAGGCGCTCGCCGCGCAGGTTGAAGCGCTCCACCGCGCCGTTCCACAGGGTGTCGCCCGATTCGCTGAGCATCAGCCGCGCGATCACCCCGCCCATGCTGTGGCCGATGAACACCATGTCGTGCGTCGCCGCCGCGGTGCGCCCCGGGTCGAAGTGGTCCAGGGTCCGGTTGAACGCGTTGCTGACGGTGTAGCGGTTCAGCGCGATCGGCGCGTTGGTCGGGTAGTACACCGACCAGATCTGGTAGTGCCGGCGCATTTCCGGATCGCCCATGATCTCGTTGGCGAGGTTGACCCAGGCCTCCGGGCTGCTGGCCAGGCCGTGCAGCATGAAGATGATGCGCCGGTCCGGGTCGTACGGCTGCATCAGGTAGATATGCGGCTCGCGGATGCCCTCGCCGCGGCCGAACAGGGTGCGCAGCGACTCGGTGGCGAACCCCGACTGCGCCATCCACAGGCCGTAGGCGGCGGTGAAGTTGGCCGCCAGCGGCACCTCCTGGCCTTCCAGCCGGAGACTGGTGGTGGTGTCCGGCGACCATGCCTCCAGGCGGATCTCGCGCGTGGCCAGCACCTCGTCCAGGGTGCCGCCGCCAAAGCGCAGCAGCGCGGTGGCGTTGATCGCCGGCATCTCGCTGAACACCGGCGCCGCGACCGGGCCGGCGCCGTCCACCGGAACCGCCAGCGGCGGCGCTTCCATCACCACCACCAGCTCGGCGCCGAACCCATCGCGGCGATAGGTGCTGCGCAGGCCGGCAAAGCTCACCGAGGCGGCCGACACCAGCTGCCGCGGAACGCCATCGAGCTGCAGCCGGTCGAAATCGGAGCGGATCGTCCAGCGGTCCACCTGTACCGGGCTGCGGTAGTCGGCGCCCTCCAGCACGCGGGCGCGGGTGTGCTGGAACACCACGGCCGCGGTCTGCTCGGCGGCGTAGTTGTAGTAGTCGCGCACCTGCGTGAGCCGGTCCTCCAGGGCGCGCTCGGCCGGCGTACGCCCGCTGAAGAACAGGTAGGCATAGGCGTAACGCGCGGTCTCCAGCCAGGCATCGAGCGCGGCATCGGACAACGGATTCGCCTCACCCACCCGGGCCCGCGGCGTCAGCGCGAGCGCCTGCTGCATCCACAGCTCGGCCAGCGTGGACAGGCGCTGCTCGGCCTGCAGCCCGTCGGTGGTGGCCACGGTCTGCCGGCATGCGGGCAGGTCCCTGGCGCACTGCGCGGCGGTCAGCCCGATCACGCTCAGCGACTCCTGCGACAGCGCGCTCAGGCGCCCGCTGCTGAGGATGTCCTCGCGCTTGAGCATCGCGTAATCGGCCGGCGTGACCTGCTTGACCTTCACCATCGCGCAGCCGCTGGACAGCAGCAGCGCCGCGGCGAACAACGGAGCCAGCCAGTGGCGCATGCGCGCCTGCAGCCCATGCGTCATGGAACATGTTCCTCGGCAATGCCGGGGACGCCTTGGCGGATCCGGCGGGAAAAATCGGCCACGTCGCCCGCCTCGCGGGCGCGCTGGGTGATGCGGCCGCGCTCGCGCAGCGTGGCAAAGGGCACCCCCGGAACCAGCCCACCGACATCGTCGGCGTACTCGGCCAGGTAGCCGGAAAGCAGCAGCCGGTAGTCCAGCGGCAGCGTCGGCACGATCCGGCGCATCAGTTCGTACACGACGGTGGTGCAGTTGCTGGTCAGCGTGTTGTAGAACGCAGGCGCCCGCTCCAGCGCCTGCGCCTGCGCGACGTAGTCGCGCAGCAGCGCGCGCATCCCGTCCTGGTCCAGGCCGTGCAACCGGTAGAGATACACGTCCTCGCCGCGCACGCTGGTGCGCACCTGCACGATGTCGCGTTCGTCGGCGGCCACCAGCACCGCCTCGAACCTGCGGAAGAAGCCGCCCAGCGCCGAGAACGATTCGCCGCGCTCCTTGCGGATCTCCAGCGAGAACACCACCTGCCGGCCGTCGGCGAAACCGAAGGAGACCAGCGTGTGCGCGATCGCCGGTCCCATCCAGTAGGACAGGATCAGGTCGACCGAACGCACCTGCGCCAGGTCGTACTCGCGCCGCTCCCAGTGGACGTCGTAGTCGTCCTCGCCGCGCCAGTGGAAATCGCGCACGTTGTCCAGCAGCAGGCGCCCGCCCTCGATGCGGGCATGCAGCGGCTGGGCGACGTCATCGGCCCATTGCCGGTCCTGGCGCGGCTGGATCGTCGCCCACCAGCCCAGCAGCAGCGCCAGTGCCGCGGCGAACACCGCGAGCGAACGCCAGCGCCGCCGGCACGCAAAGCACGCGCGCAGCGCCCACACCCCGGCAATGCACCAGGGCAGGATGACCACCCCGCGGGCCACGGTACCGCCGGGGAACTGGAACCACAGCGCCAGTGCGCCCCACGCGCCCACCGCCAGGCAGGCGAGCACCAGCCCGGACCGGCCCAATCCACGCAGAACCCGGCCCCGGGTCACCGCCCTAGCTGTCGCCAAGCACGCCCCCACGACCGTCCACCAGGCCTGTACGGCCGTCCCGCCTTCCACACCACCTGGCCGTACCTTCGCCCGCCGCCACGATCGCTCCATCCTGTTCCGTCCTCCGGCGGCGCAACGATAGCGTGCAGTCGGCGGAAAGCCGAGTGAAACCTGTACCTGCCAGGCGGGCCGCAAGCCGGTGCGCAGTGTGCCCGGGCCTGCGCAACATGGGCGGCCAGCGGTGGGCGGCACCGCGCCGGCACCGGCCCGGCGGCACACCGCCTGCGAGCATGGCAGGCCCCTGCCCAAGCACACCCGGGCAGTACGGCCATGGCCGGCTGTAACCGGACTGCAACCGTGGCCGCGGCATGATCCCGCCCTTGCGTGCCGGGGGACGGTGCCGGGGAAGGTCGCGTGTCGCTTTCAATTGAAGAGACGGGGGCAACGGATGCCCTGCTCGACGACAGCGGAAGGACGCGCTGGTTCGTACGCCACATCCTGCCGCACGAACCGGCGCTGCGTGCCTGGCTCGGGCGCCGGCACGGCGCCGGCTTCGACGTGGACGACATCATCCAGGAAAGCTACGCCCTGCTGGCCGAGCGCACGCGGCTGGACGACATCCTCAATCCACGCGCCTATCTGTTCCAGGTCGCGCAGTCGCTGGTGATACGCAACCTGCGCCGCGCGCGGATCGTGCCGATCCAGGCGATGGAGGATTTCGGCCACATCGAGTTCGCCGACGCCGCCGCGACCCCGGAAGAAAGCGCCATCGACCGCGATGAGCTGCGGCAGCTGGCGCAGGCCATCGCCGCCATGCCCGAGCAGACCCGCGAGGCGTTCGTGCTGCGCCGCGTGCACGACCTGCCGCAGCGGGAAATCGCCAGGCGCATGCGGCTGTCCGAAAGTACGGTTGAAAAGCACATCTCGCGTGGCATCCGCTGGCTGGGCGAATGGATCACCGCCAGCCTGGCCCGCACGCCCTCCCCCTCCCCCTCCACGCTGCACACGGAAACGAGATCGACCCATGGACGGACGCGAAAGCAGCGGTGAGATCGCACGGGCCGCCGCGGCCTGGGTGGCACGGATGGATCGGGCACCGCTGTGCGCCGCCGACCAGGCACGGCTGCGCCACTGGCTGGCCGCCGACATCCGCCGCCGCGGTGCGTTGGTGCGGGCGCAGGCACTGTGGCTGAAGGCCGCCGCGGCCGGCAATGCGCTGCCACCGACACGGCTGCCGGAGCGAGCCAACGCCACCGTGCAGACCGCGCCACGCGCCCGCCAGGGCAGCGCCCGCCGGCGCACGCTGCTGCGCTGGTCCGGTGCGGCAGCGGCCTCGTTGATGCTGGCGGCGCTGCTGTTCGTCAGCGTTCCCGTGCCCACCGCCTACGCCACCGCCAAGGGCGAAATGCGCCGGGTGCCGCTGGTCGACGGCTCGACGCTCACGCTCAACACCCAGAGCCGGGTGCGCATCCACCAGGACGATGGTCACCTGCGGGTACAGGTGGTGCGCGGCGAAGTGTTCTTCGAGGCCGCGACCAATGCCACGCCATTACGGGTGGAAGTCGATGGCCGCCGCTTCGACGCGAACGCCGCCGCGTTCGCAGTGCGCCGGCTCGACGGCCAGCCCGCGCAGATCGTGGTGCAGAACGGCAGGCTCGATGCCGTGGACGGCAACGCGGGCGGCGCCGGCATCGGCGCCAACATGCGCCTGTCGATACCGTCCGGGCGCGGCAGGGTCGCGCCCACCCCACTGTCCGCCACCGACCTGCAACAGGAACTGGCATGGCGCGACGGCAAGATCGCCTTTCGCGGCGAGTCGCTCGCGCACGCGGCGCGCAGCTTCTCCCGCTACAGCGACATCCGGATCGTCATCGCCGACCCGGAGCTGGCCAGCGAACCCATCACCGGCCTGTTCGCCGCCAGCAACCCGGTCGGATTCGCGCGCGCCGCGGCCGCGGCGTTCGGCGCCCATGCAAGCCAGGGCGACGGCGTGGTCGTCGTCAGCCGGCAGCACTGAACCACGTCGGCGCGGCACGCCGTCCACGCACATGAATTTTTCGTGACAGATGGAGGAAGCACCCGGTGCCGCAGCTCTATGGAGGGACCCCGTCGGGCACCCCCACACCAAGAGCAGCGAGATGATCCAACCGAAGAAGCTCCTACTGGCCAGCGCCGTGGTATTCGCACTGGCCTCCGCATCGCAGGCGATGGCGCAGCAACGCAACTTCAACGTACCGGCGCAGCCGGCAGCGCACGCGATTCCCGAGTTCGCCAGCCAGGCCGGCGTGCAGATCGTGGCGCCCGCCGGTTCGCTGCAGGATGTCAGCACGCCGGCCATCCGTGGCGAGATGGATGCCCGCGACGCGCTGCGCAAACTGCTGCAGGGCACCGGGCTCGAGATCGGCTCGGACGACGGCAGCATCATCACCCTGCGCAGGAAGCAGGCCGCCGGTGGCATGCCGGCGCAGGGCACCGGCTACATCACCGGCAGCGTGTTCGACCCGGCCACCGGTGGCTTCCTGCGCAATGCTGCGGTGCGCATCGCCACCGCCGCCGGCAGCCGCACCGTGTACTCCGGCGAGCGCGGCGAATTCGCCCTGGCCGAGGTACCGGCCGGCGAGGTCACGATCAGCGTCAGCTATGCCGGCTTCGGCGACGCCGAGAAGACCGTGCGGCTGGACGGCGATGGCCGCCAACGGGTGGACATCGAGCTCTACAGCACGCTTGCCGGGCGTGGCGCGGACACCACCCTGGACACGCTGCAGGTGGTGGGCGCACGCGAAGGCGATGCACGCGCGATCATGGAACAGCGCGCGTCGATGAACATCACCAACACGCTGTCGGCCGACAGCTACGGCGAGATCATCGACGGCAACCCGGGTGAATTCCTGAAGAACATGCCGGGCGTGGATTTCGACGTCACCGCCGACGACGTGCCGCGCAACATCTCGCTGCACGGCCTGCCGCAGCAGTACACCGGAGTGACCATCAACGGCGTCAAGCTGGCCGGCGTCGATGCCAACGACGGCGCCGCGGCCTCGCGCACCTTCAGCTTCGAGCAGTCGGCCCTGACCGGCGTCGATTCGATCACCGTCTACACCACCAGCGGCGCCGACATGGACGCCAACGCCCCGGCCGGCACCATCGACATCCGCACCCGCAAGGCCTTCGACGGCAAGGGCCGGCGCATCACCGTCGACGTCAACGGCGCCACCCACTCGGCGCTGTGGGACGGATACCGCAGCGGCCCGCGCGAAGGCGGCTACGACCAGAAGTTCCTGCCCGGTTTCAAGGCCAGCTACGCCGATGTATTCCTCGATGGACGCCTCGGCGTGGCCGCGGGCATCAGCAACAGCACCAGCCTGGTCGAGCACGTGCAGACCACCGCCAACCGCAATTACATTCCCACCGCGGCCAGCCCCGAACCTTACGCGGTCACTTCGATCGTCGGCACCAACTACGAACGCGAGTACAACCGCCGGGCCGCGTCGCTGGGCGTGGACTTCAAGGCCACCGACCAGTTGATCCTGTCGCTGATGGCGTCGGCCAGCCGCGGCGACATCGAGGCCGCGCAGCCCGCACCCACGTTCACCACCAACGCCCGCTCGCGCGGCGTGCAGGGCGACCCGGTGCTGGATTTCGTCACCCGCTCGGCCGCCACTGCCACCACCCTGAGCACGGCCAGCACCTACAACTACAAGTTCGGCCACAGCCGCAACGTGATCCCCAGCTTCGAGTGGAGCACCGAGAAGTTCCGGCTGGCCGGCAACCTGTTCTACTCCAACTCCGACAGCCAGTACGATTCGACCCGCAAGGGCCAGGTGCAGACCTTCAACCCGGTCACCTCGACCGGCAACTTCAGCGCATCGCGCAGCAGCCAGTACGAGCAGGACTGGAACATCGTCCAGACCAGCGGCCCGGACTGGAGTCTGCCGTCGAGCTATACCTTCAGCGGCCCGGCGACGGTCACCACCCGCAGCGGCAAGACCGCCGAGGCGCGCAACACCGGCGGCAGCCTGGACCTGAGCATCTACCAGGACATCGGCCGCGTGCCGGTGACCTGGAAGACCGGCCTGAAGCTGTCCACCACCCGCTACGCCTACGAGAACACCTCGGCCGCGCACAAGTGGGTCTACACCGGGCCGATGGGCAAGGCCGAACTGCTCGAGTACATCCGCAGCGACAACGCGTTCACCTTCGGCCGCGGCGGCATGACCGTCACCACCTTGAATGGCGGCAGCCTGTACATGCCCAGCCTGACCCGGCTGTACCAGATGATGCAGGCCAACCCCGAGCAGTGGACCAACACGCTGACCGCAGCGAACTGGTACGACGCCTATGTCGCCAACTCACGCCGCCTGGACGAGCAGATCGGTTCGGCCTACCTCATGGCGACGGCCGACTTCAGCCAGCGTCTGAAGGGCCAGTTCGGCGTGCGCTGGGAACAGACCCGCAACACCGGCTACGAGTTCGATCCGCTCAGCGCGCAGGAGCTGGCGGCCGCAGGCCATGCGGTCGATCCCGCCAGCGGCCGCGCCACCACCATCGACGGGCTGAAGTACCAGTACCTCACCCGCGACCGGATCGAACGCCGCAGCCGCTACGACGACTTTTTCCCCAGCGTCTCGCTGAAGTACTCCTTCGACAATGGCCTGGACCTGATCGCCGGCTACAACCGCGCCATCCAGCGGCCCGACGTGGGCATGATCGCCGGCGTGTGGTCGGTGGCCGAGACCGAGGACGGGACCGTGGTGACGGCGCCGAATACCAGCCTGAAGCCCGAGTATTCGGACAACTTCGCGCTGCGCGCGGTGAAGTACTGGGAACCGGTCGGGCTGGTCGCGCTGAACTACTACCACAACCGCATCAGCAACGGCATCGTCGCCCGCAACCTGTCGGCCCAGGAATTCGGCTACACCGGCGACCTGTATGCCGACGCGATCTTCAGCACGTCGGCCAACCAGTCCGACCAGGCCATCAGCGTCGATGCCTGGCAGCTGGAATTCAACCACGCCATGGACTACCTGCCCGGCGTCCTGCGCGGCCTGACCGTGCGTGGCGCGTACATGTACGCCAATCCGTCCGAGCCGCTGCCACGGGTGGCCTCGCAGGTCGCCCAGTTCGGCGTGGGCTGGAAGCACGGCCGCGTGCGGCTGAGCCTGAACAGCGTCTATTCCAACGAGAAAGACCGCGGCCAGACCGGCAACATCACCACGCCGGGCGGGACCATCACCCAATCGCAGCCGTTCATTCCCTATGCCGAAGTCAACCTGTCGGGCAGCTACACCGTCATCCGCAAGACCCGCGACAACGTCATGGGGCTGGAGGCGTATTTCTCGGTGAACAACCTGCTCAGGCGCCACCGCGGCACCTGGTATCCGAACGACGAGATCTGGCCCGGCAGCGCCGGGCATCACAGCCAGATCGACATCTACAGCGGCCAGAAGGCATCGATCGGCATCCGCGCCCGCTTCTGAGCAGGCCGTCCACATCCATCCGGCGCGCGCACCGCAGGGTGCGCCGCCTCCTGCATATCGAGGATGACCATGCGCACGTTTCCCGAACTGAGCCGCCGCAGGTTCCTGCTCGGTGCCAGCTCGCTGGCCCTGTTCGCCGGGCTTGCCCCGGCACGCGGCGTACACGCCGCGCCGAAGCTCGACGGCTACCCCTTCACCCTCGGCGTCGCCTCGGGCGACCCGTGGCCCGATGGTTTCGTCATCTGGACCCGGCTCGCGCCGAGGCCGCTGCACGAGCACGGCGGCATGCCGATGGTCGCGGTACCGGTGAAGTGGCAGGTGGCCGAGGACGCGCACTTCGCGCGCGTCGTACAGAGCGGCGAGTACCTGGCGCGGCCCGAGCTCGGCCACAGCGTGCACGTGGAAGTGGCCGGGCTGCAGCCCGCGCGGCCGTACTGGTACCGCTTCATGATCGACGGCAGCGATGCCAGCACGACCGGCACCGCGCGTACCGCGCCGCGCGCCGGCGATGCCCCGGAACGCCTGCGCATCGCCGTGGCTGGTTGCCAAGCCTACTTCCATGGCTGGTTCGATGCCTACCGCCATCTCAGCGGGGAGCACGACCTCGACGCCCTGTTCCACTACGGCGACTACATCTACGAAGGCAGCGAGGCGGCATCGCGCAAGGCCGGGTACGCGATCCGCGACGCGGCCGGCAACCCGGTCGAGCGCCTGCACCATGGCGACGAGCTGTACACGCTGGACGACTACCGGCGCCGCTACGCGCAGTACAAGAGCGACGCCGACCTGCAGGCCGCGCATGCCGCCGTCGCCTTCATCTGCTCGTTCGACGACCACGAAGTGGACAACGACTGGAACGGCATCTGGGACCAGGACCGCACCCGGCCGGAACTGTTCGCGCTGCGCAGGCTGCACGCGATGCAGGCCTGGTACGAGAACTCGCCGGTGCGCCGCGCCCAGCTGCCGCGCGCGGACGGCGGCACCCGCTATTTCCGGCGCCTGGATTACGGCAACCTGCTGCGCATGCACGTGCTGGACACGCGCAGCCACCGCGGCAACCAGATCTGCCCCAACCCCAGGGCGCTGGCCAAATGCCGCTTCGAGCAGGGCCAGGACTCGAGCATCCTCGGCGCGGAACAGGAAGCCTGGCTGCATGCAGGCCTGGGCGGCGGCAGCCGCTGGAACCTCATCGCGCAGCAGGTATGGGTGATGCCGCTGCAGGGGCGCGACCCCGACGGCCGCCTGCACGGCGCGTATGAGGACAAGTGGGATGGCTTCCCGGATTCGCGGCGACGCCTGGTCCAGGGCATCCACGACCGCAGACTCGGCAACGTGGTCATCGCCACCGGCGATGCGCACATGAATGCCGTGGCCGAAGTGCCGCTGCGCGACGACGAACGCGACGGCCCCGCGGTGGCGACCGAGTTCCTAGCCACCTCGATCTCGTCCAATGGCGACGGCGCGGTCGATTCGCCGAGCGTGCGCCGCTTCGGCCAGGCCGACAACCCGTTCCTGAAGCTGATCGACAACCTGCGCGGTTACCACCTCCACGAGATCAGCGCCACGCAATGGCGCACCGACATCAAGGTGATGGACCAGGTCCAGCGCAAGGGAGGGCGGCTTTCCACCCGGGCCAGCTTCATCGTCGAACCGCACGTGCCGAAGCTGCACCGAGCATGACGGCCACGCCGGCATTTCCACGTCCATGTCCACATCGGCATTCCCGCGGCTGCCGGTCGGCCGCGATGCCCCCCACGAGCCCATGAACACACGCCTCCTGCTCCTCGCCTTGCCGGTGCTGGCCACCAGCGCCTTCGCACAGCCGCCGGAAATCGGCCAGCCGCTGCCGTCCTGGCGCGAAGGCGAACTGGACATCCACCACATCAACACCGGGCGCGGCGACGCCCTGTTCTTCATCCTTCCCGACGGCACCACCCTGCTGGAAGACGCCAGCGGCAAGACGCTGGAGGCTGCGCCGTTCTCGTTGCCGAGCCGCCCCGATGCCTCGCGCCCGCCGGGCGAATGGGTCGCGCGCTACGTACAGCGGGTGATGCCGCCCGGCCACGGCGGCATCGACTACGCGCTGCTCTCGCATTTCCATGGCGACCACATGGGCGCGATTACCGCCGACTCCCCGCTCGCCGCCAACGGCGCCTACCGGCTCAGCGGCATCACCCAGGTCATGGAGTCCGTGCCGATCGCCACGATCCTGGACCGCGGCTGGCCGCATTACGATTTCCCCGGGCGATCCGCAACGCCACGGTCGACAACTACCGCCGGTTCCTCGACTGGCAGATCCGGCACCGTGGCCTGAAGGTGGAGCGCTTCGCACCGGGCCGCAACGACCAGATCGCCCTGCTGCATGCGGCCGGCAACTACCCGGGCTTCGAGATCCGCAACCTATACGGCAACGGCCAGGTCTGGACCGGCAAGGGCAACGGCACGCGCGAACTGTTCCCGCCGCTGCACACCCTGGGCAAGGACCAGCAGCCGATCGAGAACATCCTCAGCAACGCCTTCGTCATCCGCTATGGCAGGTTCGATTACTTCAGCGGCGGCGACCTCAGCGACGAGCGCGTCGCCCTGCCCGATGGCGACGGCGCCTGGCAACAGGTGGAACGGCCGGTGGCCGAAGCCGCCGGCCCGGTCGATGCGATGAAGGCCAACCACCACGGCAGCTGGGATGCCAACAGCGCCGCGTTCCTGGCGGCGCTGCGGCCACGCGTGATCGTGGTGACCACGCGCGCCGAAGGCCACCCGGCGGTGAACACCTGGCACCGGCTCACCTCGAAGGCGCTTTGGCCCGGCGAGCGCGACATCTTCGTCACCCACGTATCCGAGGCCACCGCGCGCACCACCTACGGCATCGAGCGGCAGGCGCGCAGCACCCAGGGCCACGTGGTGATCCGCACCGCCCCGGGCGGCGACAGCTACCGCGTATTCGTGCTCGATGACGGCGACGAGCGGATGCGGGTCAAGGCGGTGTTCGGCCCCTACGCGGCGCAGTGACGGCAACCGGTCGCATCGCGCAACCCGCGGTGCGTCCCGGACGGCGGGCGGTCCAGACCACAGGAGGCAAAACGCAAAAGACCGGCCTGGGGCCGGTCTTCATGCGTTGCAACAATGTCTTGGTGGGCGGTGCAGGGTTCGAACCTGCGACCCTTGCCGTGTGAAGGCAATGCTCTACCGCTGAGCTAACCGCCCGTGTTGCGAGCCGCTAATTATAGGGGGAATCGCGAAGACGTCAACGGATCGATGCAACTTTTTTGCGCGCCCGGTCCGGCACCGCGACGGGCCCGCCAAGGGGCCCGCCTGCACGCGCATCCTGCGCCCTTTGGGGAGCCGGAGGCGCCCACGCCGCCTACATGGTGTGGGTCGGCTTGTCCGAACCGGCGGTGCCGGCCAGCAGGGTCTCGATGCGGCCGCGGATGGCCTCGCCATCGGCACCGTCGGCCAACTGCACGCCGATCCCGGCCTGGCGGTTGCCCTGCGCGCCCAGCGGCGTGACCCAGACCACCTTGCCGGCTACCGGCAGGCGCTCGCTGGAATCGGGCAGGGTCAGCAGCACGAACACTTCGTCGCCCACGAAATAGCGCTTGGGCGTGGGCACGAACACGCCACCGTTCTTCACGAACGGCATGTAGGCGCTGTACAGCGCGGCCTTGTCCTTGACCGCCAGGGAAAGAATGCCCTGGCGCGCGTTCGTCGCACTCATCGATTGTTTCCTTTGGATGGCGGCGGGTTGGCCGCGGCCCAGCCCAGCAGCAGCTCCACCATCGCCAGATCGGCGCGCACCGTGGTGCGCAGCAGGTCGCGGGCGCGGTTGGCGGCATCGAACCAGGCGGCCAGCTTGTGCAATCGGCCCGGATCGGTCAAGCCGTCGGTGGCCCGGCGCAGGGCCAGGTCGGCGGCATGCCGCAGGCGCAGGTCGGCATGCTCGTCGCCGCTCCAGCGCTGGGCCAGCTCCACCGCGCCGACGCGCCCGCCGGCGAGCCTGTCCAGTTCCTCGGCCACCTGCCGGCGCAGCGCCATGCCCTCGCCCTGCAGCCAGCGGTCGGCCAGCCCGGGATGGCCGCGTGCGGCGTCGAGCGCTTCGCGCGCAGCGCCTTCGGCATGCCCCTGGCGCTGCAGCCAGGCCAGCGCCTCCTCGCGCGGCGGCAGCCGGAACTCCAGCCGCTGGCAACGGCTGCGGATGGTCTGCGGCAATCGCGCCGGGTCGGCGCTGACCAGCCACAGATAGCGGCCCGGCGCGGGTTCCTCCAGCGTCTTGAGCAGCGCGTTGCAGGCGGCACGGTTGATCGCATCGGCCGGGTCGACGATCACCACCTGGGCCGCGCCGTACTGCGGCGTCAGCGCCAGCTTCTGCGAGATCTCGCGCACCTGTTCGATCACGATCTCGGTACGCAGCTTGTCGCCGGTCTTGTTGGGGATGAAGGACACCACCTGCAGGTCCGGGTGGGTGCCGGCGGCGATCAGCTGCGCGTTGCGCGTGCGCCCGGCCGCATCCATGCCGGTATCCAGCACGTGGCGGGCCAGCGCCATCGCCACCGCGCGCTTGCCCATGCCGGCCGGCCCGCACAGCAGCAGGCCATGGCCGAGGCGGCCGGCATCCAGCGCCGCCACGGTCTGGTCATGGGCGCGCTGCTGCCAGGGGGCGAAAACGTCGCTCACTGCTGCGCCTCCGCCGCGCGGTTCCCGCGCAGCTGGCGCAGGTAGCGCGCCACGGCCGCGTTGTGTTCGGCGTAGGTCGCCGAGAACACGTGTGCACCGCTGCCGTCGCCGACCGCCACGAAGTACAGCGCGTCGCCCGGTGCCGGGCGCGCGGCTGCGGCCAGCGCATCCTTGCCGGGCATGGCGATCGGCGTGGGCGGCAGGCCGGCCCGGGTATAGGTGTTGTACGGCGTGTCGGTGGTCAGGTGGACCTTGCGGATGTTGCCGTCGTAGGCGCTGCCGATGCCGTAGATCACGGTCGGGTCGGTCTGCAGGCGCATGCCCATTTTCAGGCGGCGCGCGAACACCCCGGCGATCTGCGGCCGCTCGGCGGCCAGGCCGGTTTCCTTCTCCACGATCGAGGCCAGGATCAACAGTTCGTAGGGCGAAGCCAGCGGCAGGTCGTCGCTGCGCGCGGCCCAGGCCGCGGCCAGTTCCTTTTCCATCGCCGCATGGGCGCGCCCGAGCACGTCCAGGTCGCTGTCGCCGCGCTGGTAGACATAGGTTTCCGGCAGGAAACGGCCTTCCGGATGCTGGTCGGGGAAACCCAGGCGGCGCATCAGCTCGGCATCGTCCAGCGCATCGGTTTCGTGCAGCAGCGGCTCGGCCCGCCGCAGCGCGGCGCGCAGCTGGCGGATGTTCCAGCCCTCGACGATGGTCACGCGGTGCTGCAGCACCTTGCCCTGGCGCATGCGCAGCAGCAGTTCGCGCGGGGTGATCGCGTCATCCAGCGCGTACTCGCCCACCTTGAGCTTGCCGGCGGCGTCGAGCTGGCGTGCCAGCAGTTGCCACTGGTAATCGCGGCCTTCGCCGATGCCGGCCTGGCGCAGCTTGCCGAGCACGGCATTGAGTCCGTCGCCGCGGGCGACCACCACGCTGTCCTGGCTCGGCGTGAGCCGCACCTCGGCGAACTGCACCTGCCGGTAGTAGAACCAGCCGCCGATGCCGACGACGATGCCGGCCAGCGTCAGCAGCAGCAACAGCACCGTCAGCAGACAGCCGCGTTTGCCAAGCCCCATGGATTACCTCGAAGTCCGATCCTGCCGCGCAGGATACCGCGCGCCGCGTCGCGGCCGCCAAGCAATCGCCCGGCGCGGCTGCCGGCGTTGATGGCCGGGCAGGCTGACCGCCATGGCGACGGCCGCGGCGCTACAGCGCGCGCAGCAGGCCGCGGGCCTTGGCGCGGGTCTCGTCCAGTTCGCGCGACGGGTCGGAATCGACCACGATGCCGGCGCCGGTGCGGAAACACACGGTATCGCCCTGCACCTCGGCGGTGCGGATCAGGATGTTCAGGTCCATGTCGCCATCGCGGTTGAGCCAGCCGAACGCACCGGTGTAGGCCCCCCGCGCGGTCCGCTCCAGCTCGGCGATGATTTCCATGCAGCGCACCTTGGGGCAGCCGGTGATGGTGCCGCCGGGGAAGGTCGCGGCGATCACCTGCCCCGGGGTCACCTCCGGGCGCAGCCGCGCGCGCACGTTGCTGACGATGTGGTGCACGTGGGCGTAGCTTTCGACCGTCATCAGCTCGTCCACCTCGACGCTGCCCGGCGCCGCGATGCGGCCCAGGTCGTTGCGCTCCAGGTCGATCAGCATCACGTGCTCGGCGCGCTCCTTGGGGTGGCCGACCAGTTCGCGGATGCGCGCGGCATCGTCGTCGCCGTCGAAGCGCGGGCGGGTGCCGGCGATCGGCCGGGTCTGCACCACGTCGCCTTCGACCGACACCAGCCGCTCCGGCGAAGAACTGACCACCGCGCGCCCGGCCGCATCGAACAGCCCGGCGAATGGCGCCGGATTGGCCTGGCGCAGGCGCGCGTACAGCGCCGCCGGCGCCAGCGGTCGCGCGAAGCGCGCCTGCCAGCGGCGCGAGAGATTGACCTGGAACACATCGCCGGCATGCAGGTAGTCGATCACCCGGCGGACACCGTCGATGAACTGCGCGTCGGCGTCCTCGTCCAGCGCCAGCGGCGGCTGCCAGGCCGGCAGGTCCGGTAGTTGCCGCGCCGCGTGCAGGTCCTGCCGCAGCTGCTCGAACACGGCGTCGCGGCCGTCCTCGGCCAGCGCCATGCAGCGCCCGCTGTCGCGGTCGCGCAGCACCGCCGCCGGGCAGCGCAGGGCCAGCGCCGGGGGCAGTCCGTCGCTGCGCTGCGGCAGGCGCAGCACCGGCTCGACCTGCCCGGCCAGCTCGTAATCGAGCAGCAGCGCCCAGCCACCGCGGAACGGAACCCCCGCGGCAGCCGGGTCGCGCGCGGTGCGCAGCGCCTGCCAGTCGCGGTCCAGTGCGTCCAGGAAGCCGCCTTCGACCGGCGTACCGTCTTCGCGCCGCACCGTGCCATCGGCATCAAGCCGCAGTTGGCCGCCATCGGCGACCAGCAGCAGGTCCCAGCGCCCCTGGCGACCGGCGGCGGTGGATTCGAGCAGCAGCGGGTAGCGCTGCGGGGCGAGCCGATGCAGCGCCAGCAGGTCGGTGTCGGCGTGCAGGGGGAAAAGATGCATCGGTGACCCGGAGATCAGGAGGGCGGTGCGTTCCGCCGACAGGAGAGGATTCCCTGCGGGGCGGGTGCGGAAACCGCGGAGCCGGTGCGGGTGGACGCGGCCATGACCCCGTGCGCCCGCGTGCCGCCCCTCTCCCGGCGGGGAGAGGGTACAGCCGCTGGATCAGACGCGCTTGAACACCAGCGTGCCGTTGGTGCCGCCGAAGCCGAAGCCGTTGGACATCACCACGTCGACCTTGGCCTGGCGCGCGACGTTGGGCACGTAGTCCAGGTCGCAGCCTTCGCCCGGCTGGTCCAGGTTGATGGTCGGCGGGATCACGTTGTCGCGCAGCGCCAGCACCGAGAAGATGGCTTCCACGCCGCCGGCGGCGCCGAGCAGGTGGCCGGTCATCGACTTGGTGGAGCTGACCATCATCCGGTAGGCGTGGTCGCCGAAGGCGGTCTTCATCGCCATGGTCTCGCCCACGTCGCCCAGCGGCGTCGAGGTGCCGTGCGCGTTGAGGTAACCGACCTGCTCCGGGGTGACGCCGGCGTCCTTCATCGCCGCGACCATGCAGCGCGCGGCGCCTTCGCCGTTCTCGCTCGGTGCGGTCATGTGGTACGCGTCGGAGCTGGCGCCGAAACCGGCCAGCTCGCAGTAGATCTTCGCGCCGCGCGCCTTGGCGTGCTCGTATTCCTCGAGGATCAGGATGCCGGCGCCGTCGCCCAGCACGAAGCCGTCGCGGTCCTTGTCCCACGGCCGCGAGGCGCGGGTCGGGTCGTCGTTGCGGGTGGACATGGCCTTCATCGCGCAGAAGCCGCCCACGGCGGTCGGCGAGGAGCCGCGCTCGGCGCCGCCGACCACCATCACGTCCGCGTCGCCGTACTGGATCATGCGCATGGCGGTGCCGATGGAATGATTGGACGTGGCGCAGGCCGAAACCGCCGAGAACGACGGCCCCTTCAGGCCGGCGATGATGCTCAGCTGCCCCGGCAGCATGTTGATGATGGTCTTGGGCACGTAGAAGGGCGAGATCTTCTTGCCCTCGTGGAACTCGATGGTCTGTTCCTCGATGCCCAGCAGGCCGCCGATGCCGGCGCCGACGATGGCACCGACCCGCTCGGCGTTGGCTTCGGTGATCTCCAGGCCCGAATCGTGCAGGGCCATGAACGAGGCACCGAGGCCGTAATGGATGAACGGGTCCATCTTCTTGGCATCCTTGCCGCTGACCCGGTATTTGCCGAACTGTTCGTTGTCGGCGGTGATGTCGAAATCCTTGACCTCACCTGCGATCTTGGTGGTGAAGCGTTCCAGGTAGGCGTCGGCGATATGGGTCAGCGGACCGATGCCGGAACGGCCTTCGATGATGCCCTGCCAGCTGCTGGCCAGATCATTGCCCAGGGGCGAGACCATGCCCAGGCCGGTAACGACGACACGACGCTTCATTGCGGTTTCTCCTGACCCGGTGCTCGATGCGGGTATGACGCGGGGGACGCGGATGCACATGGCCGTTCACGGCCGGATTACGGACTGCGTGGACCTGCCGCTGGCGCGGCTTCCACACCAACCGGACGGGACCGCTGCGCGGCCGGCGCCCGAATGGGATGGGGCCGCTGTCGCGGCCCCATGGGCTTGCCGTGCGCGGCGTGCGGAACTGCCGCCGCCGCGCATCAGCCGCCGGTCATCAGGCCTTGACGTGGGCCTTGATGTAATCGATGGCGGCCTGCACGGTGCTGATCTTCTCGGCTTCTTCGTCCGGGATCTCGCACTCGAACTCTTCTTCCAGCGCCATCACCAGTTCGACGGTGTCCAGCGAGTCAGCGCCCAGGTCATCGACGAACGATGCGCTGTTGGTGACTTCCTCTTCCTTGACGCCAAGCTGTTCGACGACGATTTTCTTGACGCGTTCTTCGATGGTGCTCATTGGATATCGCTCCAGATGGAGTAGTGGTTCAAAAGGCGCCATCGGAAGCGATGGCCGTGGGATAGTGTAGTGGAAAGCGCCGGGGCCTTGCATTCTGGGAAAATGCCCCGGCGATCAACCACTTGGGCGCGTTCCCTGCGCCTCACGCTTACGGCATGTACATGCCGCCGTTCACGTGGAGGGTTTCGCCGGTGATGTAGCTGGCCGACGGGCCGGCCAGGAACGCCACCGCGCGCGCGATGTCCGCCGGCTCGCCGAGGCGGCCGAGCGCGATCTGGCCGAGCATCGCGGTCTTGGCGTCCTCGGGCAGATCCTTGGTCATGTCGGTGTCGATGAAGCCCGGTGCCACGACATTCACGGTCACCCCGCGGCTGCCGATTTCCTTGGCCAGCGACTTGGAGAACGCGATGATGCCGGCCTTGGCCGCGGCGTAGTTGGCCTGGCCCGCGTTGCCGGTCACGCCGATCACCGAGGCGATGTTGATGATGCGGCCCTTGCGTGCCTTCATCATGCCGCGCATCACCGCCTTGGAAGTGCGGTACACGCTGGTCAGATTGGTGTCGAGGATCGCCTGCCAGTCCTCGTCCTTCATGCGCATCAGCAGGTTGTCGCGGGTGATGCCGGCGTTGTTGACCAGGATGGTGATGGCACCGAATTCCTTGCCCACCGCGTCGATCAGCGCGTCGACCGCGCCGGGCTCGGTGACGTTCAGCGCGCGGCCGTGGCCGCCCTGCGCGGCCAGGCGTGCGCCGATGGCGGCGGCGCCGGATTCGGTGGTGGCGGTACCGATGACGGTCGCGCCCTGCGCGGCCAGTTCGTCGGCGATGGCCGCGCCGATGCCACGGCTGGCGCCGGTGACGAGCGCGATTTCACCCTGCAATGGCTTGCTCATGCGGTTTCCTCTTGGTGCGCCGCAGGCTGCGGCTGCAGGTCGGGGCCGGGCGCGGACGCCGGCGGCCGTATCGTAGGGGTCAGGCGGCCCACTCTTCCAGCGCGCCGGCGAAATCGGCCGGGGTGGTGAGCGAACGGCCATCGATGCTCTTGTCGATGCGCTTGACCAGGCCGGCCAGCACCTTGCCCGGGCCGCATTCGGCCACGCGGGTCACGCCGCGCGCGGCCAGCGCCTGCACGCAACCGGTCCACTGCACCGGCAGGTACAGCTGGCGCACCAGCGCGTCGCGGATGGCGTCCACGCCCTCATGGACCTGGGCGTCGACGTTCTGCACCACCGGCAGCGACGGCATGCGCCAGTCCAGCCCGGCCATGGCCCCGGCCAGCCGGTTGGCGGCCTCGCGCATCAGCGGCGTATGCGAAGGCACGCTCACGGCCAGCTTGACCGCCTTGCGCACGCCCTTGTCCGCCAGCAGCGCCAGCGCCCGGTCGACCGCCGCGGCGTCGCCGCCGATCACGATCTGGCCCGGGGAGTTGAAATTGGCCGGCACCACCACCTGGCTGCCGCTGGCCTGTTCGCAGATTTCCTGCACCAGCGCATCCTCGGCGCCGAGCACCGCGGCCATGGCGCCAACGCCTGTCGGCGCGGCCTCCTGCATCAGCTGGCCGCGCAGCCGCACCAGGTGCGCGCCATCGCGCAGCGACAGCGCGCCGGCCGCGACCAGCGCGGTGTACTCGCCCAGGCTGTGCCCGGCCAGCACGGCCGGCATGGCGCCGTTGTTCGCACCCCACAGCCGCCACACCGCGATGCCCGCGGCCAGCAGCGCCGGCTGGGTGTATTCGGTGCGGTTGAGCTGCTCTTCCGGGCCACCCTGCGACAGCGCCCACAGATCCACGCCGGCGCCCTCGGAGGCTTCGGCGAAGGTATCGCGGACCTGCGGGTGCAGTTCGGCCAGTTCGGCAAGCATGCCCAGCGACTGGGAACCCTGGCCGGGGAATACGAAAGCGAGTCGGGAGTCAGTCACGCGGTCATCTGCTGCATGAATCGAGGCGGCGCATCATAAGCGTGAATGCCCCCGCCCGTCTGTACTGGCGCGTATGCACGCCGGCACCGCCCGGCTCAGGTGAGCAGCGCCAGCAGGTCCAGTTCGCCGTCGGCAAGCCAGTCCAGACACAGCACCACCAGCGCGGCGCAGGCGAAGCTGGTGGCCGCATGCACGACGAGGATGGCATGGGCCAGCGCCCGCCCGGACCTGCCCGCGCGCCGCAGCACGCGGGCCAGCCGCCGCAGCCGGCCGGTGACTTCGTGGGCATGCTCGACCACCGGCCGGTCCGCCACCTGCATCGCGCCGGCCAGCATCGCCTTGAGCGCCTGCGGGCGGTCCTCGTAGTACCGGGCCACGCCGTAGCCGAACATCAACCAGTCGCGCGCCTGCGCCTGCTCCAGGTCCATGACCTCCAGCGGGTCTTCCTCGAAATCGATGAAGCCCACGCGGCTGCCGTCCCAGGTCATGTTGCGCGGCAGCGGCTGGCCGAAATAGGCGCCACCACGGTGGGCCTCGGCAATGGCATCGATGGCGGCCGCCACCAGGCGGTCGCGCGTGGCCGCGTCGGCTTCGCGCAGGCAGGAATTGAACGAGGCGCCGGTGTGCTCGAGCACCAGCGCGGCCTTGCCATGCCCGATCACCTCGGGAACATTGACGCCCTGCGCCTTGAGCTCGACCAGGCGGCGCGCCTCGACCTCGCGCGCCTGCGCGCCGCCGCGGTGCGGCGGCGGACGCAGCGCGTCGAGCCGGAAACGCCGGGCAACGAAATTCAGCAGCCCCAGGGCCAGCGCCCGGCTGCTTTCACCATAATGCTTGAGCCATGCGCGCTGCCCTTCGATGAGAATGGGTTCAGCCATGACGACACCTCCCGGAAACAGCGGCCCGTCGGGCCGCACCGGGAGCGTCGTGCTCCCGGCCAATCCGGCATATCAATAGCGCAGCAGCGCCGAACCCCAGGTGAAGCCGCCGCCGAAGGCTTCCAGCAGCAGCAGCTGGCCACGCTCGACCTTGCCGGAGCGGATCGCGTGATCCAGCGCCAGCGGCACCGAGCCGGCCGAGGTGTTGCCATGCTTGTCCACGGTCACCACCACCTGGTCCATCGACATCTCCAGGCGCTTGGCCGTGGCTTCGATGATGCGCAGGTTGGCCTGGTGCGGGATCAGCCAGTCCAGGTCGGACTTGTCCAGGCCATTGGCCTGCAGGGTTTCGTCAACCACCGAGTCCAGCGCCTTGACGGCGTACTTGAACACGTCGTTGCCCTTCATCGTCAGCTTGCCGGGCTTGTCCAGGCCGGTCGACACGCCGGCCGGATGCCACAGCAGTTCCTTCTTGCTGCCATCGGCATGCAGGTGGGTGCTGAGGATGCCGGTTTCCTCGTCGGCCTTGAGCACGACGGCGCCGGCACCGTCGCCGAACAGCACGCAGGTGGTGCGGTCGTTCCAGTCGACGATGCGGGTCAGGGTTTCCGCGCCGATCACCAGCACATGCCGGGCATCGCCACTGCGGATGAATTTGTCGGCCACGCTCAGGGCGAACAGGAAGCCCGAACATGCCGCATTGACGTCGAACGCCGCCGCGCCGGCCGCGCCGAGGCGCGCCTGGATCAGGCAGGCGGTGGACGGGAAGATCAGGTCCGGCGTGGTGGTGCCCACGACGATCATGTCAAGCTGCGACGGCTCGATGCCGGCCGCTTCCAGCGCGCGCAGCGCGGCGTTGTAGCCGAGGTCGCCAGTGGTCTGTCCGTCGGCGGCGACGTGCCGCTCGCGGATACCGGTTCGCGACTGGATCCACTCGTCACTGGTGTCGACGATCTTGGTCAGATCCTCATTGGTCAACACCTTCTCGGGCAAATAACTACCGGTGCCCGCGATCCTCGAGTAGATCCGCTTGCTCATGCTGGTTCCTGTTGCGCGGGTCCACCATGCGGCGGGCCCGGAAGAAATCGGTGCGGGGGCCGCCACCTCGCGGTGGCGGCCCGACGCGGATCAATCTTCTTCGACGACCGAGGTCTTGGTCGTGATCACCTTCTTGCCGCGGTAGAAACCATCGGCGGTGATGTGGTGACGCAGGTGCACTTCGCCGGTGGTCGGGTCGGTGGACAGCTGCTTGGCGCTCAGCGAGTCGTGCGAACGGCGCTGGCCGCGGCGGGACGGGGTAACACGGGATTTCTGCACAGCCATGGGATTGCTCCAAACTCGGTTCGTTCGTTTCGTCGTTGCAGTGCGCGTGATGCAGGCATCCGGCACTGGTTTTGCTTTCGCCGCAGCCGCCGACGACAACCGGCTGCTATTGTTTCTTCAGCGCCGCCAATGCCGCGAACGGATTGGCCTTGCCCAGTTCCTCGCTGGTCGCGGAGAAGTCGCGTTCGACCGCCTCGCTTCCCGGCGCCACCGGTACCACCGGCACCGCCATCACCAGTTCGTCCTCCACCAGGTCCAGCGGCCGCAGGTTGCCGTCTTCCGGCACCAGCAGCGCTTCGTAATCCGGCGGAAGCGCCTGTTCCTCGTCCTCGTCGCGTACCAAGCCCAGCCGCTGCACCAGGTGCACCGGCAACAGGAAACGCTGCATGCTGCGCTGGCACACCAGCGGCAGCGCGGCATCGATGGTCAGTTCGACATAGGCGACCCGCAGGATCTCGTCGCGACCGAATTCCAGCGCATAACTGCACTCTCCTTCGGCATCGGCGACCAGTCCCTGCAGGCGTGCCAGTGCGGACAACGGCACCCGGCCTTCGAAGCGCCTGCGCGCTACGACCATCCGCCAAGCATCCAGCAATTCGGGCACGTTCGCGGACATAAGCTGCAGAATGTTAAGGACAGGCCTGCCGGCTGTCAAATCCATCGTGCCGGCATTGCCAGCGCGCCAGCCGCGCCGCAGACTCGGCGCCGCTTCCACGCCGGTATTGTCGCATGCCTGCCCTGATCCTCGCCTCCACTTCCCGCTACCGGGCCGAACTGCTGTCGCGGCTGCGGCTCCCGTTCAGCTGTGCCGCGCCGGCGGTGGACGAGACGCCGCTGCCGGCCGAACCGCCCCTGCAGTTGGCCACCCGGCTCGCGCGGGCGAAAGCCACCGCGGTGGCCGCCACCCACCCCGGCGCGTGGGTCATCGGCTCGGACCAGGTCGCGGAACTGGACGGTGCGCCCCTCGGCAAGCCGGGCACCCGCGAAGCCGCCCGGACGCAGCTGGCCGCGATGTCCGGCCGCCAGGTGCTGTTCCATACCGCGGTCTGCGTGAGTGATGGCGAACGCCACCTGCAGGCGGTCGACCTGACCCGGGTCGGCTTCCGCACCCTGCACGCGGACGAGATCGAACGCTATGTCGACGCGGAACAGCCGCTGGACTGCGCCGGCAGCTTCAAGTGCGAGGGGCTGGGCATCACCCTGTTCGAGGCCATCCACACCCAGGACCCGACCGCACTGGTCGGCCTGCCACTGATCGGCCTGTCAAGGCTGCTGCGCGAAGCCGGCCTGGCGCTGCCCTGAACCCGTTTCAGCGCGCCAGCCCGACCCGGCACCACTGGTACGGGTATCGGCCCTGGCCGATGCGGCTGTCCAGGGTCACGCACGATCCTTCGTCCAGGACCAGGCCGTAGCCGGCCAGCTGCTGCCGTGCCAGTTCACGTGCCTGTACCGAAGCATTCGCCGGTTCCTGCCTGGCGCCGCGACGCGGCCCGAGGCGGCATTGCCCAGGGTCGAGCACCTCGACCTCCGCGCGCAATCCCCGCGCCTTGCCGGCCAGCCAGCGCAGGCGGTCGCAGCCACGCCCCGTGGTCAGGCCAAAGACCTGCGCCCAGCGGTTCAGGCGTGCCCAGCGCGCCCCATCCTGGCGCTGCGCGGCAGGAAGCATCGCGAAGCGCTGTTCCCGCGCCCCGACCATGGCGGCCAGTCGTGCGCGGTAGGCGGGAGACTCGGGGAAATTGGTCGCCACCCCCACATAGCGCGCCTGGCCGGGCAACCACGGCACCCGCCAGGCCTGGGGATCGCTGCCAACCAGCAGCACCACGCTGCGCTCCGGCGCGGGCATCGGCGGCGCCTCCACGCTGAAGCCCTGGCGTGCCCAGCGTTCGTGCCCCCATGTGTTCCAGCCAAGCAGCGAGGCCACCGCCACGATTCCGAGGACCCAGCCGCCCACCTTGGCCGCGCGTCCACCCGGCAGCAGGCGCTGGCACAGGAACCACAGCACCAGGGGCGCCAGCAGTTCCAGCACGACGAGGTAGCGATGGATGCTGAACAGGCCTTGCCAGAGCACGTAACCGATGCCGAAGAACACCAGGACCACCCGCATCGCCGGTGCGAATGCAGGCACCGCCACCGTCCTGCGCACGCACTGGCGCAACAGCAGCGCCAAGGTCGCCACGTACAGCAACGGCCAGATCAGCTGCAGCAACCGGATCTCGCTCACCCGCAGCGGATCGACCGCGAACTGCAGCGGCCAGGTCAGGTGCTCCCACGCGTCGCGCGGCAGCCAGCGGACATCGGCCACCGATATCGGCGCGGCCAGCGGCCCCTGGAACAGCGCGTTGAACTGCGGGAACAGCGGGTTGCCGAATGCCTGCCAGACCTGCAGGTACCACCCGCCGGCCAGTGCCGCGGCCACCACGAGCGCAGCCAGGGTCAGCACGCCCACGCCGGCCAGCCGGCGCCACCATGGGCCGCCCGCGCACACCGCAGCCACTCCCAGCGCCACGGCGTAGATGGCGTTGGTCAGCTTGAGCGCCACGGCGATGCCGAGCACCGCACCCGCCACCGTCCAGGCCAGCAGCTCGGCACGGCGCACGCCCTCGGCCTGGCGTCGTTGCGCCAGCAGCACCATGTACAGCGCCGCGGTCACGAACAGCGCGGTGGTGTTGTCGGCCATGCTGCCGCCGAACTCGGACAGGAAGGCGCTCGTGCACAGCCCCGCCAGGGCCAGCAACGGCGCCAGCCGGGCCCGTCGCGGCTGCCCGCGCAGCGCCAGCCAGGCGATGCCGGCCAGCGGCAGGAACACCAGGCCATGCAGTGCCCCCAGCACGAACCCCGCCAGCGGTGCCGGCAACCGCGCCATCAGCAGGTAATGGAACACATCCAGCAACGGGCTGAAGTAGCTCTGCATCTGCGCCGGCGCCAGGTCCTGCAGCAGCCGGCCATGCAGCAACGCATAACCGTTGTAGAGGTGGTAGTTGC
The DNA here is from genome assembly GCF_001431595.1 of Stenotrophomonas acidaminiphila. Taxonomy (GTDB): domain Bacteria; phylum Pseudomonadota; class Gammaproteobacteria; order Xanthomonadales; family Xanthomonadaceae; genus Stenotrophomonas; species Stenotrophomonas acidaminiphila. The sequence continues at coordinate 139,575 of NZ_LDJO01000026.1, forward strand.
GCAGGTCCCAGTTGGCATCCTGTCCCAGCAGCAGCGAGACGATGCCGCCGACCAGCATGATCGCCGCGGTGGCGCGGCCCACGTTGCCGGGCGTGTCGAAGGCGAACCCGCGCTCAAGCACGGCGGCGATGCGGCGCAGCGGCGCGGAGATCCGTCGCGCGCCAAACACGCGTGCGGCGCTCATTGCCCGTCCCCGCCGGCCCGCACCGGCGCCGGTACCGCCAGGTAGGCCATGTGCTTGGCTTCGATGCGGCCACGGGTCACCGTGTCCAGGATCAGCCCGCAGGCCAGCAGCAGCAAACCCATCAGTGCCAGCGCCGCGCACAGGACAGCGGTCGGGAAGCGCGGCACCAGCCCGGTCTCCAGGTACGTCACCAGCAGCGGCACCGCCAGTACCACCGAGAGCAGCATGCTGGCGATGCAGCCGATGGAGAAGAACAGCAGCGGCCGTTCGCTCTTGAACAGCTTGGCGATGGTGCCCAGGATCCGCCAGCCGTCGCGCCAGGTGCTCAGCTTGCTCTCCGAGCCGTGCGGACGCACGCCATAGGCGGTATCCATTTCGGCCACAGGCATCCGCAACTGCAGCGCATGCACGGCCAGTTCGGTCTCGATCTCGAAACCACGGGCATGGGCCGCGAACGAACGCACGTAGCGCCGCGAAAACACCCGGTAGCCGGACAACATGTCGTCGAAGCTGTTGCCGAACAGCATGCCCGCGCAGCGGGTCAGCAGCACGTTGCCGAGGCGGTGGCCCGGGCGATACGCCGCCTTCTGCTGGTCGCGGCGCGCGCCCACCACCATGTCCAGGCCGTCGTCGAGCAGCCTCTGCACCAGCCGCGGTGCCGCCGCCGCTTCATAGGTATCGTCACCATCGACCAGCACGTAGATGTCGGCATCGATGTCCGCGAATCCCCGCCGCACCACGTTGCCCTTGCCCTGCAGCGGCACCTCGAGCACACGCGCTCCCGCCGCCCTGGCCGCCGCCGCGGTGCCATCGCGGGAGTTGTTGTCCAGCACGACGATGTCCGCCCCGGGCAGATGCCTGGCGAAATCGCCGACCACTTTGGCGACGGTAGCCGCCTCGTTGTAACAGGGCACGAGGACGGCAATGCGGGTTCTATCCATGAATGTCGGTACCGGCGCCAGGCGGCGATCAGGCGGAATGCGGGAACGCGGCCGGGGAGGATACGTCAGTGCGCGACCTGGAATGGCTGCTCCCACCAGTCCTCGACGCTGCCGTCGGTACCGTGCAGGCGCAAGCCGAGCCAGTGGCGGCCGGGCGACAGCGCGCTGACGTCCAGGCGCGCGCGGAAACCGACGCGGGGATGATGGGGATCGGTGGATATCTCCCAGAAGCCGGTGACGTCGTTTTCCAGCCCGTAGTCGGCCCGTGCCGCGACCTGGCCATCGACCAGTATCTCCACCGCCGCCAGACCGACGCCATCCTTGAAGGCCCAGCCCGATACGTCCACCCCATCGCGCAGCTGCGCGTCGGGCAGCGGCGCGTCGACCCACGCCATCGCCGGGGTGACGCAGGCACCGGCCTGCCTTTCGGCGGGCAGCCGGAACAACAGGAAGCGCTGGTAGCCGTGGTCGGTGGACACGACCCGCGGCGGCGGCAGCGGCCCCACCAGGGCGCATACCTGGTGGTAGCGCGCCAGCAGGTCGCGGTAGCGCTGGTCGCCCGGCGCCAGCACCAGCAGCCGCGGGCCGCTGCGGGGCTCCTCCCCGATCAGCTTCCACAACGCCAGCTGCGCGGTACGCCCATGCTTGTCGTTGAGCGGATGCGGCAGCACGTGGATGGACGGGTCGTTGCGCAGGAATCCCAGCTCGGCGCCGACCTTGAAGCTGCCGGCCACCACCCGGGTACCTTCCGGCATGGCCGCCAGTTCCTCGCGTACGGCCTCGGCCAGCGGCTCCCAGCCGGCGAAATTGCGCGGGTAGAACTTGTTGCCGGCAAGCTGCGCGCGCAGCGTGGGCGAAGCCGCCGTCAGGTAGTAACCGAATGCGCCGGCGGCCCCCAGCGCCAGCAGCACCCAGGCAAGCCGGCGCCAGAGACGCGGCCAGCGGCCGAGGACCAGCGGCACCACCACCAGCAGGGCGAAGTAACCCGGCAGCGGCCAGTGGAAACTGATGCGCTCGATGTCGGTGAAGAAGCCGAGCAGGAAGATGGCGAGCGTGGACACCCCGCCCAGGAGCGCGAAGTAGCGCCACTGCACGCGATGCGGACAGGTCGGCAGCGGACGGATGCCGGCCACGCACGCCTGCCATATCGCGATGCACAGCAACGGCGTCACCAGCAGCGGCTGGATCACCAGGAACCACAGTCCGCCGGCCTGGAACGACCAGGGGTGGCGCTCGACCAACTGGAACTTCAGGCCCGCGTCCTGGTTGTCCATGTTCCAGGACAGCAACGGCAACCAGGCGACGATACCGACCGTGAGCGCCATCCATACCCGCGCGTCACGCAGCGTGCGCCGGCCCTCCGGCAGCAGCAGGAGGGCGGCGAAGCCGACCGCGATCACGCCGATGAAGCGGTAGTGGCTCAACGCACCCAGCATCAGCCCCGAGGCCAGCATCAGCGCGCTGCCGGCGTCGACCTGGCGCAGCAGCCGGGCGCCGGCATCAAGGCACAGCAGGGCGGCGAAGGCCATGGGCACGTCCGGCACGGCGAGGATGCCCAGGGTTGCCGAGAGCGGCATCAACAGCGTGAGCGAGCCGGCCTGCCAACCCACCCGCGCGCCGAACCAGCGCGTGGATATACGCGCCACCATCCACGGCAGCAGCGCCCCCATCACCAGGAACGGCAGGCGTATGCCGAACGCGTGGTGGCCGGCCAGCTCCGCGCCGAGCCGGGTCATCCAGGCGGTCAGCCCCGGCAGATCCGAATACGCGGCCGCCAGGTGCCGGCCCTCCTGCCAGTAGAACGCCTCGTCGACGAACAATGGCAGGCGCGCCGCCACGATCGCCTTCAGCACCGTGACCGTCACCCAAAGTACGACGAACGCATTGCGCGCACGCTGACCCACCTGCATTGGCGCTTAAACTCCCTTCGACCCCTGATCCGAGACGACCATGGCTCCGATGCCGTCACCAAGAATGCTAACCGATGTCGCCTTCAAGGCCCTGCAGCAGGCGCAGGAGCAGGTCAACGCCCTGGTGCTAGGCAAGACCGCCGAGGTCAGGCTGGCGTTCGTGGCGCTGCTGTCCGGCGGCCATCTGCTGATCGAGGACCTGCCCGGGCTGGGCAAGACCACACTCGCCCATGCCATGGCATCCACGCTGGGGCTGCAGTTCCAGCGCGTGCAGTTCACCTCGGACCTGCTGCCCGCCGACGTGCTGGGCGTTTCCATCTACGAGGCGGAGAGCCGCGGCTTCCGTTTCCATCCGGGGCCGGTGTTCAGCAACGTGCTGCTGGCCGACGAGATCAACCGCGCGCCGCCGCGCACGCAGAGCGCGCTGCTGGAGGCCATGGCCGAGCAGCAGGTGACCATCGACGGCACCACGCATGCGCTGCCCGACCCGTTTTTCGTGATCGCCACGCAGAACCCGGTGGACATGTCCGGCACCTTCCCGCTGCCGGACTCGCAGCTGGATCGCTTCCTGCTGCGGCTCACCCTCGGCTACCCCGATGCCGGGGCCGAGCGCGCGCTGCTGGCCGGCGCCAGCCGCCGCGAGATGATCGCGCAGACGCTGCCGAGCCTTGCCGAACAGGACATCCGCGACCTGCGCGTGGCGGTCGAGCAGGTCCACGCCAGCGACGCGCTGGTCGACTACGTGCAGCGCCTGCTGGCACGCAGCCGGCAGCAGCCCGGGGTCCGTGTGGGGCTGTCCCCGCGCGCCGGCATCGCCCTGCTGCGCGCGGCCCGGGCGCACGCACTGCTGGCCGGCAGGCAGCACGTACTGCCCGACGACGTGCAGGCGCTGTTCGTGGCCGTGGCCGGGCACCGGCTCGTCGCCGAGGCGGAAGCCTCCTCGGGCACGGCGCTGGCCGGCACCATCCTGCACGGCGTGCAGGTCGACTGAGATGCGTGCCTGGCTGCATGCCCGCCTGCAGGTGCTGCAGCGGCTCGCGCGCCCGCGCCGGCCCGAGCCGCTGCCGGTCACGCTCGACCGCCACCGCATCTATGTGCTGCCCACCGGCTTCGGCCTGTTCCTGGCCGCGCTGCTGGCGGTGATGCTGCTGGGCGCGCTGAACTACAACAACAATCCGGCATTGCTGCTGGCCCTGCTGCTCGCGGCCACGGCGCTGGCCAGCGCACTGCAGGCGCACCTGCAACTGGCCGGGCTGCGCGTGGACGCGGTGTCGGCCGAGCCGGTGGCGGCCGGGCAGCCGCTGCGGCTGCGCCTGGCGCTGGCCCGCGACGACCGCCGCCCGCGCCGCGGACTGCGGGTATCCAGTGGCGCCGCCTTCGCCTTCGCGGACCTTGCCGGCAGCGACCGCACGGAAGTCGACCTGTGCCTGCCCACCACCCGTCGTGGCTGGCTGGAACTGCAGCGGATCCAGGTAGCCACGACCCAGCCGCTGGGACTGGTGCGCGCCTGGAGCTGGGTCTGGCCTGCACCGCCGGTGCTGGTCTACCCCGCTCCGGAACACCCTGCCGTGCCGCTGCCGGACACCGGCAGCGCCTCGACCCGCACCCGCCAGCACCCGCTCGGCGACGAGCTGCAGCAGTTGCGCCCGTATCGCCAGGGCGATGCCCGCCGCAGCATCGCCTGGAAACACTCCGCCCGCCGCGACACGCTGCTGGTACGCGAGTACGAGCGTCCGGCCGGCACCGAGCTGCTGCTGGACTGGCATGCGCTGGGGCCGCTGCCCTACGAACGCCGCATCGCCCGCCTGGCGCGCTGGGTGGACGACGCCGAGCGCGAAGGCCGCCGCTACCGCCTGCTGTTGCCGGGCCAGCCGCCGCTGGGGCCGGCCAGCGGCGACACCCACCGCCACCACTGCCTGCGGGCGCTGGCGCTGATGCCCGCACCATGAAAATACGACCGGACAGCCGTTTCTCGCGGCAAGGCCACCCACGGGTTGGCGCACGGGGACATGCACCATGAAAAAACGACAGGACAGCCGTCTTTCACGACGAAGCCGCCCGAAGGGTGGCGTACAAGGACATGCGCCATGAAAAAACGGCAGGACAGCCGCTTTTCACGGCGAAGCTGCCCGAAGGGTGGCGCACAAGGACATGCGCCATGAAAAAACGGCAGGACAGCCGCTTTTCACGGCGAAGCCGCCCGAAGGGTGGCGCACAGGGATGTGCGCCATGAGCGACCGCGCCCGTCTTCCGCCATTGAATCCGACCGCGCGCAACTGGGCGCTGCTGACGACCGCGCTGGCCTTGTTGCCGCTGCTGCTGCAGCTACCCGGCATGCTGGCCGCGGTCTTCGCCGCCACCGCGCTGCTGGTGGCGCTGCTGGCCTGGCGGCGCTCGGTACCGCTGCCGCTGCGCCTGCTGCTGGTCGCGACCATGCTGCTCGCGATCTACTGGCAGATGGGCGCGTCGCCAGGGCGCGATACCGGCTGCGCATTGCTGGCGGCAATGCTGGCGATCAAGTCCAGCGAGCTGCGCAGCCTGCGTGATGCGCGCAGCCTGCTCGGCTTCGCGCTGTTCGCGCCGTTCGCCGCCTTCCTGCTCGACCAGGGGCCCGGCACCCTGCTGTTGTCGCTGGCCGCGGTCATCTGCGCCCTGCTCGGCCTGCAGCACCTGGCCGACGCCGAGACCGGCGCCGCACCACAAACGGCCGCGCTGCAGCTGCGCACCATCGGCCGGCTGCTGCTGGTCGCGCTGCCGCTGGCGCTGTCCGCCTTCTGGCTGCTGCCGCGATTGCCGACACCGCTGTGGGGCATCCCCGAGCGCGCGATCGGCAAGCCCGGGCTGTCGGACACGATGGCGCCGGGGCAGTGGCTGGACCTGATGGCCGACGACAGCCCCGCACTGCGCGCGCAGTTCGCCGGTGCCGCGCCGCCGCCCGAACAGCGCTACTGGCGCGGCCCGGTGCTCACCCGCTTCGACGGGCGCACCTGGACGCGTCTGGAAAGCCAGCGCCGCCGCCCGCCGCCCGCGATGACCGCCGGCCCGGTGCAGTGGGACTACCAGATCGAGTACGAGGCCACCGAGCGGCGCGAACTGGTGGCGCTGGACCTGCCGCTGGCCGCACCGGACCAAACCGAGCTGGATGCCGACTACACGCTGGTCAGCGCGCGCCCGCTGGCCACGCTCACCCGCTGGCGGCTCCGTTCCGCGCCACCGGCGCGCTTCCAGCCGGCGCTGCCGCCGGACCTGCGCGAAGCCACACTGCAACTACCGCGCGGCTTCAATCCGCGCACGCTGGCACTGGCCCGGCAGTGGCGCCGGGACGCCGGCGATGACGACGCGGCCATCGTCCGCCGCGCGATGCAATGGATCAGCCGCGACTTCAGCTACACCCTGAGCACGCCGCTGCCGGGCCGGCACGGCGCCGACGAGTTCCTGTTCGACTGGAAGGCCGGTTTCTGCGAGCACTTCAGCTCCGCCTTCGTGGTGCTGATGCGCGGCGCCGGCATCCCCGCACGGGTCGTCACCGGCTACGCCGGCGGCACCCGCAACCGCTACGGCGACTATTGGCTGGTACGGCGGATGGACGCCCACGCCTGGGCCGAGGTGTGGCTGCCGCAACGCGGCTGGACCCGCGTCGACCCGACCGCGGCGGTCGCACCGGAACGGATCCGCGACACCCTCGAAGACCGCCTGGCGCGGGGCGACAGCGCCGGCGGCGGGCTGGACATGGGCGCGCGCTGGCTGCAGCTCGCGCAGGCCGGCGACTGGTTGCGCCGCAACTGGAACGGCCTGGTCCTGTCCTTCGATGCACGCCGCCAGCAGCGGCTGCTCAGTCCGTTCGGCATCGAGCGCCTGGAACCGGCGCAACTGGTCGGGCTGCTCGCCGCCTTCGCACTCGTTGCCGTCATCGCCATGGCCTGGCTGCTGGCGCGCGGCGAGCGCGAGCGTGATCCGCTGCTGCGCGCCTGGCGCCGGCTCGACCGTCGCTACGCCCGCCTAGGCCTCGGCCGGCAGGCGCACGAAACCGCCGGCGACTGGGCCGCGCGCGTGGAGGCCCTCCGGCCCGGCAGCGGACTGGTACTGCTCAGCCAGCGTTTCAGCGATGCGCGCTACGCTGGCGCCTCGTCGGACCTCGCTTCATTATTGCGTGACCTGCACAGGCACCGTCCTCAACCCGGAGTACCCACCGGAGCACGAACATGAAGACCCGCATCCTCCTTGCCCTCGCCGCCAGCCTGACGCTGGCCGCCTGTGCCACCGCCCCCAAGCCGCTGCAGGGACAGTTCAGCACGGTGTCCCCGCGTGACAGCATCGCGCAGAAGCAGACCGGCACGCCGGTACGCTGGGGGGGCCGCATCATCGAGACCATTCCCGGCCAGGGCGAGACCTGCTTCCAGATGATCGCGCGCCCGCTCAACGGCAATGGCCGCCCGAGCACCACCTCCGCCGACGCCAGCGACGGCCGCTTCCTCGCCTGCCGCGCCGGCTTCTACGACCCGGCGGTGTTCGAGCCCGGCCGCGACGTGACCTTCATCGGCCGCATCGACGGCTACCAGACCACCAAGATCGGCGAATACGACTACCCACTGCCGAAGATCGCCGCCGACGTGGTGTACCTGTGGCCGGTGCAGCGCGAAGTCGAAGTGGTGCCGGCCTACCCGTACGGTCCGTGGGGACCGGCCTGGGGCCCCGGCTGGGGCTGGGGTTGGCGCGGCGGCTGGTGGTAAGCCCGGCGTCCGCAGCACACCGAAAACGCCGCCTTCGGGCGGCGTTTTCCGTTGCGGCCGCAGGACTCACTCCTGCCTGCGGAGCGTCCAGTCGCCCTGGCGGGCACCGGGCTGCAGCATCCAGCCCGGCGCCAGGTTCAGGACCCAGCCATCGCCCTCCCAGCCTGCGGTCGTCTGCCGCGCCCCGGTGTGGGCCACCGACAGCCGTTTCCAGTCGGTGGACAACAGCCCATCGCCGCGTACCTCCAGCACGCCCCAGGCGGCAGCGGCACGGATCACGCCGTACACCGAACCCTGCGGCGGCAACGGCGTCACCCGGTTCGGATCGAAACTGAAACTGGCACCGTTGACCGGCACGACCAGCACCGGGCCGTCGACCAGCCGCGTGCGCAGGGCAGCCACCACGCCGGCCTGGTGCCGGGCGCGGGCGTCCTCCCCGGCCTCCACCTCGGCCAGACCATGACGTGCGCCCGCGCGCTGGAAGGCGGCATCGCCGGCTTCGGCCTGCACGCCCAGCACGGCGGCAAGCAGCTGCGGCAGGCCGTCCTTCCGGTTCCAGCCGCTGCGCCAGCCCGGTGCGGCGCGATCCAGCAGGACACCGTAGGCCGGCCCGGTGTAGTAGGCGAAGGAGCGGGCATAGGCCGTCACCGCGTCGCCGCGGCGCAGGTGCGCGGCGAGCCGGCTTTCCAGCGCGTCGTCCTGCGCGAGGATGCGGCCGGTGTACTCGGCGATGCCTTCATGGCGCTCCATCGCATCCTCGGCGGCAGCCGCCTCCGGGTACCGCGCCTGCCGCCAGGCACGGAAGGTCATCGCGTCGGCGCTGGCCTGTCGCCGCTGCTCCGCGCTGGTTGCCTCCATCGCCGCCGCCAGGGCACGCAGCTCCAACCGCAACGCGGTGCGTCCCTGCTCGGTCTCCAGCTGGTCCTGGTCGGCATGGGCCGCCGCCAGCCCGATCCCCGCCTGGATGCGGTGCCAGGCCTCGTGCATGAGCAGGATCGAGCGGGCCACCGGGTCTTCCGGCAGCGGCAGCATCAACATGGTCCAGGTGCGCCCGTTCCAGCCCACGGCGGTATTGGCGACCGGCATGCTGTCGGGCAGGCGGCCGCGGAACACCGGGCCGTCGCGTTCCAGTGCGGTATCGGTCCCGTCCATGCTGGCAACGAACTGGCGGCTGGCCGGATCGACCAGCAGCACCGGCCCGCACAGGCTCACGCCCCAGGCCTTGCCGTCATCGGCCACGCACAACTGCTGCATGCGCTGGAAGACCGCGCCCGCCGCCGATGCATCCGGCAGCGCCTGCGCGAACGCCACCGATGGCAGCGCCAGCAGCAACAGGCCGATGCGGTTGCGGAGGCGACCGGACCCGGCCCGCATCGCCGGGCTCCGCGAATGCCGGCTCATGGCGCGCCGAAATGCCCCAGCGGCGCGCCGGCCAGCAGGTGCAGGTGGATATGGAACACCGTCTGCCCGGCGTTCTCGCGGCAGTTCATCACGATGCGGTAGCCATCCTGCGCGAACCCCTCGCGGCGCGCGTATGCGGCGGCGGCCAGCGCCAGCTTGCCGATCAGGTGCGCCTGCGCCGGCTGCAGGTCGTCCAGGGTGGGGATGACCTCGTGCTTGGGAATGAACAGCACATGCACCGGCGCCTGCGGGGCGATGTCCTTGAAGCCCAGCACGTCGTCATCTTCGTAGACGATGCTGGCGGGGATTTCGCGGCGGATGATCTTGCCGAAAATGGTATCGGTCATGCGACGGCTCACTGGCGTTGAACGGCCTACAGCTTACCGTCCCGCAGCGGCCTATTCGCTGATTTCGCTGCGGCTGCCGAAGGCGTGCGAGAGCGTGCCGCGGTCCACGTATTCCAGCTCGCCACCCAGCGGCAGGCCCTGCGCCAGCCGGCTCGGCCGCACCTTGTGGCGGCGCGCCAGCTGCGCCAGGTAATGCGCCGTGGCTTCGCCCTCGACGGTGGAATTGGTGGCGATGATCAGCTCGACCACTTCGCCCTGGGCCAGCCGTGCTTCCAGCTGGTCCAGCCCGAGTTCGCGCGGGCCGATGCCGTCCAGCGGCGACAGCCGGCCCTGCAGCACGTAGTACAGGCCGCGGTAGCTGGTGGCGTGCTCGATGGCCAGGCGATCGGCCGGCGACTCCACCACGCACAGCATCTCCCGCTCGCGGCTGGCGCTGGCGCACAGCGGGCACACCTCGGTTTCGCTGAAATCGCGGCACTGCGCACAGTGTCCGATCCGCTCGATCGCATCGGCCAGCACCTGCGACAACCGCAGGCCGCCGTCGCGCGCGCGCTCGAGCACGTGGTAGGCCATGCGCTGGGCACTCTTCTGGCCGACGCCGGGCAGCACCCGGAAGGCCTCGATCAGTTGTTCCAGCAGCGGCAGGCTCATCGCATCGGGCTCATGGTCGAAACAAACGCGCGAAGCCCATGGGCTTCGCGACGTGGGGTTACGGGCAGCCGGGCGGAGCCGGCGCACCGCGATCAGAACGGCATTTTCATGCCCGGCGGCAGCTTCATGCCGGCGGTGGCCGAGCCCATGCGGGCCTGCGATTCGGCATCGATCTTGTTGGAGGCGTCATTGAACGCCGCGGCGATCAGGTCCTCGACCATTTCCTGGTCGGACAGCACCGACGGATCGATGCGCACCTTGCGGCACTCCTTGGTGCCGGTGAGCGTCACGCTGACCATGCCGCCACCCGCACTGCCGGTGACTTCCAGCTTGGCCAGTTCTTCCTGGGCCTTCTGCAGGTTCTCCTGCATCTTCTGGGCCTGTTGCATCAGTTGGGCGATGTTGCCGCGCATGGTTTCCTACTCTTCAAAGGGACGGATGGAATCGGGCACGACCCGGGCACCCTGCGCAAGCAGGTGCTGCACCTGGGGGTCGGCCATGAAAACGGCTTCGGCCGCATTCTGTCGCTCGCCGCGCTGGCGGTCGGCGCGCTCGTGCAGGGTTTCGGCCTGGGCGTTGCCGGTCTCGATCACGATCTTCGGCGCACTGCCCAGCGCCTGCGCCAGGGTCTGCGCCAGCGCACCCAGCGAGCGCTCGGACTGCAGGTATTCGAAACCCGGCAGCAGCGCCAGCCGCAGCACGCCGTTGCGGTAACCGACGAAAGCGGCGTTGGCGGCCAGCTCGCGCGACGGCCCGGACAGGCCGCTGTCGGCAACCAGGTCCAGCCACTGTTCGGCGTTCTCCAGCGCGCGCGGCGCGGCGCCGGCCGTGGTCGTGGCTGGCGGCGGCGGGGCGATGGCGATGCCTTCGGCACGGAACGGCGATGGCGGCGCCTGGCGGGGTGCCGGCGGCATGGCGTCGGCCGCCTCGTGGTGCGCCTGCGCTGCAGCGGTCTCCTCCATCCATGGCGGCAGGTCGTCGTCCTCGCGCGCCTGCACGGGTTCTGCTGCCGGCGCCGGGGAAAGCGGCGGCGCATCGGCCTGCGGCGCGCGCGCCGCCAGCGGCACGACGTCTTCGCGCTTCGGTGTCGCGTGGGCGGAAACGGGGTCGGCTACCGGCACAGCCGCCACCGGCTGCGCCGCCGGTGCAGCGACGGCAGCCGCGGTCACGGCAGGCGTGGAACCGCCAGCCGACGACGACACCGCGCCCGTTCCCGGACCTTCGCCTTCCGGCACCGCCGGCACCGCGCCCGCCGGGCGGAACGCCAGCATGCGCAGCACGGTCATCTCGAAACCGGCGCGCGGGCTGGGCGCCAGGTGCAGGTCGCGACGGCCGCCCAGCGCCATCTGGTACCACAGCTGCACCACTTCCGGGCGCAGGCGCGAGGCGAACGCCATCGCGTCGACACCGTCGCCGGGCGCCGCCGCGCCCGGCACCAGCTGCTGCACCTGGATGCGGTGCAGGGCCTCGGCCAGCGCGTCGAGCACGCCGCTCCAGTCGGGCGAGAAATCGGCCAGGGTGGCCACGACCTGCAGCAGGCGCGCGCCATCGCCCGACGCCAGCGCGTCGAGCATCGCCGTCACCTGGGTACGGTCGACGGTGCCGAGCATGGCCCGCACCACGTCGTCGCGCAGCGCGCCGCCGGCATAGGCGATGGCCTGGTCCAGCAGCGACAGCCCATCGCGCAGCGAACCATCGGCGCCGCGCGCCAGCTGCGTGATCGCCCCGTCCTCGAACTCGATCTGCTCGGCGCCGAGGATGCGCGTCATCTGCCCGCGGATCTGCTCCTCGTCCAGCCGCTTGAGGTTGAACTGCAGGCAGCGCGACAGCACGGTGACCGGCAGCTTCTGCGGGTCGGTGGTGGCCAGCAGGAACTTCACGTGCTCCGGCGGTTCCTCCAGCGTCTTCAGCAGCGCGTTGAACGCCGCCTTGGACAGCATGTGCACTTCGTCGATCAGGTAGACCTTGTACTTGCCGCGCGACGGCATGTACTGCGCGTTCTCGATCACCTCGCGCACGTCGTCCACACCGGTGTTGGAGGCGGCGTCGATCTCCAGCAGGTCGATGTAGCGACCGGCGTCGATGTCCAGGCATGCCGGGCACTGGCCGCAGGGGTCGGCGCTGGTGCCATGCTCGCAGTTCAGCGACTTGGCGAAGATGCGGGCGATCGTGGTCTTGCCGACACCGCGGGTACCGGTGAACAGGAAGGCATGGTGGACGCGGCCGCTGTCCAGCGCATTGCTCAACGCGCGGACCACGTGTTCCTGGCCCACCAGCTCGGCGAAACGCTTCGGGCGCCACTTGCGGGCGAGGACGAGATAGGACATCAGGCAACCGTCTTCATCTGAACCCACATTGTGCCATGCCCCTGCCCCGCCGGCCCGCCCCGGGCAGGGAGGCGGCGGCGGCTCCTGGATGGACGGCCCATGCCCCGGACCATGGCCTGCGACGCGCCGCCATCCATCACCTGCGCGGACCGGCCAGGACCGCGCGGCCACGCGCGCCGGTGCCGGCAATCGAGCGCGGCCAGCCCCCGGCCCCCGGCAGCGACGCGCGCCGCCGGGGCGGCTCCGGGCAGAGGCGGCGGCGCGGCCGGCCACCGCGCGGATGCCCCAACGCATCGACGCGCACATTCGACTTGTGGCCGCAGCGCCGGCCCTATAGAATCTGCGCCCCTGCAGCGCCTTCGGGTAGCGGCAGGTCACGGAGAGGTGTCCGAGTGGTTGAAGGAGCACGCCTGGAAAGTGTGTAAGCGTCTAAACCGCGCTTCGGGGGTTCGAATCCCCCTCTCTCCGCCAGATAAGTGAAATAAGCCCCTGATTCTCAGGGGCTTTTTTCTTTTCAGGCTTTCTTGGTATGCCACCCAGTATGCCATATGGCGCTGGCTGGGGTTGGGCCGCTTTGTGGTGCACTGTGGATCACGCAGTGCGGCGCTCCTCTCGACCGCGCCTCAAGTACGTCCTACTCGCTGGCCGCCCGAGGCGCTGCGCCAGCTCCCTGGCCTATCCGCTCGCACCGGCGGGCGTGGCTCGGCTGAAATTTCCGGAACTTTTTTCAAGCTACTGCTTGAAATCCGCTCCTTATCAAAAATTTTTGCGTTAGCCGAGGCTGTCCACTGAAGACGGCCCTCCTGGCTGTCCCGATATGAGGACGAGCGCATGCCACAGCGTACAGCTAACAAAATAGCCAAGCAGTTCACCACGGCCTACAAAGCGCCCGCGGATGGCGTCAGAGGCAAGGAGTTGACCAACCCGATCAACACCATAGGTCTGCCGGAGAAGTACCATCCAACGGAGTTCAAGAAGCCGCGCGGCCGGCTCGCAAAAGCCGGACCAGGGCTACCCAGCAGTGACGGAGAGAGCTCGTCATCGTTCGATGGATCCGTCCACTCACTCATAGCCACGATCAGGGGCCGTATCGAGAGGGCGCGGGCATGAAAACACTTCCCTCGCTCACGACCTACCGATCACCTGACCACAACTTTGACATGTTGCCGCCGGTGGCGGCAGCGGCTGCCCGAGCAATCTGCGCCAAGGCCCCAGAGGCCTGCCCTTGCATGGTTCGGACCCACTTGCTGTCGATCCTGTCCTCCGCAGTAGCGCCCCTCTACGTGATGTCGCCGCCAGACTGGACATCCATTCCAATCAGCGTCAATACGTTGTGTATTGCCAATGTAGGAGAGAGCAAGAGCCCAGTTCATGAACACCTGATCCAGCCACTCAAGGAACACACTAAAAACAGCTTCGCTCGCTATCAGGCCGCGCAGACCGAAGCGAATGCCAGCGCAGCCGAACAGCAACTCCACATCAAGATCCTGAAGGCCGAAATTGCACGCTGCCTACGCAAGCAGAAGCCCGCGAAGGAACATCTGGCGACGCTGGCCGAACTGCATCGCAATGTGATGGCCACTCCCAAGCATCGCCCGCGTCTCGCAAGCAATCTCGACCTCGAAAGCATGCTGCGTCAGTTGGATGGCGAGTACGAAGCGATCGACTTCCTTACCGATGAAGGGGACAAGGTCCTGAACTCCAGCCTGATGCGCCATGTGCCCGATCTTGTCGATCTGATCGACGGAAAATCGCTGGAATTCCGGCGAGAGAAGAAGAAGCACCTCTATGCAAGCCACCCGCGTGGCACGTTCGGCTTGATGACACAGTCCGTCGCGATCGAGCCATTCCGCCCACGGTACAAGCACGATGAGTACATCGCGCACAAAGCCGTCAAACTCGGCCTCTTCGCGCGCTTCTTCATCTGCATCGCTCAACCGTCTCCCATGGGCAATCAGTACACCCGCGATGACCAGGCGATCTCAAATCTCCACGAAGCGCTCAGCAATTTCTACGATTTGCACTTGGGCAATCAGGAATCCGGCGGCGTCGCCCCTATCCCGCTCGAGTTCGCACCTGACGCACTGGGCTACTGGGAAGAACTGCGCCGCATCACCAACAATCTCAAGTACGGGCAGCTCGCACATATTGCCGACTTCGTCTCAAAGATGCTCAACCTGACCGCGAGGCTGGCCGCTGTACTGCATGTCTGGGAAAGCAAGACCCACTATGTCTCGACCTCCTGTCTCCAACGTGCATGGAACCTTGTTTCCTGGCACGCAGGCCAGTATGAAATCGCGTTCGTCCCACCTCCCCCCCTGTCTCAGCAAGAGTTCGATGTGACTGCCGTAGTCAAACACTTGAATACGCATCGCTTTTCGACCGACTACAGGCAGGTTCCCACCGAGCCCATCGGCCTGTTGCTGAACATCCCGCCCCGGCGCCTGCGCGCCGCGCTTCTACGCATGGAGCAGCGAGACATGATTGAGCTGTGTGATGGCAAGGCCACGTTTATCGACTGCATGAAGATGTTCTCTCGATCACGCAACATTACTTGGCGATGACCTTCCGCAGTCCATAGATCCGGAGTCACCCGCTACCCAGGTTGCTCTGCCCGCCTGTAGCGACCAGCCGCACCGGCAAGTTCCGTCGCCAACTCCTGTCGCAAATCTTCCGGCTCGATGACCTCCACCCTGCTGCCGAAGCCCAACAGCCACCAGCGCAGGGTTTCATCGCTGTCGAGAGTGGCGGTAAGCGTCGCCCAGCCCTCAGGATCCGGTTCGCTCATTTGCTGATCGATGGAGACAGGTGTGTCGCGCAGGTGCTCGATGGTTTCGGCCTCGAAGCGGGCTACCAACCGAATCTGGCCCTGTGCGTGGTACTTGGAGCCGGTGGTGGCGACGTAGCCGGCGAAGTCGAAGCCTTCCGGTGCCACGGCAGGTTCGTCCAACGTGATTACGGTGCTCAGTCGGTGCAGGGCAAGATGCTTGATGTCCTTGTAGTCGCGCAAGGTGCAGATCAGGTATTGCACCGAACCGCGCACCAGCAAGCCCAGCGGATGAATCTTCATTTCCTTGGCAGCCTTGCCACCCTTGGCGTGGTATGTGCCACGCAGGCAAGTCTTCTTCGCCAATGCCAGATGTACGGCATCCAACACATCGGCTGACACCTTGGGCGGCAGCAGCGACAAGCTTGTGGGCAAGATAGCAGTTCGCTTGTGCCAGTTTTCCCAGCCGGAGTTGGCAAGCTCCTGCTTCGCAAAGTCGAAGAAAGGCACCAACTCGTTCAACAAGATCTTGGGCAGGAACTGGCGCAAATGTTCCTGCGCCAGTAGCAAAGCGACACCCTGTGAAGTGGAAAGGCGTGGCGTGAACTCGATGTTCGCATCCCTCGACCAAGACCAACCATAGGGCTTGCTGGATCCGTCCACCGTCAGAGGGAAACGCGACGAAAGATTTTGCAGGTCGCGCTGGAGTGTACGGCTGTCGGCCGACAAGTTCTGTAACTCAAGCCGCTGCCTGATCTGCGCCACAGTGATCTTGCTCGGCGCACGCGGGAGAAGCCGAAGCATCTCCCACTGGCGTTGAAGGGTATCGAGAGTGTTGGCGCTCATCTTTTGATATCTACGGCTCCGACATATGTCGGAGCCGTAGGTTTTCCCTCAGATGGCGGTGTCGCTGATATCGCGAATGCGCTTTTCGGTGGAAAGCACCAATGCGCCGGATTCGTCCAGAATCGGCGTATCAATCATTGCCTTGACCAGCTGCGCGTACTTCACCGAACGAAACACGGCTTCACGGCTTTCCTGAGAAAATGCACTGAAATCCTCGCCGTGGGCAACGATGACCTTCTCTAGGCTATGCACCGACCTGCGCAATTGCGTGGTCACCTTGCTGAAGGTTTCATTTGCCAGCCGTGTCACGACCTGGATGCTCTGCAATTGCAGCGCTGCCCGCTCGCCTTCCTCATAGTGAGTTCTTGCCTGTTGCAGATTACTGTTGGCATTGGCAAGTGCGGCCTCGGCGCTGTTGCCGACAATATGCCCGAAGATAGCCAGCGCCGGGCCAGCGACGATGCCGCCCAGCACCGCACCGCCCAAGGCCATGCCGCCGCCACCTGCCGCAAGTGAGCCGCCCCCCAGCCAGGCCAACGTGGCATTGGTTGCCGCAGCACCGCTCAGCGCAGAAATGGCGGTTCCCGTACTGGCAGTCGCGAACATCATGGTGCCGCTGTACGCACCGAAAGCCAGTGCAGCACCGCTTCCCAAGCCCGCGCCCAGCCCTAGGCCAGAGTCCATCAACAACTGGTACTCCTTCTGCAACTCGGTCAGCGTCTGCGTGGTGAAATCGCCAACCTGCAACTTTTCCAGCTCCGGCGAGTTGGCAACTTCGACATTCTTCAAGCGACCAAACGTATTGATGAAGTCTGCAACCGGCCCATTGAACGAGCGCAACTTGCGGGAACCGTAATCTTCAATCACGGAGTTCGTAGCTTCGCGCTGTTCATTCACCAGCCGAGTCGCGCGGGAAATCAACGACCGGGCATTGTCGTTGGTGGAACTGGCATCCCGATGGTCAACGACTGCCTTGCCGCCCTTGACAAGGCCATAAAGCGCACTGCCACCCATAATTGCGCCAACAATAATTGGGATCATCAGATTTATCCTATTTATTCGAGAATGATGGAAAGAGCCTTGACGGCTTCATGATTCATACCCTGGGCGCGCTCCAGCAAATCGTCGTAAAGGAACTCCTCGATTTGGAACAAATCGGCAAACTTCCTCAGCAATGCATCTTCCACGCTGGAAATGTCGCCATCAGCCAGCGCAAGCAAGAACAGCTCATACAGCATGACTTTCGGCTCAGCTGGCAGAAATTCAATTTCATCTTCCTCTACCGTTGCATGCAGTTTTTCCAGTACAGAAAATGAAACCGCGATGCGTTCCTCTGGGTCATTCTGCTTTCCCAGAGGGATCGATTTGAGCTTCTTCTTGAAGGCAACCCAGACCTCGTCCATCTCCTCACCAAAGGCAGCTATGGACATACGCTCAACAAACAATCCTCCAATCCACTCGTCAGCATCTTTCCCGCATTCACGAGCAAATTGGGCCAAGACGGCCTTTTCCTGCTCAACCTCTTTCACTGCAACTTTTTGCAGATTGGTATCCCCAGTCAGTTCGGCCTCAGTCTTGCCATCCCACAGCAAGGTGTTGTCGCTGATGCTGACAAGGTGAGCGATCTTGAGGAACAGATCTTGGCAATCGTCGGAAAGAAGGTGTAAAAACATGAAGCCCCCTGGGTGGCGAAGAATTTGGCAGCAGTTACATTCAAAACAACTCTCAGTCGTTGAGAGTCATGCCTTTCATTCGAGAATGATGGAAAGAGTCTTTGCAGATTCCCGACTCATGCATCGAGCGCGCTCCAGCAGATCGTCGTAGAGAAATTCTTCGACCTGGAACAAATCGGCAAACTTCCTCAGCAATGCCTCTTCCACGCTGGAAATGTCGCCATCAGCCAGTGCGGTCATAAATAGCTCGTATAGCATGACCTTCGATTCGGACGGTAAAAATTCGGCCCCATCTTCTTGTTCACGTGCATGCATATCCTCCAATCTTGCGCATGAGGCCTTAATACGCTCCTCCGGGTCATTCTGCTTTCTCAGAGGAAGCGGTTTGAGCTCAGAGATGAACAGCCAATCGACATGTTCACCGGAAAAAAATCCACCGCACTCGCGGTCAAATCTTTCCAGCAATAGATCTTCCTGCTCGACCTCTTTAAATGAAATTTCTTGCAGATTGGTATCCCCGGTCAACTCTTCTTCAGTCTTGCCATCCCACAACAACGGGCTGTCACTGATACTGACAAGGCGGGCAAGCCTGAGGAAAAACCCTTGATTTTTATCGGAAATAAGGTGCAAATACATGGAAATCCCTTGACAAGTTAAATAAGGAAAATAGATTAAAGCCGCAGCGACTCATTGGTGGTCATGAATTGGTCGAACTCCATCTGGCTCTTGAATTGCAGTTGCGCGCCCAGCAAATTCGCGTAGCTATTGATGTCCGCGGTAAATGCGTCAACATCTCCCGCGTCATGTCGAGCGATGCTGGCAAACAACTCCCGCGTTTCCCGTTCCAGCTCAGAAAACTCTTTGCGCATGAAGTCATCCAGCGCAACACGCTGCTTCTCGATTTCGGCGCGGGCCGCGGTTTCGATTTCAATCACGCGAGCAAGATTGGCCTTTGCTGCGGCCACATCACGTGCTGCACCCAGCGCCGCCTGGTAAAACATCGACGAAAGGGTGTAACCAATCATGCTGCCGACCGCAGCACCAACGAACGGGATGGGGATTGCGATTTGCCCCAGCGCGGCGAACATCGCACCGGACAACATGCCCGCGCCCTTTTCGCCGACCTCCCCAAGGAATTGCGCCTCGTCAATTTCACCCTGGACATAGCGGTTGACGCTGACGCCCAATGACAGGACAACCTGTACCGCCAGTGCAGGCGCATTGGTGCGAGCCAGCGCACGGGCATAAGTGCTGCCGGATTGTTGCATTGCGCCCTTGATGGCTGAGCCAGTGAAAGCCGTTGCATAACCGATCCCGCCAGCTTTCACGGTATCCAGTGCCAAGTCTTTCGCGGCATCCCCAAAATGCTTCCCTTCCTGAGCAATGGCAAAGGCATTGGTGATTATCGAAATCGAACCACCGATGACGGCACCGAACTTTGCACCCTCCATACCGGCCCGGTGGCCGGTCTTGGCAATGTCGCGGGCGGTGGCAAGTTTCGGGTGGTTGCGATAGAAAATCGCCTGCTCGGTAGTCAGACCGGAATCAACCACCTGGTCAGCAAGTTGGTCGTAGTTTTCCGCCTGCTCGCGTAGCCGCTGTGCAGCATCGGGTTTGCCATTTTGCTCGGCACGAAGTGCGTTCTGGCGTAATTTTTCTGCTCTTTCCAGACAGAAATCCCGCGCGCCTTCGTACTGCTCGGATGGCAGTTCCAGCTTGACGCCTCGATATCTGGCGAACTTTCCGTCAGGCTTGGTGATGTCGTTGAACAGGTTTTCACGGCTACCAACGAACTTCATCTGGCTTTGTGTGCCTTCGATGATTTCGCCGTTCAGTACCTTGACTCTGTCAATGACCGTGTGGTTCCTGCCGTAGTGCGGCAGATCGTCGCTACGTGAAACGCGCACGTCCGACTTTGCAATGATCGCTTCGGCGTTGTCGCGGCTAGTCGTTGCAACCTCGGCGGAATAGCCAGCCTGCTGTTTGAGGTTTTGCTCGGCAAAGTCAGGATGAACCTTGCCTTCGGCGATACCTTTCAAGCCCTTGGCAAATTTCTGCCCGGTTTCATTGTCAACGCCGGTGTAGCCCTTGATGTACTCGGCATTACCACTGCCATAACGGCTGACCGTTTCGCTGGTAGACAGTGCCGTTGCGGTACGGCGTTTGTCCTCGGCGATCTCGTCACGGCGCTCGTCGCCGCCCTCTCCTTGGCTGGAACTCACTTCCCTACCCCCTGGCATGGAACACTCCTCTTGGCCTCAATATTACCAGTATATGGTGAATACTGAACAAGCCCACGGACCTACGGTTCTCCCAGTAAATTGGGAGAGCCGGGTTGGAGCCAGAAGTCGCCTTCGGCAAGGTCTTGCGGGCGCTGCGCAAGCAGGCAGGCCTGTCGCAAGAGCGTCTTGCCTTGGATGCGGACATCCAGCGGAACTACGTTTCCCTGCTGGAGCGTGGCTTGAACTCGGTCAGCATCAAGGTTCTGTTCAAGCTGGCTGCTCCCCTGAAGACTTCCCCCAGCGAGATGCTGGAGCAGACGGAGCAACTGCGAAAACGGCACCGATGAGGAAGACGTTGCGGCAAAAAAAAGAGTTGCCGCTTGCTTGTGAGAGCCACCGCTCCCCGCAATTGAGCTAGTCGTTGTCTGCCTCGACCCAATCGTTCTTCGACAGGAACGTGCTCAGCCCGTATAGGGCGAAGCCGTACACCAACACACCGCCGATGATCTTGAACATGCGCACGTCTCCTTGCGTGACTTGTCGATGAAAAGAACCATCCATGGCCCTGCTTTCCGTTGCTGACCATCATCCACACCGCTGCGACAGACTGCGTCGCACTACGTTCACTTGAAAAAGAAAGGAGAGCCGAAGCTCTCCCATTCCGTGGAACCAAGTCATGTATGCGCCCAGCCCGCATATGACAAAGCCCTACACGGCAGTACCGCTGACGATCTTCAGCAGAGACCGAGGCTGCACGCCGCTCATGCCGTCTTTCTTTGTGCTGGCAGTTGCACTGCTTTGGCTTCGAGCTTTTCGCGTAGGTCGGTGGTGTTGATGGTTTTATGCTGCGATGCCTGCTCACCTTCCGCTGGCGGATAGAACTCCTCGACGACCGCCGGCACGTCCTCTTCCAGTTCCTCAAACGCCCCGTTGGCGAAGCCTTGCCGTGCAGCTTCATCCAATGCAGCCTGGTCGATACCCGCCGCCTTCCTGACGGCATCCCGCTCAACTGCTTCGGCCACGGCATGCTCCAGCGTCAGGCCTGTCCGCACCACCAGATCGACGTAGTAGATCGCCGAGCGGTAGCTCATCGTCGTGGACTTGCCCCGCAGCTTCAGTTCCAGCGGTAGGCAGGACAGCCGGCCACCGGAGACGGCGTTGAAGTAGTGGAGCCGGGCCGCCAACGTACGGATAGTGTTGTAGGAGGTGGTACGCAGCACGAAGCTGCCCAGGGCATCGTCCTCCCCATCACCGACCACCACGTTCAGGCGTGCATAGGCCTTGCAGTCGCCCTTGGCAAAGGCGCAAGCATCCGGCCCGGGACAGGGCAGGTTCTCCATGCCGTCCATGCCGGTGCGCCGGCAGGTTTCGCCATTGCCCACGCACACAGGCCGACCGTTCTCCCGGTTGAACAGGGAATAGTCGGCCCGCAGGTTCAGCGCTGGGTCGTTGAATAGCAGCCGCACCGGGATCGAACGCAGCTTCTGACCGTCGGAAGTCTTGCGCAGCTTCTCGTCCAGCGGATGCAACAGCCACCCCTCGCGGTTCTGCACTTGGCTGGTCAGAGTGAACTGGTCATCCTTCTCCGGCAGGCGCTTGCCGTTGCGTTCGATGACACGGCCAATGGAAATCCGCCCGACCACGGGCGGGGTGATAGCCAAGCCTTTCAGCATGACGTGATCTCCTTGATCTCGGTATTGATGCGGAACCGGCGGGAGCCGGGCCGGGTGACGGTGTAGGCGGCAACGATGGCCGGGTGGTCAGCGGCCAGCCGTTTGGCATCCAGTGCGGTGCCATCCTTGCTGCGGCGATAGATCACCTCGCCATGATTCCCAAAGCGAGCTACCGAGGCATCGCCCATGGCCTGTTGCAGGGTCTGCTTGAGCAGCTCGGCGTGCTGTTCCTGTCTGGCCAACGCGGCATTGACGGCCACCAATTCGGTGAAGGTTGCCGCCAGCGCTTCGTCCTGGCTGAAATCGACCACGGTGTCCTTGCCGGGGTACAGGCTGCGCAGGGCGCGGGCCGCGGATTCCGAACCATCAGCAGGCGGTTCGATGTCGTTGACGACGTACTCCCAGAAGCGCGCTTCCAGCACGATCAAGCGACTGATGACCTCCTCGTCCCGCTCGATACGGTGGATGCGTAACTCCTGCCCGCACAACAGGACAGCCACATCCGCCGCCGGCTTGCCCGTCACCGCCAACTGGTGCTGGACCTGCAACTGGACGTACTCCGGTACTCCGTCCTTCCACAAACGCGAACCGAACTCGCCCGCGGTCTTGCACTCCAGGATCTGCACGTCCGGCGAGCCGACGACCTCACGGTCGATGTTCGCCAGCATGTAAGGGAAGGAAGGGTGTTGCAGGACAGCGTTGAGCCGCCGCACCCGATGGCCGGTTTGCTCCTGATAGGCCGACGCCACCAGCGGTTCCAGCAGGGTGCCCCAATAGCGGGGATCGTCTTGCCCGGGCGGTGCTTCTTCGACCGGCTTGCGGCCGGTCTTCTCCTGCCAGAGTTCCAGTTGGCTCTTGTAGGAGTTCAGACCCACGGCCGTGGCAGCATCCGAACTGCCAATGCCACCGTTGCGCACTTCCAGCCATTGGTGGCGGTCGAGCGTGCGCGTATCGACCAGACGTAAGGCTGCATGTTTGCTCATGGTGTTCTCCAGACATAAAAAGGCCCGACCGATGCAGTGCATCGGCCGGGCCATGGGGGTGGGTTCAACAACGGGTCACGAACTGGAGCGGTAGTAGATGTCCCAGCCACGACGCTGCAACTGGCGGGCGGCAGCAATGACCTTCTGGGTGTAGGCCAGTTCGCTGCCGGCCAACGTGCTGCCGTCATCCACGACAAAGTGCTCGGTGACGCTGAGCGGGTCGTCGTCCACCTGATCCAGCGCATCCTCCAGTTCTTCGAGCGCGCTGTTGCCGACACGGACGGGGCGGTTGTCGTCGTTGCCTTCTTGCAGGTTGTTGACGAACCAGTAGTGCAACGGCCAGAACGTACGCCAATAGCCCAGACGCACCATCACCGCCGATACCTCCAGCGAGGCGGGATCATTGATGGGCTTGGCCATGGGTGCGACGTATCCGATGGCATCGCTGATGGCTTTGCGAGTGGGGGCCAAGGTGGCATCGCCCGGTGCGACGGAGCACCGGGCTTCCAGGTACATGTCCAATGCCATAGCGACGCCCTCACGCCACCAGGCGCATGACTTCATCCCATGCGCGCTGCTTGATCTGCGCCCCTTGCCCGAACCAGGCGGCATCACGACGGTGGTCGTCGCTGCGGGCACGCCGGTGATGATCGACGTACTCGGTGACGCTGTTGAGCAGCCCCCATGCCGTGCCTCGGCTGGATGCCAACAACGCGCCACGGCCACCGCCCTCGTACAGCGCTCGAACGCTTCCCAGCGCCTGCTCGTTGACCACATCGACCTTGCTGTCCGGCCCTTGGTAGGTGAGCACCCGCCGCAGCACGCCTTCCACCGAATCCGGATCGACCGGGCGGTCGCATAGCGCCTTCATCCGTGCCACGAAGCCATCCCATGCCGAGACGGTGATGCCCAGTTGGCGCTTCACCGCGTCCGGATCGAACTGGCTGCGGTGCGGCACCTTGATGGCCCCTTTCCCCTGGCCCAGGGCGATCTGCAAGGTGTTGTTGCAGACCACACGCACCGAGGTGAACTGCGCGGTGGTGGCGAGCGTGCCGTCGCAGGCGGTCGCCAGCAGCAGGTAGCCATCCACCTTGTCGCGGCCCTTGAGCGAGGTGCTTTGCCCGGTGCGGGCCATCGCCCAGAATTTCTTGCCGCCCTTGAGTACGCCGGCCGTCTCCAGCTCGAAGCCGCTGTACTGGGTGAGGTCGCGGTAGAACTCCAGGATCTCGCCCGGTTGGACGACCTGAAAGCGCTTGGACACCACGGCCAGTGGTGCGCGGGTGTCGGAGCGGTACAGCACCTTCTGCTCCGGGAAGGAGTGGATGGAGCCAATGGTGTTGTTGCCGGAGATGAAGCGGACTTCGGAGTTCTCGATCTCCCAGTCCATGCCGGCCTGCCGCTTCCACACCTCGATGGGTTGTTGCGGCTCCAGCTTGTTGCCAAGGCCGTGCCACGGCTTCTCGCCGGCATAGGCCATCGTTTGTACTAGATGCATGGGAACTCCTTTTTTTGACGGCACAAAAGCAGAAGGCCCGCCAGGAATGGCGGGCCTTCTGGTGCCAGATCACTGGCTTAGGGAATGCGCATGTCGCGCCTGGTCAGCAGGCTCACAACAACTACAGCGGCCAGCGTTACAAGCTGAATAATCGTCTCCTTGGTGTCATCGTGCATAGCTCGATCCTTGCCGTAAGCGCTGGGGACGTAGCGCTCAAACGTGAAGCGAGGATGCCCCGCGCTTCAGATAGGTATTAAGGATCTGAAAAATTTTTGAATCGCGGCAATGTAGTAGTCGCCCAAGCTGCTCTGATGAGCCCGGCGCACTTGAAGGATCCCCCTATCGGAATGGCCCTAACCCACCGGGTGTTGGCTGCCTTGCCGTTAACGATGACGCCCACCGAAACGGCCACTAGAAAGTCGTGGAAGGGGGCCAATGCCGATTAGGGCCGCACACGGCGCGATGCTTGCCGCCCGAATGACCACTATCGGCCACTGCAATCGGTCGCCATGACCGCTGGTCGGCCTCGAATATGACCAGCCTTATATGCCCCCGCAAACAGCGCCTCGCGGTTTTCTCGTGCTGTTCCGTCTGGATGGCCGGAGGGGAGCTATGTGTAGAAAGCGAGCTGATCGAGGGTCAGGATCACCTGCAGGGCTCGCGTCATCGTGTAGCTGTCCTGCGCCGCTGCTCCGTGGCCGACGGCATGACGCGATCCCGCCATGCCAGTCCCTGCCATGGGGTCGAAATTCGCGAACGTATGGGCGGCGAGGTAGCGCCCGAACGCGGCGGGAAGGAAAAGCGTGTCCGGGCCGCCCGTGCGTTGTTCGGCGGATGCCTGTGCGAACGCCAGCAAGTCCCTAATCTTCGCACCTTGACCGTCATGTGTGGCCTTGTGGGCATCGTTCAGGATGCCCTCAATCTCGGTCAGGATGATCTTGATGACCGAAATGGGCTTCTGGCCTGTAAAGGCTTCGACCGCCTCCCTGAGTAGTGCCTCCCTCGCCGCGAAATGCGGTTTTGCCGCCCAGCGCTTAAGGAGATGACCAAGGCGGTCTGCATCGAACGCTGCGATGAGTTTCGGTTCGATCTCGGCGAGGTCAAACCCGGCCTCTGCTTGCTGGGCGAGGTCGCGAAACTCGGAGGTAATGATCTCGACAAACGGGAACCATCCCGCCGCGACCAGTGCGTCGAAGACAGCCGGATTGCTCACCACCTGGTAGAGATGCCGATAGCGCAGCCTCCGATGCAGCGTCCCGAGCATGGTCTGGAAGCCCTCAAGGTCGAGCTTACCTTCAGGGTTGAAGTCAAATGCGAGTCCGAAGCTCCAGCCCTCCCGGAAGAGGCAGAGAACCTTGTCCTGAACGTCGATCTCAACACAAGGAAAGCTCATCCCCGTCACGTCTGCAATGTCGCTCTCGAAAACTACAGTACGCGCCTCAATGGCCCGCTTTACGGTGCAGCGCATCGCGACCGCCGCCGTGTCCACCCACAGCTCGGCGCTACCGTCTGGCCTGAGGACAAAGAGGACCGTGTCGGCCCGTCGCAGGTTGACGCCCACGCCAGCCTTTTCGGCCATGTGGCGGATGACTCCGTCCAGACTGTCAGCTAGCCGGTGAAAGAGCGGTTCGTCCGAAGTCAGGGCGAGCCGTGTCCAAACCTCGACGGTCTGCTGACCAAGCTTTGCCGGTTCAGCAGCGAAGCCGCCCAACAGTTCGACATCCTTGAACCGAAGTGGCTCGCCGCTATTGCGAACGCCCAACGCAGCCGCTGGGATTGCCGATGCATCATCCATCTTATCTACAATGCGGTCATTCCTATCGAGCCACTATGGCACGTGTATTAGCCACGACGCGAGCAGCCTTATGTCATCCGTCGCTCTTTTAGCGCCGAGTTTTGCAAGGCTGCTACGGGTCAGCTAGCACCTACCGACCAAGAGTAGACGCTCGCATCTCCAGAACCAAGCAAAGCTGAGATACCCCTTATGCCCGATAGCTGCCAGGCGCTTCCTTCAATGCGAGCGACGGATTTTTGTAGTCATCCATCACTTTGAACTCATCTGAAAGGCGAACTATCCTGAGTCGGTCTATTATAATTGTGCACGATATATCCGGACGCCGCTGCCAATCAAAACCTTCGTCGGCCACAGCCACTAAATCAAGGGGCATAAAATAATAGGCAGCCCAAGGATGCTGCATCTGCATGTAACCCATATTGGCCGGGGTCGCCTCCAACTGCTTCAGCGACCATTTCTCTGCGGTACATCCACATTGAGCAGCCGCGGCCGGAATACCTATCCGCCCGTCATTTCCCATGGGGTGCCAAGCGACCAAGTCCAAGCCCCCATCACCCGAATTTCTTTTTTTGAACTGTTTTTTACTGAGATTAAATTCAGCACGCCAGTCCTTCGCTAAGGCTTTCAATTTAAAATGAAGATGCCCTTTGTAGCGAGTACTACCTTTGGCACCGAATCGATGGACCTCCCAACCAGGAGGCATTAGCCCTCTAAAAATCTTCGCCGAGATTTCTTCAAAATGCTCAGTAAGTTCGCCCCGACGCCCAAGGCTGATCAGTCTAAGCGAAGAGGACAGCAACAGTTCCAAGTAGAGGTTCTGCGCAGAAGTCCGGTCATCAGCCAACGAGATCTCTTGACCATCGTCGCTTATGACGAAGGGATACGCGGTGCCGAATACTTGGCTTCGCACGGAAAAATGTGAGAAAAGATCCGCTGCGTGTGCTTCACGGCGGTCGTCCACGGGTAGCGCTCTCAGTGCTTCCTCATCCGCTTCATGCCCCTCGTTATCCGCGACTACGCCATCAGCCTCATCGCCCTCATACTCTTCAAGCTCGTCTTCATGCTCGACTCCCTCTGTGAGGATCTCCATTTCCCCGAGTTCGGTCGTGCATTCCAACAAATCACCGCGGGAGAAACGCCTATCAGGACTTGCCAAGCATCGCACTTCGATGTAGTCACACCAAAGATAGAAGTCACTCGAGGTAGGCGGCTTATCCAGCCCCCTGAACAGAATTTCCTTCGGCTTTTTATTGCCAGCCCCTTTCTTCGCCGCTCCCTTCGCGGCCAACTTCTTTCCTACGATCTTTGCGTTCACTGGCTCCTGTGCCGCAGCAGGCGGAGCATTTACGCCACGAGGATCCTTAGGCATCTTCTTCCTCGTCGATTGCATCCTGCAAAGCGACCATGAGTTGCAGGCGAATCATTTTCGCCTGCTTGGAAATCGTCTCGGCCATCTCCACGTGCTGAGCAGTTACTCCAGAGACTTGGGGCACAATCTCCCACAGGCTAGCCAGACGCTTGGTCACCACTCCAAGGGCTTCAGTTAGTGCGACGGCTGGCCCTTTACTAAGCGAGAACGCTTGATCAAGGTTACCGTGCCGGCTCAGATCCTTCACCGCAGAGGGTGAAGCAACAATCGCAGCCAACTTCTTCAGGTTGCGCGATTCACGAACGATACTTTTCCTGGACTCCCCTTTAACAAATGTCCACTCAAAAAGTAACTTCAGATTCTTTCTTTTAACATTATTTTGAGATGCATCAGAAGGCCCATTTATACCAATAAAATCGACGATGTTTGCGTAGCTAAGCGCCGTGGTCAGAATGGAAAAATCGATATCATCCGTCTGTATTTTCAGCTTAAAGAAATTCTCAGCCTCAGCCTTTTCATAAAGGGATAGCGCCGCAAGCACCTGCCCGATATACGCACCTTTACTGCCGGTCTCCTTGGCCAAGGCCCGCAGGCTGGCATCATAGGACAGGTGAGAATAGTATTCTTCGCGGAGCCGCTTGATGTACCTGGCCTTCTGGAGCGCACTCCAAGCCTTTACGCCAGTGATGTGCCTGAAGCCAAGATATCTGAGAATTGCAGTGCGATCAGGAAAGATAAGACACGGCACATCTTTCGTCTGAACAGTTGCGTTTCTTACAGCATTCTCGATCGATATCCTTCCCGACGGCGCTTCGATTTCCCCGCTCAACATTTTGAGCGCAGCAAGGCGCCGATTTCCCTCAAGTACAACGTAGCCACCCAAACCTTTAATGACCAAAAGGGGCTCGCCGACAAAATATCCCTGATTTCCGATTGATTCTATCAGCTCAAGCAGCCGCTCATCCCTGATGAACCTCTCGATCAATACTTCTTCCGCCCCCTGATTGATCTCCGGCGGGAACCGCGGATTTTCAGGATCAAAGATCAGCTCACCGATCGGAATCCTTTTCGGAACCGGCTCCAAGGTGACCTTCTTTTGTGGATGCGCCATATAAATCACCAAATGTTAGGCAAAGAATTCGCCACTGCTTGGAACAAAGGTGGGGGAACCGCGTTCCCCACTACTGTGTAGCGCATATCCAAGGATCCGGGTTTTGTGTCTGGGAAAACCAGATCTCCAAAACCCTGAATTCGCGCCGCTTCTCTATACGAAAAGCGGCGCGCAGGCGCGTCACTTTCGAAGGTCCAGATGTTGTGCTCCTGCTTCAACATTCGAGGACTCATTGGGTGCAACGGCATATGTCTGGGGTTGGCGACAATCGTCTTAGATGCTTCATCCCAACCCCGACGCCTGTCTCGAGACATGTAATACCAGTGGAAGCTCCTGGCGTAGAACTCGCCCTCAGGCCACTCCGGCATGTCACCGATTGCATCCCGTAAAGTTACCCAAGGCCTGTCGGCGAGCTGCCCATGGGTCGGCGAAGGAAATTCGTAGGAAACGTCAAAATCCTTGCGGATCCCAACGATGAAAATCCTCTTCCTCTCTTGGGCTACACCATAGTCTGCGGAGTTCAACACCTCACACTTGATGGAGTATCCAGCACGCCTAAAGATAGCCAACTGATTCTTCAGCAGATGCCGGAAATTTGCTCGAACCATGCCCGAGACATTCTCAACTATGAATGCCTTTGGCTTGATTTCACGTAGCGCTCGCGCAAACTCGAGATAGAGGCGGTTAATTTTACGGCTAGGCTCACGAACGCCCCCTTGGCTGAAACCCTGGCACGGGTAGCAGCCAACCAAAAGGTCGGCGGAGGGGAATGACTCAATCGCTGAGACATCTCCCAATACATAGTCGGTCGAAGCGTGATTGCTCAAGTACACGTCACGGGCGTACGGCAGGATGTCATTAGCCATCAGGACCGAGAAGCCAGCATCTGCTAAACCGGCATCGGACCCCCCACATCCAGTAAAGAGCGATACAGCAGTAGGCATTTGGCCTCAGCAAAGAAGATGCGTAGAAGATGGACTGACCAAGCGCGGACCGTTCACCTGCGTGTCTACATGCCGCCACTCCATGTCGTCCCATCTTAACGCATACAAGTGCCTTGACACTCGAAGTTACCCTTACTTGGTCACGACCCTAGTTGCGAGGTCTTGGCAACCGCTCCATATTTAGGAGAATTTTCGGAATCCAACGCCCTGCCTGAGCATAAGTCATTGATCTCATTGGCGAGCCTGATAAGCGTCGAACCTGTACTGGCCGCCTTAGAAGACTGACTCGATCAAGCCGTCGGGCAACTGCCGAATCCCCTGCGTAGTCAGGCCCTTCCGAGGCATGCATCTGCCCCTCCCATGAGCCACGCAGATGCCCGCTTTAGGTCGGAAGCACTCATCTGCTTATCTAAAATCCCGACTCCTGGCCTCCACACCGTCAAGCAGTTCATCGAGCTTGCTCATGCGCTCAACGATCAGGTGAGCGACACCATCCACCCGCTCCCAGCGCCCTTCGATGCCCAGCAACTGACTCTCGACCAGAGTACGTCGGTAGCGCTGCATCACGTGCTGCCAGACCACGGCGTTGGTCATGCCGTGCTCATCCTCCAGCGTCACGAAGGTCACGCCGCTGGCCGTGCCCGGCGACTGCCGCATGCGCACGATGCCGGCGTGGCGCACGCGACGGCCATGCGGCAGTTGCGCCAACTGCGATGAGCTGAGGTAGCGACTCGCCTGCAACTGCCGGCGCAGGAAGGCCATCGGGTGCCTGCCCAGCGTGGTCTGAGTAGTGGCGTAATCGGCCTGCATGTCCTGCCAGGGTGTGGGCACAGGCAGGGCCGGTGCCGGCTCACTGGTTCCCGGCAAGCCATCGAACAACGGCAGCGGCTTCTCCACGCCCGAGGCCTGCCAGCGGGCGCGGTGGCGGTGACCGGCCAATCCTTTCAACGCACCGGCATCAGCCAGTAGTGCAAGGTGGCGCGGATCAAGCTGCACACGATCGCTGAGGTCGGCCACGTCGGCGAAGGCACGCCGTTCGCGCTGCTGTACCAGCCGCTCGGCCACCGCCGGCTGGAAGCCATCAATCAGACGTAGTCCGAGGCGGATTTCAGGGTTTTCCGACGCCTCGCCGTGGGCAAACTCCAATGTGCAGTCCCAGCGGCTGTAGCGCACGTCCACCGGCCGTACCCGCACGCCATGACGGCGGGCGTCCTGCAAAATCTGGTCGGGGGTGTAGAAGCCCATCGGCTGGCTGTTGATCAGGCTGGCCGCGAACGCCGCCGGCTCATGGCACTTGAGCCAGCAACTGGCATAGGTGACCAATGCGAAGCTGGCGGCATGGCTTTCGGGAAACCCGTAGTCGCCGAAGCCCTTGATCTGGTTGAACAGCCGCTCGGCATAGTCGCGACCGTAGCCGCGTTCGAGCATGCCGGAGGTCAGCTTCTCCCGGTAGGGTTCCAGCCCGCCGCGGCGCTTCCATGCCGCCATCGAGCGACGCAACGCATCGGCCTCACCGGGAGTGAAACCAGCGGCCGACACCGCCAACTGCATCACCTGCTCCTGGAACAGCGGCACGCCCAGCGTGCGCTCGAAGACGTGGTGCAGTTGGTCCGGATATTCGACCGGCTCCTCGCCGTTGCGGCGGCGCAGGTAGGGATGAACCATGTCGCCCTGGATCGGTCCGGGGCGCACGATCGCCACCTCGATGACCAAGTCGTAGAAATTGCGTGGCCGCAGCCGCGGCAGCATCGCCATCTGTGCGCGCGATTCGATCTGGAACACGCCCACGGTGTCGGCCCTGGCGATCATGTCGTAGGTCGCCTTGTCCTCGGCCGGAATCGTGGCCATCGTCAGGTCGTGGCGGTCGTGGGCGCGCAGCATGTCCAAGCACTTGCGCACGGCGGTGAGCATGCCCAGCGCAAGGCAATCGACCTTCATCAGGCCCAGCGTGTCCAGATCGTCCTTGTCCCACTGGATCACGGTGCGCCCGGGCATCGCCGCGTTCTCCACCGGCACCAGCGTATGCAGCGGGTGTTCGGAAATCACGAAGCCGCCTGGGTGCTGGGACAGGTGGCGGGGGAAATCGACCAGCTCGCCGGTCAGCGCCAGCAGTTGCCGCATCACTGGTGCTTCCGGATCGAAGCCGCGCTCGCGCACAGCTTCGGGCAATGGGGTGTCACCGCTCCAGCGGTCGAGCGTGCCCGCCAGTTCGTCGATCTGGTCCGACGGCAAGCCCAGCGCCCGCGCCACGTCACGGATCGCGCTGCGGCCGCGATAGCTGATCGCCACTGCGGTCAGCGCTGCCCGGTCACGACCGTAGCGCTCGAACACGTATTGCAGCACTTCCTCGCGCCGCTCGTGCTCGAAGTCGATGTCGATGTCCGGCGGCTCGTTGCGCTCGCGCGAGATGAAGCGCTCGAACAGCAAGGTCATGCGCGCCGGGTCGATCTCGGTCACGCCCAGCGCGTAGCAGACGATGGAGTTGGCGGCCGAGCCGCGCCCCTGGCAGAGGATGCTGCGGCTGCGGGCGAAGCGCACCAGGTCGTGCACGGTGAGGAAGTAGGACTCGTAGCGCAACTCGGCGATCAGTGACAGCTCGTGCTCAATCTGGCTACGGGCCTTGTCCGGTATGCCGTCAGGCCAGCGCCATGCCGCACCTTGTTCAACCAGGTGCCGCAGCCAACGGGTGGGTGTATGGCCTTCCGGCACCAGTTCGCGTGGATAGGTGTAGCGCAGTTCGTCGAGACTGAAGCGACAGCCCTCGGCAATGCGCAGGCTCTCGGCCAGTGCTTCGGGCGGATAGATCGCTGCCAGCGCCTGCCGAGTACGCAGGTGATGCTCACCATTGGGGAACAGCCGCCAGCCGGCCTCGGCTACGGTACAGTGGTGGCGGATGGCGGTCAGCACGTCCTGCAAGGCGCGGCGGCGGCGCACGTGCATGTGCACGTCGCCGGTAGCCACCAACGGCAGGCCGTGATCGATGGACTGCCGTTGCAGGTCGGCAAGCACCTGTTCGTCGTCCGGGCCACGGTGCAGCTCCAGTGCCAGCCACAGGCGGTCGGGGAATATCTGTTTCAACCAGAGGATGTCGGCCTCACTGGTCGGACTTGTCTGGCAAAGCAGGCAGCAAAGTCCGGCTGCGTTGTCGGGAAAGTCCTCGCGCAGGCATCGGTACTGTCCCTTCTTCGCCCGTCGCCGGGCGGCGGTGATCAGCTGGCACAGGGTCTGGTAGCCGGCCAGCGTCTGGCACAGCAGCACCAGCTTCGGCCCGTCTTCGACCTGCATTTCTGCGCCGACCACCAGCCGCACACCGGTTTCCTTCGCCGCCTCGTGAGCACGCACGATCCCGGCCAGCGAGCATTCGTCGGTGATCGCCAACGCGGCATAGCCCTGTTCCTTGGCCCGTTCGAACAGCTCCTTCGCCGTCGAGGCCCCGCGCTGGAAGGAGAAGGCGGACAGGCAATGCAGCTCCGCATAGGCCGGCGCGTTCATGCAAACCAGCCGTGCAGCATGAACGGGCCATGCTCACCCGGTGCGGTGAAGGCCCAGGCGCGTTGGCCGTCGCGGGTTTGCAGCACGTAGTAGTCACGGCGCACCGGCTCGCCATCCCACCAGCCGCTTTCGATGCGCTCCGGCCCGGCCAGCACCTGCATGCCGAACCCCCGCAGCGCTATCGGCTGCGGCAGCAGCCATGCCGGGCGCAGCGGCAGGTACGGTGGCAGCGTGGATTTCACCGAGGCTGCCGACGCCCGCTCCGGGCGGTGGTCGGCATGCACGCCCAGAGGCTGCACTGCCTCGTCACCGAGGCGAGCACGCAGGCGTTCACGCAGTTGCTCCCAGTCCATCGCCTGCTGCGGCCGGGTATCGAACAGGTCGCGGGCCACCGGCACGAACGGCGGCAGTTCTTCGGCCAGCAGCGACATGCCGCGGGTGCCAGCGGGCAGCTGCAGGTGGTCCAGCCGGCTGCGCGCCAGGTCGAACAACACCGTCGCCTCGCGTTCGGGGGCCAGCAGACCCACCACCAGCTCGCTGTCGGGGTGACGCTCGTGCTCGAAGCGCAATACGAAGCGCTGCACGCCGCCGTCGCGGCTGCACAGGAAGGCGGCAAGGTCGGCGGTCAATCGCCGTAGCGGGAACAGCAGTGCGATGCTGGATTCGACTTCGTACTCGAATTCGATGCGGGCGGCGAAGCGGTCGGGCGGTTGGAAGCAGGCCAATGGCGTGGACTCTCTGCCGCGTATTGCATCCAGGTGTGTCAGCACTTCAGGCGGGAAACGCCGCGTCAGGCTTTCGCGAGCCAGCGCGAACACCGGGCGCAGGGTGTGCAGGCCTGAACGTGCGAGGGTATCGACCGCCGCTGCGGGCAGGCCGCTGCGCTCGATCGGGACCTGCCCCAGCACACGCTCCAACTGTGCCTCGTCCACGCCCAGTCCATCGTGCACACGCGCCAGCACGTGGGCGGCATGCGGGTTGGGTGCGGCGACCAGCCGATGGCGAAAGCCCAGCGCGCTCAGCTCGCTGCGCAGGCGGCGTTCCAGCTCGGGCCATTGCCCGAACAGGGCGCGGCTGGCACCGATCTCCAGCACCAATGCATGCGCAAAGCCGGTGCAGACCTGCGAGCTGAAGCCGTAGGCCCAGCTTGCCAGCAGGGTGAAGGCTTGTTGATCCAACCGTGGGTCATGGGGTTGGGAGACGAAGGCTGCACCCAATGCCTGTGCCGCCGACAAGCGCATGCCATGGCGCAATCCCAGTCGTCGAGCGGCCGGCGAGACTGCATGCAGTATTCGTCGCTGTACCGGGCCACTGATCAGTGCCAGTGGCACCTCCGGCTCTGGCAATTGCCGGAGGGCGGCGTCGATGGCCAGGTGTGGCAGCAGCAGGCAGGCCCAGCGCATCGGAGATCACGCACTGACAGCGAACGGCAGCGGTCGTGCCGGCGGATTGCCGCCGCGGCACTTGAGCACGCGGATCTGGCCGGGGCCGAGCAACAAGCGCAATGCCGCCGGCGACGGGTTGTCGGCATGGCGGGCATCGCGGAAGGCGAAGCCCAGACACTGGCCGGTCTCGGCGGCAACCTGCAAGCGCCGCAGCGCCCGGTCGTCGGCTTTGGTCGGCCAACCCAGCACCGCGCCGCAGGCGGCCGAACGCAGGCACTGCTCCATCGCCCACAAGGCCTCGCGTGGTGCGGCATGGACGATCTGCAACTGCGGCAACGCCACTCCCGCCCGTGCCCAAGCTGGGGCATGTGGTCGATAAGGTGGAGCGACCAGTACCACCCGCGTCCCGGCTCGGGTCAGCCGCGCCAGCGTCGGCCAGACCAGCGACACCTCGCCCACGCCATCGGCCGGCAGCAGGATCTCCGTCAGCGCATGCGCCGGCCAGCCGCCGGCCGGCAGTACCGCATCCAGTGCGTCATGCCCGCTGGGCTGGGGAGCCACCTCCGGCACGCCCGCCGGCTGGCCGCGCCAGACCCGGCCGGTGTGGACCAAGGCATCCAGAGCCACGACCGCGCCCATCACGCCTCCTCCGCAGGGCGGCATCGGCAAAGCGATGGAAGGTGGATCGGCGGCATGCGGGCAGTCTCGGGCCAGGTCGGCTCATGACCTGAGACGGGACATCATAAGTCGTTAGCATTAATACTAACAACCTGACCCGAAAGCCCCTCTAGGCGATAGACCAAAGCAGGCGACTACGTCGCCTACCGGGGCTATCCGAGACCGTGCGTCTAAAGAAGCAGCTTGCTGCTCGTCTATGGAAGAGGGTGTGCCAGAGATCGGCGAAGTCGAAGAGCCGAACCTAGCACCTACTTGGCTTCGTCTGTGCAGCACCATCAGCGCGGAATCGCGACTACTTGGGCCGGATTGTGTCGTCAAGTTGGTTCCTCTTCCGGAGGTACCCCCCTAGATCCGCGCTTAGCTACGAGTCCACCCAGATCCTCGGCCGCAGGAATCCGTTTTCCGCAACTTTTTTCCATTCGGTCCCCGTTTTCCGCTCCTTATACATCGCCCCGGGAGACAGGCATGGTGGTCGCACGCAGGCATAGGGCCTGTCGTTGCACCGAGATCGCGTTATGAGCCTTCACCACAACTGTTCGCCCCAAACGATCCACCCGCAGAACACAGATACCTGGACACGCTCCAAGCGGATCCTGCGCAAGAGGGATCTGGCAAAGAAGCTGGCGTGCTCTGAGAGCACCATCGATAACCGCCTGAACCCATCAAGCCCTTGGTATGACGAGACTTTCCCTCGCCCCATTTCTCTGGGTGCTGGCGGCTCGCGCAGTTCCGCCAAGGGCTGGGTCGAATACACCGTCGATGAGTGGATAGAAAGCCGCATGGAGGATATCCGCCGCGTGTGACGATCTCACCAAGTCAACACAGCAACTCCGCACGAAAAACCACAAACCCCTTGGAGCTTGTGGTTTCTCAAGTGCGGAGAAGCGAGCCCATCTATCAGGAGTGAATTCCGGTTCTTATCTAATAAATAATAAATAAATCACATCAATCACAATCACACAAATCACACTGCCCAATATTAAATTCAATTAATTATCCGCACATCCACCAGGAAGCGCATAACAAGCAATAATTCGCATGAGTGGATTCAACAAATCAAACCCGCACACTCAGACAACCATCTACGATCACGCACCACAAATAGAAGAGATCGCCGACACCACGCCCTCCTTCACGCCCGATTCCACCTCAACACTATTGGCAGAGCAAGAACATTACCTTTTCATACGCAGGACAAGTCAACGCTACGGACGTACATGGGTCGGCCAAGAGCACAATCTCATCAACTGGCTTCGCCAGGCAGAGAAGCTGGCCGACAGCGTCACACTGAGTGACGACCAACCTATTGATGTTACATACAACCGAAAAAAACAGCCTTCCTATCAACTAACCAAGATCGGAAAGATGTTCTATCGCTTATGCAGGAGCTACAACCCATCTCATGCAGAATACTACAAGTACCATCGCTTCAACCCGCCAATTACCATCATTCTGAATGCCATAAACCAATGGTCATCCGAGCTTATGACCAAAAGGAACATTAATGGGGAAATGGTTGTAAATGAGCCTCGAACGCGCGAGATCTTCGAGAGTGCCATTTCCTTCATCCGTGCATCATGTCGAAGCCAGACATACAAGAAAGAGCTCGACAATTACAGGCGCAACGAGGAAAAGAACATCGCCAGTTGTTGCAAATATTTAGCGGCACAATTCCAGCGCCGCTCTCAACTGCTGATCTTACGGATTGATCTCTACTTTCGCCCAACCTTCAAGGATTGGGGCTACACCTGCGAGGCGGACGGCCACCACTCAAGACTCCTACGCGCCCTGCGTGAAAACCGAATAGTTCCCGATGTCCTCGGCTACATCAGTAAACGCGAGGATGGCATTGATCGAGGCATCCATTTCCACATCCTTGTTGTTCTGGATGGCCACAAGCATCGCGACACCGCAAACCTAACCCGCATGATCGGTGAAGACTGGGTCCAACGCTGCGGCCATGGGGAGTACGACGATGGGATAGATGTCGGTGAGAGCGGCAAAAAGGACAAGGCAAGCTACTTCAACTGCTACACCCGACAGGATCAGTACCGCTTCAACTGTCTTGGCCTGATCCACCCAACGGATCCGAACAAACTGCGCGGTTTGCGGTTGGCAATCGAGTACCTCTGCAAGGAGACCACACAACTCAGACCTCCCCTCCTAAAATCCCACGAAAGCCACCAAGACACCGAACTCGCGAACAGGAAAGGGATCCGCAACCTGCGCAAGGGAATCATGCCGCAGGGGCACAGTGGCCGTGGCGCACCGCGAAGCAGTGGACTAGATACTTCGTTCATCGTCCAGGAGCTGCTGAAGATCCACCGCTCCGATTTGAAGCCACCTTCGGCCACAAAAGCCGAAGCCAGCAGCGACCACGGCTGAGCTTCGGAACCGAGGCAGGATCTCAGCGAAAGTGCCCAGAGACGAGGACGGCGTACCGCGTGCCTCCCACGCGGTACACCGTCCGCCCACAATCTAGGAAACTGCCAGAACAGTTGCCTTGGCGTCAGCCACGATCGCCGTGCATGTGCCTGAATTCGCTCTTATATTTATTGCGATGGTACTTCTTTCCCGTAATGAAGAAGATCAAGGCTTGCACCTGATCATTGTCCTCCCGATCAAAGAAGCCAAGACCACACAAGAGTTCCACCAGCTTTTCTCGATCATCTCCAAGCCTTGGCTCCATGGCACCACTCCAACGACAGGCGGCGTATAAGGCTTTTCTGAGCCTGTTGTTGATGAAATCCTGATTGAAGAACCTATCCACCGGAACCTCTTCGGTCTCCGCAGGAAGATCAACCACACTAAGACCGTTTAACGAATACTTGTATGTAGGATTGGCAAGCGTCGCAGCGAAATCATGCCGCCCGTTATTGAATGGCTTCGGATTTTTCCTATAGCCATAGGATTCATTTAACCCTCGAAGCTCGGCCACAAGCGACGGCATATCAACCTCGTTGCGCGCCTTGCCCCGATTCTGGTAAGCCTTGCAAAGGATCTCATAGACTAAAGGTGATGAATTTCCCAGCCCATAGGAATCTTCTGGAAGATCTTCACCAACTGACTCAGTCTCAGCCTTCGATGCCCGCATGCTTTCCAAGGTGTCACTCAGTGCGGATACTTCGACGAAAACATCCTTCAATCTGATTCCGTGGAGAACGTAAGAATATTGACCTCTTCTACGATCTAATATTTTCACAACCACAGGATCACCTGAGTTTGCATCGAACTCAGTTGGCGCGCCATTTGCGGCATTCTCATCGTTGGGCAGCAGGCTCCCTAGCAGCCCCTTTCGATACTTAAAATCGATAGGAAGAAGTCCATCGCTCGCCGCCGCAGACTCAAGACCCCCTTTAATCGGCCCATCTAACGCGATAGGTGGATACTCAATGAGATCACGCATTTGCACTGTAGCAATCTTCAAATACCGAATCTGGCGCTCACTATCGGACTGCTCACGTGCACTTTTGAGTTTCCGGGGCCTTCGATAATGCTCATGCCCGCGAGGAAACGGATCGATAGCAAACGGGTGGGGCTGAAAACCCTTCGGGACCTTGACGTAGAATTTGTCGTATCCGGCGTCGAAGAGCCTATGAACGAACTCAACAAGGTCGTCCCCATCAAGCGCACTAGTTAATGGCCGAACTCGAATACCTTGTGATTCATGCATCACGCAGCAGCCCATCCTTCTTAGGTTCTTTCGTTGGAGAGTGAACAAAGTCGGCCCAAGCCTGCATCATCGGACGACGTTGCTCCAAAAGGTCTGTTCGATGGTACGCCGCCTCGACCTTGTCCTTGACGGTGTGCGCCAGGGCGCGCTCCGCTAGATCACGTGCATAACCTTGTTCGCTGCACCAATCACGGAAGCTCGAGCGGAACCCGTGGGCGGTCGCAATACGTCCTGGGGTGCTGCTTGGTGCATTTACCCTCCGCAACAAGGCCGTGAGCGTCATGTCAGACATGACGGAACGGGCCTGCACAGCAGGAAAGACAAGCTCATCGTGATGGCCCTCTAGTCGCTTGAGAAGCCTGACGGATTGCTCCGACAATGGCACTCGATGAGGCTGTTTAGTCTTCATGCGAGCAGCTGGAATCGTCCACAGCTTCTCGCCAAGATCCACTTCCGCCCAGGTCATCCCACGCACTTCGCCAGAACGACTGGCGTTCAAGATCAGGAACAGCAAAGCATTTCGCGTCACTTCATACTCGCCAGCTCCGGCAAGCTCTGCCTTCACAAAC
Source organism: Stenotrophomonas acidaminiphila (assembly GCF_001431595.1). GTDB lineage: Bacteria > Pseudomonadota > Gammaproteobacteria > Xanthomonadales > Xanthomonadaceae > Stenotrophomonas > Stenotrophomonas acidaminiphila. Next base: position 178,741 of record NZ_LDJO01000026.1, read on the forward strand.
GATGGAAGCTTTGCCCATGGCATTGCTGGCTGATGCTCTTGGCGAACGGACTTGCCAGGTTGCAGCGGAAGTAGGTGTGTCACGACATCTACCGGATTGGCCTGGTTGAATCCATGCGCCCAACCCCATGCCATTACTGCATGCACACGCTGCTTTACGCGACTTGCTGTCTCAGCTTTGTCGAGCCAGATAGGACGGAGGACATCTGCGATGTGGCGAGGCTGCAACTGGTCAATGGGAAGCGAGCCAACTAACGGGAACGCATACTGGGTCAACGTATTGATCCATTGTTGGGCATGCTTGGGATTCTTCCATCCCGGCTTAAGCTCCCCGTGGAGTTGCTCTGCTGCTTCTTGGAAGGTTGGCGTTTTCGGCTTTGCACGCTCAGCCGCCTTGGCCTCTAACGGATCCTGCCCCGAAGCGATCTGCTCACGCATCTCCCGAGCCAACTTGCCTACCAAGGCAATGCCGACCTCAGGATAGGTGCCCAGCCCAGCGTTGCGCCTCTTGCCGGTCACAGGGCTTACATATCTCAGCACCCACTTCCCCTGCCCCTTCTGCGAGGCAGACGGAAGAAGCGTGAGACCAGTCACCCCACCGTGAGGCACTGCCAGAGCACCTGGGGCTACACTGCGCGCCTTAGCGTCCGTGATCAACGCCATATCCCACCTCGGACTCCCTGCTTCCGGTATGCCATCCAGTATGCCATTTGATGTTTGCTGCCCTTGGGTGTGGTTGGGATCGATTGCCACGTGGTTGTAGCTAAGCCGCTGAATGGCGTGCTAAAATTTTCCACATTGAGATCGGCTGGGTTTCGTTGGGCACTGTGGAAGCAGTCCCTCTCTCCGCCAGTTTCATGCGTCCGGTCTTGATCCGGAACAGTGAACCCGGGCCGCGCGATGCGCGGCCCGCGTCTATGGTGGCCCCGTCGGCCCCTCGCGACGCTAGGTCGAAAATCCCGCCAGGGCCGGAAGGCAGCAACGGTATCGATCGACGCGGGCGCCGAGGTCAGCCGGCGGGGCCACCACCTTTTTGGGCGCCCGGCGTGCCCTTGCTCACGCCTGTGCATGCCTGAGCCCGCGCATGCCGCGCGGAGCAGGATTCCCACGCTGCCCGATGGCGGTTCATGCGAGCATGCGGCCGCCGGCGATGCCGGCAGGCAACCCGGTTCAGTCCTGGAACGGCAGCGCCCGCGGCGCGGTGGGTTCGGCCAGCGCCACGCATTGCCCCGGATCGGCCACGCGGTGGCCGCGCGCGCGCAGCGCCTGTCCATCGGCCGCACTGGCGTAGTGGTACAGCACCATGCGCGCCTGCAGCTCCTCCGGATACTCGCGCTCCAGGTCGTCCACGCCGGTATGCGAGGGGTTGCCGTGCAGGCCGCAGTCGTGGGCGACCAGTTCGCCGTCGTCCGCATGGCGGGCCAGCATCTCCGGGATCGGCCGGGTATCGCCGGTCCAGACCAGCGCGCCCTGCAGGCGCAGGCCCCAGGCCGTCTCCGGCCAATGGTGGCGCACCGGGAACGCTTCCAGGCGCATGCCGTCATGCCAGAACGCCTCGCCGACCACGACCAGCTGGAACGCGTCCCAGAAATTGGCGCCGCCTTCGGCCAGCACGTTCGGGTAATCGCCGACGCGCCGGTGCAGCAGCGGCACCACCGGCGCAGGCACATACAGCCGCACCCGCCCGCGCCGTCCCGGATTGAAGTACGCATCGACGAACAGCCGTTCGAAACCGGCCACGTGGTCCAGGTGCACATGGGTGACGAACAGCGCATCGGGCATCGCGCCATAGCGGGCCTGGTAGGCGGTCAACCCTTCGCCGCCGCAGTCGATGGTCAGCCACGGCCGGCCATCGCGCTCGATCACCGCCATCGGCGAACCCAGTTCCACCGCCGAGGCGTTGCCGACGCCGAGGAAGCGCAGTGCCCACTCCATCACACGCCCCGGTTCCAGGCCAGGTCGTAGGCGCGGCGCAGGCGCGCGAAATCCTTCTCCACGTCTTCGCGGCTGCGCTCGCCGCGCAGCTTCAGCAGCGACCGCAACAGGCGCTTGAGGTTGCGCTCGCGCCAGCGCGTGGCGGGAATGCGCAGCACGCCGCGGTCGAAGTCGATCAGCCAGCCATGGCCGCCGGCGTCGAACAGGATGTTGTGCGCGTTGAGGTCGGCGTGGTCCAGCCCCGCGCGGTGGAAGCGCGCGATCAGGCGCCCGGCTTCCTCCCATGGCGCGCCACGCCCGGCCACCAGCGCGCGGTCGGCCAGCGAACGCACGCCATCGAGCCGTTCCATCAGGATCGCGGCGCGGTAGGTTGCGCCCTGGCGCATGTAGAACGCGGCCAGCGGCCGCGGCACCGGCAGCTTCAGTGCGATCAGCTTCCGCATCAGGCGGAACTCGGCGAAGCTGCGGGTACGGTCGGCGCCCTGCCACAGGTAACGATCGCGGCTGAGCCGGGCGGCGACTCCGCCGCGCAGGTAGTGGCGCAGCACGCAATGGCCGAACGGCGCGTCCACGAACCACGCCCCGCCGCGCCCGCCCTCGCCCACCGGCCGCGCCCGGCCACCCCAGTGCGCAGGCGAAAACAAGGTGGTTTCGGCTTGCCGCAGATGTTGGCGGTCGAACAGAATGGCGCCATAGCCGCGGCCTTCGCGGCAAGGCGTCAGCGCTTCAGTGGCGTCGAAAGCGACCATTCACCGCGAGTCTAACAACACCATGCCTTCAGCGTCCTCCCCAATGTGCCTCCTGCGCCTGTCCGCACTCGGGGATGTGACCCACGTGGTCCCGCTGGTGCGCACGCTGCAGCAGGCCCGGCCGGGCGTCGAGCTGCACTGGGTGATCGACAAGGCCGGGCACCGCCTGCTCGAGGGGCTGCCCGGCGTGGTGTTCCACGTCTACGACAAGAAGTCCGGGCTGGCCGGCATGCGCGCGCTGCGGCGCGAACTGCCCGCGGCCGGCTTCGCCGCGCTGCTGCAGATGCAGGTCGCCTTCCGCGCCAACGTGCTGTCGGCCTTCATCCCCGCCCGGCGCCGCATCGGCTACGACCGCTCGCGCTCCAAGGACCTGCACGGGCTGTTCATCAACGAGCGCATCCCCGACCGCCCCGGCATCCACGTGCTCGACGCAATCGGCAGCTTCTGCGAGCCGCTGGGACTGAAGCAGACCACGGTGAGCTGGGACCTGGCCACGCCGGCCGAGGCCCACGACTGGGCGCGCGCGCAATGGGACGACGACGGCCGCCCGGCGCTGATGATCTCGCCCTGCTCCAGCCACGCACGCCGCAACTGGCATGCCGACCGCTACGCGGCGGTTGCCGACCATGCCGCCGCCCGTGGCTGGAGGGTGGTGCTGTGCGGCGGCCGCAGCGAGCTGGAACGGCACACCACCGACGCGATCCTGGCCGCGATGCATGCGCCGGCACTGGACCTGGTCGGCCGCGACACGCTCAAGCAGCTGCCGGCCCTGCTGGCCCGCGCCAACCTGCTGATGACGCCCGATTCGGGGCCCATGCACATCGCCAACGCGGTCGGCACCAAGGTGCTGGGCCTGCATGCGGCCAGCAACCCCGAGCGCAGCGGCCCGTATTCGGACCGCCGTTACTGCGTGGACCGTTACGACGCCGCGGCGCGCCGCTTCCTGCGCAGGCCCGCCGCCGAATTGAAGTGGGGCACGAAGATCGAGTTCGACGGGGTGATGGAGCTGGTCACCGTGGACGACGCCATCGCCGCGTTCGAGCGCTACGTGGCCGACCACGCCGCCTGAGCCGGCCGGGCAGCGCCCGCGACCGGACCCGCAGCGGTTCAGCGCGCGCGGTAGTCCGCGTAGGACTTCTCTTCCACGTAGCCCGACCCCAGCGCCAGGTTGATCGCCTTCTTGATCCGCGCGCGCTCGTCATTCTGGAAGTACACGCTGCGCGCCAGTTCGACGAACCCCGCGTCGAACGCCTGCGCCTTGTCCTTGAGGCGGATGTCGTCCTCGATGTCCCACAGCCGCTCGTTGACCGCCTTCAGTTCCGCGCGCAGGCCATCGATCTCCCGGCTCGCCGCCGGATGCGCGTTCCAGGTGCGCTCCAGCGCGGCCAGTTCGTTGCGCACGTTCGCCAGCTTGGCCGCATCGCTCATGCGCTCGGACTTGATCTGCAGGATCGAGATCTTGTCGAGCAGTTCGCCGAAGGACACGGGCACCAGGATTTCAGACATGACGGACACCAGGGAAACGAGGCGATCAGTGTAGCGGCGGGCACGGCCGCACGTGGTGCCGGCCCGCGGCCCGGAAACGAAAACGGCCCCGTCGGGGGCCGTTTCCAGATCTGGCGGGAAGGGGGGGATTCGAACCCCCGATACGCTATTAACGTATGCCTGATTTCGAGTCAGGTACATTCAACCACTCTGCCACCTTCCCGGTGGTTCCCGGCGTACCGGGCTGCGAATGATACGAGGCCTTGGCAGCGCGGACAAGCGGTTTTTTCGCCGTGCAGCCGCCCGTGCCCCATCGCAGCCCGTCCCGCGCGCCGGCCTGCCGCCCGGCAGGCGCGCCCGCGGCTCTTGCCGTGCACCGGCACGGACGCGATCATGAAACGCCTTTCCACCGGAAATGGCCCACCACGGGCGCCCATGATCGAATTCGGACACCTCAGCCACGTCGGCCTGCGCCGCCAGCTCAACGAGGACACCTATTACGGTGATGGCGAGCTGGGGCTATGGCTGGTCGCCGACGGCATGGGCGGCCATGCCTGCGGCGAAGTCGCCAGCGCGCTGGCGCGCGAGACCATCGTGCGCGAGGTACGCGGCGGCACCGCGCTGCCGCAGGCCATCCGCATCGCCGACGAGGAGATCATCCGCGCCTCGCGCCGACGCAACGACAGCCTGCCCATGGGCACCACCGTGGTCGCCGCGCGGGTGCAGGGCAACCGCTTCGAGGTGGCCTGGGTCGGCGACAGCCGCGCCTACCTGTGGCGCGACGGCAAGCTGGCCCAGCTGAGCCAGGACCACAGTTACGTGCAGGAACTGATCGCCCAGGGCTCGCTGACCGTCGAGCAGGCCCGCGCCCACCCGCACCGCAACGTCGTCACCCAGGCACTGGGCGTCACCGATCCGGCCCACCTCAACGTCGCCACCATGACCGGCGAACTGCGCCCGGGCATGCAGCTGCTGCTGTGCAGCGACGGGCTGACCGAGGAGGTGGACGACCGCAACCTGGCGCAGACCCTGGCCCAGGCCGACTGCAGCGCCCAGGAATGCGTGGACACGCTGGTGGCCGCCGCGCTGGACGGCGGCGGTTCGGACAACATCACCGCACTGCTGGTGCGCTGCCACTGAGCACGGCCCGACGGGCGGCGGTCGTTGCCGCCGTCGGTTACGCGCCGACCACTTCCTCCGGCCTGGCGCCATCCCACCAGGCATGGCCGGCCTTCTTGCGCAGGCGCTCCAGGCGCGCCTGGTGGGCCTGCAGTTCCGAGGCCGTGGCCACTACCCGCGGACGCGGCAGCAGGACCGCGGCATCGAACGCCTGTACCGCGCCCGCCGCGCCCATGACCTCGGACTCCGGCAGGCCGAAGCCGATCTCCTCCTGCCCCGAGGTCAGCGCGATGTAGACGTCGGCCAGGATCTGCGCATCGAGCAGGCCGCCGTGCAGGTGGCGGTGCGAATTGTCCACGCCCAGGCGCTTGCACAATGCGTCCAGCGAGTTGCGCTGGCCGGGGAAGCGCTCGCGCGCCATCGCCAGGGTATCGGTCACCCGCACCCGCTCGGCAAGCGGCCCCCTGCCCAGCAACGCCATCTCGTTCTCGAGGAAGCCCATGTCGAACGCGGCGTTGTGGATGATCAGCTCGGCGCCATCGACGTAGGCCAGGAATTCGTCGACGACCTCCTCGAAGCGCGGCTTGTCCGCCAGGAATTCCAGGCTAAGGCCGGTCACCTCCTGGGCACCGGCCTCGAACTCGCAGTCGGGCTTGAGGTAACGATGGAAGTTGTTGCCGCTGGGCCGGCGCTCGAGCAGTTCGACGCAGCCGATTTCGACCACGCGGTTGCCTTTCTTCCACTCCAGGCCGGTGGTTTCGGTATCAAGGACGATCTGGCGCATGCTCAACCTCGGTTGCCGGCGGCGCCATCGCGCACGCGGATTGCTGCATCGCGGGCCAGCTGGTCCACGCGTTCATTGTCCGGGTCGCCGTTGTGGCCCTTCACCCAGCGCCACTCGATCTGGTGCCGCTGGGTGGCCGCGTGCAGGCGCTCCCACAGGTCGCGGTTCTTCACCGGGTCGCCGCCCGCGGTCTTCCAGTGGCGCCGCACCCAGCCGGGCATCCACTCGGTGATGCCCTGCCGCACGTACTGCGAATCGGTCTGCAGCATGATGGTGCACGGCTCGTTGAGCGCCTCCAACCCGGCGATGGCCGCCATCAGCTCCATCCGGTTGTTGGTGGTATGGGCCTCGCCACCGGACAGTTCGCGCTCGTGCGCCTTGTAGCGCAGCAACGCCGCCCAGCCGCCCGGCCCGGGGTTGCCGAGGCAGGCGCCGTCGGTATGTATCTCGATTGATTTCATGTTGTTCCGTTGTATGGAGCGTCAGGTCGCCACCTGTCCGCCCCAGCCCACGGGGCGGGCGGCTTCGGGGCCGATGAAGGCCGCCGCACGCTTCTCGAATTCCAGTACGCAGACCGCGCGCAATGCCGGCAACGCCTTGCCGCCGGCAGGGCCGGCATCGCTCCACAGCGGCCCGAAATGACGCACCGAGCGCACCCGCAGCCCCTCGCGCTGCAGCCGCAACTGGCACCGCGTGGCCGATGGCGGCCGCGGCCCCTGCCATTGCCAGCGGGCACGGTAGGGACTGTAGCGGTTGAGCAGGGTCATCCACAGCCGGCCCCCGGGCATCAGCACCCGCGCGCACTCGGACAACAGCGGCTCCAGGTCCAGCGCGGCGACGTGCTGCAGGATGATCGCGTTGACCGCCTCCGAGGGCAGCGGCAGCGGCAGGGCACAGCACACGTCCCCGTCCCAGCCGCGTCCATCGGCCGCCCGGTGCAGCCGCACTCCGCGCCCGGCAGGCGCCTCGGCGGGCAGCCAGGTCGCGCAGGGAGACAGCCACAGCCAGGGCTGCGCGGGAAAGCTGCCGACCTGATCGAGCAGGTGGCGCTGCTCCGCGGCCCGCATCGCCGCCGCTCCAGTCTTCTCAAACCAGGCCGAGACTGCAGCTTGACGGGGGAACGGGGCGGCAGGCATGGTCCAATTCTATGCGACTGACCGCCCTGCCTGCATTCCAGGACAACTACATCTGGGCGCTGCAGGCGCCGGATGGAAGCACCATGTTCGTCGATCCGGGCCAGGCGCAACCGGTGCTGGACGCGGCCACGCGGGGCATGCGGCCGACCGCCGTGCTGCTTACCCACCACCACGACGACCACGTCGGCGGAGTCGCGGAACTGCGCGCACGCTGGCCCGACCTGACGGTCTTCGCACCGGAAGATGAACGGATTCACCTGGAATGTGAAAGAGTGGGTGAAGGTGACCGGGTAGAATCGTCCGGTTTCACGTTCTCGGTGCTGTCCGTCCCCGGCCACACCCGGAGCCATATCGCCTTCCATGGCCACGGTCATCTGTTCTGTGGCGACACGTTGTTCAGCCTGGGCTGTGGACGCATGTTCGAAGGTACGCCCGCCCAGATGCTGGCCTCGCTACGGCGACTGGCGGCACTGCCGGCGCAGACGCGGGTCTGCTGCGGGCATGAATACACGCTGGGCAATGCCGTGTTCGCGCGGCATGTCGATCCCACCAACGCGGCATTGCATCGCCGCCAACAGGAAGCCATGGACATGCGCAGCCGCTCCCGCCCTACCGTTCCCTCGCTGCTGGCCAGCGAACTGGAATGCAATCCCTTCCTGCGCACGCATGCCGAACCCGTGCGCCAGGCCATTGCCGCGCGGCTGGGCCGCGCGCCGCTGGACGAAGTGGAAGTGTTCGCCGAATTACGGCGCTGGAAAGACGGTTTCCGCGCGTGAGGCGGCATGGCCTGTCCCTGGCGCTGGGGCTGCTGCTCGGCGCCGGTGCCGGCGTCACCGCCGGCGCGCAGTCGCTGCCGGCCAGTGCCGGCCTGACCCAGAACATCGCCTCGCTCGCGGCCCTGCCCGCCGACCCCGCGGCCCTGCCGGCGCCGCTCACCCGCAATGGCCACCAGATATTCGCCAGCTTCCGCGAGGGCCTGGCGATGGCGCAATGCGATGCGGACGCCACCAGCCCGCGCTGGCGCAGGCAGTTCGCGCACGCACCGTCACGGCTGGGCAATGTCGAGGATGACGCCCTGCCGCTGTTCGGTTATGTGGTGGACGAACTGCGCGCGGCCGGCCTGCCCACCGAGTTCGCGTTGATTCCCTTCGTGGAAAGCGGCTACCGCCCGGGCGCGCGCAATGCCAGCGGCCCGGCCGGGCTGTGGCAGTTCATCGCCACCACCGCGCGCAACCACCGGGTACCGATGGAGAGCGGCTATGACGGCCGGCTGTCGGCGGTCGATTCCACCCGCGCCGCGGTGCGCTACCTGAAAACGCTCTACGGCATGTTCGGCGGCGACTGGCAGTTGGCCGTCATGGCCTACAACGCGGGCGAGTACCGCATCCTGCAGGCGCTGCGCCGCGGCGGCATGAACGCGCAGAACGCGCGTCCGGCCGAGCTGCCGGGCCTGTCGCCGATCACCCATGCCTATGTCGAGAAGCTGCATGCCCTGGCATGCGTGCTCGAACAGGCGGAGAAGGAGCCGGAGCTGATGGCCGCCCTCGACCGCCCGGTACCGGTCCTGCGTGGTCATGCGCTGCCGGCCGGCACCACCCTGGCCGAGTGGTCGGCGCGCAATGCGCTGGACCCGGCGCGCGTGGCCCGGCTCAACCCCGCCGTCAACGGCAAGCGCGCCGGTGTCCGGGTGCTGGCACCGGCACTGCCGGACATGCTCCTGGGCAGCGAAAGCCAGATCGCGGCATCCACCACGCCAGCGGTGTCGCTGCCCGCCCCGGCCCGCGTCGATGTCGCGGGCACCGCCGTGGCCATCGCGAGCACCGCCGGCACGGGACGTGGCCATACGGTCCGCAGCGGCGAATCGGCCTGGACGATCGCACGCCGCTACGGCATTCCGGTCAAGACCCTGCTTTCCCGCAACAACCTTGACGCCAACGCGATCCTCAAGCCCGGCATGGTGCTGCGTTTCGAGGAAAGCCGCTGACCCTTCGGTGCGGTGGCGCGCCAGCAATGGGAAAAAACGCGAAAGCCCGGCTGCGTGCCGGGCTTTCTGCTTCATGGAGCGTGCGGGGCGTTCGCTGCAACGCCCCGGCCGCGCCCCGGGGTCAGAGCTGCGATTCCTGCACCTGCACCTTGAAGCGCTTGCGCAGGCCATCGACGAACGCCTTGGCCGCCGCCGCACCGTCGATCTGGCTCAGCTGCTGCTTCAGCATCGCCAGCTGCGGCTCCGGCACTTCCTTCAGGTCGCCCGGGGTGACCTTGGTCACCGCGAACACCGCATAGCGGCCGTCATCCATCTCCACCTTGCCGTAGCTCGGCTTGCCGTCGGTCGGCGGCACCACGCTGAACACCGCCCGATTGGCGGCGGCCGTCGGCACCGGCGCCGAACGCGGCAGGCCCGGCATCGGCAACAGCTGCAGCTTCTCGCCCTCGGCCAGCGTCTGCAGCGTCTGCCCGCCCTGCAGCTTGGCCAGCAGCGCATCGGCCGCCTTCTTCGCTGCTTCCTCGGTACGGTGCGCACGCACCGCGGCGATCACCTGCTCGCGCGCCTGCGCCAGCGGGATGGCCTGTTCCGGCGTATGCGCGGTCACGCGGATCATCACGTTGTGGTTCGGGCCCAGTTCGATCGGGTCGCTGACCGTGCCGTCCTCCTTCAGCGCGTCGGAGAACGCCGCACGCAGCACCGCCGGGTTGGCGGCGATGCCGCTGGCGGTGGCGCGGGTGAACGGCCCCAGCGTCTGCACCGGCAGGCCCACTTCCTTGGCCGCCGAATCGAGCACGGTCGGATTCTTGTAGACCAGGTCCACCAGGCGCCCGCCCAGTTCGTTGAAGGCGCGCTCGGTATCGGCCTGCAGCTGCTCGGCCGCCAGCTGGTCGCGGACCTCCTCGAACGGACGTCCCTCGCCACCCTTGACCTCGCGCAGCTTCAGCACGTGGTAGCCGAACTCGGTCTTCACCGGGCCACTGATCTCGCCCGGCTGCATGGCGAACAGCGCGTCCTCGAACGGCTTCACCATCACCCCGTGCTCGACCCAGCCCAGGTCGCCGCCTTCGGCCTTGGAGCCCGGATCATCGGAATTGGCCTTGGCCAGCGCGGCGAAGTCGGCACCCGGCTGCCTGGCGTCGGCGGCCAGCTTGGCGGCCTTGGCTTCGGCGGCCTTCTGCGCGGCGGCGTCGCTGCCGGCGCTGATCAGGATGTGCGAGGCAAGGCGCTGCTCCGGCTTGACGAAGCGTGCCTTCTCTTCTTCATAGCGGCGGCGCAGGGCCGCCTCGTCCGCCGGCGTGGCCGCCGGCATGCGCGCCGCATCCAGCTCGACGTACTCGATGGACACGCTTTCCGGCTGCATGAAGTCGCGGGTATGGGTGTCGTACCACTGCTTGATCTGCGCGTCGTCCACCGCCGCGGTGTCGGCCTCCGGCGCCGGCAGCATGGCGAACTCCACGTCGCGCGTCTCGCCCAGCAGCTTCAGCAGGCGCTCGCTTTCGCCCTTGGTGGCAAAACCCGATTGCGCCAACGCGGTCGGGATGATCGACTGCTGCAGGCTGGTGCGGACCACCTGGTCGAACATCGCCGGGGTGCGCGGCGGCTGGCTCTGCGCCAGCACCAGGCGGTACTGCTCGGCATCGAACTTGCCGTCGCGCTGGAACGCCGGGATCGCGGCGATGTAATTGCGCACCGCTTCGTCGCCGATCACGATCCGCGCGTCCTCGGCGGCCAGCCGCACTACCTGCTCGTCGATCAGCTGGTCGAGCACGACCCGCTTGTTCTCGGTGGTCTCGAACTCGCGCGGATCGAAGCTGTCGCCCTGCTGCTGGCGGGCATCCATGCGCGCCTGTTCGAAGCGCGTGCGGAAATCCTCGACACTGATCTCATGGTGGCTCCACAGGAACGACATCGGCCACCACGACGGCGCCGAGCGCCACCACGACGGCGGTGCGGATACCTTGGCGACGTTCTGCGCACCGACACCACCCAGGTAGCTGTTGTCGATCACGAACAGGAACGGAATCATCAGCAGCCCCAGGATCACGGTCACGATCCAGCCCGAGGTCTTGTCGCGGAGTTTCTGCAGCATGGGAAAATCAAGGCCTGATTGGCGAGCCGGGCAGTGTAACCCGCTTCCCGCCTGACTCCCAACCGGCGCCGGCGGCGCGTGCGCTCCCCGTCCACGCACGACGTCGTTGCCGTGGCGGCGGCCAGGGCCGGGGCAGATGGCGAAAAAAAAACCCCGGGCTTTTGCCCGGGGCTTCGAATCAATGGCGGAGCGGACGGGACTCGAACCCGCGACCTCCGGCGTGACAGGCCAGCATTCTAACCAGCTGAACTACCGCTCCGCATATTGCAACCGCTACCGGCCGACTTCGCGACCGGGGTGCCACTGCATGCAGTGGCGGGTGGAACTGGCGGAGCGGACGGGACTCGAACCCGCGACCTCCGGCGTGACAGGCCAGCATTCTAACCAGCTGAACTACCGCTCCGCACTTGATTGTTCGCTTCCAGCACCACTCCAGGAAGAGTGGAGAGAAAGCAAGGCCCCCGATTGCTCAGGGGCCTTCTTGAAACTGGCGGAGCGGACGGGACTCGAACCCGCGACCTCCGGCGTGACAGGCCAGCATTCTAACCAGCTGAACTACCGCTCCACTTTCAATACTGCTCGACGGTGCTTCTTCGTGGTGGGTGCTGAGGGTTTCGAACCCCCGACCCTCTCCTTGTAAGGGAGACGCTCTACCACTGAGCTAAGCACCCCCGGTGAGCCGCTTAGTTTACAGCGTCCTTCAGGGCTTTACCAGCCTTGAAAGCGGGATTTTTCGAAGCGGCGATCTTGATGGTGTCGCCGGTCTTCGGGTTGCGACCGGTGCGCTCGGCACGCTCGCGGACCTGGAAGGTACCGAAACCCACCAGCGTCACGGCGTCGCCCTTCTTCAGCGCCTTGGTGATCTCGGCGACGACGGCATCGACCGCACGGCCGGCTTCGGCCTTGGAGAGGTCAGCAGCAGCGGCAACGCCGTCGATCAATTCGGTCTTGTTCATTATGTAATAACTCCCTATGCGGCAATCCGCGGAATAGATTGGATTGGTCGCCGCCATCACTGCGGCGGCGGCGGCCGTAAGATCCTGCAAACACGTCGCCCGCTCATCGAGCGGGCGCGTGAGTCGCACTTTTATACCAGCGCCCCCCTACCCACGCAAGCCGAAAAGCCAATAACGACGCGGGTTTCAAGGGATTTTGCGTTCATCATCAGTGCTTGACGCGCGCGGCCGGAGCTGCCTTTGCCCGCCCCCGCACCGCCACCCGCTGGCCGTTCTTGCGCACCTTCTTCGGCGCCAGCGGCGTCTCCAGCGCGATGTCCAGCACCTCATCGATCCACTTCACCGGAATGATGTCCAGGTCGCGGGTCACGTTGGCCGGGATGTCGGCCAGGTCCTTGCGGTTCTCCTCCGGGATGACCACGGTGCGGATGCCGCCGCGCAGCGCAGCCAGCAGCTTCTCCTTCAGGCCGCCGATGGCGGTGACGCGGCCGCGCAGGGTGATCTCCCCGGTCATGGCGACATCGGCCTTGACCGGGACCCGGGTCAGCGTCGACACCAGCGAGGTGACCATGGCGATGCCGGCACTGGGGCCATCCTTGGGGGTGGCGCCATCGGGCACGTGCAGGTGCACGTCATGCTTCTGCAGGAAGTCCACGTCGATGCCCAGCGCCTGGGCGCGTGCGCGCACCACCGACAGCGCCGCCGTCGCCGATTCCTTCATCACGTTGCCGAGCTGGCCGGTCAGCGTCACCGCGCCCTTGCCCGGGATCAGCGTCGATTCGATCTGCAGCAGGTCGCCGCCGACCTCGGTCCAGGCCAGGCCGGTGACCAGGCCGACTTCGTTCTCCTCCTCGGCACGGCCGAAGTCGAAGCGGCGCACGCCCAGGTACTTGTCCAGGTTGGCGGCGTCGACCACCACCAGCGCCCTGGGCTTCTTGGCGGCCTTCCGGGCAGTCTTCCTGGCCGGCTGCGGGCCGGCGAGCGCGATCTCCTTGACCACCTTGCGGCAGATCTTGGCGATCTCGCGCTCGAGGTTGCGCACGCCGGACTCGCGCGTGTAGTAGCGCACGATGTCGCGGATCGCGTCCTCGTCGATCGCCAGTTCCTCCGGCTGCAGGCCGTTGGCCTTGAGCTGCTTGGGCACCAGGTAGCGGGTGGCGATGTTGAGCTTCTCGTCCTCGGTGTAGCCCGGGATGCGGATCACCTCCATGCGGTCCAGCAGCGGGCCGGGGATGTTGAGCGAGTTGGAGGTCGCCACGAACATCACTTCGGACAGGTCCAGGTCCACTTCCAGGTAGTGGTCGTTGAAGGCGTTGTTCTGCTCGGGGTCGAGCACTTCCAGCAGCGCCGACGACGGGTCGCCGCGGAAATCCATCGACATCTTGTCGATCTCGTCGAGCACGAACAGCGGGTTCTTGCTGCCCACCTTGTTGAGGTTCTGCACGATGCGCCCGGGCATGGAGCCGACGTAGGTACGGCGGTGGCCGCGGATCTCGGCCTCGTCGCGCACGCCACCCAGGCTCATGCGCACGAACTTGCGGTTGGTGGCCTTGGCGATGGACTGGCCCAGCGAGGTCTTGCCCACGCCCGGCGGCCCGACCAGGCACAGGATCGGGCCCTTCATCTGCTTGACCCGCGACTGCACCGCCAGGTATTCGAGGATGCGGTCCTTGACCTTGTCCAGCCCGTAATGATCGGCGTCGAGCGTGTCCTGGGCGACCTTCAGGTCCTTGCGCACCTTGGTGCGCTTCTTCCACGGCACGCCCAGCAGCCACTCCAGGTAGTTGCGCACGACCGCGGCTTCGGCCGACATCGGCGACATCTGCTTGAGCTTGTTGAGTTCGTTCCTGGCCTTGGCCTCGACTGCCTTGGGCATGCCGGCCTCTGCGATCTTGCGCGCCAGCTCGTCCAGTTCGCCCGGCGCGTCGTCCAGATCGCCCAGCTCCTTCTGGATGGCCTTCATCTGCTCGTTGAGGTAGTACTCGCGCTGGCTCTTCTCCATCTGCGACTTGACCCGGCCGCGGATGCGCTTTTCCAGCTGCTGCACGTCGATCTCGCCATCGACCAGGCCCACCAGCATCTCCAGCCGGTCGCCGACCTGCAGCGTTTCCAGCAGCTTCTGCTTGTCGGCCAGGCGCACGCCGATATGCGCGGCGATGGTGTCGGCCAGCCGCGACGGCTCCTCGATGCCGTTCAGGGTCTGCAGCAGCTCCGGCGGCAGCTTGCGGTTGGTCTTGACGTACTGCTCGAACAGCGACATCAGCGAACGCGCGATCGCATCGATCTCGCGCGACTCGCGCGATTCGTCCGATTCCAGTTCGGTGCCGGCGCCCTGCAGCGCGCCGTCCTGCTCGCGGATCCTGTCCACGGCCACGCGCGCCAGGCCCTCGACCAGCACCTTGATGGTGCCATCAGGCAGTTTCAGCAGCTGCAGCACCTGCGCCAGGGTACCGACGGTGTACAGGTCGGCGGCAGCCGGGTCGTCGGTCTCGGCCGACTTCTGCGCGACCAGCAGGATGCGCTTGTCCGCTTCCATCGCCCGTTCCAGCGCCTGCATGGACTTGTCGCGCCCGACGAACAGCGGGATGACCATGTGCGGGAACACCACCACGTCGCGCAGCGGCAGGACCGGCAGGTCGAGGACTTCGGTTTGGGTCTGGGCCATGGGGGGCTCCACTTGGATTCGGGGGTGGCCATGAAAAAAGCCGATGGCCCCGTTATGGGGCCATCGGCGGGGTGATGCAAGTGGCGTAGGAGGAGCACCTGAACCGGGCTTCATCCGGCCCGGGCAGGATGTCCGAACTGCCTATTCAGTCACCGGATGCAGCCTTGGCCGGCGGCGTCTGGTAGATCACGTACGGCTCGGACTTGTGCTCGATGACCGACTCGTCCACCACCACCTTGCTCACGTTTTCCTGCGACGGCAGGTCGTACATGGTGTCCAGCAGCACCGACTCGACGATGGTGCGCAGGCCGCGCGCGCCGGTCTTGCGCTTGAGCGCCTTCTTGGCGATGGCCGACAGCGCGTCCGGACGGAACTCGAGCTCGACGTTCTCCATCTCGAACAGCTTCTTGAACTGCTTGGTGATGGCGTTCTTCGGTTCGGTCAGGATCCTGACCAGCGCCGTCTCGTCCAGCTCCTCCAGGGTCGCCACCACCGGCAGGCGGCCGACGAACTCCGGGATCAGGCCGAACTTGATCAGGTCCTCGGGCTCGACCTCGGCCAGCACCTTGCCCACTTCCTGCTTGCGCTCGCTGCTCTTGACCTTGGCACCGAAACCGATGCCGCCGGCCTCGCTGGAGCGCTGCTGGATGACCTTGTCCAGGCCGGCGAACGCACCGCCGCAGATGAACAGGATGTTCTTGGTGTCCACCTGCAGGAATTCCTGCTGCGGATGCTTGCGCCCGCCCTGCGGCGGCACGCTGGCCACGGTGCCTTCGATCAGCTTCAGCAGGGCCTGCTGCACGCCTTCGCCGGACACGTCGCGGGTGATCGACGGGTTCTCGCTCTTGCGCGAGATCTTGTCGATCTCGTCGATGTAGACGATGCCCTGCTGCGCCTTCTCGACGTCGTAGTCGCACTTCTGCAGCAGCTTCTGGATGATGTTCTCCACGTCCTCGCCGACATAGCCGGCTTCGGTCAGCGTGGTTGCATCGGCCATGGTGAACGGCACGTTGAGCAGCCGCGCCAGCGTCTCGGCCAGCAGCGTCTTGCCCGAACCGGTCGGGCCGACCAGCAGGATGTTGGACTTGGACAGCTCGACGTCGTCGCTCTTCTGACGGCTCTCGATGCGCTTGTAATGGTTGTACACGGCCACCGCCAGCGTGCGCTTGGCGCGGTTCTGGCCGATCACGTACTGGTCCAGGACCTCGAGGATCTCGCGCGGCTTGGGCAGCGAACTGCGTGCCGACTGCGCCTTTTCCTCAAGTTCCTCGCGGATGATGTCGTTGCACAGCTCCACGCATTCATCGCAGATGAACACGCTCGGACCCGCGATCAGCTTGCGTACTTCATGCTGACTCTTGCCGCAGAACGAGCAGTAAAGGATCTTGCCGCTGTCTCCGGAACGACCTTGCCGGTCTTCGCTCATGCTTCGCTTACCCAGTTGCTCCCCCCGTGAACAGGGGGTTCGATTTCGAGAATAGCACAGGGCCGGATGGACGCCAGTCCACTTCCGACCCTGCAGAAAACGCCGTGTTTTCGGCTACTTAGGCCGGTCACGCCGGCTGGATCGACTCGTCGGGACGCCGCTCCAGGACCTGGTCCACCAGACCATAGGCCTGGGCATCGGCGGCGCTCTTGAAGTTGTCGCGCTCGGTGTCGCGCGCGATGGTCTCCAGCGACTGGCCGGTGTGCTTGGCCAGCACCTCGTTCAGGCGCGCGCGCAGGGTCAGGATCTCGCGGGCGTGGATGTCGATGTCGGTGGCCTGGCCCTGGAAGCCGCCCAGCGGCTGGTGGATCATCACCCGCGAATTGGGCAGCGCGAAGCGCTTGCCGGCCGCGCCCGCCGCCAGCAGCAGCGCGCCCATCGAGGCGGCCTGGCCGACGCAGATGGTGCTCACGTCCGGCTTGATGTACTGCATGGTGTCGTAGATCGCCATGCCGGCGGTGACCACGCCACCGGGCGAGTTGATGTAGATGCTGATGTCCTTTTCCGGGTTTTCCGCTTCCAGGAAAAGCAGCTGCGCCACCACCAGGTTCGCCATGTGGTCGTCGATCGGGCCGACCAGGAAAATCAGGCGCTCCTTCAGCAGGCGCGAATAGATGTCATAGGCGCGCTCGCCGCGGCTGGTCTGTTCGACCACCATTGGAACCAGGTTCAGGGCTTTGGCTCGGTTGTCCATTACGTGGGGCACCTAATCTTGACGGGGAAACATCACCCCGCGCCAGGGCGCGGGGCGGGTGGAGCGACCGCCTTACGGGCGGATCGCTTCCTGGAACGTCAGCACCTGCTCGGTGTGCTGGGCACGCTCGGCGATCCAGTCGATGACCTGCTCTTCCATCACGCGGTTCTGCAGGCCACTCATCAGCTGGGGGTCGTTGCGGTACATCTCAATGACCTGCTCGGGCTCTTCGTAGGTCGAGGCGATCAGGCGCATGGTTTCGTTCAGGCGCTTCGGATCCAGGCGCAGGTCGTTGCGGCGTGCGACTTCGCCGACCAGCAGGCCGACCAGCACGCGCTTGGAGGCGGCGTCCTTGAAGCCCTCGTGGGCGTCGGCCGGCACCTGGCCCGGGTTGCCGCCCTGGCGGCGGATCGCGTCGACCTGCTGCGCCAGCATGGCACGGGCTTCGTTCTCGACCAGGCGCGGCGGCAGCTCGACCGAAGCATAGGCGGCGATCAGCTGCTCGCCCACTTCACGGCGCAGGCGGTTCATCAGCGCGCCCTTGAGCTCGCGCTCCAGGTTGGCGCGGATGTCGGCGCGGAACTGCGCCAGCTCGCCGTTCTTCACGCCGAAGCTCTTGATGAAGGCCGCATCGACCTCCGGCACCACCGGCTCGGACACCTCGGCGGCCTTGACCGTCACCTTGACGTTCTTGCCGGCCAGGGCCGGCACGCGCCAGTCGGCCGGGAACTCGACGTCCAGCGTCTTCTCTTCGCCCTTGGCCAGGCCGACCAGGCCCTGCTCGATCTGCTCGAACATCATGCCCTGGCCGATGATGATGGTGCCCTGCTCGGCGCCTTCGGCCGGCAGCCGCTCGTCACCGGCCTGCGACCAGGTTTCCAGCGCGACCAGGTCGCCTTCCTGCGCGCCACGCGCGACCGCCTTCCAGCTGCGGCGCTGCTGGCGCAGGTTCTCGATCATCTGGTCGATGTCGGCGTCGGTGACTTCGGCGCTGTGGCGCACCACGGTCAGCTTGGTCACGTCGACATCGCCGAAATCCGGCACCAGCTCGACGGTGGCGACGAAATCGAATTCGCCTTCGCCGGCCTTGTCGATGCGCGGATTGCCGGCGATGCGCAGCTCATGCTGGCGCAGCGCGGCGTCGAAGGTCTCGCGCAGCAGGCCGTCCATCGCCTCGGCGCGCACCTGCTGGCCGAAACGCTGCTCGACCACCTTGGCCGGCACCTTGCCCGGACGGAAGCCCTTGATGCGCACGGTGCGCGCGATCTCGCCGAGCCGGCCGTTGATGTGGCTCTGCAGGCGCTCCTCCGGCAGGGAGAAGGTCAGGCGGCGTTCCAGGTTGCCGGTGGATTCGATCGAAGCTTGCATGTGGACTCCTGCCACCGGTGGCGCCCTGGCCCCCGGCACGATGTGGAAGATGAACGGTTTCCGACGGACATGATTCCGCCGCAGCCCTGTAGTTTCGCCGATTCCGGCTGGCGCTTCCAGCCTGCCCCCGGACAGGTGCGCCCGGGGAACATCCGGCAGACACACGGATGGTGCGAAAGGGGGGACTCGAACCCCCACGCCTTGCGGCACTGGAACCTAAATCCAGGGCGTCTACCAATTCCGCCACTTTCGCGTCCGGCCGGCATTGTTGCAGACCTGTGGGCAAAAAAGCTGCCGGATGCGCCTTTCGCACCTGCAGGCGATCGCCCCAGGGGGCGCCGACCGCGGGGACGGCAAGGCCACGGCATCGGAATGCACCGGCCACGCCCGGAAGCAGGCAAAGAAAAGGGCACCCGCCGTAGCGGATGCCCTTGTCTGGTGGGCTGTCAAGGATTCGAACCTTGGACCTATTGATTAAGAGTCAACTGCTCTACCAACTGAGCTAACAGCCCTGAAACATGGGTGCGCACTGCTGCCTGCGACACCGGATTCCTGCAGGAAAACGCAGGACCCTCACTCTGGAGGAAAACAGCCACCCGGCGTGCCAGGTGGCTGTCTTTGTTGGTGGGCCGTCAAGGATTCGAACCTTGGACCAATTGATTAAGAGTCAACTGCTCTACCAACTGAGCTAACGGCCCTGAAAATCAGGGGGCAAATGATACCTGCACCCTTCAGTTCCTTCAACCCCGGAATGCACATTCCGGCGTCTTTCTGTTCAATGGGGTGGCTGAGGGGATTCGAACCCCCGACCACTGGAATCACAATCCAGTACTCTAACCAACTGAGCTACAGCCACCACTGAAAACTACAACCCACCGCTTGCGCCGATTGGCGCGCCCGACAGGAATCGAACCTGTAACCGCCGGCTTAGAAGGCCGGTGCTCTATCCAGTTGAGCTACGGGCGCTCTGACCGGATCGTCGCACTCCAACACGCGCTGGTCGCATCGGATGGTCGGGGTAGAGGGATTCGAACCCCCGACATCCTGCTCCCAAAGCAGGCGCGCTACCAGACTGCGCTATACCCCGGCGGTGAATCTCCCGAGGTTCCCCCCGAAAGGTCGGCTATTGTCGGAACTGTGGAGCAGTCTGTCAACGGCGGATTTCATCGCGACGGCGGTTGGTTATGCTGCCGGCATCCACATCCGACCCGGGAGCCTCACATGCGCAGCGGCAATCCAGCCCTATCCGACTCCACCTTCCTCGATCCCGGCAGCGGTGCGGTGGTCTCACGCGGTACCGGGGCGATGACCCTCAACGGCACCGTCAACAAGACCGGCCTGCTGTTGCTGCTGGCGGTACTCACCGCGGCCTTCGCCTGGAACCAGGCGCTGACCGATACCGGCGAGCTTGCCAGCGGCGCGCGCCTGTACCTGTGGGGCGGACTGATCGGCGGCTTCGTGCTGGCCATGGTCACCATCTTCAAGAAGCGCTGGGCGCCGGTCAGCGCACCGCTCTATGCGCTGCTCGAAGGCCTGTTCCTGGGCACGATCTCGGCGCTCTACGAGGCGCGTTTCGACGGCATCGTGTTCCAGGCGGTGCTGCTGACCTTCGGCACCCTGTTCGCACTGCTGTTCGCCTACCGCAGCGGGCTGATCAAGGCCACAGAGAACTTCAGGCTCGGCGTGGTGGCGGCGACCGGTGGCATCGCCCTGGTGTACCTGGCGACCCTGGTGCTGGGGCTGTTCAACATCAACATTCCCTTCATCCACGATTCGGGCCTTATCGGCATAGGCTTCAGCCTGTTCGTGGTGGTGATCGCCGCGCTGAACCTGGTACTGGATTTCGACTTCATCGAGAGTGGCGTGGAAGCCGGGGCACCGAAGTACATGGAATGGTATGGCGCGTTCGGGCTGATGGTGACGCTGGTATGGCTGTACATCGAGTTCCTGCGTCTGCTGTCCAAGCTGCAGTCGCGCAACTGACCACAGGCCGGCGCCGGGCGGCACGCCGCCGCGCGGGCCTGGCCCGTCACCAGCGCAAGCCGGAACCAGAAAGGGCGCCATCGGCGCCCTTTCTGCTTTCCTCGATGCCGCGCCGCGGTTACAGGCGGCTGGCGATGGCCCGGGCGAAGTCCATGGTGCCGCCGGTACCGCCGAGGTCGCCGGTCAGCGAATCCTTGGCTTCCATGGTGGCGACGATGGCCTTGCGCAGGCGCTCGGCATTCTGCGGCTGGCCGACGTGGTCCAGCATCTGCGCGGCGCCCAGCAGCAGCGCGCACGGGTTGGCGATGCCCTTGCCGGCAATGTCCGGCGCGGTGCCGTGGACGGCTTCGAAAATGGCCGCGCTCTCGCCGATGTTGGCGCCCGGGGCCAGGCCCAGGCCGCCGACCAGGCCGGCGCACAGGTCGGAGATGATGTCGCCGAACAGGTTGGTGGTGACGATCACGTCGAACTGCTCGGGGCGCATCACCAGCTGCATGCAGGCGTTGTCCACGATCATTTCCTGGAACTCGATTTCCGGGTACTTCGCGGCCACTTCGCGGGCGACGTTCAGGAACAGGCCCGAGGTCGACTTGATGATGTTGGCCTTGTGCACGGCGGTGACCTTCTTGCGGCCGGTGCTGCGGGCCAGCTCGAAGGCGTAGCGCACGATGCGCTCGGAACCCTTGCGGGTGATGCGGGTGCCGGAGAACGCCGTCTCGCCGTCAGCCGAGACTTCCTGGCCTTCGGACAGGTAGGCGCCTTCGGTGTTCTCGCGCACGGTGATCAGGTCGACGTTCTCGTAGCGCGACTTGGTGTTCGGGAACGAGATCGCCGGACGCACGTTGGCGTACAGGTCGAACTGGCGGCGCAGGGCAACGTTGATCGAACTGAAGCCACCGCCGACCGGGGTGGTCAGCGGGCTCTTCAGCGCGACCTTGTTCTTCTTGATCGATTCCAGCGTGCTGGCCGGAATCAGCTCACCGTGCTTTTCCAGCGCGGCCAGGCCGGCATCGGCGAACTCGTAGGACAACCCGGTGCCGAGCTTGTCGAGCACGAACAGGGTCGCGTCCATGATTTCCGGGCCGATGCCATCGCCGCGGATGACGGTGATTGTCTGCGTCATGATTTGGGTTCCGAACTGGGAGGGGGAGCGTGCGCCGGCCGGCTGCCCGGGATCAGGCGCATCCAAAAGTTTCAACTGTCAATTATGCCTGATCCGCCCGCCCCGCCCCAACTGGACCAAGGTCGCAGGTTCAGCCGTGGTCGTGCCCGGCCGGCGCCTCGGCGGCCCCGGACTCCAGCTGGTCCAGGAAGTCCACCGCGCGCCGCAGGTGCGGGATCACGATCGAGCCGCCGACCACCAGGCCCACCGAGAAGGTCTCGAAGAACTCCTCGCGGCTGACCCCGGCGTCCTTGCACTGGGCCACGTGGTAACTGATGCAGTCGTCGCAGCGCAGCACCAGCGAGGCCACCAGGCCCAGCAGCTCCTTGGTCTTCACGTCCAGCGCGCCGGCCTGGTAGGTCTGCGTGTCCAGCGCGAAGAAGCGCCGCACGACCTGGTTGGGTTCGGCCAGGATGCGCTGGTTCATGCGCTGGCGGAATTCGGTGAATTCGGCCACGCGGTCCTTGTCGGCGCCGCTCATGCGCCCTGCCCCGCGAACAGCGGCTCCAGCTTGCCGGCACGGTGCAGCGCCATCATGTCGTCGTAACCGCCCACATGGACCTCGCCGACGAAGATCTGCGGCACGCTGGTACGGCGGGTCAGCGCCATCATCTTTTCGCGCTCGGCCGGGTCCAGGTCGATGCGCACCTCGTTCCAGGTGCGGCCCTTGCTCTTGAGGAAATTCTTGGCCGCCACGCAGTAGGGACACACGGCGGTGGAGTAGATGGTGATCTCGGGGGTCTGGGTGCTCACGGGAAACTCCGCGCGGGGAATGGTGTCCCAATATGGTAGCGGTGCGCCGGATCACACCGCCCAACGCTGGAACACTGCGGGTTAACCTGTGCTTCACACCTGCGGCCCGCTTCCCCGTCATTCTCCGCCCAGCCTCACCGGAGCCCCACGCTTGCGAACCCTGCTGCTCGCCACCGCCGTCGCCCTGGCCCTGGCCACTCCCCTGTCCCGGGCCCAGGACAGCAAGCTGCCGGACATCGGCTCGTCCGCCGGTGAACTGCTCACCCCGGCGCGGCAGGCCGAGTATGGCGGCATGATGCTGCGCGAACTGCGCAACTACGGCTACCTGGTGGACGATCCGCTGGTCGACGACTGGCTGCAGTCCATGGGTACCCGGCTCGGCTCCAACAGCGCCCAGCCGCAGCAGAAGTTCACCTTCTTCATGCTCAAGGACCGGCAGATCAACGCCTTCGCCACCCTCGGCGGCTACATCGGCATGAATGCCGGCCTGGTGCTGACCGCCGAGCGCGAGGACGAGGTCGCGGCGGTGCTGTCGCACGAAATATCGCACGTCACCCAGCAGCACGTGCTGCGCAGCGTCGAGAAGGCGCAGCGCGACCAGATACCGATCCTGCTGGGCATGCTCGCGGCGGTGATCGCGGCGCAGCAGGCCGGCGGCAACTCCTCCGGCGACGCCACCATGGCGGCGATCAGCTCGGGCATGGGCCTGATGCAGCAGCTGCAGATCAACTTCACCCGTTCCAACGAATCGGAGGCCGACCGGCTCGGCATCCGTACGCTGGCGCGCAGCGGCTACGACGTCGATGCGATGGCCGGCTTCTTCGAGCGGATGTCGGCGGCCATGCGCGGCAACGAGGGCGGCTACTCGACGCCCGACTTCCTGCGCACCCATCCGGTGAACATCACCCGCATCAGCGAGGCCAAGGCCCGCGCCGAGCAGATCAAGAAGGACACGGTGCTGCTGACCACCACCACCCCCGGCGGCGTGCGCCAGGAGCGGGTGAACCCGGCCGACCCCATTCCCGATCCGGCCAGGGCCAGCGGCAACCCGCTGCTGCCCGGCTCGCTGCAGCTGTCGCTGCCGTCGATCGGACTGCCGCGCGGCGCCAGCGGCCAGTTCGACTGGGCCCGCGAACGCCTGCGCGTGCTCAGCGCCCCGACGCCGTCCGAACTGGTGCGCGAATACGAGGACCTGCGCCGCAGCCAGAAGGATGGCCTGAGCGATCCGCAGCGCTATGGCGTGGCCATCGCCCAACTGCGCGACGGCACCGGCGCGCTGCAGCAGGCATTGCAGGAGCTGCAGCAACTGCAGTCCAAGCACCCCGACAACCTGTGGGTGAACCTGGCGCTGGGCGAAGCCGAGTCGCGCAACGGCCGCCACGCCGACGCCAACCGCCGCTTCGAGGCATTGCTGCAGAAGCTGCCGCAGAGCCGCCCGGTGGCGCTGACCTACGCCCAGGTGCTCAACGAGCAGGGCGGCATGGAGGCCGGCAAGCGCGCCCAGGCCATGTTGCGCCCGCTGCTGGCCCGCGCCGGCGACGACCCGGTGTTCCAGCGCACCTTCGCCCGCGCCTGCGAGCTGGCCGGCGACAACGCGCGCGCCAGCGAGGCCTATGCCGAGGCCGCCTACCTGAACGGGCGTCCGGAACAGGCCCTGCTGCAGTTCCAGGCGCTGCTCAAGCAGCCCGGCCTGGACTACGTGAGCCGCGCCCGGGTGGACGCGCGGATCGAGGCGATCATGCCGACCGTGCTGGAAATGCGCCGGCTGGGCATGCGCGACCCGGACATGCAGCGCCGCTGACCCCACGCGCTGCCGGCGGGAAACCGGGGGGACGGCGCCGCCGGCGATGTCACAAACCGGTCATCAAACCGTAGTCTACTGGGCACATCCGGTCCGATGGGCTTCATGGTAGGCAAGACGTGCAGAAACGCATTCTTATCGTCGATGACGAACCGGCGATCCGCGACATGGTCGCGTTCGCACTGCGCAAGGGAGAATACGAGCCGGTGCACGCCGGCGACGCGCTGGAGGCACAGACCGCCATCGCCGACCGCGTGCCGGACATGATCCTGCTGGACTGGATGCTGCCGGGCACCAGCGGGCTGGAGCTGGCCCGCCGCTGGCGCAAGGAAGCGCTGACCCGCGACGTGCCGATCATCATGCTCACCGCACGGGGCGAGGAAAACGACCGCGTCGGCGGGCTCGAGGCCGGCGTGGACGACTACGTGGTCAAGCCGTTCTCGGCACGCGAACTGCTGGCGCGCATCCGCGCGGTCATGCGCCGCACCCGCGACGACGACGAGGACGGCAGCGTGGCGATCGGCCCGATCCGCATCGACGGCGCCGCGCACCGGGTGTTCGCCGGCGACGCGCCGGTCTCGATCGGCCCCACCGAGTACCGCCTGCTGCATTTCTTCATGACCCATCCCGAGCGCGTCTACACCCGCTCGCAGTTGCTGGACCATGTGTGGGGCGGCAGCGTCTACGTGGAGGAGCGCACCATCGACGTGCACATCCGCCGCCTGCGCAAGACCCTGGAACCGTTCGGCGCCGAAAACATGGTGCAGACCGTGCGCGGCGCCGGCTACCGCTTCTCGGCCTCGGTCTGAGCACGGCGCCGCGGCCGGCGCCCGTGCTTCCTGCTATAACCGGTCACGGTTCCCAAGGTTCCACCCGCACCACCCGAGAGCGCAATGCCCCGCCAATTCCGATCCGCCTGGTTGAAGACGCTGGCCACCCTGGCCGCGCTGCTGTTGTCGGCCCTGCTGATCGGTGCCCTGCTCGGCCATCCGGCACTGGTGCTGGCGCTGGCCGCGCTGGGGATCCTGGCCTGGCACTACTGGCGGCTGCGCCAGGTGCTGCTGCGCCTGACCGCGCGCCAGCGCTGGGAGACCGCCCGCGGCACCGGCGTGTGGAACGAGCTTGACCGCCTGCTGTACCGCAACCAACAGGAAATGCGGGTGCGCAAGCGGCGCCTGATCGACATGCTGCGCAGCTACCGCGCCGCCGCCGCGGCGCTGCCCGACGCGGTGGTGGTGGTGGACCGCAACACCCAGCGCGTGCAGTGGTTCAACGAGGCCGCCACCGCGCTGCTGGGCCTGCAGCACCCGGCCGACATGGATGCGCCGCTGGTCGAGCGCCTGCAGCCGCTGCCGCTGGCGCACTGGCTGGCCGGCGGCCGCAACGCCGAGCCGATCCTCGATGCCAATTCGCCGGTCGATCCGGGCATCCGCCTGCACCTGCGCCTGATTCCGTATTCGGACCACCACTGGCTGCTGGTGGCGCGCGACGTGACCAAGCTGCTGCACCTGGAACAGGTGCGCCGCGACTTCGTCGCCAACGTCTCGCACGAACTGCGCACGCCGCTGACGGTGGTGCATGGCTACCTGGACATGATGGACCCGGAGGATTTCCCGGACACCGGGCCGATGCTGGCGGAGATGCGCAAGCAGTCCCAGCGCATGGCGCAGCTGGTCGAGGACCTGCTCACCCTGTCGCGGCTGGAATCGCAGCAGCAGACCGAGCTGGAAACCGTGGCGATGACCTCGATGCTCGCCTCGCTGCGGCGCGAAGCCGAGGCCCACAGCCAGGGCCGCCACACGATCACCATCGAGGACAGCGCCGGCGTCGACCTGGCCGGCTCCAACAAGGAGCTGCACAGCGCCTTCTCCAACCTGGTCACCAACGCGGTGCGCTACACCCCGGCCGGCGGCCGCATCACCCTGACCTTCGCCCGCGAGGGCGACGGCGCGGTACTGGCGGTGACCGACACCGGCTACGGCATCCCGGCCAGCCACCTGCCGCGCCTGACCGAACGCTTCTACCGCGTGTCCAGCAGCCGTTCGCGCGAAAGCGGCGGCACCGGCCTGGGCCTGTCCATCGTCAAGCACATCCTCGGCCTGCACCAGGCGCGCCTGGACATCCGCAGCGAAGTCGGCCAGGGCAGCACCTTCGCCTGCCATTTCGACGCCGAACACGTCCGCCCGCGCACCGCCCTCCCCTCGCCACCGTCCACGGAAGACTCCCCGGCATGAACGCTCCCGTCCCGTCCCCCGTTGCCACGGCTCCCGGCAACGACCCGCTGCGCGACCCGGCGCTGTACATCAACCGCGAGCTGTCGCAGCTGGATTTCAATTTCCGCGTGCTGGCGCAGGCGATGGACGAGCAGGTACCGCTGCTGGAGCGGCTGCGCTTCCTGTGCATCTCCTGCACCAACCTGGACGAGTTCTTCGAGATCCGCGCCGCGGCGGTGCGCCACGCGCAGGAGTTCGGCCTGCCGCCGGCGCCGGACGGCATGAGCCCGCAGGAAATCCTGACCGCCATCCACGACCGCGCCGCCGAACTGGTCGAACAGCAGTACCGCTGCTGGAACGAAGTACTGCGCCCGGCGCTGCAGGACGCGGGCATCGGCATCCTCTCGCCGTCGACCTGGACCCCGCGCCAGCGGCGCTGGCTGCGCGCCTATTTCCGCAACGAGATCATGCCGGTGCTCTCGCCGCTGGGGCTGGACCCGTCGCATCCGTTCCCGAAGATCCTCAACAAGTCGCTGAACATCGTGGTCGTGCTCAAGGGCACCGACGCCTTCGGCCGCGCCGGCCACCTGGCGCTGGTGCGCGCACCGCGTTCGCTGCCGCGCATCATCCAGTTGCCCAAATCGCTGGGCGGCACCCAGAACTTCGTGCTGCTCTCGGCGGTGCTGTCCACCTTCGTCAACGAACTGTTCCCGGGCATGGACGTGCGCGGCGCCTACCAGTTCCGGGTCACCCGCAACTCAGAGCTGGTGGTGGACGAGGAGGAAGTGGAGAACCTGGCGCTGGCGCTGCGCGACGAACTGGTCGACCGCGGCTACCGCCCGGCGGTAAGGCTGGAGATCGCCCACGACTGCCCGCGCGCGATCGTGCAGACCCTGCTGCAGAACTTCGGCCTGTCCGAGAACGCGGCCTACCGCATCGACGGCTCGGTCAACCTCAACCGCGTCATCCAGGTCTACGACCTGGTGCAGCGGCCGGAGCTGAAGTACCCGCCGATGACGCCACGCGTGCTCAAGACGTCCGAAGGCATCTTCGAGGCGGTGGCGCGCGGGGACTTGCTGCTGCACCACCCGTTCGACTCGTTCAGCACCGTGCTGGAGCTGATCCGCGAAGCGGCGGTGGACCCGAACGTGCTGGCGATCAAGCAGACGCTGTACCGCACCGGCAAGGATTCGGGGATCGTCGAGGCGCTGATCCTGGCCGCGCGCAACGGCAAGGACGTGACCGTGGTGGTCGAACTGCGCGCGCGCTTCGACGAAGAGGCCAACCTCGGCCTGGCCGATCGCCTGCAGGATGCCGGCGTGCAGGTGGTCTATGGCGTGGTCGGCTACAAGACCCATGCCAAGATGCTGCTGATCGTGCGCCGCGAGGGCCGCAAGCTGCGCCGCTACGTGCACCTGGGCACGGGCAATTACCACAGCGGCACCGCGCGCGCCTACACCGACCTGAGCCTGATCACCGCCGATCCGGACATCGGCAACGACGTGCACCAGCTGTTCCAGCAGTTGTCCGGGCTGGCTTCGAAGATGAAGATGGAATACCTGCTGCAGTCGCCGTTCACCCTGCATGCCGGCCTGCTGCAGCGGATCGAGCGCGAGACCCGGCTGGCGCTGGACGGCAAGCCGGGGCGGATCATCGCCAAGATGAACGCGCTCAACGAACCGCAGGTGATCCGTACCCTGTACGCGGCGTCGCAGGCCGGCGTGCAGATCGACCTGATCGTGCGTGGCGCCTGCACCCTGCGCCCCGGGGTGGAGGGGGTCTCGGACAACATCCGGGTGCGCTCGATCGTCGGCCGCTTCCTGGAGCACAGCCGCGTCTACTGGTTCGGCAACAACGGCGCGCCGGAGCTGTACTGCGCCAGCGCCGACTGGCTGGAGCGCAACCTGCTGCGGCGCGTGGAGACCTGCTTCCCGATCCTGGACAGCGACCTGGCCCGGCGGATCTACCGCGAGGTGCTGCAGAACTACCTGGACGACAACCTCAACGCCTGGGAACTGCAGGCCGACGGCCGCTACCGCAAGTGCACGCCGCAGCCCGGGCAGCCGCCGCATTCGGCGCAGCAGGCGCTGCTGGAAGCGCTGTAACCGCGCGCCGCGACCGCCGGAAGGGGCGGCGCCTGCAGGCCCGGACGCGCGTGCGCACGCGCACCGGGCCATGGCGCCGGCTTCCGGATCCGCGCCCAGGGTGACACGCGCCCCCGGCCATCCACTACCATTCCGCCATGCCCCAGTCCTCCCCGACCTTTCCCCCACTGCAGGACGGCGACCTGCTGGCCGCCATCGACCTGGGCTCCAACAGCTTCCACATGGTCATCGCCCGCTACCTGCTCGGCCAGCTGCGGGTGGTCGACCGCCTGCGCGAGACCGTGCGCATGGCCGACGGCCTGGACGGCAAGGGCGGGCTGTCGGCCGAGGCGCGGCAGCGCGCGCTCGAATGCCTGGCCCGTTTCGGCCAGCGCATCCGCAACATCCCGCCGTACCGGGTACGCGCGCTGGCCACCAACACCGTGCGCCAGCTGCGCTCGCCGCTGTCGTTCCTGATGCCCGCCGAAACCGCGCTGGGCCATGCCATCGAAGTGGTCAACGGCCGCGAGGAGGCGCGCCTGATCTACCTGGGCGTGGCCCATGCGCAGCCGCCCAAGCCGGGCCAGCGGCGGCTGGTGATCGACATCGGCGGCGGCTCCACCGAATTCATCATCGGCAGCGGCATGCAGCCGCTGGAGCGCGAGAGCCTGCAGGCCGGCTGCATCGCCAGCACCCGCCGCTTCTTTCCCGGCGGCAAGCTGAGCAAGAAGCGCTGGAAGGACGCGCTGACCGAGATCGGCGCCGAGTTCCAGCCATTTGCCGCCAAGTACCGTGCGCTGGGCTGGGACGAGGCGCTGGGTTCGTCCGGCACCCACAAGGCGATCAGCGAGATCTGCGCGGCAATGAAGCTGAGCAAGGGCGCGATCACCTCCCAGGCATTGCCGCAGCTGCGCGACGAGCTGCTGCGCGCCCGCCACATCAACGACATCAACCTGCCCACCCTGTCCAGCGAGCGGCGCCCGATCATCGCCGGCGGCGTGCTGGTGCTCGAGGCCGCGTTCCAGTCGCTGGGCCTGCAGAAACTGCTGGTCAGCAAGGCGGCGATGCGCGAGGGCATCCTGTACGACATCATGGGCCGCGCCAGCGACAACGACCCGCGCGACGAATCGGTGGCGGCGCTGACCCGCCGCTACGACATCGACGCCGCCCAGGCGCTGCGCGTGGAGGCGACCGCCCAGCGCCTGTTCGAACAGGTCGCCGAGAGCTGGAAGCTGGACTCCGACGACGCGCGCATGCTCGGCTGGGCCGCGCGCCTGCACGAACTCGGGCTGATGATCGCCCACAGCGGCTACCACACCCACGGCAGCTACGTGATCGAGCACTCGGACATCGCCGGCTTCTCGCGCCAGGAGCAGCAGATGCTGGCGGCGCTGATCCGCACCCATCGCCGTGGCGTGCCCAGGACCGCTTTCGACGCACTGCCCGACCGCCTGCTGCTGCCGGCCCGGCGTACCGCCGCGCTGCTGCGGCTGGCGGTGCTGCTGCACCGTTCGCACGAGGACGATCCGATCCCGACCCTGGACCTGAGCGTGGACGGCAACACCCTGTCGCTGGTGCTGGACAAGGTCTTCATCGACGCCCGTCCGCTGCTGCGTGCCGACCTGGTCGGCGAGGCCGAAGGCATGGCCGGGCTGGGCATCTCGTTCCGGCCGTTCGTCGCCTGACCCCCGGGGGGCGCGGAGCCGCCCCCTTCCATGCTGTCGGCCTGTCACATCACTGGCACGCCGCTGACACCCGTCTGCCACGGCGCCAGGCGACCCTTTGCGACAAAAGGGAGGCCGCATGCGCTACGCCATCGTCACCGAGACCTATCCGCCGGAGGTCAACGGCGTCGCCCTCACCGTGCAGGGTCTGGAACGCGGCCTGCGCGCGCGCGGCAACGAGGTGGACGTGGTGCGTCCACACCAGCCGCAGGACCTGGCACAACCGCATGAGCTGCTGGTACGCGGGCTGGCGCTGCCACGTTATCCCGGCCTGCGCTTCGGGCTTCCGGCCCCGCGCCGGCTGGCGCGGCACTGGCGCCTGCAGCGCCCCGATGCGGTCTACATCGCCACCGAGGGTCCATTGGGCTGGTCGGCGCTGCGCACCGCGCGCCGGCTCGGCATCCCGGTCGCCACCGGCCTGCATACCCGCTTCGACACCTATCTGCCCGACTACGGCGCAGCCTGGCTGCAGCCCGTGGCCCTGGGCTGGATGCGCCGCTTCCACAACCAGGGCGATGCCACGCTGGTACCCACCCGCGAGCTGCAGGACTTCCTGGAAGGCAACGGCTTCCACCACCCGCGGCTGCTGGCGCGTGCGGTGGACGCGTCGCAGTTCTCGCCGCGGGAGCGCGACCTGGCGCTGCGCCAGGAATGGGGGCTGGACGCGCGCGGGCTGGCGGTGATCCACGTCGGCCGCATCGCCGCGGAGAAGAACCTCGGGCTGGCGATCCGGGCATTCCGGCGGATCCAGCAGCTGCGCCCGGACGCACGCTTCGTCTGGGTCGGCGACGGGCCATTGCGCGAACGCATCGCGCAGGACAACCCCGACTTCATCTTCTGCGGCATCCAGCGCGGCCAGGCGCTTGCCCGCCACTTCGCCAGCGGCGACGTGTTCCTGTTCCCGAGCCGCAGCGAGACCTTCGGCAACGTGACCCTGGAGGCCATGGCCAGCGGCGTGGCCACGGTCGCCTTCGACTACGGCGCCGCACGCGAACATCTGCAGAGCGGGTACAGCGGCGTGGCCGTGGACAACGACGAGAGCTTCATCAGCGCCGCACTGAACCTGGCCGGCGACCCGGCCCTGCGCGCATCGCTCGGCGGCAACGCCAGCTTGGCGATGCAGCGGCTGCATCCGGACCACGTGGTCGCCGAATTCGAGGCACTGCTGCACGAACTGTCGCAACGGAGACGTGCCCATGCCCTTGCTGCCGCCTGACGGCCTGCTGGCCCGCGAAACCCGCTGGTGCCGGCGCGCCAACCACTACTGCCGCCGGCGCCGCATCCGCACCCTGTTCGCGGTCATCAGCCGCCTCGGCGATGGCGTGTTCTGGTACCTGCTGATGGCCGCGCTGGTACTGGTCGACGGCATGGACGGCCTGCGCGCGTCGGCGCACATGGCCGCCACCGGGGTGGTCGCGCTCACCCTCTACAAGGTCCTCAAGCGCTGGACCCGGCGCCCGCGCCCGTTCGCCGCCGACCTGCGCATCCGCGCCTGGGTGGCGCCGCTGGACGAGTACAGCTTCCCCTCCGGGCATACCCTGCACGCGGTGTCGTTCAGCGTCGTCGCGCTGGCCTACTACCCGTGGCTGGCGCCGGTGCTGCTGCCGTTCACCGCCGGGGTGGCGCTGTCGCGCGTCGTGCTCGGCCTGCACTACCCCAGCGACGTACTGGCCGCCACCGGCATCGCCCTGCTGCTGGGCAGCGCTTCGCTGCAGCTGATGCCGCTGCCGTTCTGAACGGCGGCGCCGTACCCGCACGCAGCGGCGCCCACGGGCCTCCGCGCGGCCATCGGGAGCGTGCCAGCGTTGCCCTACAATGGCGGCCATGACCACGCTGTTCATTTCCGACCTGCACCTGGACCCCAGCCGTCCGGCCATCACCGCACTGTTCCTGGAATTCCTGCGCGGCCAGGCGCGGCAGGCCGAGGCGCTGTACATCCTCGGCGACCTGTTCGAGGCCTGGATCGGCGACGACACCCCATCGACCGCCGCCGATGCGGTCGCCACCGCCTTGCGCGAACTGGCCGATGCCGGGGTGCCGGTGTTCTTCATCCGCGGCAACCGCGACTTCCTGGTCGGCGAGGACTACGCCCGGCGTGCCGGCATGCGCATCCTGCCCGACCCGTGCGTGGTGCCGCTGTACGGCAGGCCGGTGCTGCTGCAGCACGGCGACCTGCTGTGTACCGATGACACCGCCTACCAGGCATTCCGCGCGCAGACCCGCGACCCTGCGTTCATCGCCCAGTTCCTGGCGCAGCCGCTGGAAGCACGCATCGCCTTCGCGCAGAAGGCACGCGCCGCCAGCCAGGCACGCCAGTCGGAGATGAAGCAAGGCGACCGCGCGCAGTTCGAGACCGTCACCGACGTGGCGCCGGACGAAGTCGCCGCCACGTTCCGCCGCTATGGCGTGGACACGATGATCCATGGCCACACCCATCGTCCGGCCGTGCACAGCGTGCAGGTGGACGATGCCACCTGTACCCGCATCGTGCTTGGCGACTGGTACGAGCAGGGCTCGGTGCTGCAGGTGGATGCCAGCGGCTACCGGCTGCAGGCGCTGACCCCGTAGGTCCATGCCAGGGCCGGCGGGCGCCGGAACGCACTACCATCGACGGACCAATCTGATCAGGAGAGTGAGGATGGCACGCGCGGCAGTGTGGGCATGCACGATGATGGCGGCGGTTGCCGCGGCAGGAATGGAAACTGCGCACGCCGGCAATGCCGAACAGCCGGTTCCGTTCAAGACCACCGCGACGGTGTGGCTGGACACGCAGGGCGTTCCGCAGAAGGTTGAAACCCCGGACCGGCTTCCCGCCGCGATCCGCGAAGCCATCGGCGCAAGGGTCAGGGAGTGGCGCTTCGAGCCCGTCATCCTCAATGGCGAAGCAAAGAGCGGCGTCACCCACCTGATGCTCGACGCCTGTGCCGCCGCGGGCGCATCGGGCGAGTTGAATCTGGCGGTGGGCTACGTCTATGGCGGCCCGGTCAACAACCAGGATCCCGCCGGCCTGGTGCCTCCACCCCGCTATCCCGTCGACGCGATCCGCGCGGACGTCCAGGGCACATGGCTGGTGACCTACAAAGTACTGCCCGACGGCACCACCCAATGGGTGTCCGTCGATCCGCAGGGCGACACCCCGCTGAAGCGACTCGGCTATTTCGAACCGACGTTGCGCCAGTGGGTAAACCAGTTGCGCTACACGCCCGAAGAAGTGGATGGCCAGCCGATAAGCACGGTGGTCCGGGTCCCGGTCGACTTCAGTACCCGACCCACGTCCCGGAATGAAGCCGCCCGTACCACCATGGAATGCGTGGCGGCGACGCGGGCCGAGCCATCCAGGCGGACCGTCACCGATACGCGGTTCAAGCTGGTCAGCGGCGGCAGCTGAGCGGGCGCTGCAACGGCGCTGGCGGCTGCTGGCAGCCGGCGCCGTCGCTGCGGGCCCGCGTCATCGTCGAGGTGCCCGCTGACGATGCGGCCGGCTTCGATTCTCCATCGAGCCTGCGTCGTCCCGGCAGCCCGTCTACCGGGGCGACGGCGGCGACGCTGGATCGAACGCGCACCCTTTGGCGGTCGTTTCCCCCAGCCGCCACGACACGCTGAAGGGATAGGTGATGTCGGACATGCCGTCCGAACAGGGCGCGCGGCGCACGTCCAGGCGGAACGGCAGGCCGCCGTCCTCGCCCGCCAGGTGCAGGCCATCGGCATCGATGCCGCGCGTGGCCTGCAGCCGGCGCGGCGCGTCCATCGTTTCCGGCGTGGTGTAGGCCAACGCCTCGCCCTCCACCTTCACGCTCCAGAACGGCTCGACGCCCGCGGCCTGCAGGCTGGCCGGGAACGCTGCCGGGTCCGTGTCTCCCCGCGTGGCGGTCGCTTCGTGCGCGGGCGCACCGGCGTCGGGGACGGCGGGGCTGCAGGCCAGCAACAGGGTCATCGGCAACGCCAGCGACAGGGGGCGGAAGACAGGCATGCGCGGCTCCATGGGGGTACGACAGGGAACCGGCATCGTCGCATGCGCCAGGTAAACGCAATGCGATCCGCGCGGCCGCGGAAGCCGGCCACGCGGTTGCGTCATCCCGCCTGCTCGACCAGGTCCGCGAGCTCGTCGGCGTCGAAACCGGCCAGCAGGCGCGCTTCGAGATTGAACGGCCCGTGCAGGTAACCGCCGGCGTATTCGTGCAGCAGCTGCTTGAACCGCGCGCGCGGTTCCACTCCGGCACGCTCGCAGTACCAGCGGTACCAGCGCGAGCCGGCGGCGACATGCGCCACTTCCTCGCGCAGGATCACTTCCAGCACGTCGGCGGTGGCGTCGTCGCCGAGCGAGCGCAGCCGGGTGATCATCGCTGGGGTCACGTCCAGCCCGCGCGCTTCCAGTACGCGCGGCACCAGCGCCATGCGCGCCAGCCCGTCATGCGCGGTTCTTTCGCACATTTCCCACAGGCCGTTGTGCGCGGGGAAGTCCGCGTAGTCGTGGCCGTGCGCCAACAGCCGCTCGCGCAGCAGCAGGAAGTGGCGCGCCTCGTCGTCGGCGCAGCTCACCCAGTCGGCATGGAAACTGCCCGGCAGGCCGCGGAAGCGGTAGACCGCATCCCATGCCAGGTCGATGGCGTTCAGTTCGATATGGGCGATGGCGTGGATGAAGGCGGCACGGCCTTCCGCGCTGCCAAGGCCACGCCGCGGCAGGTCGCGCGGGTGCACCAGCACCAGGCGCGCGGGGCGGCCGGGCATGCGGATCGGCGCCGGCTCGGGTGCGTGCGCCGGCAGCTTCAGCGTGCCGGCGCGGAACACGCTGGCGCAGTGCCGGGTCAGCGCCACCTTGCGCAGCGGATCGGCCTCGGCCAGGCACAGCTGCGCGGCGTGCAGCAGGTCATCCACCGCCGGCATGCCGCCGGCTTGCGCGGCCCCCGCCTGCATGGCTCAGGCGCGGCGCTTGTTCTTGGCTTCGTCCGAGCGCAGCTGCTGGATGCGCTCGAAGTAACCCGGCTCGATGCCGGTGACGTAGTGGCCGTTGAAGCAGGACGAATCGAACGCCTTCAGCTCCGGATTGCCCTCGCGCACCGCCGCCTCCAGGTCCTCGAGGTCCTGGTAGACCAGCCAGTCGCAGCCCAGGTGCTTCTCGATGTCCTCGACGCTGCGCTCGTGCGCCACCAGTTCCTCGGCGGCCGGCATGTCGATGCCGTAGATGTTGGGGTGGCGCACCGGCGGCGCGGCGCTGGCCAGGTACACCTTGCGCGCGCCGGCGTCGCGCGCCATCTGCACGATCTGCTGGCTGGTGGTGCCGCGCACGATAGAGTCGTCCACCAGCAGCACCACGCGGTTGCGGAACTCCAGGTGGATCGGGTTGAGCTTGCGGCGCACCGACTTCACCCGCTCGCCCTGCCCCGGCATGATGAAGGTGCGGCCGACGTAGCGGTTCTTGACGAAGCCTTCGCGGTACTTCACGCCGAGCACGTTGGAAATTTCCAGCGCCGCGTCGCGCGAGGTGTCCGGGATCGGGATGATGGTGTCGATGTCGTGGTCGGGCCGCAGGCGCAGGATCTTCTCGCCCAGCTTCTGGCCCATGCGCATGCGCGCCTTGTGCACCGAGACGTTGTCGATCATCGAATCCGGGCGTGCGAAGTACACGTATTCGAAGATGCAGGGCGTCTGCTGGGTGGTGGTGGCGCAGACCTCGGCGAACAGTTCGCCGCGCTCGGTGATGACCACCGCCTCGCCCGGGGCGACATCGCGCACGCGCTCGAACCCGAGCACGTCCAGCGCCACCGATTCGGAGGCCACGATGTACTCCTCGCCTTCGGCATGGCTGCGCTTGCCCAGCACCAGCGGGCGGATGCCGTGCGGGTCGCGGAAGGCCACCAGGCCCAGGCCCAGCACCACGCTGACCACCGCATAGCCGCCCTTGCAGCGGCGGTGCACGCCGGCCACGGCGCGGATCGCCGCCTCCGGGGTGAGCATGCGCTGCGCGTCCAGTTCGTAGGCGAACACGTTCAGCAGCACTTCGCTGTCCGAGTCGGTGTTGATGTTGCGGCGGTCGGCCTCGAACACCTGCTGGCGCAGCGCCTCGGTGTTGATCAGGTTGCCGTTGTGCGCCAGGGCGATGCCGTACGGCGAGTTGACGTAGAACGGCTGCGCCTCGTCGGTGCCTTCCGAGCCGGCGGTCGGGTAGCGCACGTGGGCGATGCCGATGCGGCCCCGCAGCAGTGCCATGCGCCGCTCGTCGAACACGTCGCGCACCAGCCCGTTGCCCTTTTCCACCCGCAACCGGGTGCCGTGCGCGGTGGCGATGCCGGCGGCATCCTGGCCGCGGTGCTGGAGGACGGTCAGGCCGTCATAGAGCTGCCCGGCGACGTTCTGGTTGCCGACGATTCCGACGATGCCACACATGTTGCGCGATCTCCGCTGGGCCGTGGCCCGGTTAACGTGAAGGGGGCCGTGCCTGGCCCGATGGCCCGGTCCGCGCCGGACCGGGGTGATCCGGGCGCACCTGCGCCGGATCGATATTGGAAGGCCACGCCTTCGCCGGGTCCTGGCGGCTGCCTCCGGTCGCGGCCGGCCGGGCGT
Organism: Stenotrophomonas acidaminiphila; assembly: GCF_001431595.1. Taxonomy (GTDB): domain Bacteria; phylum Pseudomonadota; class Gammaproteobacteria; order Xanthomonadales; family Xanthomonadaceae; genus Stenotrophomonas; species Stenotrophomonas acidaminiphila. The sequence continues at coordinate 215,474 of NZ_LDJO01000026.1, forward strand.
CTTCCGCCCGTTCCGGCATCGCTTGCGGCAGTCCGCTGCCCGCTTCATGTTCGCTGAGTCCGGCATTATCGCCTGCCAGCACCGCCTTGCCCAAGTCCAGCAGCGGGTGCTCCGGCACGGCCGGCAGTTGCGGCAGCCGCGCGCGCAGCCAGTCGGCCGGCGGGCGCAGCCACGACGCCACCTGAGAACGCCGCCACGGCTCACCGTCGGCCACCGGAGTGAAGCCCAGCACCAGCACTGCCAGCACCGCCAGCAGCACGCCGCGCACGATGCCCAGGCCGAAACCGAACAGGCGGTCCGGTCCCTTCAGCAGCACCGTGGAATCGACCACCCCGCGCAGCAGCAGGCCGATGGCCGAAACGACCAGCAGTACGCCGAAGAAGGCAATGGCGTGGCCGGCGGCATATTGGCCCAGGGTCGGCGTCGCACCGCCACTGAGCATCACGCTGGCGTCATGGCCGAAGCGGAACGCGGCCCAGCCGGCCAGCAGCCAGCCGAGCACGCCGAACACGGTGGCCAGCAGGCCGCGCATCAGCCCGAACAGGGCCGATACCACGATCACCCCCAGCAGCAGCAGGTCGATCACCGGTTGGACCGCCCGCGCATCAGGCTGCTTGCCGCATCAGGGGTGCGGCCGGACCATGCCGGCGATGCCGACCTTGGCCGCGACCTGTGCCTTGAGCTGCTCGGCCTCGGCGCGATTGGCCACCGGGCCGACACGGACGCGGTTGAGCACGCCGTTGTCGGTGCGCACCTGTTCGACGAAGGCGCTGAAGCCGGCCGCACGCACCTTGTCGCGCAGCGCATTGGCGTCGGCCGGCTTGCCGAACGCCCCCAGCTGCACGGCGAAGCCGACGCTGCTGGCCGCCGGCGCGGGGGCGACCGCGGCCGGTGCAGGCTTGGACGCGGCAGGCTTGGCGGGCTCCGGCTTCTGTGCGGCCGGCTTGGACGCGTCGCGGACGTCCTGGCGGGCCGCAGCCACAGGCCGGGCGGGCTCGGCGGGCAGTGCTTCGGTGCGCACCGCCGGGGCGGCCGCGGCCGCAGCCGGGGGCGTAGCCGGGGTGGCCGGGGCGGCGGCCTGCGCCGCGGGCTCCTTGTCGGCGTCGAGCACCACCACCTGCGCGTTCACGTCGCCGCGGACCTTGCCGGCCTCCAGCCGGACCAGCTCGGCCTGCGCGCGGTCGGCATACGGACCGATGCGCACGCGCCAGGCCGGACGCCCGTTGATGGTGTCCTGCTGGCGGAAGCCCGGCAGGTTGGATTTCTTCAGGTGGGTGATCACCGCATCGGCATCGGCTTCGGTGGCGTAGGCGCCGAAGTTCACCGCGTAGTTGCCGGCCGCCGCGCTCGGCGGCAGCGCACCGCTGCCGGCATCCGCCGCCGGCGAGGCGGCGTCGGCCACGGGCTGCACGGCCGGCATGCCGGTGGCGCTGCCGGAGGCCGGCGCGCTGGGCGCGACCAGCGGCAGTTCGCGGGTTTCGAACTGGCCGTCGGCAGGCGCGTCGGGCGCGCGCAGCGGGACGTCCTGCACGCCACTGTCCGGCGCCGGGCCTTTGACCAGCATGGGCAGGAAGATCACGGCCAGGGCCACCAGCACGATGGCGCCAATCAATCGCTGTTTCAGGGGAGTATCCACGGCAAGGCGTCTGGGCGGCAGGGCGGAATGTCCGGCGATTATATGCGCGGCCGCCGCCGGCCACGGCCGCGCCAGCTGAACGGTGCTCGGCGCAGGTCAGCGCGCGGGCGCTGCTGCCGGATCCTGCAGCAGCGGCAATGCCTCGGCCACCGTGTGGAACGAGCCGAACACCAGCACCCGGTCGCCGCGGCGTGCCTGCTCCAGTGCCGCGGCCAGCGCCTGGCCGACGTCCGCGCAGGTCACGGCGCCGGCAGCGGCGGTACCGGCCAGCCGCTCGCGCAGCTGCCCGGCGTTCTGGCCGCGCGCGCCGTCGAGCCCGGCCAGGTACCAGCGGTCGATGCGCGCCTGCAGGGCCGCGACCACGCCGGCCGCGTCCTTGTCGGCCAGGGCCGCATACACCGCCAGCGTACGTCCGCTGGCCGGACGTGCCTGCAGCGCGGCGCCGAGGGCGGCGGCGGCCTGCGGGTTGTGGCCGACATCGACCAGCACTTCCACGCCGTCGCGATCGAACCGCTGCAGGCGCCCGGCGACCTGCGCCGCGGCCACGCCGCGCGCCCAGGCCGTACGCGGCAGCGGACGGTCCAGCGCGCGCAGCGCGGCGATGGCGGCGGCCGCGTTCGCCCGCTGCACCGGCGCCCACAGCGCCGGCTGCGGCAACTCGATGCGGAAGGAGACGTCACGCCAGCGCCAGGTCTCGGCGTCGATCGGCTCGGCGAAGAAATCGCTGCCGAAGCGGATCGCGTTGGCGCCCAGCACGTAGGCGCGGCGCAGCACGCTGGACGGCGGGTCGATCTCGCCCAGGATCAGCGGTTTCCAGCCGCGGATGATGCCTGCCTTCTCGGTGCCGATGGCCTCGCGGTCGCTGCCCAGCCAATCGGCATGGTCGATGTCCACGGTGGTGATCACCGCCACGTCGGCATCGACGATGTTGACCGCGTCCAGGCGCCCGCCCAGCCCCACTTCCAGCACCGCCAGGTCCAGGCCGGCGCGCGCGAACGCCCACAACGCACACAGCGTGCCGTATTCGAAGTAGGTCAGCGCGGTGTCGCCACGCGCATCCTCCACGGCGTTGAAGCCCGCCACCAGGGTGGCGTCGTCGACGTCGGTGCCGTCGATGCGCACGCGCTCGTTGTAGGCCAGCAGGTGCGGCGAGGTATAGGCGCCCACCGCCCAGCCGGCGGCACGGGCGATGGCCTCGATGAAGGCCACCGTCGAGCCCTTGCCGTTGGTGCCGCCGACCACGATGCAGCGCTGCGCCGGACGCTCCAGGCCCATGCGCGCGGCCACCTCGCGCACCCGCTCCAGGCCCATGGCGATGGGCTGCGGGTGCTGTCGGTCGATATGGGCGAGCCACTGTTCGAGCGTGGCGGGACGTGCGGAGGACATGCGGGATTCTCGGTGGCACGCGCCGGCGCACGGCGCGGCGGCGCGGATGGGGCGCACATGATACAGCCGTGCCGCCCCGCGCCCGGACGCCGCGCCTAGGGCGTGGCCACTGCGACCACCTGTGGTCGCTGCCTGCCACGGCTGGCGCGCAGCGTGGCCAGCGACTGGCGGCAGGCATCCAGGTCGTTGCCACACAGCACGCTGGTGACCACGAACCGGTGGCGGCCATCGCTGACCCGCCGGTTGCGCACCATCATCGGGCCCTCGAGCTGGAACAGGCTCAGGCCTTCTTCGTCGTGCAGCCAGAAATCCGCCTGCGCGCCATAGCGGCGGAACAGCGCCAGCGGACCGATCGTGGCGACCGCCTCGGGAATCGACAGGAAGCCGATCGGGTACGGATCGGGGATGTAGCCCGGCAGCGTGCCGTCGGCATCCAGCACCGGCATCGGCACGTGTCCGCTGCGGCGCTCGTCGAAGAACGGGTCGCGCAGGCGCTGGCCGGCCTGCGCCGGGATCTCCTCGGGCAGCGGTTCGAACGCGAACGGCAGGCGGTAGCGCGGCTGGCCCCGGTATTCCGGCGGCACGGTCCAGGCACGGGCCGCCGCCAGCGCCGCCGCGTCCAGTACCGCCACGCCGGAGCCCTGCTCGACCCGTGCGGCCTCTACCCGTCCGCAGGCATCGGTGTCGATGATCACGTTGATCACATAGCCGAGCAGGCGCCAAAGTTCCGCCGGCGGGTAGTGCGGCGCGCGGTTGGCCGCCGCTGAAAACGGCGGGCAGCCCCCGGCGGGCTGCGCCAGTGCCGGCAACGACCACAGCGCCAGCAGGGCCGCAGGCAGCCAGCGCGGCGGTAGCCGCAGGCGCGCCATTACAACGCCCGGTGCTTGGCCTCGCCGAAGAACGGGGTGTGGTGCGCGCAATCGTTCAGGCGCACCACTTCCAGGTGCTCCACGTCCGGCCCTTCGAGCAGGTTCAGCGTGGTCGGCGCCTGGCGGAAGGTCCACAGCTTGCCGATCGGCAGGCCCAGCACCTTGCACAGGATCACGCGGTTGACCGCGTCGTGCGCGACCACCAGCAGGGTGTCGTCCGCGCCCAGACCCTCGGCCGCGCGCGCCAGCCCACGCCAGCTGCGGTCCAGCACCTGGCGCAGCGATTCGCCGCCGGGCATCAGCACCGTATCGGGTTCCTCGCGCCAGGCGCGCAGGCGCGCGGGATCCTTGTCGTTGATCTCGCTGGCCAGCAGGCCTTCCCATTCGCCGTGGGCGATTTCCTGCAGGTCCGCATCGGTCTGCAGCATCGAGGCGCGGGCACTGCCCAGCGCGGCACGCGCGGTGCTCTGCGCGCGCGAAAGCGGCGACGCCACCGCGCGGGCGATCTCGATCGACTGCAGGCGCTCGCCCAGTGCCCTGGCCTGTGCTTCGCCTACCGGCGACAGCGGGATGTCGATCTGGCCCTGGTAGCGGCCTTCGGCGTTCCACGGCGTTTCGCCGTGGCGGGCAAGCAGGATGCGCATGCAGTTGGGAGTCCGTGGCGAGGGGCAGGCATCATAGCCTGTCGCCGCCGTGCCGCAGGCGTCGGTTGCCCGCGTTACGAATCCCCGGCGAGCGCACGGCCGCGGCCCGGGCAGACGCCGGCCGGCACGTTGCCGGCCGGCGACAGGCGTTACCATGACGGCCCCGATCCGCTGCACGGTGTGACTCCCACATGAGGGCCAGCAGCTCCAACGCCCGCAAGGTGGCATGAGCAGCGCTTCGCTTTCCCCGCCGTCCGCTCCCCCGCGCTGGACCGAACGCCTGCAACCGTGGGCGGCCGCTTTGGTCAGCGCGCTGCTGCACCTGCTGGTGCTGCTGCTCCTGCTGCATTCCGCGCCACCGGTGGTGACCACGCCGCAGGGTACCGCCGGCGGCGGCCGGGTCAAGGTGGATTTCGTCGGCGAGGCGCCGCCCTCCCCGACCCCTGCCCGCCAGCCGCCGGGACCGAAGCAGGAGGACGCGCACAAGAAGCCCGCCAGGCCCACCGCCCGCCGCCAGGCCGACGCCCGCAAGCCGGTGCCGGAAGCCCGCTACATCGAACCCCCGGCCGAACCGGAACAACGCCAGGCCCGCAGCGAGGAGCCGCCCGCCCCCGAGCCGACGCAGGCCGCGGCCACCCAGCCGCCGGAAAGCGTGCAGCGCCGGCCGCAGACCTGGACCGGGCGCCCGCCGGGCTGGCAGCCGCGCGACACCGCCCCCGACGACGGACGCAGTTCCGGGCCGGTCAACCGCAACGGCTACCGCAACGACATGGCCGCCGGCGAGCCGGCCATGGAAGTGGGCGGTTACCAGATCGTCTACGACCTGCTGGGCGAAGCCCGGCTGCGCAGCTGGATGGAGCAGGGCGTGAAGGAGCTGTCCATTCCGCTGCCCGGGACTACCTACCTGATGGTCTGCCCGGCCGAAGTCGCGCTCAGGCGCGGCTCCAGCAAGTGCCGCCTGCTGCCTCCCGACGCGCCCGAACTGCAGTCCATCGGCGATGCGCGCCAGGTTGTCACGGTGATGTACGTGTACCGGCGCGGCGAACTGGTCTGGCGCGGGCCGGGTCCGTACCGCTGAGACAACCGCGTCCCGGCGCCACTGCACCGCACCCTGCCTGCGCAGCGAGCGCCGTGCACGCGCGGGGACCACCGCGGCGGCCGGAGCGTCCGGGTGGGTCGGCCGCAGCGCGCGGTGCGGATCATGCGCACGGCCGCGGCCGGCGCCACCGGCAACAACCCTGCGCTCCCCCGGCATCGCCGCATGGGCGCGCCGCCAGCCGCGGGGACCATGAAAAAACCCCGGACGGTTTCCCGTCCGGGGCTTTCAGCGAAACCGGGCGCGGCTTACTTCGAGGCCGCTTCCAGTTCCTTCAGCAGCTGCGGTGCCGGCGCCACTTCCTGCATGATCCAGCGCATGTAGCGCTGGTCCACCGAGATCATGCGGGTCATCACCGGGTCGAACACCCAGTTGCTGGCCACCGATTCCCAGATGCCATCGAACGCCAGGCCGACCAGGCGGCCATGCGCGTCCAGCACCGGCGAGCCGGAGTTGCCGCCGGTGATGTCCAGGTCGGACAGGAAGTCCACCGGCACGCTGCCCAGGCGCTTGTCTTCCAGGCCGCCGTAGCGCTTGGCCTTGACCGCATCGAGCAGCGCCTTCGGCGAATCGAACGGATCGACGCCGGTTTCCTTGGCGGCGACGCCTTCGATGGTGGTGAACGGCTGCTGCACCTTGCCGTCCAGGCCGGTGTAGCCCTTCACGTTGCCGAAGGTGATGCGCAGGGACAGGTTGGCATCCGGATAGACGAACTCGCCCTTGCTCTTCTTGTAGTCGGCGATGGCCTGCAGGAACAGCGGACGCGCCACCAGTTCCTCGCCGCGCTTGACCTTGTTCTGGTGCTCGATCTGCAGCAGCGCCGGCATCACCGCCACCGCGTACTGGATGGCCGGGTCGGTGCTGGCCTCGAACGCGGCCTTGTCGGCGCTGAACCACTTCATGCGCTCGGCCAGGTCGCCCAGGCGCGAGCCGTCCAGCCGCGCCAGCGCGGCGTCCACGGCCGCCGCGTCGGTGCCGCCCAGCCAGCGGTCGAAGGCCGGCACGCGCTGGCCGGCGGGCAGGGCCACGTAGCGCTGCAGCCAGTACTGCTGGAACTGCCGGTCCATGGCCGGCACGTAGCGGCGGTCCATCTGCTTCAGGCCGCCCTCGATGGCCGGCAGGTCGCGTTCCTGGTAACCGTCCTCGCGCTGCGCATCGGGCTTGGCCTTCTCGATCGCCAGGCGGTACAGGCGCACCGCGGTGCCCAGGGTGCCGGTGCGGTTGAACATGCCCAGGGTGATGTCACGCTGCTGGGTGCTGCGCGCCTGGGTGCCGAGCGCCTGCAGCTGCGCGTAGGCATCGAGCGCCGGCTTGCCGGCGGCACCCTGCCCGCGCAGCCATTCCAGCACCGCGGCTTCTTCCTTCTGCTTGTGCGCCAGCACGTTGTTGCGCTTGAAGCCGTCCAGCTGGCCGTCGTAGTTCTTGCTGGTGTTGTTCCAGCCGGCCATGCTGGCGGCGTACTTCACCGCGATGTCCTTGTTGTCCTTGCTGGCGGCCTCGACCAGCGCGATCTGGTCCTTGTAGGCCTTGGCAATGGTCGGGTAGGTCCAGTTGGCGGTGTTCTCGAACTCGCTGACCAGCGCGTAGCGGTCGGTACGGCCCGGGTAGCCGGCCACCATCACGAAATCGCCCTCGCCCAGCGGCTGCTCGGCCAGCTTGAGCCAGTGCTTGGGCTGGTACGGCACGTTGTCGGCCGAGAACGCGGCCGGCTTGCCGTCCTTGCCCACATAGGCGCGGTAGAACGAGAAATCGCCGGTGTGGCGCGGCCACATCCAGTTGTCGACGTCGCCGCCGAACTTGCCGACGCTGCCCGGGGGCGCGTACGCCAGGCGCACGTCCTTGATCTCCAGGTTCTTGAACAGCCGGTAGGTGTTGCCGCCGGAGAAGCTGTACAGCGTGCAGCTGTAGCTGTCGTCGGCCTCGCAGTCGGCCACCAGCTTCTTCTCCAGCGCCTCCAGCGCCTCGGTGCGCTTGAGCGGGTCGTTGCCGGCGCCGGCGATGACGGCCCTGGCCTGGGCGGTGACGTCGGTGATGTCGTCCAGCACGTAGATGCGCGCGTTGGGGCCGGCACTCAGCTCATCCTTGAAGGCAGCCGCGCTGAAGCCGTCCTTGATCAGGTTCTTCTCGGCGGTGGAGTTGAGCTGGATGGCGCCGTAGGCGCAGTGGTGGTTGGTCGCCACCAGGCCCTGCGGCGAGACGAAGCTGGCGGTGCAGCCGCCCAGCGCCACCACCGCACCCATCGGGTCGCCGGTCAGGTTGCTCAGCTGCAGCGGGTCCAGCTTCAACCCGGCCTTCATCAGTGGCCCGGCGATCTGCGGCAGCTGCTGCGGCACCCACATGCCTTCGGCGGCGCTGGCCGCCTGCACCAGGCCGAGCCCGGCCACCACGGAAAAAGCGAGAAGATTCAGACGCATGAAGCGGACCCCGAAGATTGGAAACCCCGATTGTAGCGGGTGAAACCGTCGCCGTAGCGCCGCTTCCCGGTACGGGGGGCCACACCCGCACGCATATAATCGGCACTCTTTCCCACTGCGGTTTCCCGGCAATGACACAGAACACGATGCGCGCGCTGGTCAAGCGCGAGGCCACCAAGGGCATCTGGATGGAAGAGGTGCCGGTGCCGGTGCCCGGCCCCAACGAAGTGCTGATCAAGCTCGAGAAGACCGCCATCTGCGGTACCGACCTGCACATCTACCTGTGGGACGAGTGGAGCCAGCGCACCATCAAGCCGGGCCTGACCATCGGCCACGAGTTCGTCGGCCGCATCGCCTCGATCGGCCCCGGCGTGACCGGCTACGAAATCGGCCAGCGCGTGTCGGCCGAAGGCCACATCGTCTGCGGCCACTGCCGCAACTGCCGCGGCGGGCGCCCGCACCTGTGCCCCAATACCGTGGGCATCGGGGTCAACGTCAATGGCGCATTCGCCGAGTACATGGTGATGCCGGCCAGCAACCTGTGGCCGATCCCGGACCAGATCCCGTCCGAACTGGCCGCGTTCTTCGACCCCTACGGCAACGCCGCCCACTGCGCGCTGGAGTTCGACGTGATCGGCGAGGACGTGCTGATCACCGGCGCCGGCCCGATCGGCATCATCGCCGCCGGCATCTGCAAGCACATCGGCGCGCGCAACGTGGTGGTCACCGACGTCAACGACTTCCGCCTGAAACTGGCCGCCGACATGGGCGCCACCCGCGTGGTCAACGTCGCCAACCAGTCGCTGAAGGACGTGATGGCCGACCTGCACATGGAAGGCTTCGACGTGGGCCTGGAGATGAGCGGCAACCCGCGCGCGTTCAACGACATGCTCGACTGCATGTACCACGGCGGCAAGATCGCCATGCTCGGCATCATGCCCAAGGGCGCCGGCTGCGACTGGGACAAGATCATCTTCAAGGGCCTGACCGTGCAGGGCATCTACGGCCGCAAGATGTACGAGACCTGGTACAAGATGACGCAGCTGGTGCTGTCCGGCTTCCCGCTGGGCAAGGTGCTCACCCACCAGCTGCCGGTGGAGCGTTTCCAGGAAGGCTTCGAGCTGATGGAACAGGGCAAGGCCGGCAAGGTCGTGCTGAGCTGGAACTGAGGCCCGGCTGCCGGGCCCGCCCGGTGTCCGCATGGGAAAGGCGCCGCAAGGCGCCTTTTTCATGCGGCGACAGGCGATGCGCCGGAGCAGAAACGTCGTGAACTTCGGCGCCAGGGTGCGGTCACACGACCGTTCCCGCACATGGAGCTATCGCATATGGACACGCTGTTCCTGTTGGCCGCCCTGCTCGTTTCTCCGGCACCGGATGCTTCCGGCGCGTGCCCGCCGGTTCCCTCGCTCCCTTCCCTCGTCTGCGAGGCCACTCCGCACGGCTGGTTTTACGCGGACTCCGCACAGGCGGCCAGGGAGGCCGCCGACGAGGGCGCCGCCACGGCCGCCGCCTTCCAGCGTTACCTGGGGCGCGCTGCTCCCGCCGGCGCCACCGTACTGAGCGCGCGCTTCCCGATGGAGCGGCAGGAGGTCTTCGCTTCGCAACATGCATTGCCCTACCTGCGTGTCTGGATTCCGGCCGAAGCCAAGGCGGCGATGATCGAAGAAAGCCTGCGCAGGAGCATGCCCCATCTGTCCGACGAACAGGTCGGCGCGATCGTGCAGCGTGCCCGCCAGAGCAGCGGCGACATTCTGCGCCATGAACTGGGTCACTCCGTGTACCGGGCCGTGTTCTGGCCACGGCACAGTCCGGACGACGGCCACTATGCGACGCCCGCGCCCGACTGGCTGGACGAAGCCAGCGCCATCCTGATGGAGCCCGAAACAATGCTGGCCGGCCGTCGTGCCCAGTTCCGCCAGTGGCTGCACGAAACGCCGGAGCAGGTCAGCCCGCCCAGTGTGTTCCTATCCCGCCCGCATCCTTTCGCCACCGCGGAACAACGTGCCCGGCTTGCCGCACGGAGCGGAGGCCAGGCCGCCAACGGCACCGTGGCGGCGGTTGTCTCCGGCGATGGCGCCAAGGCCCAGGCGGGCTTCTATCTGCAGAGCCTGGCGATGGCCGATTTCCTCATCGAATGCAGCGGCCGACAGGACCTGCTGGGTGAGATCAGCCAGGCCCTGGCCGACGGGATGGGTTTCGATGCCTGGCTTACGGCAAATGGTCTGCGCCACCAGTTGGGTGCCAACGTCAAGGAACTGGACAGGAACTGGTCGGCCTGGGTGAACGCACAGCGTGAAGCACCGGCGCAATGAGACGCAGCATCCCGAAATGATGAAGGCGCCCTGCGGCGCCTTCATCATTCCGGCATCGTGAGCGGCACTCAGCGCGCGATCTTGACCGCCAGCACCACGCGGTTGTCGGCCAGCTTGCCGAAGTTGTCGCGGCCCTTGCCGTCGGTGCCGTAGTAGCCCAGCGAGACGTTGGCGATGCCGAAGCTGCGGCCCACGCCCACGCTCCAGTCGGTGTAGTCCTGGGCCACGTCGCTGTCGTTGAACACGCTGCGGCCGACGTTGGCGTTGAAGCTGAAGTCGTTCGGCAGGGCCCACTCGCCGCCGACGCCGTAGTACCAGCCGGTGGTGCTGCTGCCCCACACGTCGTTGGTGTAGCTGACGTTGACCTTCCAGTGTTCGGCGATGGTGGTGGTGGTGACCAGCTCGTTGTAGGCCATCTCGCTGGCACCCGGGTAGGTGTAGCGGTTGAGCATCAGGTCGACGTTGACCGCTTCGTTGACGTCGAAGCCGTAGCCGACGAAATAGTCCACCTCGACGTCGGGGCTGCCTTCGCCGAAGTCCACGCCCGAGGCGAAGCTGCCGACATACAGGCCGCTTGCCGTGGTCCAGGTGACGGTGCCCTGCACCGTCGGCTTCTCGTCGGTCTGCGAGGCGCCGCGGAACAGATAGTCGGAAACCGCGCCGACTTCCCAGCTCAGGGGCGCCGCGTCTTCGGCGCAGGCAGCGAAGGGAATGGACAGCAGGGCAGCACAGGCAACGGCTGCAAGGCGCTTGCAGGGAATCATGCAGGTCTCCGGGAGGTGGGGGTGGGCGCCGCCGCGGCGCGCGGTTCACGAATTTTTAACCAAAATGATCCGGCGCGCCAGCACTTCGTGGCGTCGCCGTCCGACCCGGCTCCCTGCTGCGCCCTAGCCCGTGGCAGCGGCGGCGAACACCCCATGGCGCCGCGCCGCCAGCGCAACGACCTGCCCGGCGACGTAGGCCGGCGCGTCCGGCGGCAGTTCGACCTCCACGTCCACCGCGGCCCCGCGCAGCCGCGCCCGCAACCGCGCCCTGGCCCCGCTGCGCTGCACCGCCAGGACGGTCCCCGTCCAGTCGCCGGCATCGTCCACGCGCATGTCTTCCGGGCGCACATAGACGTCCAGCGGGACCTGGTCCGGCAGGCCCTCCGGCCGCGGCCAGCGGGCGCCCGCCACCTCCAGCACCTCGCCATCGGTCCGCGCCGGCAGGCGGTTGGCCTCGCCGACGAAGCCGTAGACGAAGGGCGACACCGGCCGGTCGTAGACCTCGCCCGGGCTGCCGACCTGCTCGATGCGGCCACGGTTGAGGATCGCCACGCGGTCCGCCAGCTCCAGCGCTTCTTCCTGGTCGTGGGTGACGAACACCGTGGTCAGGCCGGTGCGGTCGTGCAGTTCGCGCAGCCAGCGGCGCAGGTCGCGGCGCACCTGCGCATCCAGCGCCCCGAACGGCTCGTCCAGCAGCAGCACGCGCGGTTCGATGGCCAGCGCGCGGGCCAGCGCCACGCGCTGGCGCTGGCCGCCGGACAGCTGCGTCGGATAGCGCCCGCCCAGGCCGTCGAGCTGCACCAGCGCCAGCAGCTCCTCGACGCGCGCGGCGATGCGCGCCCTCGGCCAGCGCCGCTCGCCGCGCCGCACCTCCAGGCCGAAGGCGATGTTGGCGCGCACGTCCATGTGCCGGAACAGCGCATAGTGCTGGAATACGAAGCCGGCGCGACGCGCCTGCACGCTCAGGCCGGTGGCGTCCTCGCCGTCGAACAGGATCCGGCCCTGTTCGGGATGTTCCAGCCCGGCCAGCGCGCGCAGCAGGGTGGTCTTGCCCGAGCCGGAAGGCCCGAGCAGCGCCAGCAGTTCGCCGCTGCGGATGTCCAGGCTGACGCCGTCGAGCGCGGGAAACGCGCCGAAGCGCTTGCCCAGTTGTTGGATGCGGATGTTCATGTCACCTCGGCCGATGCGCGGCGGCCAGCGATTGGCCGTGGCGCCATTCCAGGAAAGTCTTCAGCACCAGGGTCAGCAGCGCGGTGCCGGCCAGCAGCGACGCGCAGGCGAAGGCGGCGCTGTAGGCGTATTCGTTGTAGAGGATCTCCACGTGCAGCGGCAGCGTGTTGGTGCGCCCGCGGATATGCCCGGACACCACCGACACCGCGCCGAACTCGCCCATCGCCCGCGCACTGCACAGCAACACGCCATACAGCAGCCCCCAGCGGATGTTGGGCAGCGTCACCTTCCAGAACATCTGCCAGGCATTGGCGCCCAGGGTGAGCGCGGCCAGTTCCTCGTCGCTGCCCTGCTGCTCCATCAGCGGCATCAGTTCGCGGGCGATGAACGGGAAGGTGACGAAGGTGGTCGCCAGCACGATGCCCGGGATCGCGAACACGATGCGCGGCAACTGCAGCAGCACCTCGCCCGCCACCGGCAGGTGCAGGCGCACGCCGTCCTCGATCAACGGCCACAGCCAGCCATCGCGGCCGAACAACAGGATGAACACCAGCCCGGCGACCACCGGCGACACCGAGAACGGCAGGTCGATCAGCGTCACCAGCCAGCGCTTGCCGGGGAACCGGTGCTTGCTCACCACCCAGGCCGCGGCAACGCCGAACACCAGGTTGAGCGGAATCACGATGGCGGTGACCAGCAGGGTCAGGCGCACGGCCGACAGCGCGTCCGCATCGCTCACCGCGCTCCACAGCGCCTGCACGCCGCCGCGCAGCGCCTCGGCGAACACCAGCAGCAGCGGCAACAGCAGGAACGACAGCAGGAACCCCAGTGCACCGAGCACCAGCAACGCCTGCACCCAGCCCGGTTCGGTGGTGACGCCACGCCGCGTCCTGGTACCGGCAGCGCGCACGGCCGGCACCGGCAGTTCCGACACCATCCCGTTCATCGCCGCTCCCTGCGCTGCAGGCGGGCCTGCAGCGTGTTGACCAGCAACAGTACCGCGAAGGACAGCAGCAGCATCGCCGCGGCGATGGCGGTGGCACCGGCGTAGTCGAACTCCTCCAGGCGGATGGTGATCAGCAGCGGCGCGATCTCGGTCGCGCCAGGCAGGTTGCCGGCGATGAAGATCACCGAGCCGTACTCGCCCACGCCGCGCGCGAACGCCAGCGCGAAGCCGGTCAGCATCGCCGGCCACAGCGCCGGCACGACCACCCGTGCGATGGCCTGGAAACGGCTGGCGCCCAGCGTCGCCGCCGCCTCCTCGAGTTCGCGCTCGGCTTCGGCCAGCACCGGCTGCACGATGCGCACCACGAACGGCAGGCCGACGAACACCAGCGCGACCACGATGCCCAGCGGCGTGTAGGCGACCTTCAGGCCGAGCGGCTCCAGCCAGCGCCCGACCCAGCCCTGGCCGCCATACAGCGCGGTGAGGGCGATGCCGGCCACCGCGGTGGGCAGCGCGAATGGCAGGTCGATCAATGCATCGAACAGGCGCCGGCCCGGGAAGCGGTAGCGCACGAACACCCACGCCACCCACGTGCCCATCAGCGTGTTGAACGCGGCCGCGGCGAAGGCGGTGCCGAAGCTCAGGCGCAGCGCCGCCAGAACGCGCGGTTCGCTCCATATCCGCCAGATGCCTTCCACGCCCAACCCGGCCGCGCGCAGGAACACGCCGGCCAGCGGGATCAGCACGATCAGGCCCAGCCAGAACAGGGTCACGCCCATGCCCAGGCCAAACCCGGGCAGGACCCGCGGATGGCGCCGCAGCGGCGGCAGTGCGGCAGCGTTCGCGGCCACCGCTTACTTGCCCGCCTGGATCTGGTCGAACAGGCCACCGTCGGCGAAGTGCTCGGCCTGTGCCTTTTCCCAGGAGCCGAACGCCTGGCGGAGGGTGACGAGCTGCACCGGCGGGAACCGCGCGATGTCGGCCGGGTCGGCGTACTGCGGATTGCGCGGGCGATAGTAGTGGCGGGCGGCGATGCGCTGTCCTTCGGGCGAGTACAGGTACTGCAGGTAGGCCTGCGCCACTTCGCGGGTGCCATGCCGGTCGACATTGCGGTCCACCAGCGCCACCGACGGCTCGGCCAGGATCGACTGGCGCGGCACCACGATCTCGAACTTGTCCGGGCCCAGCTCTTCCTGCGCCAGGAACGCCTCGTTCTCCCAGGCCAGCAGCACGTCGCCGATGCCGCGCTGGACGAAGGTGGTGGTGGCGCCGCGCGCACCGGTATCCAGCACCGGCACGTTGCGGAACAGCGCGCGCATGTAGTTGAGGATGCGCGCGCGGTCGCCCTTGAAGATGTGCTCGGCGTAGGCCCAGGCGGCCAGGTAGTTCCAGCGTGCGCCGCCGGACGTCTTGGGATTGGGCGTCACCACCGAGATGCCGGCGCGCAGCAGGTCCGGCCAGTCGCGGATCCCCTTGGGGTTGCCCTTGCGCACCAGGAACACGATGGTCGAGGTGTACGGCGCGCTGTTGTCGGGCAGGCGCGACTCCCAGTTGGCCGGCAGCAGCCGCGACTTCTGCGCGATCGCGTCAACGTCATAGGCCAGCGCCAGCGTCACCACGTCGGCCTCGATGCCATCGATCACCGCGCGCGCCTGCTTGCCCGAACCGCCATGCGAGGTCTCGATGCTGACGGTCTCGCCCCGGGTCTGCTTCCAGTGCCTTGCGAACGCGGCGTTGTATTCGCGGTACAGCTCGCGGGTGGGGTCGTAGGAAACATTGAGCAGCTGCAGGTCGCGGGCGAAGGCCGTGCCGGCGCCCAGGGCCAGCACGAAGGCCAGCGTGGCCACGCCGATGCGCGGAAGGAAGAAGTGCTTCACGAAGGCTCTCCGTCAGAAGGAAACTTGCAGGCGCGAGAAAACGGCCTTTTCATCCGCCAGCCTGGTGCTGCCGGCAAAGGCACCGAAGCGGCTCTGCAGGTAGTTGGTGGCCAGCTTCAGGTTCGGCGTCAGGTACCAGTTCGCGCCGACCGTCCACGAGCGGATGCGCGTGGCCGAGGTGTCGGGATCGGCGTAGAACGGGAATGCCGCAGCGTCGACATCCAGCCCGCCATAGCGCGCGGTGAGTTCAAACGCGCCCAGCCCGCCATTGACGCCGAACGGGCGCGACGGCGTCACCCCGCGGTAGCCGGCGTCCTCGCCCGTCAGTACATAGCTGGCCGTTGCCTGCCAGGCACTGTGCTGCAGTTGCCGGCGGCGTGCGTCGCGGGCCACCGCCTGGCGCGAGACGATGTACTCGGCCTGCAAGCCGAAGCCGTTGCGGTAGAACCACCCCTGCGGCGACCAGCGCAGGGTGTCGCCCGCAGCCAGCACCGGGCCGCGGTAACTGAAGAACGTCGCCTGCCCGGGCGAGCGGTAGCGCGGCAGGAAGTTGTTGCCGCTGCCCTGCTTCCGGCCGGCGCTGGCCCCCAGGCCGATGCCCAGCCCTGCCCACGCGCCGTCGCTGCCCTTGAACGGCTCCAGGAACACGCGGCCGGCGTACTCGAAATCGCCGTCCGGGTTGCCGGCCACCGCATCGCGGCCATCGACCGTGCCGTTGAACACGCCCACCGCGTAGCTGAAGCGGCCACTGGCCGCCTCGCCCTGCAGCTGTACGCCGAGGTCACGGTTGGGCGCCAGCTCGCTGGCCAGCGCCCGCTCGACATCCACCAGCGCCGCGGACGACTGCAGGCGTTCCAGGCCGACCGGCGAGGTGAACTTGCCCACCCGCAGCGCATGGCCCGGGGCGAAGCGCAGGTCGGCATAGGCATCGACGATGGTCGCGCCGTCGCCGGCGAACTCCGGGGTGAAGCGATAGGCGACCCGCTTGCCCAGCGAGCCCTCCAGCGTCGGCCGGGCGGTGCGCAGCAGAAAGCCGTCATTCGCGCTGCCGTCGCCGATGAACACGCGGGCATCGCCCTGCAGCAGGCCGCGCAGCTTCAGCTCGTAGTCGCCGTCGCCGGACTTGAACGAAGCGCCTTTCTGGTCGATCGCGATCCTGGGCGCGAGCCTTGCGGCGGCCACGCGTTCGTCTTCCTGCAGTTCCAGGCGACGCTCGAGGATGCGCAGGCGCTGGTCCAGATCGGCCAGCCCGCCGCCTTGGGCCGGTGTTGCGTCCGCCACGCCGGCCAGCCGCTCCAGCCGCTCCAGGCGCTGCCGCAGCTGTTCCACGTCCGGTTGCTGCGCCTGCGCCGGCAGCGCCGTCGCACACGCCAGCACGGCCAGGCACAGCGGCGGCAGCCGGCGGCTCGGCAGGGTCGGCATGGGGCGTGGCGCGGTCATCGACGGCTCCTGGCGGGTGGTAGGCAGGCTGCCGATGCTGCGGGCGCACACGTCCACGGAGAAATGACTTCCAGCGCGGCGCATATAGCCATCGCACATGACGCCCGCCGCGCCCACCCCGCTGCCGCTAAAATCGGACTTCCTTCCCGCCGCAAGACCCTGCCATGACCGCTACCGCGAACACTTCCCCGCTCACCCGGCACTACGCCGAGGAACTGGACGCCATCCGCGCGCAGGGCCTGTTCAAGTCCGAACGCATCATCACCAGCCCGCAGTCGGCGCAGATCACCCTGGACGATGGCCGCAGCGTGCTGAATTTCTGCGCCAACAACTACCTGGGCCTGGCCGATCACCCGGAGCTGATCCAGGCCGCCAAGGACGCGCTGGACAGCCATGGCTTCGGCATGGCCTCGGTGCGTTTCATCTGCGGCACCCAGGACCTGCACAAGCAGCTGGAAAAGCAGATCGCCGATTTCTTCGGCAAGGACGACACCATCCTCTACGCCGCCTGCTTCGACGCCAACGGCGGGCTGTTCGAGCCGCTGCTGGGCGAGAACGACGCGATCATCTCCGACGCGCTCAACCACGCCTCGATCATCGACGGCGTGCGCCTGTGCAAGGCCAGGCGCTTCCGTTACGCCAACTGCGACATGGCCGACCTGGAGGCCCAGCTGCAGGCGGCCGATGCCGCCGGCTGCCGGACCAAGCTGATCACCACCGACGGCGTGTTCTCGATGGACGGCTTCATCGCCCCGCTGGACGAGATCACCGCGCTGGCAGAGAAGTACAACGCACTGGTGCACATCGACGAATGCCACGCCACCGGCTTCCTCGGTGCCACCGGCCGCGGCTCGGCCGAGGTCAAGGGGGTGCTGGACAGGATCGACATCATCACCGGCACCCTGGGCAAGGCCATGGGCGGCGCACTGGGCGGCTTCACCTGCGCCAGCGCCGAAGTGATCGAACTGCTGCGCCAGCGCTCGCGCCCGTACCTGTTCTCCAACTCGCTGCCGCCGCACGTGGTCGCCGCCGGCATCAAGGCCTTCGACATGCTCGACAAGGCCGACGACCTGCGCCGCAAGCTGGCCGAGAACACCGCCTACTTCCGCGAGAAGATGACCGCCGCCGGCTTCGACGTGAAGCCCGGCGTGCACCCGATCAGCCCGGTGATGCTGTACGACGCGCCGCTGGCGCAGAAGTTCGCCGAGCGCCTGCTGGAAGAAGGCATCTACGCGATCGGCTTCTTCTTCCCGGTGGTGCCCAAGGGCCAGGCGCGCATCCGCACGCAGATGAGCGCCGCGCACAGCCGCGAGCACCTGGACCGCGCCATCGACGCCTTCACCCGCATCGGCCGGGAACTGGGCGTCATCAAGGGCTGACCTCCGCCCGCAACGAAACAGGCGCCGCAAGGCGCCTGTTCTTGTTCATGCCCGCGGCCGCCAATGGCCGCACCCCGCCCTGCGGGACCCGCAGCTTTAGCGCTTGGGCTTGGGCTTGGGCGTGGACGCCGCCGATGCCTCGGGCTTGGCCGACGCCGTACCGCCACGGGCGACGCGGATGCCGTTGGCCTTCATCCATGCGTCGAACTGGTCGGCACTCATGTTCTTGCCTGCCTGCTGCATCAGGAAACGGTAGTTGCCCAGTGCGTCCTTCTCCGCCATCGGCGCCTCGACCGTCACCGTGACCGGCTTTTCGGCGGTCGCCGCCACCGGCTTGCCGGACGACGCACAACCGGCCAGGACCACGGCTGCCGCCGCACCCAATGACGACACCGCGATGCGGAAGAAAGCTGACATGGTGGCCCGACCTCACTGAGAACAGACACACAGCCTAACGCTGCACTTCATGAAATCAAGCTATTTCCATGAAATACATGAAGAATTTCATGGATTTTCGGATGATTCGACTGAATGGGCGACCAGCCGTGCCAGTTCATCCTCGCCCAGCATGCGCCACTGCCCCTTGGCCAGTTCGCCGAGCTGGACCGGCCCGATCGCCACCCGCACAAGGCGCAGCACCTCGAATCCCACTACCTGCAGCAGGCGCCGGATGTGCCGGTTGCGGCCCTCGTCCAGCACGATCTCCAGCCATGCGGTGCGCTCGCTCTGGCGCAGCACCGCGACCGAATGCGCGGCCAGGTGTTCGCCGGCGTCCTCGACCCCGTCATGCATGCGCGCCAGCTGCGCCGCGTCGGGCACGCCGTCGATCTGCACGCGATAGGTCTTCAATGGCCCGGTCGCCGGGTCGGTCAGCCGCGCCGCCCACTCCGGGTCGTTGCTGAAGAACAGCAGGCCCTCGCTGGCCTTGTCCAGCCGTCCGACCGGCGCCAGCCACGGCATGCCCGCGCCTTCGAAACACCGGTAGACGGTATCCCGACCCTGCTCGTCGCGGACGCTGGTGACCAGGCCCCGCGGCTTGTTCAGGGCAAGGTAGAGGCGTTGCGCCGCCACGATGGGCTGGCCGTCCATGGTCACCCGCTGGCGCCCGGGGACCACCGGAAATTCCGGGTCGCGCACCACGCGGCCGTCCACGCCGACCCGGCCGGCGAGCACGCGGCGCGCGGCCTCGGCGCGCGAGCACACGCCCGCCTTCGACAGCACGCGTGCCAGGCCATGCCGCGGCGCCGCCTGCGTCGCGCCGGCGTGCTTGGCACGGGGACCGGGGGACGCAGCAAAATGCCCGCCCTGTCTGGCAGGGCGGGCATCAGGGTAATTCCTGCGCGACATCCGGGCGGCTTGCGTTACTTGACCTCGGCCGCCGCCTTGGCTTCGGCCGCACCCTCGGCAGCCGGCGTTGCCGCCGCCTTCACCACGCGCACGCCACGGGCCTTCATCCAGGCATCGAATTCGTCGGCGGTCATGCGCTTGCCGTTCTGGCTCATGTCGAACCGCCACGGCGTGTTGTCGTACTGCGTCTGCGGCTTGTAGGCCGCCGGGTCATTGGGATTGATCGCCGGGCGCGCCGGCATGGCGCTGGCGACGTTGTTGCAGCTTTCCACGCGCAGGCGCATCAGCACGCGCTCCAGCGACTGCTCGCCGCTGGCGTTGGGCGCCAGCACGCCCGACGGCATGCCCAGCTGGCCCGGCCGGGAATACAGCTCCATGGCGACCGGCTCGATCACCGTGGCCGGCAACGGCGGCGGCACGATGCTGCTGGCCGAGCAATCGACGGCTGCGTGGGCGGCGGGAACGAGGACCAGGGCCATGGCGCCGGCCAGTGCGATACGCAGCATCGGTATTTCCATCCGTACAGGGAACGCCGCGAGTGTAGGCATGCCCCGCAGGGCTTTCAACCACCACGACCGGGTTCACGGAATGCGTGTTGCCAGGTTTTGCCGGTGAACGACGCGGCAGGTGCAGGCGTATGCCTGGCGATTCGATGCTGCGCAAAAAAACAAGGCCCGGCTTTCGCCGGGCCCTGTTTCGAATCAACCGATACGTCCGATCAGTTCTGGACGTTCAGCTCGGTGCGACGGTTCTTGGCGCGACCTTCCGGGTTGTCCGAACCATCCGGGTTGGTGTTCGGAGCAATCGGGCGGCTCTCGCCGTAGCCGATCGGGCCCACCAGACGCGAGGCGGCAACACCGTGGCCGGTCAGGTAGTCGTACACGGCCTTGGCGCGACGCTCGGACAGCTTCTGGTTGTAGGCGTCGGTACCCTTCGAGTCGGTGTGACCGGCGACTTCAACGCGCAGTTCCGGGTAACGCTTCAGGATCTCGCTGGCCTCGCTCAGGATCGCGACGGCGTCCGGACGCAGGGTCGACTTGTCGAAGTCGAAGTTCACGCCCTTCAGGTCGATCGACACCGGCACCGGGCAGCCGTCCGGACCAACGATCTGGCCGGCCTGCGAGTTCGGGCACTTGTCGTCGCAGTTGTTGACGCCGTCACCGTCGTCGTCCAGGTCGGCGCAGCTCGGCGCAACCGGAGCCGGCGGCGGCGGAGCCACGGCGGCAGCCGGGGCCGGACCCAGCGGGATCACGACGCCGACCGAAGCCAGCACGTCTCCGAACCAGTCGTTGTCATGACCGGCCAGGCGCGGGTTCACGCTCTGGTCGTCGAAATCGGCACGGTAGGCGACTTCGGCACGCACGGCGACGCGCTTGTCGAAGGTGGTCTGCAGACCGGCGCCGATCTTGGCGGCCAGGTTGCCGTCCTTGCGCTGGGCCGGCGAGTTCGTCGAGTTGATGACGTACTCTTCCTCGGCCTTCTGGTAGCCCAGGCCGAACAGCAGGTACGGGTTCCAGCCGCGACCGTCCTGGATGAAGTGGCGACGCAGGTCCAGCGAAGCGCCGTACTGCGACCAGTTCAGGTCCTGGTTCTTGTCGAAATTCGGGTTCTGGTAGTTCAGCTCACCGTCCAGCGACCAGTTCGGGCTGATGAACTTGCCCAGGCCCAGGGTGACGAACGGAGCGTCGTTGGTACCGCGGTCGTTGTCCTGGAAGTTGAAGCCGGCCGACCCGGTCAGATACCAGCGGTCGTCGAATTCCTGGGCCGACGCAGCCTGGGCAAATGCCAGACCGCCCAGCAGTGCGGCGGTAAGGATCTTCTTGTTCATGAATACAACTCCTTGTTTCGGGGGTATGAAACCGGTAATGGCATGTCCAGCACAGCGATTTCGTTCGTCGCGTCCGAAAGATGGCCGTTTCCGCACGCCAACGGAGTGCACATTATGCGCTGGGCCGTGAAGACCACGTTAACAGCTGCGTAACAAATGGCGGGTCCCCTGGACGTGGGCGACCGCTGGAACGCCACCCTATACAGCTTGATCAAGACGCACAAGATCCCCGCCCTGACTGACGTTCCGGGCCATGCCGGGCCCTGCGCCGGGAGCCGGCCGCGGGCGCCGGCTGGAGCGGCCCTGCCGTCCGATCCCCCGACCCTTGCCTGAACAGTGGCTGGGTATCATGGCCGTCCACCCCTCACCGAACGGAACTTCTGCCATGAAAGCTGTGGGCCTGAGCCACTCCCTGCCGATCGAGGATCCCCGCGCGCTGGAAGACGTCGAACTGCCCCCGCCCGCCGCCCCGCAGGGGCAGGACCTGCTGGTGGGCGTGCAGGCAGTGTCGGTCAACCCGGTCGATACCAAGCTGCGGCGTTCGGGCAAGGGCGAACACACGCCGCCCCGCATCCTCGGTTTCGACGCCGCGGGCACCGTCCTGGCCGTCGGCCCCGAGGTGACCGCGTTCGAGGTGGGGGACGAGGTGTACTACGCCGGCGATGTCACCCGGCCGGGCTGCAACGCACAGATGCACCTGGTGGATGAACGACTGGTGGCGCGCAAGCCGAGCACGCTGGATTTCGCCGAAGCCGCGGCCCTGCCGCTGACCACGCTCACCGCCTGGGAGCTGCTGTTCCAGCGCATGCCCTACCAGCTCGATGGCCGCCGCAACAGCGGCCGGACCCTGCTGGTCATCGGCGGCGCGGGCGGCGTCGGCTCGATGGCGATCCAGCTCGGCCGCCATGCCGGATTCACCGTGGTGGCGACCGCATCGCGCGAGGAAAGCCGCGCCTGGTGCCGGCAACTGGGCGCCGCGCACGTCATCGACCATCGCCAGCCGCTGGCACCGCAACTGCAGGCCCTCGGCATCGACCAGGTGGACGCCGCGCTGAACCTGGCCGACACCGACCGCTACTGGCAGGTGCTGGGTGAACTGCTGGCGCCGCAGGGCCATGTCGGCCTGATCGTGGAGCCTGCCGGCGAGCTGCGCATCGGCGACCCGTACAAGGCCAAGTGCATCGGCATCCACTGGGAATTCATGTTCGCGCGGGCGCGCTTCCGCACCGCCGACATGATCGAACAGCACCGCATCCTCACCCGTGCCGCCAGCCTGATCGATGCCGGCGAACTGCGCACCACGGTGAGCGCGCGGCTGGGTCCGATCAACGCGGCCAACCTGCGCCAGGCGCACCGGCTGCTGGAATCGGGCAGCACCCTGGGCAAGCTGGTGCTCGAAGGCTGGGACTGAGACGGCAGGCGACCGGGGCACGGAACGTGACAGGCGCGCATCCCGGCCCTGCGCCCTCCGCAGGCGACCGGCAGACCGCCCGCCACACCGCCCCCTGACGCACCCGCTGGCGGCAGCACCTGCCAGGGCGGCGCCCAGCCCGTGGCCAACCTTCGGACGACCGGCCTGCAGCGACGGCGACACCGGCCCCGCCGGTGTGCCCGCACAGGGGATGGATCACCGCGCGGCCCCATGACACTGGCCCGCGGTCGCCGCGGGCCGCGGCCCTTGCCGCCGACCCGGTTTCGGGGCAGGCTGACATGCTCCGTACGCAAGCGTATCCATCATGACGCCAGCCACCGACACCGCCTACCCCCATCTGTTCGCACCGCTGGACCTGGGCTTCACCCGGCTCCGCAATCGCATCCTGATGGGCTCGATGCATACCGGCCTCGAGGACCACGTCCGCGACTTCCCGAAGCTGGCAGCCTATTTCGGCGAGCGCGCCGCCGGCGGTGCCGCGCTGCTGGTCACCGGCGGCTTCTCGCCGAACATCGCCGGCTGGCTGGCGCCGTTCGGCAGCAAGCTGTCCTGGCCATGGGAAGTGGGCCGGCACCGGCAGGTCACCGCCGCCGTGCACAGCCACGGCGCCCACATCTGCCTGCAGCTGCTGCATGCCGGCCGCTACGCCTACCACCCCCTGCAGGTGGCGCCCTCCCGGCTCAAGGCGCCGATCAACCCGTTCACCCCGCGCGCACTGTCGGCACGGGGCGTGGAACGCCAGATCGGCAGCTACGCCCGTGCCGCGCGGCTGGCACGCGATGCCGGCTACGACGGCGTCGAGGTGATGGGTTCGGAAGGCTATCTGATCAACGAGTTCATCGCCCCGCGCACCAACACGCGTACCGATGCCTGGGGCGGCGACCCTGCCAGGCGCATGCGTTTCGCCGTGGAGATCGTGCGCCGCATCCGCGAGGCCTGCGGACCGGACTTCATCATCATCTACCGGCTGTCGCTGCTGGACCTGGTGGAGGACGGCAGCAACTGGGAAGAAATCCTGCAGCAGGCGCGGGCCATCGAAGCGGCCGGCGCGACCCTGATCAACTCCGGCATCGGCTGGCACGAGGCACGCGTGCCGACCATCGCCACCTCGGTGCCGCGTGCGGCCTTCACCGCGGTCACCGCCAAGCTGCGCCCGCACGTGGGGGTGCCGGTGATCGCGGTCAACCGCATCAACATGCCCGACGTCGCCGAGCGGGTGCTGGCCGACGGCCAGGCCGACATGGTCTCGCTGGCGCGGCCGCTGCTGGCCGACCCGCAGTGGCCGGCCAAGGCCCGCGCCGGCAGGCCCGAGACCATCAACACCTGCATCGCCTGCAACCAGGCCTGCCTGGACCACATTTTCGTCAACAAGCGCGCCAGTTGCCTGGTCAACCCGCGTGCCGCACACGAGACCGAGCTGGTCTACCGCCCCACGAGCGCGCCCAGGCGGGTGGCGGTGGTCGGTGCCGGCCCGGCCGGGCTGGCCTGCGCGACGGTCGCGGCCGAACGCGGCCACCACGTCACCCTGTTCGACGCGGCCAGCGAGATCGGCGGCCAGTTCAACGTCGCCAAGCGCATTCCCGGCAAGGAGGAGTTCCACGAGACCCTGCGCTACTTCCGCCACCGCCTGGCCGATACCGGCGTGGAACTGCGCCTGGGCGTGCGCGCCGATGCGCCGATGCTGGCCGGCTTCGACGACGTGGTGGTGGCCACCGGCATCTCGCCACGCAAGGTGGACTTCCCCGGGGCCGACCACCCGATGGTGGTCAGCTACCTGGACGTGCTGCAGGGCCGGGTCCGGGCCGCGGACAAGGTGGCCATCATCGGCGCCGGCGGCATCGGCTTCGACGTCGGCGAGTTCCTGGTGCAGGCCGGCCCGTCGCCGTCGCTGGACCCGGTGCGGTGGATGGCCGAATGGGGCGTGGACCCGAGTTTCGAAAGCCGTGGCGCGCTGTCCGCGCCGCAGCCCGAGGCACCGGCGCGCGAGGTCTGGCTGCTGCAGCGCAGCCCCGGCAAGCCGGGCGCCCGCCTGGGCAAGACCACCGGCTGGATCCACCGCGCCACGCTCAAGGCCAAGGGAGTGCGGATGCTGGGTGGCGTGGAGTATCTGGGCGTGGACGACCGCGGACTGCGCATCCGCGTCGATGGCACCGAGCAGTTGCTGGAAGTCGGCACCGTGGTGGTCTGCGCCGGCCAAGAGCCGATGCGCGCCCTGGCCGATGCGCTGGCGGCGACGGGCGTGAACGCCCATGTCATCGGTGGTGCCGACGTAGCCGCCGAACTGGATGCCAAGCGCGCCATCGACCAGGGCAGCCGCCTGGCCGCCGCGCTCTAGGCATCCGCGTCGGCCCCGCCCCCGGGCAGCAGGATTACAGTGTTCGCCCGGTGGAAACGCGCGCCGGCAGACACCTTGCCGGTCCGCTGCCCGCCCGTTTTCGTGACCGGCGACACATCCCATCCGATCGCCGGGCGACGCGCCGCCGCCACATCCACGCCGGATCCGGGACCTGCAACGAAGCTGAATGTCAAGAATGCGCATTCAGGATGAGTTTGGGATTGCCCCCCTACCTTGCGCCAACTTTCCGCTCACCCCCCAGTTCTGGTGAGCACGGCGCAGCCCCCACGATCGGTTGATCGGGGTCTGCCCACGGGGCGGCCCCGATGCCATGGCCGCCTCCCCATGACGCCAAGCCGCTGCCGTCCTGTCCCCTGCTGCACCGGGAACAGGCAGGTTGCCGCCCATACGGAGCAAGGAGACCTATGAAACTGGCCTGGATTCTCTGGCTGTCGCAGTTGTTGCCGCAGCCGGCCGCCGATTCGCTGTGCCTGAGTACCACCGTCTATCTGGAAGCCCGCGACCAGACCCTGCGCGGCCAGCAGGCCGTGGCCGAAGTCGCGCTGCGCCGCCTCGACAGCGGCCTGTGGGGCGACTCGATGTGCCAGGTGGTGACCGCACGCAAGCAGTTCGCGCCCACCCTGGTGGCGCCGGACACCCAGCTGCGCAACAACGATGCCTGGGCCGAGGCCGTGGACGTGGCCTTCGCCGCCGAACGCAACTGGGCCCTGCCAGCCGGCCAGCGCAAGGAGATCGTGCCTGGCGCCAGCCACTTCGCCGCGCATGCGATCGCCAGCCCGAGCTGGCGCAATGCCTACCAGGTCGCCACCATCGGCGGGCACACCTTCTACAAGGTGCAGTCGCTCAAGCCGCGCACGTCCTGAGGCGGCGGCATCGCATGCCGGTCACGCCAGCGAACGCGCCGGCGACGATAACGCGGGGGTCCTTCCACCCCCGAGGTATCCGATGAAGCTCTACACCAAGCCCGGCGCCTGTTCGCTGGCCGACCATATCGCGCTGATCTGGTCCGGCCTGCCGTTCGAGGTCCAGATCGTCGACCATGCCACCATGAAGTCGCCGGCGTACATGGCCATGAACCCGGCCGGTGCGGTGCCGGTGCTCGAGGACGACGGCTGGGTCCTGACCCAGAACGCGGCCATCCTCCACTACATCTGCGACAAGGCGCCGGGTGCCGGCCTGGACGGCGGCAGCGACCCGCGTACCCGTGCCGAGGTCAACCGCTGGCTGTCTTTCGTCAACGCGGACCTGCACCCGCAGTACTACCCGATCTTCGGTTCGACCCGATACCTGGAGGACGAGGCGGTCATCGCCCGCACCCAGCAGAATTCGCGCGACAAGCTCAAGGGCCTGTACCAGCGCCTCAACGACCGCCTGGCGCAGGTCGACTGGCTGGGGGGCACGCCGCGCCCGTCCATCGCCGATGCCTACACCTACGTGACCCTGCGCTGGGCACGTGGCCTCAAGATCGATCTGGCCGGCATGGACGCGCTAGACCGCTTCGAGCAGCGCATGCAGGCCGACCCGGCGGTACAGGCCGCGCTCAAGGCCGAAGGCCTGGGCTGAGTCCACGCTCCAACGCCTGGAAACCGAAGGGCCGCCGGTGGCATGGCCGGCGGCCCTTCGCGTTCTGGTGCCGCTACGCGGCCCCCGGCTTCAACGCACCGACACCGGCATCACCAGCCGCGGCGCGTCGCGATAGAGCGCCGGGTACTGGCGCTTGAGCGCCTCGATCTTGGGCAGGTCGTAGAACCGGATGTACGCCGCGTCCGGATGCAGCGCGAGGTAATTCTGGTGGTAGTCCTCCGCCGGGTAGAAACGCCTGCCGCCCTCGACCCGCGTCACCACCGGCGCGGCGAACACGCCGCTGCGCTGCAGCTGGTCGATATAGGCCAGCGTGGCCGCGCGCTGCGCCGCGTCGTCGGCATGGACCGCCGACCGGTACTGGCTGCCGCGGTCCGGGCCCTGCCGGTCGCGCTGGGTGGGGTCGTGCACCACCGAGAAGAACACCTGCAGCAGCTGCGCAAGGCTGACCCGTGACGGGTCGTAGGTCACCTGCACGGCTTCGGCATGGCCGGTGCCGCCGCTGCTGACGCGCGGATAACGGGCATCGGCAGCGCTGCCGCCGATGTAGCCGGATACGGCGCTGTCCACGCCCTTCACGTGCTGGAACACGCCCTGCACGCCCCAGAAACAGCCGCCGGCAAACACCACCTGCGCGCGGTGCACGCCAGGCTGGCGCAGGTCGGCCGCGCCCGTCGGCACGGGCACATCCACCGATGCCGGCGCCGCATGCACCGGGCGGCCGAGGCCGGACCCGGCCAGTACCAGCAGCCCGGCGACCAGGGCGGCGATGCCGCCGGCCACCCATTTTTCCATGCTCATCGTCATCGCCGGCCTCCGCGGCTCAACCAAAGGTGAAGGCATAGGCGCGCACGCCCGGGTCGAGGAACTCGATCTCGAAACTGCGTTCGCCGACTTCGCCGTCCTGGCGGATCAACTGGTAGAGCCGGTTCTCGTCCACCTGGCCATCGCCGCCGGCGCTCACGTCGGCGCCGGCCATCGCGCCTGGCGCATGCCCATCGATACGCACCCGGAAACGCACCGGCTGGCCGCTGACCTGCGGCGCCAGCACCAGGTGCAGGTCGCGCGCATGGAAACGGAAGGCGATGCGGCCGCCGGCCTGCTGCAGCCGCGCGTCCTCCTCGCCCACCACCCAGCGCCCTGCCAGCGCCCACTGGTTGAGCCGCAGCACGGGCGGAACCGCATAGTCGAAGACGCTGCCCGCGCGCTGCCCGCCCGGCGATGCGAAGTTCTCCGCCCGCGCATGGCCGATGTAGGTTTCCGGCGAGCGCAGATTGCCCATGTCCGGCGCACGCTCGACGGCACCGCGCGCGATGGCCGCCGCCGATGTGTCGCCCGGCAACACGTTGCCCGCCTCGCGCAGCAGCCGGCGGATGATCCGCTCGGATTCCTCGTAATCGCCCTCGCCGAAATGATGGGCGCGGATGCGCCCCTGCGCGTCGATGAAGTAATGCGCGGGCCAGTAGCGGTTGTCGAAGCCGCGCCATATCGCGAAATCGTTGTCGAGCGCGACCGGCCAGCTCACGCCCAGGTCCTCAACCGCCCGCTGCACGTTGCGTACGTCGCGCTCGAACGCGAACTCCGGTGCGTGCACGCCGACAACCACCAGCCCGTGCCCGCGATAGCGCTCGTGCCATTGGCGCACATGCGGCAGCGCGCGCAGGCAGTTGATGCACGAATAGGTCCAGAAATCGACCAGCACCACCTTGCCACGCAGCGCCTGCGCATCCAGTGGCGGGCTGTTGAGCCAGCCGCTGGCGCCGGCCAGCGACGGCAGTTCGCCCTCGACCGGCAGCCCCGGCATCGCGGCCGGGTTGGCGGCCATCATCATCGAGCCGCGCGCCGCCGCGGGGTGCGCGGGCAGCGCGTCCAGCAGCCCCTGCTCGAGCCGCGCGGTGCTCACCGTCGACAGCCGCGTCAGCACGCCGGTATCCCAGCCCATGGCGATGGCCAGCACCGCCAACAGCGCGGCGATGCCCAGGCCACGCCGGATCCATTCGCCCGCACCCAGATGCCGTTTCAGCGCGGCCAGTACCCGGCCCCCGACCCACAGCGCCAGCGCCAGCGACGTCGCCGCGCCCAGCGCGTAGGCCAGCAGCAGGCCGCTGGTACCGGCATTGGCGCCCTGCAGCGCCGCACCGGTGAGGATCAAGCCCAGGATCGGCCCGGCGCAGGGCGCCCACAGCAACCCCGTCGCGATACCGATCAGCAGCGAACTGCCCATGCCCTGCCCTGCGCCGGCCGCCGCATCCAGCCGTCCTCCCAGGCGCTGCAGCGGCGACAGCAGGCGGTTGGCCAGTGCCGGCCACAACAGCGCCAGGGCGAACACCGCCATCACCCCGAGCGCGATCCAGCGTCCGGCCTGGTTGGCCTGCGCCACCCAGTGGCTGCCGACCGCCGCCAGGCTGGCGACCACCGCGAACATCAGCGCCATGCCGGCCAGCAGCGGCAGGCCGCTGCGCAGGAACGGCCGGTCCGAACGCGCGAACACGAACGGCAGCACCGGCAGGATGCACGGGCTGGCAATGGTGAGCGCGCCGCCGAGGTAGGCCAGCAGGAGCAGGAACATGCAGGAGTCCTTTATGCGGTCGATGAGGGGCGGCGCTCACGCCGCGATGAAATCCAGGGCCACGCCGTTGATGCAGTAGCGCAACCCGGTCGGGCGCGGGCCGTCGTCGAACACGTGGCCGAGGTGGCCACCGCAGCGGCGGCAATGCACTTCCACCCGCAACATGCCCAGGGTGCTGTCGCGCATCTCGCCGACCGCGCCGTGCAGCGGTGCCCAGAAGCTCGGCCAGCCGGTGCCGCTGTCGAACTTGGCGGCCGACGAAAACAGCGCCAGCGCACAGCCCGCGCAATGGAAAGTGCCGCGCCGGTGCTCGCCGTTGAGCGGGCTGCTGAAGGCGCGTTCGGTCCCGTGCCCGCGCAACACGTTGTACTGCGCCGGGGCCAGCAGCCGGCGCCACTGGTCGTCGTCGTGCTCGACCTCGAAGGTACCGCGCCTGGCCACGGGCGCCGGTGCGGCGCGACCGCAGGCACCCACCCCGGACAGGCCGGCCGCCGCCAATGCGCCGCCCAGGCCCAGCAGGGTGCGACGGGATAGGGGCATGGCCGGTCTCCGGGCAGGAACGATGGGGCCATGCTGCGCCCGCCGCGGTCAACGAATCCTCACGCGCAGTTAAATTTTCCGTGACACATCGGCGCCGGCTTCCACCGACAATGGGCGCCACCTCCCAGCCGGCCGTACGTACCGATGAACCGCGCCAAGCGCGTCCTGATCGTCGAGGACGATGTCCACATCGCCAACCTGCTGCGCATGCACCTGCGCGACGAAGGCTACGACGTGACCCATGCGGCCACCGGCGACGACGGCCTGCGCCTGCTGGAAAGCGACGACTGGAGCGCACTGGTGCTCGACCTGATGCTGCCCGGCGTCGACGGGCTGGAGATCTGCCGGCGCGCGCGCGCGATGACGCGCTACACGCCCATCATCATCACCAGCGCGCGCGCCAGCGAGGTGCATCGCATCCTCGGCCTGGAGCTGGGTGCGGACGACTACCTGGCCAAGCCGTTCTCGATGCTGGAACTGGTCGCGCGGATCAAGGCGCTGCTGCGCCGGGTCGAGGCGATGGCGCAGAACGCGCGCATCGATGCCGGCGCGATCGACGTGGCTGGCATCCGCATCGACCCGGTCGCGCGCACTGCCCAGGTCGATGGCGATGCCCTGGAGCTGACCCCGCGCGAGTTCGACCTGCTGCATTTCTTCGCCCGCCACCCGGACCAGGTGTACTCGCGCATGGAACTGCTCAACCAGGTGTGGGGCCACCGCCACGAGGGCTACGAACACACCGTCAACACCCACATCAACCGGCTGCGCAACAAGATCGAACGCGACCCGGCCACGCCACGGCGCATCCTCACCGTGTGGGGCCGTGGCTACAAGCTGGCGGGCGGTGGCAACGCACCATGAACCGGCTGGCGCTATGGCAGCGGCTGTCGCTGGTGTTCTGCGCGCTGCTGCTGGTGTGCTGCGGCGCGCTTGCGTGGATCCAGATGCGCAGCACGCGCCTGCACGAACAGGAAACCGTGCAGCGCCTGTCGCGCGGGCTGGCCGAACACATCGCGCGCAGCGGCGAGCTGATGGACGCGCGCGGCATGCGCGACGGCGAGGTGCGCGCGCTGTTCGGCAAGTTGATGGCGGTCAATCCCAGTGTCGAGGTCTACCTGCTCGACGACCAGGGCCGGATCCTCGGCCACGATGCGCCGGACGGCCATCTCAGGCGCGACCGCGTCGACCTGGCGCCTGTGCATGCGCTACTGGGCGGCGCGCCGCTGCCCATCCTCGGCGACGACCCGCGCAGCAGCGCCGGGCGCAAGGTGTTCAACGCCGCACCGCTGCGCGTGCAGGGTCGCCAGGTGGGCTACATCTACGTGGTCCTGGCCGGCGAACAGCGCGAGGCATTGGCGGCGGACG
This sequence comes from Stenotrophomonas acidaminiphila, assembly GCF_001431595.1. Classification (GTDB taxonomy): domain Bacteria; phylum Pseudomonadota; class Gammaproteobacteria; order Xanthomonadales; family Xanthomonadaceae; genus Stenotrophomonas; species Stenotrophomonas acidaminiphila. The sequence continues at coordinate 246,425 of NZ_LDJO01000026.1, forward strand.
TGGCGGCCAGCGCCAGCGTGCGCACCACGCTGTGGGCGCTGGCCATCGTCGCCGTCGTCGGCCTGCTCGCCGGGGTCATCGCCTTCCGCTGGATCACCCGGCCGCTGCGGCGGCTGGCCCGCGACATCCAGGCGTTCGACGTCGATGCCGCCCCTCCTGCGCTGCCGGCGCCACCGATGCCGCCGCGGCCCGGCGAACGCGACGAACTGGCCATCCTGCAGCACAGCTTCGCGCACATGGCGCAGCGCATCGGCGAGCAATGGCAGCAGCTGCGCCAGCAGGACCTGCAGCGCCGCGAACTGGTGGCCAACATTTCCCACGACCTGCGTACGCCGCTGTCGTCGCTGCACGGTTACCTGGAAACCCTGGCGCTGAAGGACGCCACGCTCGACCCCGCCGAACGCCAGCGCTACCTGTCCATCGCCCTGGCACAGAGCACCAAGGTCGGCCGCCTGGCGCAGGCGCTGTTCGAACTGGCGCGGCTGGAACACGGCGGCGTGGTACTGCAGCCGGAAGCGTTCTCGTTGCCGGACCTGGTACAGGACGTGTTCCAGAAATTCGAACTGGCCGCGCAGGCGCGCCGGCAGGTGCTGGCCGCGGATATCCCGTCGGGCCTGCCGGCGGTCCACGCAGACCTCGGCTTGGTCGAGCGGGTACTGACCAACCTGCTCGACAACGCCATCCGCCATACGCCCGAGGGCGGCCGGATCACGGTCACGCTGCGCGCGGTCGGCGACGATGTGCAGGTACGCATCGCCGATAGCGGTCCGGGCATCGCCCCGGAGCAGCGCGCGCACCTGTTCAACGCACCATCCGCGCTCGCCAGCCGGCGCCCGGACAGCGGCGGGCTCGGGCTGTTGATCGTGCAGCGCATCCTGCAGCTTCACCAGCGCCGGATCGAACTGGCCGACAGTGCGTCCGGCGCGGTGTTCGTGTTCTCGCTGGCGGCGGCCGGCCGCCGCCCGCCACCGCTCCAGGACGGAGGCTGAATCCCGCCACGCCGGCGGATACGCTCAGCCGATCTCGCCGATCACGTTGCCGCGGCCGTCGCGCAGTTGGGTGGGCACCACTTCGACCTGCAGCTTGCCGCCGGGCAACCGGTACACGCCACGCTCGGCGCGGATGCCCGCCAGCATCGCCGCGATGCTCGCGTCGCACAGCACGCAGCGCGCGCTGTCCTCGTCCAGTTGCAGGTCGTCCGCCACGCCCGGCTCGAACCGCCATTGCCGTTCCCTGCCCAGCACCACCAGCGGCCGGTCGTGGTGCAGGCGCAACGGCAGCAGTTCCAGCACGCTCTCCACCTGTCCCGCACCCAGCACCAGGGTGGTGACCACGCCCTCGTCGGACCAGTCCAGCGTCTCCACGAACAACATGCCGGTACTGGAGCCTTCGCGGCGGCTGCCCGCCTCCACCTGTCCGGCCAGTGCCGCATCGGCCAGCAGCGAATCGCGTGCGAGCTCGGTGATCCACGACGGCATCGCCGGTGCCAGCGCCTCCAGCACGCCGGCCGTCGACCAGCGCCTGACCGCCGCCATCTCGTCGTCGGTCAGGCCCACCATCTGCAGGAAATCCAGGCGCCCGTTGGGGGTTTGGATCGCCGGCAACTGCGGATCGGCGACGAACGCCAGGTGGCGCAGCCGGGTACCGCTGTCCAGCGCAATCGGGCCGTTGGCATCGAGATGGTGCCCGGCCTCGAACACGTTGCCGCTGCCGAACACGTAGCGGGCCACGTTCTGCAGCAGGTTCAACGGCCACGTCGGTGGCGTGCCGCTGCCATCCTCGCCGGCTTCGGCGGCGAGACGGAAGGTCAGCTCGAAGCCGAAGCCGCTCGCCTCCGGATCGTCGCTGTGCTTGTCGTACAGCTCGGAGAAACCATAGGTGACGTAATGCCAGTGGGGGCGCGGCAGCGGGCTCCAGTACACGCTGATGCCGTCCAGCGGATCGTCGCCGCCCAGCGTGTACGAGGCTGCCGTGCCGAAGTGCCGTGGCTCCTGCCCCGCGTGCACCGGGCGCAACGCCGCGTTGATGGCGTCCCAGCCCGCGGTGCCCGCCCCGCCACCGTTGTATTGATCCATGCCTGCCGCTCCCTCGGATACCAACCGCGCATGATAGTGCCGGCTACCGGACGGTCGCCGTGATGCCCCGGGGTGGCCGGGGCAGCACGCCGGCAGGCGGGGCCGTCACGCCAGCACCAGGGCCCGGGTTTCCTCCAGCCAGCGGCTGGCGAATGCCGGGCTCTTGGCCTTGCCCAGCGCCGCGGCCACTTCCGGCCACAACTGTTCCAGCCCCACCGCGTTGCGGCTGCGCTCGATCTTGAGCTGGATCAGGTACCCCTTCAGGCCGAGGTGTCGGCGTACCGACTCGGCCATCCAGTCGCGCAGTTGCTGGTAGCGCAGCGGATCGTCGCCCAGCTGCATGGTGACCGGCACCGGCGGCGCGCGCTCCGCGTTGCCTCCCACCACCTCGATGAGTTCCAGCGCCAGCAACTGCTCCAGGACATCCTCCGGCGCCCGCAGCCCCTGCGCCATCTGCTGCAGTTCGCGGCTGTCGCGCTGCCCGTCCACCAGCAGCAGCACCGAGCGCAGCGCCGGCGCCAGGCGCAGGCCCCGGTCCTCGATTTCGCGACGGCCAGCCGCCGTCTTGGCATGGATCAACGCCATTCCCCCTCCCGCATTTGTGCATCGCAACCACGATGCGCGCGACCGGCACCCGGGGCCCCCGCCCCATCCTGCATGCCTGCACCCGCACCGCCCCCTGCGATCGCCGCGCCAGCGGCCTGCGCTATGTCCCCAGCACGCGGCGGATTTCCTCCAGTGCGCCCGGGTCGTCCAGCGTCGACAGGTCACCCGGGTCGCGCCGCTCCGCCAGGGCCTGCAGCGAACGCCGGAGCAGCTTACCCGAACGGGTCTTGGGAAGCGCGTTGACGATATGCACGTGCGCCGGGCGCGCCACCGCCCCGAGCGAGCCGGTGACCTGCTGCATCATCTCCGCCGCAAGTGCCGCGATCTCCTCGGAGGCGGCCGCCTGCTTGAGGGTGACGAACACCAGCGGCACCTGCCCCTTCAGCTCGTCGTGCATGCCGACCACCGCCGCCTCGGCCACGCGCGGGTGGCTGCTGACGGCCTCCTCGATCTCGCGCGTACCCAGCCGGTGGCCAGCCACGTTGATCACGTCATCGGTGCGGCCGAGGATGAAGGTGTAGCCGTCGGCGTCGCGGATGGCCCAGTCCAGCGAGCTGTACAGCAGCTCCTTGAAGTGGCCGAAATAGCTCTTCAGGAAACGCTCGTCGTCGTTCCACACGGTGCTCATGCAGCCCGGCGGCAGCGGCGGCTGGATCACCAGCACGCCCTTCTGCCCGGGCGCGACTTCCGCCCCGGTGCGCTCGTCGATGACCTTCATCCGGTAGCCGAGGTTGGGGAAGCCCGGCGAGCCGAACTTCACCGGCTTCATCTCCAGCCCCGGCAGCAGGGTCAACGCCGGCCAGCCGGTCTCGGTCTGCCAGTAGTTGTCGATCACCGGCTTGCGCAGCGCATCGCCGATCCACTGCGCGGTGGGCTCGTCCAGCGGCTCGCCGGCCAGGAACAGGTACTTCAGTCCGGACAGGTCGTGGCGATGGATGAAGTCAACGTCGTGCTTCTTCAGCACGCGGATCGCGGTGGGCGAGGAGAACATCGTGCGCACCCCGTACTGCTCGCACAGCGCCCACCAGATGCCCGGATCCGGATTCGTCGGCAGGCCTTCGTACAGCAGCGACGTGCAGCCGCCGATCAGCGGCCCGTACACGTTGTAGGAATGCCCCACCGCCCAGCCGACATCGGAGGTGGAGAACATCACCTGGCCCGGCGCGCAATCGAACACCGTGCGCATCGACTGCGCCATCGCCACCGCGTAGCCGCCGACATCGCGCTGCACGCCCTTCGGTTTTCCCGTGGTGCCCGAGGTATACAGCAGGTAGCTGGGCTCGTTGGACTCCAGCCATTCCACCGGCACCTGCGCATCGCCCACCTGTGCGCGCAGCGCGGCGTAATCCTCGTCGCGGCCGTCGATCCGGGGCATGGCCGCATCCAGGCCGCGCGAGACGATCAGCACCTTCGGCGGCGGCGAAGCGGCCTCGGCGCACGCCGCGTCGACCATGGGCTTGTAGGGGATCACCTTGCCGCCACGCATGCCCGCATCGGCGGCGATCAGCAGCTTCGGCCTGGCATCGTCGATGCGCAGCGCCAGGTTGTGCGCGGCGAAACCGCCGAACACCACCGAATGCACCGCGCCGATGCGCGCGCACGCCAGCATCGCGAACACCGCCTCGGCCATGTTCGGCATGTAGATCACCACGCGATCGCCGCGAGCGACGTCCAGCGCCTTGAGCACCGCGGCGAAAGCGTTCACCTCCCGATGCAGTTCGCGGTAGGTGATCTCGCGGGTGACCTGGGTCTCGGTGGAAATGGCGACCAGCGCGAGCTGGTCGGCACGTTCGGCCAGGTGCCGGTCCACCGCGTTGTAGCAGAGGTTGGTTTCGCCGCCGACGAACCAGCGCCGGAACGGCGGATTGGAGTAGTCCAGGATCTGCCGCGGCGGCGTGTGCCAATGGATCGCCCTGGCCTCCTCGGCCCAGAATGCCTCCGGCGCGTCGATGGAACGGCGGTAGGTCTGCTCGTACTGCATGTCACCCTCCGGAACCTGCTGGCCTGCGCCGAGCATAGTCCGGACCGGCGCGCCGCCTCCCTGCGACGATGGTCGTACGACCATCGTTGCAGGGCCGGCGCCGTGCTCAGAACGGGCTGGGTGAAACGAACGTCATCGTTTCCCCGCTCAGCGGGTGCACGAAGTCCAGCCGGCACGCATGCAGCTGTACGCGCGGCGCGGGCCGCGCGCCGTACAGGCCATCGCCGACGATCGGATGGCCGGCACTGGCCATGTGCAGCCGCAGCTGGTGGCTGCGCCCGGTCACCGGTTCCAGTTCCACCCGGGTCCACGCCTGCCCCGCATCGCGCGCCAGCACCCGCCAGCGGGTCAGCGCCGGCTTGCCCCGTTCAAGGTCCACCATCTGCCTGGGCCGGTTCGGCCAGTCGCATATCAACGGCAACGCGATCTCGCCCGCCTCGCCCGCGACCTGCCCCTCCACCACCGCTTCGTAGCGCTTGTGCACCCGCCGCTGCTCGAACTGCATCGACAGGGCCGCCTGCACCTGCTTGCCGCGCGCGTACAGCATCAGCCCCGACGTCACCTGGTCCAGCCGGTGCACGGTCAGCGCGTCCGGATACGACGCCTGCAGGCGTGCCACCAGGCAGTCCTGGTTCTCCGGCAGGCGCCCGGGTACCGAGAGCAGGCCGGCGGGCTTCTCCGCCACCAGCAGCGCCTCGTCGATGTGGTGCAGTCCGATCACCGTTTCCGCCTTTGCACGTCGCCACGGGGAGGGCGACGGCCGCCCCTCGGGACACCGCGCCGCAGCCTTTCCAACAAAAAGGGGGAAGCCGAAGCTTCCCCCCGTCGACCCGGTCGCCCGGCCGCTGCGATCAGAGCAGGTCGGCCACGCCGGCACGCTCTTCCTCGAGCTCGCCCAGGGTGATGTCGATGTACTTCTTGGAGAAGTCGTCGATCGGCAGGTCCTTGACGATGGTGTACTTGCCGTTCTCGGTGATCACCGGGAAGCCGAACACCACGCCCTCGGGAATGCCGTAGGAGCCGTCGGACGGCACGCCCATCGTCACCCACTTGCCGTTGCTGCCCAGCACCCAGTCATGCACGTGGTCGATGGCGGCATTGGCGGCCGAGGCCGCCGAGGACAGGCCACGTGCGGCGATGATGGCCGCGCCGCGCTTGCCGACGGTCGGGATGAAGGTGTTGGCGTTCCATTCCTGGTCGTTGATCAGCTCGGCCACCGAGGCGCCGCCGGTGGTGGCGAAGCGGTAGTCCGGGTACATGGTCGGGCTGTGGTTGCCCCACACCGTGAACTTCTCGAAGCTGTCCACGGCCTTGCCGGTCTTGGCCGACAGCTGGCTCAGGGCGCGGTTGTGGTCCAGGCGCAGCATGGCGGTGAAGTTCTTCGGATCCAGGTCCGGGGCCGACTTCATGGCGATGTAGGCGTTGGTGTTGGCCGGGTTGCCGACCACCAGCACCTTCACGTCGCGCTTGGCCACGGCATTGAGCGCCTTGCCCTGCACGGTGAAGATCTTGGCGTTCTCCAGCAGCAGGTCCTTGCGCTCCATGCCCGGGCCGCGCGGGCGGGCGCCGACCAGCAGGGCCACGTCGACGTCCTTGAACGCCACCAGCGGGTCGGCGGTGGTGACCACGCCGGCCAGCAGCGGGAACGCGCAGTCTTCCAGCTCCATGACCACGCCCTTCAGCGCGGCCTGGGCCTTTTCATTGTCGATCTCGAGCAGCTGCAGGATGACCGGCTGGTCCTTGCCCAGCATTTCGCCGGAGGCGATGCGGAACAGCAGGGCGTAGCCGATATTGCCGGCAGCGCCGGTCACGGCGACACGTACGGGTGCTTTCATGGGGGTTTCCTCTGCTAAGAAAGGTGTCTCGGGACGGCCCCGGCCTCCGCGGCCGCGAAAGCGGGGCTGCAATCGGTGCACATCACGCGAACGGCCACCGTTGCCGGTGGCCGTGGACGGGGATCAGGCGGCGAGGATCTTGTTCCACTCGGCCACGCGCCCGGCCTGGGCGGCCAGCACGGCGTCGGCATCGCCCTCGATGGTGATCTTGTTGATCAGGTCGCCCTGCTTGACCGCGTCGACCACGTCCAGGCCTTCGACCACCTTGCCGAACACGGTGTGCTTGCCGTCCAGCCAGTCGGTCTTGATGTGGGTGATGAAGAACTGGCTGCCGTTGGTGTTGGGGCCGGCATTGGCCATGGACAGCACGCCGCGCTCGTGGCGCACGCCGTTGTTGGTCTCGTCCTCGAAGCGGTAGCCCGGGCCGCCGCGGCCGGAGCCTTCCGGGCAGCCGCCCTGGATCATGAAATCGGCGATCACGCGGTGGAAATTCAGGCCGTCGTAGAACCCGCGCTGGGCCAGGTTGACGAAATTGGCCACGGTCAGCGGCGCCTTGTCGGCGAACAGCTCGACCTTGATCAGGCCGCGGGAGGTGTCGAAATGGGCGGTCAGGGACATGGGAATCCTTGTGGGAGAAGACGTCTATCGCAGACCGCATAGGATACACCCGGCCCCGGCGGGCGACGTCCCCCGCCCTCACCGCGCCCGCCGCCGGCTGAACGCCCGTCCCGGCGGCCTTCACGGCCCCTTTTCGCGAATCGGCCTCATGCCCGTATAATGTTGGACTTCTTTTCCCCATTCACGGCACCGGCTGGCCGTCTTTCGCATGTCCATCGAAAACCTTCGCAACATCGCCATCGTCGCCCACGTCGACCATGGCAAGACCACCCTCGTCGACCAGTTGCTGAAGCAGTCTGGCACCCTGTCCGAGCGCACGGTGCTGGCAGAGCGCGTGATGGACAGCAACGACCAGGAAAAGGAACGCGGCATCACCATCCTGGCCAAGAACACCGCGATCAACTGGCGCGGCAACCGCATCAACATCGTCGACACCCCCGGGCACGCCGACTTCGGCGGCGAAGTGGAGCGCGTGCTGTCGATGGTCGACTCGGTGCTGCTGCTGGTCGACGCGATGGACGGCCCGATGCCGCAGACCCGCTTCGTCACCCAGAAGGCCTTCGCGATGGGCTTCAAGCCGATCGTCGTGGTCAACAAGGTCGACCGCCCGGGCGCGCGCCCGGAATGGGTGATCGACCAGGTGTTCGACCTGTTCGACAAGCTCGGCGCCACCAATGAGCAGCTGGACTTCCCGATCGTCTACGCCTCGGGCCTGAACGGCTACGCCGGCATGGAAGACACCGTGCGCGACGGCGACATGACCCCGCTGTACGAAGCGATCATGAAGTACGTGCCGGCGCCGGAAGTCGAGGCCGAAGGCCCGTTCCAGATGCGCATCAGCCAGCTGGACTACAACAACTTCGTCGGCGTGATCGGCATCGGCCGCATCCAGCGCGGCAAGGTCAGGAAGAACATGCCGGTCAGCATCGTCGACCGCGAAGGCAAGAAGCGCCAGGGCAAGATCCTGCAGGTGCTGGGCTTCATGGGCCTGGAGCGCATCGAGGTCGAGGAGGCCCAGGCCGGCGACATCGTGGCCATCTCCGGCATCCAGGAGCTGACCATCTCCGACACCGTCTGCGCGCTGGACACCCCGGAGGCGCTGCCGGCCCTGACCGTGGACGAGCCGACCATCTCGATGACCTTCCAGGTCAACAACTCGCCGTTCGCCGGCAACAAGGACCTGTCCGGCGGCAAGTTCCTGACCAGCCGCCAGCTCAAGGAGCGCCTGGAGCGCGAGACCGTGCACAACGTGGCGCTGAAGGTCGAGCAGCTGGAAGACGCCGACAAGTTCCTGGTCTCCGGCCGCGGCGAGCTGCACCTGTCGGTGCTGATCGAAACCATGCGCCGCGAAGGCTATGAACTGGCCGTGTCGCGCCCGGAAGTCATCATCAAGGAAATCGACGGCCAGCTGATGGAGCCGATCGAGCAGCTGGTGGTGGACATCGAAGAGCAGCACCAGGGTGGCGTGATGGAGAAGCTGGGCACCCGCAAGGCCCTGCTGGAGAACATGGAATCGGACGGCAAGGGCCGCGTGCGCCTGGACTTCAAGATTCCGGCGCGCGGCCTGATCGGCTTCCAGAACGAGTTCAAGACGCTGACCCAGGGTTCGGGCCTGCTGTTCCACGTGTTCGACCATTACGGCCCGAAGGAACAGGGCGCCATCGCCAAGCGCCTGAACGGCGTGATGATCGCCAATGCCGCCGGCGCCACGCCTGCCTACTCGCTGGGCCCGCTGCAGGAACGCGGCAAGCTGTTCGCCGCCGAAGGCGACAACGTGTACGAAGGCCAGCTGATCGGCATCCACTCCAAGGACAACGACCTGACGGTCAACGCGATCAAGACCAAGCCGCTGACCAACATGCGCGCTTCGGGCAAGGACGACGCGATCCAGCTGACCCCGGCCATCAAGTTCTCGCTGGAGCAGGCCCTGGACTTCATCGATGACGACGAGCTGGTGGAAATCACCCCGAAGGAAATCCGCCTGCGCAAGAAGTTCCTGACCGAGAGCGATCGCAAGCGCGCCTCCCGCGCCGGCTGATCGACTTGTCCGCGCGCAAGCCCTACAACCCGGATCCGCATGCGCATCCGGGACTTGCCGCCATCGCACTGCTGGAAGCGGTCAAGGCCGCATTGGCCTTTCTGGCCGCCGCGGGCCTGGAGTTCTCCGGGCCCGCCCCCCTCCGCACCTTCGTCAACACCCTGATCCGGCACGTCGGCGGCGACCCCGAACACGGCTCGTCCTCGACCCTGCTGGACATGATCACGCCCGACACCGTGCATGTCGGCGCCCTCGCGCTGGTCGCCTACGGCCTGCTCCGATCGCTGGAAGCCTGGGGCCTGTGGCGCGCCCGCGCCTGGGCATCGTGGCTGGGCTGCATTTCCGCCGCGCTGTACCTGCCGCTGGACGTCTACGCCATCATCCGCCACCCCGGCTGGACCTCGTGGCTGCTGCTGGCCGTCAACCTCGTCGTGGTCTGGGTACTGGCCCGCGACATCGGCAAGCGCCGGCCAGCGACCGCGCGCTGAGCCGCGGCACGCCGGAAATCCGCACCGCACCACCGGGTGCACGCGGCCGCCGCGCCCGGCCCCCGACCGCCGCCAGCCGTCGCCGCGGCGGGCCGGCCCACATCGGTTTGCCAACGCCAGTCCGGCCCGATAGCCTGCGCGGCATGCGCGCCCTCCACACCTGTTCCCGACTGCTCCTGTCCCTTCTGGCGACGGCGCTGTGCAGCGCCTGCAATGGCAGCGCCAGCGACACTCCGGCCGGCGAGCCGCCCTTCCCCTACCAGGAAGCGGGCATCGCCGAACTGCAGGCGCGGATGACCGCCGGCGAGCTCGACAGCGTCACCCTCACCGATGCCTACCTGCGGCGCATCGCGCAGCTCGACCGTGCCGGGCCCGCGCTGCGCTCGGTGATCGAGCTCAACCCGGCCGCGCGCCGCGAAGCGGCGCAGCGCGACGCCGAACGCCGTGCCGGGCGCATCCGCGGCCCGTTGCACGGCATGCCGGTCCTGCTCAAGGACAACATCGCCGCCACGCCCATGCACAACACCGCCGGCTCGCTGGCGCTGAAGACGTTCCGCCCGCGGCGCGACGCTTTCCTGGTGCAGCGCCTGCGCGACGCCGGCGCGGTGATCCTGGGCAAGACCAACCTGAGCGAGTGGGCCAATTTCCGCTCCTCCGGTTCGACATCCGGCTGGAGCGCGGTGGGCGGGCAGACCCGCAACCCGTACGCGCTGGACCACAATCCCTGCGGCTCCAGTTCCGGCAGCGCCGTGGCCATCTCCGCCAACCTGGCGGTGGCCGCCATCGGCACCGAAACCGACGGCAGCATCGTCTGCCCGGCCGCGGTCAACGGCATCGTCGGGCTCAAGCCCACCGTAGGCCTGGTCAGCCGCGACGGCATCATCCCGATTTCCTTCAGCCAGGACACCGCCGGACCGATGACCCGCAGCGTCGCCGATGCCGCGCTGCTGCTCGGGGCGATCGCCGGCCGCGACGAATCCGATCCCGCCACCGCTGGGATGCCCGGGCGGGCCGTATACGACTACGGCACCCGCCTGCGCCCCGACGCCCTGCGCGGCGCGCGCATCGGCGTGCTGCGCAACGCGCTCGCCGAGCGCGCGGAGATAAAGCCGGTGCTCGACCAGGCGGTGGCGGCGATGCGCGCCGCCGGTGCCACCGTCGTGGAAACCACGCTGCCCGGCGAAGGCGCTTGGGAAAAGGACGAGCAGACGGTGCTGCTGTATGAATTCAAGAGCGGGCTGAACCGGTATTTCCAGCAGTGGCGGACGCCGGTGGACTCGCTCGCCACCCTGATCGCGTTCAACCAGGCCAACGCCTCGCAGGAACTGCACCTGTTCGGCCAGGAATTGCTGCTGGAGGCCGAACAGTCCGGCACGCTCAAGGACCCGGCCTATATCGCCGCGCGCGGCAACGCCCGCCGGCTTGCCGGCCCCGAAGGCATCGACGCCGCACTGCGTGCCGACCGCCTCGATGCGCTGGTGGCACCTACCACCGGTGCCGCTTGGCGCACCACGCCCGGCCAGGGTGACGCCTACCCCGGCGGCAGCTACGGCGCCGCCGCGGTCGCCGGCTACCCGAGCCTGAGCGTGCCCATGGGCCATGCCGGCGGCCTGCCGCTGGGGCTGCTGTTCATGGGCACCGCCTGGAGCGAGCCACGCCTGCTCGAACTGGGACACGCCTACGAACAACTGACCCGGGCGCGCAAGCCGCCGACCTTCGCGGATACCGCGCAGACCCGTTGACGACCGCGGCGGCGATGCCGCCTACCCCGGCGCGCCATCCTCCGCGCCCGGTGAGCGGATGTCCGCGGGTCCGCCCCCGCGCGCCGGCTGCGGCACCCCGGCCGGATCCGCCATCTCCGCGCGCAGCCGCGGCAGCGCGGCCGGATGCTCGCGCATCAGGAAATCGATCATGCGCTCGCGCACGATGCAGCGCAGGTCGAAGGCATCGCCGGAGTTGCGCGCGCTCACCAGCAGCCGCACCTGGATGGCGTGCTCGCTCGCCTCGGTCACCTGGGTCACGCAGACCCGTCCGTCCCACAACGGCGACTCCCTGCAGATGCGCTCCAGCTCGGCGCGTACCGCCGCAACCGGGGTACGGTAGTCCAGCCACAGGAATGCGGTCCCCAGCAGGTCGGCGCTGCGCCGGGTCCAGTTCTGGAACGGGTTCTCGATGAACCAGGACAACGGCACCACCATGCGCCGCTCGTCCCAGATCCGCACCACCACGTAGGAACTGCCGATCTCCTCGATCCGCCCCCACTCGCCTTCCACGATCACCACGTCGTCCAGCCGGATCGGCTGCGTCAGTGCGATCTGCAGGCCGGCGATCAGGTTGCCGAACACCGGCCTGGCGGCGATGCCGGCCACCAGCCCGACGATGCCCGCCGAGGCCAGCAGGGTCTTGCCGACCTGCCGCGCCTGCGGGAACGCCAGCAAGACCGTCGCCACGCCGAACAGCACGATCACGCCCATCAGCACCCGGCTCAGCACCCGGGTCTGGGTCTGGACGCGACGCGCGGCAAGATTGTCGGCCATCTCGATCGGGTGGTTGCGCAGGATCGCGCGCTCGCCGGCGGCCACCGCCCGTACCAGCAGCCAGGTCAGGCATGCCACCACGCCCACGTGCAGCAGGCGCTGCATCACCTGCAGCGCCTTCCCGTCCAGCGGCGTGGCTCCCAGCGCCATCTCCAGGAACAACAGCGGCAGGAAGAACGCCAGCGGCAGGCTCACCACGCGCACGATGCGCGCGCGCCGGTAGTCACGTCCCTGGGTGCGCCGGAACAGCCACAGCATCAGCGTCCAGACGACGAAGCCAGCGAGAATCGCCGCTCCCAGCGGCAATGCGTAGGTGCGAATGACGGTCCAGTCGGCCATCGATGCGTGTCCTCCTGGGGATACGAAAGGATGTGCCGCCCATGATGCGCCAGAAACCATGATCGCGATGTCATGCCACAGGCCGGGCGCTTGCCGCCGCCCTCACCGTTGTCGCCACGCTGGCTGCCCGCACGGTCGCGCGCAGCGACCGATACGCCATGCCCGCCTCAGGACGCGTCGGGCCCCTGCTGCCGCTTGCGCACGATCGCCATCGCGATTTCCAGCGACTGCTCGTAGTTCAGCCGCGGGTCGACCGTCGAGCGGTACGCACGCTCCAGATCGCGGTCGGTCAGTTCGCGCGCGCCACCGGTGCACTCGGTCACGTCCTCGCCGGTCAGCTCCAGGTGCACGCCGCCCAGGCGCGTGCCGGCCGCCGCATGCAGGTCGAACGACGCCTCGACCTCGGCAAGGACGTTGTCGAAGCGACGGGTCTTGTAGCCGTTGCTGGTGCTCTCCGTGTTGCCGTGCATCGCATCGCAGACCCACAGCACGCGGCGGCCGTCACGCTTGACCGCATCCAGCAGCGGCGGCAGCCTGTCGGCGATCTGCGTCGCGCCCATGCGATGGATGAAGCTCAGGCGGCCCGGCTCGTCATCGGGATTGAGCACGTCGATCAGGCGCAGCAGCTGGTCCGGCTGCACCGACGGCCCCACCTTGATCGCGATCGGGTTGCGCACGCCGCGCAGGTACTCCACGTGCGCGCCCTCCAGCGCCGCGGTACGCATGCCGATCCACGGGTAGTGCGTACTCAGGTTGAACCAGCCGTGCTGGCGCGGCACCTGCCGGGTCAGCGCCTGCTCGTAGGGCAGCAGCAACGCCTCGTGCGACGTATAGAAATCGACCCGGTTGAGGTTGTGCACCCGCGCACCGGCCAGCGTCTCCATGAAGCGCACCGCATCGCCGATGGAGCCCACCATCTTCTGGTACTCGGCCGCCAGCGGCGAACACCCGACCCAGCTCATGTTCCAGTACTCGGGATGGTGCAGGTCGGCGAAGCCGCCATCGATCAGGGCACGCACGAAATTCATCGTCAGCGCCGAACGCGAATGGGCGACGATCATCCGCTGCGGATCGGGCATCCGCGCCGCTTCGGTGAACTCCGGCGCATTGATCACGTCGCCCCGGTAGCTGGGCAGGGTCACCCCGTCGCGGGTCTCGGTGTCGGCCGAACGCGGCTTGGCGTACTGGCCGGCAAAGCGTCCCACCCGGATCACCGGCTTGCGCAGCCCGTGCACCAGCACCAGGCTCATCTGCAGCAGGACCTTGAGCCGGTTGGAGATCGTGCCGGATTCGCAGTCGGCGAAATTCTCCGCACAGTCGCCGCCCTGCAGCAGGAAGCGTTCGCCTTCCTGCGCCTCGGCCAGTTGCTGCTTGAGTGCCAGGATCTCCCACGACGTCACCAGCGGCGGCAACTGGCGCAGCTGCGCCAGCGCCGTCTCCAGCGCCTGCGGATCGGGATAGGTCGGCATCTGCAGCGCCGGGCGCCCACGCCAGCTGTCCGGCGCCCAGTGCGATGCGGTGGCGGCCGGGGACAAGGACGGGGACAGGTTCATGCGATTACCGTAGCGATAGCAGGGGGATACAGCGGAAAACCAAAGGAACTCAGAACAGGCGTGTCCGGCGCGCGCGCAGGCCGGCATACAGCGCCCACGCACCCAGCAGCGCGAACCACACCAGGCTCCACATCGGCATGCTCAAGCCGAGGAAGGTCCAGTCGATGTTGCCGCAGTCGCCGGTGCCGGTAAGCACGGTACGGAACACCTCGAACGGGCCCATGGTCTCGCTCAGGAAACTCAGCGGCGGGCCGCAGCTGCTGCCCAGGTCCTTCGGCAGCAACTGCACGTACACGTGGCGCCCGGCAATGCCGGCGCCCACGGCCGCGGCGATGAACGCCAGCCCCCCGTATACGCCGCGCCCAGTGCGGGTGGATGGCCCGTGCAGCGCGCCCAACAGGAACAGCAGGCCCACCGCGGCGAAGGCGATGCGCTGGAAAATGCACAGCGGACAGGGCTCCAGGCCCATCTCCAGCTGCATCCAGATGGCGAACGCAAGAAGACCCGCGCAGGCCAGGAAGCCCAGCAGGCACTGCGCGCGGAAGCCCCAGCGCAAAGGATTCATCGTGTCGTTCCGGATCAATGATCCAACAAGCGTAACAGGCCGGCGGCCGCACGACAGCATCCACCACGCGGAACGTACCGCAGATGCTCGGCGCCATGCGGCTGCCGGAGCGCACCATGCCATGCACTGCACATCGATCGCGCCCGGGCCGCGGCGAACGGTACCGGCCCCGACGCCGGCGCGTCCGGACGGTGCGCCCGTCCAGCTACGCGGCCGGAAAGTCCGGACTCCGGAAAAGCGAAAAGCCCGGGCGAGGCCGGGCTTTTCGTTTCAGGCTCGTTGCGGAAGGCGCGATTACTCGGCCACTTCCTCGGCAACGGCGGCCGGACGGTCCACCAGCTCGACGTAGGCCATCGGCGCGTTGTCGCCGGCACGGAAGCCGCACTTCAGCAGGCGCAGGTAGCCGCCCGGACGGCTGGCGTAGCGCGGGCCCAGCACGGTGAACAGGTTGCCGACGGCTTCCTTGTCACGCAGGCGGGCGAAAGCCAGGCGGCGGTTGGCGACGGAGTCGACCTTGGCCAGGGTGATCAGCGGCTCGGCGACGCGGCGCAGTTCCTTCGCCTTCGGCAGGGTGGTCTTGATCAGCTCGTGCTTGAACAGCGAGGCGGCCATGTTCTTGAACATCGCTTCGCGGTGGGCGCTGGTGCGGTTGAACTTGCGGCCCGACTTCTGGTGGCGCATGGGTCTATTCCTTGGTCAATGATGGTTCGTTGGACTTCGTTGTCGCCTTCCTGGCGCTGCTGCTGTGGACTGCGGGTGGTCCTGGTCGCCCTGCTCCCTGGACGACCGGCACCGTGGCTTTCAAGCCATCGGCGCGGGTACTGCATGCTGCATTCCCCGCATGGTCACCCATGCGGGGAAACAGGGTTTGCTCAGCCCAGCATGCCGTGGGCGGAGACGCCGGCCGGCGGCCAGTTCTCCAGCTTCATGCCGAGCGACAGGCCACGCTGGGCCAGCACTTCCTTGATCTCGGTCAGCGACTTCTTGCCGAGGTTCGGGGTCTTGAGCAGCTCCACTTCGGTCTTCTGGATCAGATCGCCGATGTAGTAGATGCTTTCGGCCTTCAGGCAGTTGGCCGAACGGACGGTCAGCTCCAGGTCGTCGATCGGGCGCAGCAGCACCGGATCCACGCCGTTGTTGGCCGGCTTGGCCGCACCGCGGTCGCGGTGGGTGAAGTCACCGAACACCGAGAGCTGATCGCTGAGGATGTCGGCCGCGGTGCGGACGGCTTCCTCGGCATCGATCGTGCCGTTGGTTTCGATATCGATGACCAGCTTGTCCAGGTCGGTGCGCTGTTCGACGCGGGCCGCTTCCACGGCGTAGGCGACGCGGCGGACCGGCGAGAACGAGGCGTCCAGGACCAGGCGGCCGATGGCACGGGTTTCTTCGTCCGGACGACGACGCGAAGCCGCCGGCTGGTAGCCGAAGCCACGCTCGACCTTCAGGCGCATGTTGATCGCCGTGTCCTTGGTCAGGTTGCAGATGATCTGCTCGCCGTTGAGGACTTCGACGTTGTGGTCGACCTTGATGTCGGCGGCAGTCACCACACCCGGACCCTGCTTGGACAGGGAGATGGTGGCACTGTCACCGGAATGCATGCGGATGGCCACGTCCTTCAGGTTGAGCAGGACTTCGAGCACGTCCTCCTGCAGCCCTTCGACCGTGGTGTACTCATGCAGCACGCCGTCGATCTCGACTTCCGTGATGGCGAAGCCCGGGATGGACGACAGCAGCACGCGACGCAGGGCATTGCCCAGCGTATGCCCGTAACCCCGCTCCAAGGGCTCGATAACGACCTTGGCGCGGGTGTCGGTAAGGCGTTCGATCTGCGGACCGCGGGGACGCAGAACCTGGTTGGCGGTAACCGTCATGTTGCGGGTTCTCCTAGTGAACCCCCGGCCGTCGCCGAGGGTTCTCCAATGTGAATTACTTCGAGTACAGCTCGACGATCAGCGCTTCGTTGATGTCCGCCGGCAGGTCGGCGCGATCCGGCACGGCCTTGAACACGCCGCTGAACTTCTTCGAATCGACTTCCACCCACGACGGGCTCAGGTCATGCTGTTCGGCGATGGTCAGGGCTTCCTGGACACGCAGCTGCTTGGCAGCCTTTTCCGACAGGGCGATCGCGTCGCCGGCCTTGACCTGGTACGAGGCCAGGTTGACCGACTTGCCGTTCACGGTGACGCCGCGGTGCGAGACCAGCTGGCGCGCGGCCGGACGGGTCACGGCGAAGCCCATGCGGTAGACGACGTTGTCCAAGCGGGTTTCCAGCAGCTGCAGCAGGTTCTCGCCGGTGTTGCCCTTCTTGGTCGAGGCCTTCTTGTAGTAATTGCGGAACTGGCGCTCCAGCAGGCCGTAGATGCGCTTGACCTTCTGCTTCTCGCGCAGCTGGGTGGCGTAGTCGGACAGCTTGCCCTTGCGGGCGGTGGCGCCGTGCTGGCCGGGCTTCTGCTCCAGCTTGCACTTGGAGTCCAGCGCACGGGCCGGGCTCTTCAGCGACAGGTCGGCGCCTTCGCGACGGGCGAGCTTACAGGTAGGACCGATATAACGAGCCATTTCTTATCGCTCCTTTAGACGCGACGCTTCTTCGGCGGACGGCACCCGTTGTGCGGGATCGGCGTCACGTCGATGATGTTGGTGATCTTGTAGCCGACGTTGTTCAGCGAACGCACGGCCGACTCACGGCCCGGACCCGGGCCCTTGATGCGGACTTCCAGCGACTTCACGCCGTAGTCCAGCGCGGCCTTGCCGGCCTTCTCGGCGGCAACCTGCGCAGCGAACGGGGTCGACTTGCGCGAACCGCGGAAGCCGGCACCACCGGAGGTCGCCCAGGACAGTGCATTGCCCTGGCGGTCGGTGATGGTCACGATGGTGTTGTTGAAAGAAGCGTGGACGTGGGCGACGCCGTCGGTGATGACGCGCTTGATCTTCTTCTTGGTCTTAGCAGCAGCGGGCTTAGCCATTTTCTAGGTCCCTTACTTCTTAAGCGCCTTGCGCGGACCCTTGCGGGTGCGTGCGTTGGTCTTGGTGCGCTGACCACGCAGCGGCAGGCCGCGACGGTGACGCAGGCCGCGGTAGCAGCCCAGGTCCATCAGGCGCTTGATGGCGATGCCGACTTCACGACGCAGGTCGCCTTCGACGATGTACTTGCCCACTTCGAGGCGCAGACGGTCGATTTCCGGCTCCGACAGGTCGCGGATCTTGGTGGTCGAAGTAACGCCTGCGGCTTCGCAGACCTTCTTCGAGCGGGTACGGCCGATGCCGTAAATGCTTTGCAACCCGACCCAGACATGCTTCTGGGCTGGCAGGTTGACGCCTGCAATACGCGCCATGACGCGGTTCTCCAGCTGAGTGATGGCCGAATGCGCACCGCATGGCGCGCCATTCCGGCAGGATGGATCAAAAAAGTGAACTAGCGATTCTAACAAGGTCCCGGTTTGCTTGGAAGCCCGTGGAACACAAGGTTCCATGAGCCCGGCGTGGGGAGTGTGCCCATGCTCCGGCGCCGGATGTGCCTGGCAGGGAGATTTCTCTCCAGGCCGCCCGCGCTACTCCCGCGCGGAACTACCACATCACACCCCCACCCGAGACCGCTGCGGGGGCCGCCCTTCTGTCTGGAAGGCCCGCCCGGGGAACCCAGGGCGGCCTTCTCGCTATGAAGCGGAAAGTATAACGGGGGAATCAGCCGCGTGCAAAACCACCGCGGTTGCCACCCTTCAGGTTGGCCTTCTTCAGCAGGCTCTCGTACTGGTGCGACATCAGGTGCGCCTGCACCTGGGCGATGAAGTCCATCACCACCACCACCACGATCAGCAGCGAGGTGCCACCGAAGTAGAACGAGGCATTGAGCTGGGTGCGCATCAGTTCCGGCAGCAGGCACACGATCACCAGGTACAGCGAGCCGGCCGCGGTCAGGCGGGTCAGCACCGCGTCGATGTACTCGGCGGTGGCCTTGCCCGGACGGATGCCCGGGATCAGCGCGCCAGACTTCTTCAGGTTGTCGGCGGTTTCCTGCGAGTTGAACACCAGCGCGGTATAGAAGAACGCGAAACCGGTGATCAGCGCGGCGAACACGATCATGTGCAGCGGCTCGCCCGGACCCAGCGCGTTGGCCACCTTCTGCAGCCAGGTCGCGGAGCTGGCCTGGCCGGACCACATCGCCAGCGTTGCCGGGAAGGCCAGGATGCTGGAAGCGAAGATCGCCGGGATCACGCCCGCCATGTTGAGCTTCAGCGGCAGGAACGAGGTCTGGTTCATGTACGCATTGCGGCCACCCTGGCGCCGTGCGTAGTTGACCGTGATGCGACGCTGGCCGCGCTCGACGAACACCACGAAATAGGTGAACGCCAGCACCACGATGACGATCAGCAGCAGCGAGATGAAGCTCATGTTGCCGTCACGGTAGGCATCCAGCGTGTGGATGACCGCTGCCGGCAGGCCGGCGACGATGCCGGCGAAGATGATCAGCGAGACACCGTTGCCGATACCGCGCTCGGTGACCTGCTCGCCGACCCACATCAGGAAGATGGTGCCGGCAGTCAGCGCGACCACGGCGGTGAGCACGAAGCCCATGCCCGGCGCATAGACGACCGGCGCGCCGCCCGGCGACACCTGGTTCTGCAGCGCCAGGGCGATGCTGCCGCCCTGCACGATGGCCAGGAGCACCGCGCCGATGCGCGAATACTGGGTGATCTTGCGGCGGCCCGACTCGCCTTCCTTCTGCATCGCCTTGAGCGCGGGGAAGATATGGACCGCCAGCTGCATCACGATCGATGCCGAGATGTACGGCATCACGTTCAACGCGAAGATGCTGAAACGGTGCAGGGCGCCGCCCGAGAACATGTTGAACATGTCCACGATACCGCCGCCCTGCGCCTGCATCAGCGCAAGCATGGCATCGGGATTGACGCCCGGCACCGGCACGTAGCAGCCGATGCGATAGACGAGCAATGCCCCGACTACGAACAGAAGACGCTGGCGAAGTTCAGTGAACTTGCCCATTCCGCCCGCGAGGTTACCGATGCCAGCTTGCGCCATGTTCCAGTTACTCCTGTACGCTGCCGCCGGCAGCTTCGATCGCGGCCTTGGCACCGGCCGTGGCGGCGACGCCCTTCAGGGTGAACGCCTTGGTCACGTCGCCCTTGACGACGATCTTGGCCTTCTTGGCGGTGCTCGGAACCAGCTTGGCGGCACGCAGGGCGGCGAAATCGATCTCGCCGGCCGGCAGCTTGTCCAGCTGGTACAGCAGCACTTCAGCGGTGTCCTTGGCGATCGGCGAACGGAAGCCGATCTTCGGCAGACGACGCTGCATGGGGGTCTGGCCGCCTTCGAAGCCAGCCTTGATCTTGCCGCCACCCTTGCGGGCGAACGAACCCTTGTGGCCGCGGCCGGCGGTCTTGCCCAGGCCCGAGCCGATACCACGACCGACGCGGGTGCGCTCGGTGCGGGCGCCCGGAGCCGGGCTCAGTTCATTGAGACGCAGAGTCATGGTCGATTACTCCTCAACCTGGACGAGGTACTGAACCTTGTTGATCAGGCCGCGAACCTGCGGGCTGTCCTTCAGTTCACGCACATCGTTGAGCTTGTTCAGGCCCAGGGCACGCACCGACAGGCGGTGACGCGACTGGGTTCCACGCAGGCCGCGCACCAGGCGCACCTTCACGGTCTTGTTGGACTCATTAGCCATGGTTGAGTTCCTCCACCTTCTTGCCACGCTTGGCCGCGATGCGCGCCGGCGACTGCATGCCGGCCAGGCCCTTCACGGTGGCGCGGACCAGGTTGATCGGGTTGCGCGAACCGGTGGCCTTGGCCAGCACGTTCTTCACGCCAACCGCTTCCAGGACGGCGCGCATGGCACCGCCGGCGATCACGCCGGTACCTTCCGAGGCGGGCTGCATGAACACGCGGGCCGCACCGTGGCCGTCCTTGACCGGATGCCACAGGGTGCCGTTGTTCAGGTCGACGTTGACCAGGTTCTTGCGGGCCTGCTCCATCGACTTCTGGATGGCGACCGGCACTTCGCGCGCCTTGCCATAGCCGAAACCGACCTTGCCTTCGCCGTCGCCGACCACGGTCAGGGCGGTGAAGGTGAACTGGCGGCCACCCTTGACGGTCTTGCTGACGCGGTTGACCGCGACCAGCTTCTCGATCATGCCGTCGTCGATCTTCTCTTCGCGGTTGCGGTCGCGGTCGCGACCCCGCTGCTGACGTTCTTCTGCCATGTTGATTCCTTGGTTGTTGGGTATGTACGGCTCGGGGCCGCTTATGGTTGTGGAATGACGCGTTGTTCCGGTGGGCCGCTGCAGAAGAACGGCGCCGTCCGGCCTCGCTCAGGCCGGCGAGCGGGCGGGCAGGAGCCGACAAGGCCCCTGCCCCATTCCCTTAGAACTGCAGGCCGGCCTCGCGCGCGGCGTCCGCCAGGGCCTTGATGCGGCCGTGGTAGCGGTAGCCCGAACGATCGAAGGCGACCTTCTCGACGCCGGCGGCCTTGGCGCGCTCGGCAACGATGCGGCCCACCTTGGCGGCGGCGTCGGCGTTCTTGCCGTTCTTCAGGCCGTCCTTGACGTCGGCCTGGGTGGTGTTGGCGGCAGCCAGCACCTTCGAGCCGTCGGCGGTGAAGACCTGCGCGTACAGGTGCTGGCCGGTACGCAGCACCGACAGGCGCGGCACGCCCAGGGTGCGGATGTGCGAACGGGTCGACTTGGCGCGACGCAGGCGAGCGATGTTCTTGTTCATGATCTTTATCCTCGAAAGCTGAAAACCTAGGAATTAGGCCTTCTTGGCTTCCTTGCGAATGATGTTCTCACCGGCGTACTTCACACCCTTGCCCTTGTAGGGCTCCGGCGGACGGTAGCCACGGATCTTGGCGGCGACTTCACCGACCACCTGCTTGTCCGCGCCCTGCACGACGATTTCCGTCTGCGTCGGGGTGGCCAGGGTGATGCCTTCCGGCGCCACGAACACGACGGGGTGCGAGAAGCCCAGCGACAGGTTCAGGTCCTTGCCCTGCATGGCAGCGCGGTAACCCACGCCCACCAGCTCCAGCTTCTTCTCGAAGCCTTCGGACACGCCCTTGACCATGTTGGCCAGGATCGAACGCACGGTGCCGGTCAGCGCGTCGAAGGAGATGTCCTTCGGATTCAGCGTGACGACGCCATTGTCGATGGTGATTTCAACGCCAGCGGCCTTGTTCAGCGACAGGGTGCCCTTCGGGCCCTTCACGCTCACGGATTCCGGCTGGATGTTCAGTTCAACGCCCTTGGGCAGGTTGATCGGCTTCTTGGCTACGCGGGACATGTTCTACTCCTTCTCGCTTAGGCCACGAAGCACAGGACTTCGCCGCCGACGCCCTGCTGGCGCGCCTGCGCATCAGTCATGATGCCCTTGGAGGTGGAAATGATGGCAATGCCCAGGCCGTTGAGGACCTTCGGCAGCTCGCTCTTGCCACGGTACTGGCGCAGGCCCGAACGCGAATAGCGCTTCAGGGTCGCGATGACCGGCTTGCCCTCGAAGTACTTCAGGACGATTTCCAGCTCGGACTTGTTGTTGTCCAGCTGGTTGACGCGCAGGTCGGTGATGTAACCCTCGTCCTTCAGGACCTGGGCAATCGCCACCTTGATCTTGGACGACGGCGCTTTCACCGTCTGCTTGCCAACCGCGGCCGCATTCTTGATGCGGACCAGCAGGTCGGCGATGGGATCAGTCATGCTCATGTGTATACCTTTGAGTGCACCGATATCCGCTTTCGCGAAAATCTCGAGTTTTCCCGGGATGGGCCGGGGCCCTTTTCCAACGTCACCCGCAATTTCGGCCGGGCAAGACGCGGGAGTATACGACAAAAAGTCCGACTTGCGTCGGACTTCCTGTCTTGCCGGCAGGTCGCCCTGCCGGCCCGCCGGCCGGACCTTGCGGCCCGGCACGGGGGTTTCTTACCAGCTGGCCTTGCGCAGGCCCGGCACGTCGCCACGCATGGTGGCTTCACGCAGCTTGTTGCGGCCCAGGCCGAACTTGCGGTACACGCCACGCGGGCGGCCCGACAGTTCGCAGCGGTTGCGCTGGCGGCTCGGCGACGAATCGCGCGGCAGCTTGGACAGCTTGGCCGCGGCTTCGATCTTCTCTTCGTAGCTCGCGTCCACCGAGGACACGATCTTCTTCAGAGCAGCACGCTTGTCGGCGTACTTCTTGGCCAGCTTTTCCCGCTTGATGTCGCGGTTGACCATGGAGGTCTTTGCCATTTCGGTTTCCTCGACGGATCAGTTACGGAACGGGAACTTGAACGCTGCCAGCAGCGCCTTCGCTTCCGCATCGGTCTTGGCGGTGGTGGTGATGGCGATATCCATGCCGCGGATCGCATCGACGGCGTCGAAATCGATTTCCGGGAAGATGATCTGTTCCTTCACACCCATGTTGTAGTTGCCGCGACCGTCGAACGAACGACCCGAAACGCCGCGGAAGTCACGCACGCGCGGCAGCGAGATGTTGATCAGTCGATCCAGGAATTCGAACATGGTGTTGCGGCGCAAGGTGACCTTGCAACCGATCGGCCAGCCGTCGCGGATCTTGAACGAGGCCACCGAGACGCGCGACTTGGTGACCACCGGCTTCTGGCCGGTGATCTTGGTCATGTCGGCCACGGCGTTCTCGAGCACCTTCTTGTTGGTCGCGGCTTCGCCGACGCCCATGTTGACGGTGATCTTGACCAGCTTCGGCACTTCCATCGGATTGGTGTAACCGAACTGCTTCATCAGCGCCGGCACCACTTCTTCCTTGTAGATTTTTTCGAGACGGGAAGTCATCAGCTCATTCCTCAGGCGTCAATCGCCTCACCGCTGGAGCGGAACACACGCAGTTTGCGTCCATCCTCCAGCACCTTGAAGCCAACGCGCTCGCCCTTGCCCGAAGCCGGGTTCAGGACATTGACGTTGGAGATATGGATCGAAGCTTCACGCTCGACCACGCCGCCGGCAACGCCTGCCTGCGGGTTCGGCTTGGTGTGGCGCTTGACGATGTTCACGTTGGCGACGACCACGCGGTCGCCGTCGACGCGGACGACTTCGCCCTGCTTGCCCTTGTCCTTGCCGGTGTTGACGACGACCTGGTCGCCCTTCTTGATACGGTTAGCCATGATTATCTCCTGTCGCTCACAGCACTTCGGGAGCGAGCGAGACGATCTTCATGAACTTCTCGGAACGAAGTTCACGGGTCACCGGCCCGAAGATACGGGTGCCGATCGGCTCCTGCTTGTTGTTCAGCAGGACCGCGGCGTTGCCGTCGAAACGGATCAGCGAACCGTCGGCGCGACGCACACCCTTGCGGGTACGCACCACGACGGCGTCGTACACTTCGCCCTTCTTGACCTTGCCGCGCGGAATCGCGTCCTTCACGGTGACCTTGATGATGTCGCCGATGTGGGCATAACGGCGCTTCGAGCCGCCCAACACCTTGATGCACATCACTTCCTTGGCACCGGAGTTGTCAGCGACGTCGAGGTAGCTCTGCATCTGAATCATGATTCAGGCTCCTTATTTCGCTGCGCGGGTGATGACTTCCACCACCCGCCAGTTCTTGGTCTTGGACAGCGGCGCAATCTCGGTCACACGCACGAAATCACCTTCGTTGCAGGTGTTCTCGGCGTCGTGAGCGTGCAGCTTGGTCGAGCGCTTGATGTACTTGCCGTACAGGGCGTGCTTGACCTGGCGCTCCACCAACACGGTGACCGTCTTGTCCATCTTGTTGCTGACCACACGGCCTTCGACCGTGCGCAGCGTCTTGCTTTCAGTATTTTCGCTCATCGCAGCCATCCTTACTTCGTGCTGCCGATCAGGTGCTTGACGCGAGCGATCTCGCGGCGCACCCGGCGGGTTTCGTGGGTCTTCGGCAGCTGGCCGGTGGCGGCCTGCATGCGGAGCGAGAACTGCTCCTTGCGCAGGTCGCCCAGGTGGGCCTTGAGTTCGTCAGCCGACTTCTCGCGGAGTTGTTTGATGTCCATCAGCGCACCGTCCGGGTCACGAAAGTGGTGGTGACCGAGAGCTTGGCCGACGCCAGGCGGAACGCCTCGCGTGCCACTTCCTCGGAAACACCCTCGATTTCATAGATCATGCGGCCCGGCTGGATCTGGGCGACCCAGTACTCCACGCCACCCTTACCGGCACCCATTCGGACTTCGATGGGCTTCTTGGTGATGGGCTTGTCCGGGAAAACGCGGATCCACATCTTGCCGCCACGCTTGACGTAACGGCTGATCGAACGACGGGCCGCTTCGATCTGGCGCGCGGTCAGCTGGCCGTGAGCGGTGGCCTTCAGGCCGTACTCACCGAAGCTGACGGCATTGGCGCTCCAGCTCAGGCCGTCGTTGCGGCCCTTGAACATCTTGCGGTATTTGGTTCGCTTGGGTTGCAACATTGCCGTTACCTCGCTTCACGAGCCGGGCGCGACGGACGGTCGGCACGGTCGCCACGATCGTTGCGATCGCTGCGCGGGCTGTCGTCCTGCTTTTCCTGGCCAACCTGGGAGAAATCGAAGACCTCGCCCTTGTAGATCCAGACCTTGATGCCGATGATGCCGTAGGTGGTGCTGGCCTCAGCGAAACCGTAGTCGATGTCGGCGCGCAGGGTGTGCAGCGGCACGCGGCCTTCGCGGTACCACTCCGAACGGGCGATTTCAGCGCCGTTCAAGCGGCCAGCCACGTTGACCTTGATGCCCAGGGCACCCAGGCGCATCGCGTTGCCGACCGCACGCTTCATCGCGCGGCGGAACATGATGCGACGCTCCAGCTGCTGCGCGATCGACTCGGCGACCAGCTGCGCGTCCAGCTCCGGCTTGCGCACTTCGGTGACGTTGATGTGCGCCGGGACGCCCATCACTTCGCTCACTTCCTTGCGCAGCTTCTCGATGTCCTCACCACGCTTGCCGATCACCACGCCCGGGCGGGCGGTGTGGATCGTCACGCGCGCGGTCTTGGCCGGACGCTCGATCAGGATCTTGGAGATACCGGCCTGCGCCAGCTTCTTGCGAAGCATCTCGCGGACCTTCAGGTCGGCCGCCAGGTAGCTGGCGAACTCGGCCTTGTTGGCGTACCACTTGGAGTTCCAGTCCTTGGCGATGCCCAGGCGGATACCAATCGGATGAACTTTGTGACCCATCGTTATTTGCCCTCGCCCACGACCACGGTGATGTGGCTGGTGCGCTTGAGAATGCGCGTGCCGCGGCCCTTGGCGCGGGCCATGAAGCGCTTCAGGCTCGGACCTTCATCAACCATGATGGTCTTGACCTTCAGCTCATCGACGTCGGCGCCCTGGTTGTTCTCGGCGTTCGCGATGGCCGACTCCACCACCTTCTTGATGAGGGCGGCAGCCTTCTTGTCCGAGAACTTCAGCAGATTGACCGCACGCTCGGCCGGAAGGCCGCGCACCTGGTCAGCGACCAGACGGGCCTTCTGCGGGGAGATGCGCGCGGTGCGCAGGATTGCTTTCGCTTCCATCGTCATCTCTCCTTACTTGCCCGACTTCTTGTCAGCACCATGACCCTTGAAGGTCCGGGTGATGGCGAATTCGCCGAGCTTGTGGCCGACCATGTTCTCGTTGATGAGAACCGGTACGTGGTTCTTGCCGTTATGCACGGCGATGGTGACGCCTACCATTTCCGGCAGGATCATCGAACGGCGCGACCAGGTCTTGATCGGCTTCTTGCTGCCCGCAGCGGCCTCCACCTTCTTGACGAGGTGGTGATCGACGAACGGGCCCTTCTTGAGTGAACGTGCCATGGTCGATTAGCCCCTACGATCGCGGACGATGAACTGCTGGGTGCGCTTGTTATGGCGCGTCTTGTAGCCCTTGGTCGGGACACCCCACGGGGTGACCGGATGCGGGTTACCCTGGCCGGCCTTGGCCTCACCACCACCGTGCGGGTGGTCCACCGGGTTCATGGCGGCACCGCGGACGGTCGGGCGGACACCGCGCCAACGCTTGGCGCCGGCCTTGCCCAGCTTCTCCAGGTTGTGCTCGTCGTTGCCGACTTCGCCGATGGTGGCGCGGCACTCGACCGGCACCTTGCGCATTTCACCCGAGCGCAGGCGCAGGGTGGCGTAGATGCCTTCACGAGCCACCAGCTGCACCGAAGCACCGGCGGCGCGGGCGATCTGGGCGCCCTTGCCCGGCTTCAGCTCGATGCCGTGGATGGTGGTACCGACCGGGATGTTGCGCAGCGGCAGGGTGTTGCCGGTCTTGATCGGCGCATGCGCACCGGAGATGACCTGGTCACCCGCCTTCAGGCCCTTCGGGGCGATGATGTAGCGGCGCTCACCGTCGACGTAGCACAGCAGGGCGATGTGGGCGGTGCGGTTCGGATCGTATTCGATGCGTTCCACGCGCGCCGGAATGCCTTCCTTGTTGCGCTTGAAGTCGATGATGCGGTAGTGCTGCTTGTGGCCACCACCAACGTGACGGGTGGTGATGCGGCCGTGGTGGTTGCGACCACCGGACTTGCTCTGCGACTCCACCAGCGCAGCGTGCGGCGCACCCTTGTGCAGATCGGGCGTGACCACGCGCAGGGCCGAGCGGCGGCCTGCGGAGGTGGGCTTGAATTTCATCAATGGCATGGGATGTACCTCAGGCCTTGGCCGTTACATCGATGGACTGGCCATCGGCCAGGCGCACGTACGCCTTGCGCCAATCGCCGCGGCGGCCAGCGCGGTTACGGAAGGACTTGCTCTTGCCCTTGACGTTGACCACGTTGACGGCCTCGACCTTGACGTCGAACAGCTGCTCGACCGCGGCCTTCACATCGGCCTTGGTTGCTTCGTTCGAGACTTCGAAGACGTACTGGTTGGAGAGTTCCTGCAGGCGCGCGGTCTTTTCGGAGACTCGCGGAGCGCGCAGCACGCTGAAGATTTTTTCGTTGCTGCTCATGCCAGCCACTCCTCGACCTTCTTGACCGCATCGGCGGTGATGACGACCGTGTCGGCACCGACCAGAGCGACCGGATCCAGACCCTGGACGTCACGCACCTGCACGTAGGGCAGGTTGCGGGCCGACAGGTACAGATGCTCGGAAGCCTCTTCGGTGACGATCAGCGGACGCTTGCCCACTTCCAGGCCAGCCAGCTTGCCGATCAGACCCTTGGTGCTGGTCGCTTCCACGTCGAAGGACTCGACGATGGTCAGGCGGCCCTGGCGGTTCAGCTCGGACAGGATGGCGCACATGGCGGCGCGGTACTGCTTGCGGTTGACCTTCTGCTCGAAGCTGCGCGGCTTGGCCGCGAAGGTGACGCCACCGCCGACGAAGATCGGAGCGGTCAGGGCACCGTGGCGAGCGCCACCACCCTTCTGCTTCTTCGACTTCTTGGTGGTGCCGGCCACTTCAGAGCGCGTCTTCTGTGCCTTGGTACCGGCGCGAGCGGCGTTGCGGTAGGCAACGACGACCTGGTGGACCAGATCTTCGCTGAAATCGCGACCGAACACGGCTTCGGAGACCGAGACCTTGTTGTTGCTACCCGTGATAACGAGTTCCATCGTCATCTCTCCTTATGCCTTGCTCGCCGGACGCACGATCACGTCGCCACCGGCAGCACCCGGAACGGCACCACGGACGGCAATCAGACCACGCTCGACGTCGACCTTGACCACTTCCAGGTTCTGCGTGCTCTGCTGCACGGCACCCATGTGGCCGGCCATCTTCTTGCCCGGGAAAACGCGACCCGGGGTCTGGCGCTGGCCCAACGAACCCGGCGCGCGATGCGACAGCGAGTTACCGTGGGTGGCGTCGCCCATGGTGAAGTTGTAGCGCTTGATGGTGCCCTGGAAGCCCTTGCCCTTGGTGACACCCTGGACGTCGACCTTCTGGCCAACGGCAAAGATGTCCGCCTTGACTTCGCCACCGACGGCGTAATCGCCGATCTGGGCGTCCTCGACGCGGAATTCCCACAGGCCACGGCCGGCTTCGACCTTGGCCTTGGCGAAGTGGCCGGCTTCCGGCTTGTTCACCAGGGCGGCGCGACGGGCGCCGACGGTCACCTGCACGGCGCTGTAGCCGTCGGTTTCGACGGTCTTGACCTGCGCGATGCGGTTCGGGGTGGCTTCGATCAGGGTCACCGGGATGGACTGGCCGTCCTCGGTGAAAACGCGGCTCATGCCGGCCTTGCGGCCCACGAAGCCCAACGAATACTTCTTCGTCATGGTCGCAGTCCTCAGGTCAGCTTGATCTGAACGTCGACGCCGGCAGCCAGTTCGAGCTTCATCAGCGCGTCCACGGTCTTGTCGTTGGGGTCGACGATGTCGAGCACGCGCTTGTGCGTGCGGGTTTCGTACTGGTCACGCGCGTCCTTGTCGACGTGCGGGGAAACCAGAACGGTGTAACGTTCGATCTTGGTAGGCAGCGGGATCGGGCCACGCACTTGCGCGCCGGTCCGCTTGGCCGTTTCAACGATCTCGCTGGCCGAGCGGTCGATCAAGCGATGATCGAACGCCTTCAGCCGAATCCGGATCTTTTGGTCCGCCATGACGGTGTTCCTATAGGTCTAAAGAGCGACAGGCCCGGCCTCTTGTGTACCGGACCCCATGAATGCGCGGCGATATCCACCAGGCCGCCGCGCGAATCCCTTCAAAACAGCAAGGCGGCCCGGTTACCCGGCCCGCCCCAGACACAAACAAACGCGCAGAAAGCGCCCCGATGCCCTGGAGCGACCCACGCGACCTGTCCTTAGTCTGGCGAATACGAAGCGCGTCCTGCCCTTCATTTCGCTGGTTGCGGAGCCCATGCAAGCATGAGTCCCGCGAGTGGTCGTGCATTCTGTCAGCATTCCCGGGGCTTTGCAAGTCCCGGGCACCGCCTGCCTCTTGCGCTTCAGCTGCCGGCCATGCTTGGCCGGCGGCGCCGGGGGCCATGCCGGCCCCGGCGCCTCATTCCGGGTCGGCCCCGGCCTGCAGCAGGCTGTTGAACAGCAGCTTGAACGAGCCGTGGGCCTGCGCACGGAAGGTGATGTCGGTGCCGAAGAAGGTCAGGCGCCCGGCGCCGACATCAGCCTCGGCGGCCAGCACCCCGCCCTGCAGGTATTCCTGGCCCCAGGCCCAGCCGCTGCGCAGCGGGGTGGCCGTATCGAAGCGCAACAGCGGGCGGATGTCGGTGCGGCCGGCCGGCAGGTCGAACACCGGCGCATTGTCCCAGCGGCCGTCGGAGAAGTACACATCCAGCCGCTGCGGCAGCCCCCAGGCAAGCGGCCGCGACTTGTCCACCGCGACCTGCAGCACGCTGCCGGGGATGTAGTACTCGCGCTGGCTCAGCGCACGCGGCTGGCCGTCGGCACCGGTCGACTGCAGATGACTGCGCAGCGGCAGACCCAACTGCAGCGCCAGTCCACTGGACGAGCCGGTTGCCACGACATGGCCACCGGCCTGCAGGAAACGGCGCAGTGCGGCGACCGCGGCCTCGCCCTGCAGTTCGCCGAGCAGCGGGTGGAACTCGGCCGGAATGGTGGCCGGATCCGGCGAGGCCGGTACGCGTCCGGCCTTGCCCTCGACCGCCAGCTCCGCCGGCAGCGGCAGCGCGCCGCTGGGCAGGATCAGCACATCGAACCGGCTGCGCAGGTCGTCATCGAGGATCTGCCGCGGATACACCACCTCGTAATCGAAGCCGAAGCTGTCCAGGACCAGCCGGGTCCAACCGGACACCATGGAGCCGCCGTAGTGGTCCCACAGCGCGATCCGCGGCGCCTTCACCGGTACCCCGCCAGTGACGCGCCGGTCGGCGGCAAGCGCCCGCACGCCGGTCCCGCGCAGGGCGGTGGCCAGCGCTTCGGGTGCGGCCGCCGGCACGAAGAAGGCGCCATCGCGGTCCTGCAGGCGCCGCACCGGCACGCCCGCCTTCAGCAGGCGATTGACCGCGATCACGCTGTTGTTGGCACGCGCATCGAGCAGGTAGCCATTGGCCGAACCCGGCACCGGCACATCGGCCGGCACCTGCAGCTGCCCGGCCGGCAGCGCCTCGAACGGGCCGTCGAAGCCCTCCAGCACGCGGTCGAAGGCCACGCCCATCTGGAAGGCCAGCGTCCAGCCGGCCGAGTCGTAGGGCGCGATCGGCGGACCGCCCTCGTACTCGAAATCATGTGGATGGTCCTGCGGCTCGAACATGTCCAGCACGTGCGGCCGGAAGGCCTGGTCGGCCCGGACCACGAACGAGCCGGCCGGGTACCTGCGACCGGCCACCACGAACGGCCGGCTGGCGCGTGATACCTCGACGCCCGCCAGCTGCAGCGCATTGACGAAGGCCGTCGCGGTCGGGAAGTCCGCCTGGTCGGCCGGAATTATGTAGCCGCGCGGGTCACGCTGGTCCGGGCTGCGCAGCAGCGCCTGCACCTGGCCCGCATCGAGCTCCGCGGCGGGCTTGCCGTCCTTGCCGGCGGCCGTGCGGGCCCTAGCCAACGCGCTCGGGCGCGGGGTCCAGGTATCGCGGCTGCCGCGCTCGATGGAATTGCGGCCCATGCGGTAGATGTTCCACAGCAGTTGCTCGCGATTGCGCGAGGCATAGTCCAGCAACGCCCAGTTGGCGGTCAGGCTGTAGTCGATGGACTGGCGGAAATGCCAGGTCTGTGCCGGCACCGGCGCCGGCAGGTTGCTGTCAGGCAGTTGCCGCTCCGGCAGGAACGGGATCTGCATCGGCGTCGGGTTGCCGGTGATCTCGGTCAGCACGCCGAGCATGTTGTGGAAGTACGGCATGGTGCGCAGGCCGCCATTCCACCAGGTGGAATACACGCTGCCGCCCTTGGATACCGCACCGGGCTTGCCTTCCTGCAGGTAACGCAGGTTCATGGCCGACCCCAGCGCCTCCAGCCCGACCGGGATCATCGCGTCGATGTTGTAGTTGTAGGGATCGCGATACGGCGGGATGACGATGACCGTGCCCTTGGGCGAGGTCTGGTGGTGGTTGTAGACGATCTGCGGGTACCAGCGCGTATACATGGCCAGGTTGAGGTTGCGCGTTTCCTGCAGCGCGGCCATGTAGAAATCACGGTTGTTGTCGTGCCCGGCGTACTTCTGGTAGAGGCGCGGCGGCTTGTCGAGCATGCGCCTGGCCGGCACCGGCTCGCGCATGTACCAGTCCGAGTACAGCTCCTGCCCGTCCGGGTTGGCATGGACCAGCAGGATGATGGTGTCGTCGAGGATGCGGCGGGTCTCGGCGTCGTCGCGGCTGGCCAGCTGCCACACGGTCTCGATCAGCTGGTGCGCGCCGACCGTTTCGTTGGCATGCAGGCCACCGTCGATCCACACCACCGCCTTGCCCTGCTCCGCCAGCCCGCGCGCGACCGCGGCGTCGTCGCGTGCCCGCGCCAGCCGCTCGGAGATGGCGCGGTACTCGTCGAGGCGCGCCAGGTTGGCCGGCGCGGAAGCAATCAGCATCAGCTGTGGGCGCCCTTCCGAAGTCCTGCCCAGCTCCACCAGCCGGAAGCGGTCCGACGTGGCCGCGACCTTCCGGAAATAGGCTTCGGTCTGGGTGTAGTTGGCGAGCATGTAGTCGTCGCCGATGGTGAAGCCGAAGTGTTCCTTCGGTGCCGGCGCCGCCGCCTGCGCCACCGCCGCGAACGCCGCCAGCGCCACTGCAAGCGCCCGGCGCCGCCCCTGTCCCACTGCTCGCAACATCCGTCTTCTCCTCGCGTCTGTCCTGCCGGCGGCCGACGCCGCCACATGCGGCACCTTAGGTGCATCCATCGCCGGATTCACGTAGCGAAGGTCATGCCGGCCGTACCGGATTCCGGCGTGCCGTGCGCACCCCATGGATACAAGAGCAGGGAAGCAGGCGTTTTCCGCCATCGGCGAGGGCAAGGCGCGGCAGCCGATGTCGCCGCCGGGGCACGGCCCGACACCTGCCATGCACCCCGCGCCCGCCCGCGCATGCGCCAACCCAGCCAGCCACCAGGACGCGGACTTGGCTGCGGATGCCACGGCCCGGGCATGCGGCAGGGGCGCCTGCCGGCACTGCCATGCGCCCGCTCCGGCAAGACCGCCGGCATCCGGCGGCGACAACGAAAAAGGGCGGCCCGGAGGCCGCCCTTGTCCGACGCTCCCCGCGAACGGGGAAAACGCGATTACTTGGTGATCTTGGCGACGACGCCGGCGCCGACGGTGCGGCCGCCCTCGCGGATGGCGAAGCGCAGGCCTTCGTCCATCGCCACCGGGTTGATCAGCGTGACCGACATCTTCACGTTGTCGCCCGGCATCACCATCTCGACGCCTTCCGGCAGCTGCACGGCGCCGGTGATGTCGGTGGTACGGAAGTAGAACTGCGGACGGTAGCCCTTGAAGAACGGGGTGTGACGGCCACCTTCGTCCTTGGACAGCACGTACACCTCGGCTTCGAACTCGGTGTGCGGGGTGATCGAACCCGGCTTGGCCAGCACCTGGCCGCGCTCCACGTCGTCACGCTTGGTGCCGCGCAGCAGAAGGCCCGCGTTGTCGCCCGCCTGGCCCTGGTCCAGCAGCTTGCGGAACATTTCCACGCCGGTCACGGTGGTCTTCTGGGTCGGACGGATGCCGACGATTTCGATTTCGTCACCCACCTTGATGATGCCGCGCTCGATACGGCCGGTCACCACGGTGCCGCGGCCCGAGATCGAGAACACGTCTTCCACCGGCATCAGGAACGGCTTGTCGATGTCGCGCTCCGGGGTCGGGATCCAGCTGTCCAGGGCATCGACCAGCTTCAGGATCGCCGGCACGCCGATGTCGCTCTGGTCGCCTTCCAGCGCCAGGCGGGCCGAACCGTGCACGATCGGGGTGTCATCGCCCGGGAAGTCGTACTTGCTCAGCAGCTCGCGCACTTCCATCTCGACCAGTTCCAGCAGCTCGGCGTCGTCCACCATGTCGGCCTTGTTCAGGAACACGACGATGTACGGCACGCCAACCTGGCGCGACAGCAGGATGTGCTCGCGGGTCTGCGGCATCGGGCCGTCAGCGGCCGAGCACACCAGGATCGCGCCGTCCATCTGCGCCGCACCGGTGATCATGTTCTTCACGTAGTCGGCGTGGCCCGGGCAGTCCACGTGGGCGTAGTGGCGGGTCGCGGATTCATACTCGACGTGCGCGGTCGAGATCGTGATGCCACGCGCCTTCTCTTCCGGCGCGGCGTCGATCGAGGAGTAGTCCTTGAACTCGCCACCGAAACGCTCGGCACCGATCTTGGTCAGCGCGGCGGTCAGCGTGGTCTTGCCATGGTCGACGTGGCCGATGGTGCCGACGTTGACGTGCGGCTTGGTACGCTCGAACTTACCCTTGGACATTTTGATATTCCTTGATTAGCTGAAAGTTGTGTGGAGAACCTGAGCCCCGCGGGCTCAGGCCTTCTTGATGACGGTTTCGGCGATGTTGTTCGGCGCCGGCTCGTAGTGGTCGAACTCCATCGAGAACGTGGCGCGACCCTGGGTCATCGAGCGCAGCTGGGTGGCGTAACCGAACATTTCGCCCAGCGGGATCATCGCATTGATGACAACGCCCGAAACGCTGGTGTCCGAACCCTGCAGCACGCCGCGGCGACGGCTCACGTCGCCCATCACGTCGCCCTGGTAGTCCTCCGGGGTCACGATCTCGACCTTCATGATCGGCTCCAGCAGCACCGGCTTGGCCTTGGCGAAGCCCTGCTTGAACGCCATCGAGGCAGCCAGCTTGAACGCCATTTCCGAGGAGTCGACGTCGTGGTACGAACCGAACACCAGCTTGACCTTCACGTCCACCACCGGGAAGCCGGCCAGCGGGCCGCTGGTGATGGTCTCGCGCAGGCCCTTTTCGACCGACGGGATGAATTCCTTCGGAATCACGCCACCGGTGATCTCGTTCAGGAACAGGAAGTCGTCCTTGATGTCGGCGCCGTGCTTCTCGCGGTCGGCGGCGGTGATCGGGGACATTTCGATCACGACGTGACCGTACTGGCCCTTACCACCGGACTGCTTGGCGTGCTTGTAGTCCGACTTCACGTCCGCGGCCTGGATGGTTTCGCGGTACGCGACCTGCGGCTTGCCGACGTTGGCTTCGACGTTGAACTCGCGCTTCAGGCGGTCGACGATGATGTCCAGGTGCAGCTCGCCCATGCCCGAGATGATCGTCTGGCCCGACTCTTCGTCGGTCTTGACGCGGAACGACGGGTCTTCCTGCGCCAGACGGCCCAGGGCCATGCCCATCTTTTCCTGGTCGGACTTGGTCTTCGGCTCGACCGCCATGGAGATCACCGGCTCCGGGAACGCCATGCGCTCCAGGACGATCGGGGCGTCGATGGCGCACAGGGTGTCACCGGTGGTGACGTCCTTCAGGCCCACCGCCGCGGCGATGTCGCCGGCCAGCACTTCCTTGATCTCTTCGCGGTTGTTGGAGTGCATCTGCAGCACGCGGCCGATGCGCTCCTTCTTGTTGCGCACCGAGTTCAGCACCTGGTCGCCGGCGTTCAGCACGCCCGAGTAGACGCGGAAGAAGGTCAGCGAACCGACGAACGGGTCGGTCATGATCTTGAACGCCAGCGCCGAGAACGGGGCCTTGTCGCTGGATTCGCGCGACATTTCCTTGGTCTCGTCGTCGATGTCGGTGCCCTTGACCGACGGCACGTCGACCGGCGACGGCAGCAGCTTGATGACGCCGTCGAGCATGGCCTGCACGCCCTTGTTCTTGAACGCCGAGCCGCAGAACATCGGCACGATCTCGGTCGCCAGCGTACGGATACGCAGGGCGTTGTAGATCTCGTCCTCGGTCAGCTCTTCGCCGCCCAGGTACTTCTCCATCAGCTCTTCGCTGGCTTCGGCGGCCGACTCGACCATGAACGCGCGCGCTTCCTCGGCCTGGGCCTGCAGCTCGGCCGGGATGTCGCGGTACTCGAAGCTCATGCCCTGGGACTTCTCGTCCCACGCGATGGCCTTCATCTTCACCAGGTCGACCACGCCTTGGAAGTTGTCCTCGGCACCCACCGGGATCTGCATCGGCACCGGCACCGCGCCCAGGCGGGCCTTCAGCTGGTCACGGACCTTGAAGAAGTTGGCGCCGGTGCGGTCCATCTTGTTGACGAACGCGATGCGCGGCACGTGGTACTTGTTGGCCTGGCGCCACACGGTCTCGGACTGCGGCTGCACGCCACCGACGGCGCACAGCACGAACACCGCGCCGTCGAGCACGCGCAGCGAACGCTCGACTTCGATGGTGAAGTCGACGTGCCCGGGGGTATCGATGATGTTGAAGCGGTGCTCCGGCATGGACTTGTCCATGCCCTTCCAGAACGCGGTGGTGGCAGCGGACTGGATCGTGATGCCACGCTCCTGCTCCTGCTCCATCCAGTCCATGGTGGCGGCGCCATCGTGCACCTCACCCAGCTTGTGGCTCTTGCCGGTGTAGAACAGGATGCGCTCGGACGTGGTGGTCTTGCCGGCATCGATGTGGGCCATGATGCCGAAGTTGCGGTAACGCTCGATGGGAGTGGTGCGGGCCACGGGGAGCCTCTCAGATTTTTCGGATTTCGGAATGGCCGAACGCCGCCTTTCGGCGGCCTTCGGGTTGACGCGGCGATTCTGTCACCGCGAGGTGACACCCAGATGGTGTCACCGGCCTGTGTTCACAAGGCCGTCAAACTCACCAGCGGTAGTGCGCGAACGCCTTGTTCGCTTCCGCCATGCGGTGGGTTTCTTCACGCTTCTTGATGGCGCCGCCACGGTTTTCCGAGGCGTCCAGCAGCTCGGCAGCCAGCTTGCGCGGCATCGAGTTCTCGCCACGCTTGCGGGCCGACTCGATCAGCCAGCGCATCGCCAGGGCCATCTTGCGCGAGGCGCGCACTTCGACCGGCACCTGGTAGGTGGCGCCGCCGACGCGGCGGGACTTCACTTCGACGGCCGGAGCCACGTTGTCCAGTGCCTTCTGCACCAGCTCGACGGCATTCGGATTCTTTTCGCCGATCACGTCCATGGCGCCGTACACGATCTTCTCGGCGACCGACTTCTTGCCGCTCTGCATGACCATGTTGATGAAGCGGGCGATGGTTTCGCTTCCGTGCTTCGGATCGGGCAGGACGGAACGCTGCGGAGTATTACCCTTACGCGACATAGTGCTCTCTCCTTAGGCCTTCGGACGCTTGGCGCCGTACTTGGAACGGGCCTGGCGACGCTTGGCGACGCCGGCGGCGTCGAGCGAGCCACGAACGGTGTGGTAACGCACACCCGGCAGGTCCTTGACGCGACCGCCGCGGATCAGGACCACGGAGTGCTCCTGCAGGTTGTGGCCTTCACCACCGATGTAGGAAATCACCTCTTCCTGGTTGGTCAGGCGGACCTTGGCAACCTTGCGCAGAGCCGAGTTCGGCTTCTTCGGGGTGGTGGTGTAGACACGGGTGCAGACGCCACGGCGCTGCGGGCACTTGTCGAGCGCCGGCGAGGCACTCTTGTAGGTGGTCGCTTGCCGCGGCTTGCGGACCAGCTGGTTGATCGTCGCCATCAGTAGGTTCTTCTGATTGGGGCCGCAAAAACGGCCAGATGCGGAAAATGGAAAGCAGGCCCGAAATTCAGGCCTGCCGAGACAGACGATTGTAGCAACCCGTCCAGAACGCAGTCAAACGCGCTCCTTCCAGGCCAGCCCTGATCCCGGGCCGTTACAGGGGGGCCTCCATGTACCCCGTTCAGGTTGAACTGCCGGCCGGTCCTGGCCGGCAGTTCTTCAAAGCGCCCGGCCAATGGCCGGACCTACCTCATTCCTCGCCGCCTGCAGCCTGTTCAGCTTCAGCCGGTGCAACCTCCGACTCGATCACCGCCGTACCGGCCAGGGTCTCGATCTCCGACTCGGTCAGGCCGGAGGCGCCGCGACGGCGCTTGGTGTGGTACGCAAGGCCGGTACCCGCCGGAATCAGGCGGCCGACGATGACGTTTTCCTTCAGGCCGCGCAGGTTGTCCGCGGTGCCGCGCACGGCCGCCTCGGTCAGCACGCGGGTAGTCTCCTGGAACGACGCGGCCGAGATGAACGACTCGGTCGCCAGCGAGGCCTTGGTGATGCCCAGCAGCACCGGCTCGAAACGCGCCGGCAGTTCGTTGCGGGTCGCCAGCTTGGCATTTTCCTCGATCACGCGCTGGCGCTCGGCCTGCTCGCCATTGAGGAACTTGCTGCTGCCCTGGTCGACGATCTCGACCTTGCGCAGCATCTGGCGCGAGATCACCTCGATGTGCTTGTCGTTGATCTTCACGCCCTGCAGGCGGTACACGTCCTGGATTTCCTTGACCAGGTAGCGCGCCAGTTCCTCCACGCCCTTCAGGCGCAGGATGTCCTGCGGGCTCGGCTCGCCGTCCACGATGGTTTCACCGCGGCTGACGTGCTCGCCTTCGAACACGATGATCTGGCGGTACTTCGGAATCAGCTCCTCGTGCTCGGAACCATCGGTGTCCTTGATGATCAGGCGCTGCTTGCCCTTGGTGTCCTTGCCGAAGCTGATGATGCCCGAACGCTCGGCCAGGATCGCCGGATCCTTCGGCTTGCGCGCCTCGAACAGGTCGGCCACGCGCGGCAGACCACCGGTGATGTCACGGGTCTTGGACGCTTCCTGCGGGATCTTGGCGACCACGTCGCCCACGCCCACCGGGGCGCCATCCTGCAGGTTGACGATCGAGCGCGGCGGTAGCAGGTACTGCGCCGGCAGGTCGGTGCCCGGGATGGTCAGGTCGTTGCCCTTGCCATCGACGATGCGCACCAGCGGACGCAGATCCTTGGCCTGCGAACCACGGCGCTTGGGATCGGTGATCTCGCGCGAGGCCAGGCCGGTCAGCTCGTCGGTCTTCTCGATGACGGTGACGCCGTCGATGAAGTCGATGAAGCGGATGAAGCCGGCCACTTCCGACACGATCGGGTGGTTGTGCGGATCCCAGTTGGCCACGGTCTGGCCAGCCTTGATCTCGGCACCGTCCTTGACCGTGATGGTGGCACCGTACGGCAGCTTGTAGCGCTCGCGCTCGCGGCCGTGGGCGTCGAGCACCGACACTTCGCCCGAACGCGACACCGCCACCAGCGAACCGTTGGCATGGTCGACGTGCTTGAGGTTGTTGAACTTCACCGAACCGGTGGTCTTGACCGTGATGTTGTCCACCGCCGCCGCACGCGACGCCGCGCCACCGATGTGGAACGTACGCATGGTCAGCTGGGTACCCGGCTCGCCGATCGACTGCGCGGCGATGACGCCGACCGCTTCGCCGATGTTGACCAGGTGGCCACGGGCCAGGTCGCGGCCGTAGCAGCGCGAGCACACGCCGAACGAGCTTTCGCAGGTGATGGTCGAGCGCACCTTGATCGACTGGACGCCGGCATCCTCGAGCTTCTGCACCCAGGCTTCGTCGAGCAGCGTGTTGCGGGTGACGATCGGATCCTCGTCGTTGCCCGGCAGGAACACGTCCTCGGCCACGACGCGGCCCAGCACGCGGTCCTTCAGCGGCTCGACCACGTCGCCGCCTTCCACGATCGGGGTCATGGTCAGGCCGTCGACGGTGCCGCAGTCGACTTCGGTGATCACCACGTCCTGCGCCACGTCGACCAGGCGACGGGTCAGGTAACCGGAGTTGGCGGTCTTCAGCGCGGTATCGGCCAGACCCTTACGGGCACCGTGGGTGGAGTTGAAGTACTCCTGCACGTTCAGGCCTTCGCGGAAGTTCGCCTTGATGGGCGTCTCGATGATCGAGCCGTCCGGGCGGGCCATCAGGCCACGCATGCCGGCCAGCTGGCGGATCTGCGCCTGGCTACCACGGGCGCCGGAGTCGGCCATGATGTACAGCGAGTTCATCGACTTCTGGTCGACCAGCTTGCCCTCGCCGTCCTCGACCTTCTCGGTACCGATGGTTTCCATCATCGCCTTGGCGATGCGCTCGTTGGTACGCGACCAGATGTCGACCACCTTGTTGTAGCGCTCGCCGGCGGTGACCAGGCCCGACTGGTACTGTTCCTGGATTTCCAGCACTTCCTGCTCGGCTTCGCCCAGGATGCCCTTCTTCTCGTCCGGGATGAGCATGTCGTCGATGCCGATCGACACGCCGGCGCGGGTCGCGTAGGCGTAGCCGGTGTACATCAGCTTGTCGGCGAACACCACGGTGTCCTTCAGGCCGAGCAGGCGGTAGCTCTGGTTGATCAGGCGCGAGATGTTCTTCTTGGTCATCTCGGTGTTGCACAGCTCGAACGGCAGGCCCTCGGGCATGATCTCGCTCAGCAGCGCACGACCGACGGTGGTGTCCTGGATCGAGGTCTTGCTGACCTTGTTGCCCTGCTCGTCGCGCTCGACCTGGGTGATGCGCACCTTGACCTTGGCGTGCAGCTCGACCACGCGGTTGTCGTAGGCGCGCTTCACTTCGTTGGTGTTGGCGAACACCATGCCCTCGCCCTTCTTGTTGATCAGGGCGCGGCTGAGGTAGTACAGGCCCAACACCACGTCCTGCGACGGCACGATGATCGGCTCGCCGTTGGCCGGCGACAGGATGTTGTTGGTGGACATCATCAGCGCACGCGCTTCCAGCTGAGCTTCCAGCGAAAGCGGCACGTGCACGGCCATCTGGTCACCGTCGAAGTCGGCGTTGAACGCGGTGCAGACCAGCGGGTGCAGCTGGATGGCCTTGCCCTCGATCAGCAGCGGCTCGAACGCCTGGATGCCGAGGCGGTGCAGGGTCGGCGCGCGGTTCAGCAGCACCGGATGCTCGCGGATGACTTCTTCCAGGATGTCCCAGACCTCGCCTTCCTCGCGCTCGACCAGCTTCTTGGCGGCCTTGATGGTGGTG
Organism: Stenotrophomonas acidaminiphila; assembly: GCF_001431595.1. Lineage (GTDB taxonomy): Bacteria > Pseudomonadota > Gammaproteobacteria > Xanthomonadales > Xanthomonadaceae > Stenotrophomonas > Stenotrophomonas acidaminiphila. Next base: position 286,803 of record NZ_LDJO01000026.1, read on the forward strand.
GCCAGGCCGCGACGCTGCAGCTTGGCGAACACGAACGGCTTGAACAGCTCCAGCGCCATCTTCTTCGGCAGGCCGCACTGGTGCAGCTTCAGGTACGGACCCACGGTGATGACCGAACGGCCCGAGTAGTCGACGCGCTTGCCCAGCAGGTTCTGGCGGAAGCGACCCTGCTTGCCCTTGATCATGTCGGCCAGCGACTTGAGCGGGCGCTTGTTGGTGCCGGTGATGGCACGGCCGCGGCGGCCGTTGTCCAACAGGGCGTCAACCGATTCCTGCAGCATGCGCTTTTCGTTGCGCACGATGATGTCCGGAGCGTTGAGCTCCAGCAGGCGGCGCAGGCGGTTGTTGCGGTTGATGACGCGGCGGTACAGGTCGTTCAGGTCGGAGGTCGCGAAGCGGCCGCCGTCCAGCGGAACCAGCGGGCGCAGGTCCGGCGGCAGCACCGGCAGCACGGTCATGACCATCCATTCCGGACGGTTGCCCGACTCCAGGAAGGCCTCGACCAGCTTGATGCGCTTGGTCAGGCGCTTGAGCTTGGTTTCCGAACCGGTGGAGGCGATCTCCTCCTTCAGCTTCACCATCTCGGCCTGCAGGTCGATGGTGCGCAGCAGTTCGTACACGGCCTCGGCGCCCATGGCGGCGTCGAAGTCGTCACCGTGCTCCTGGCGCGCCTGCAGGTACTGCTCTTCGGTCAGCAGCTGGCGGCGTTCCAGGGCGGTCAGGCCCGGCTCGGTCACCACGTACGCTTCGAAGTACAGCACGCGCTCGATGTCGCGCAGGGTCATGTCCAGCATCAGGCCGATGCGCGACGGCAGCGACTTGAGGAACCAGATGTGGGCGACCGGCGAAGCCAGGTCGATATGGCCCATGCGCTCGCGGCGCACCTTGGCCAGGGTCACTTCGGTGCCGCACTTCTCGCACACGACGCCGCGGTGCTTCATGCGCTTGTACTTGCCGCACAGGCACTCGTAGTCCTTCACCGGGCCGAAGATGGCGGCGCAGAACAGGCCGTCGCGTTCCGGCTTGAAGGTACGGTAATTGATGGTTTCCGGCTTCTTCACCTCGCCGAAGGACCAGGAGCGGATCAGGTCCGGCGAAGCCAGGCCGATCTTGATCGCGTCGAAGTCCAGCGTCTGGCGCTGCTGGTTGAAGAGATTGAGCAGGTCTTTCATGGTGTTCTCCGAAAGGAGGAATGCTGTGTCGATGGGCTGTCAGGTGGCTGCCGGCGGCGCCGCCGCATCGCTGCGGCGGCGCCTGCTCGATCAGTTGTCTTCCAGTTCCATGTTGATGGCCAGGGAGCGGATTTCCTTCACCAGCACGTTGAAGGATTCCGGCATGCCCGCGACCATCTCGTGCTCGCCGTCGACGATGTTCTTGTACATCTGGTTGCGGCCCTGCACGTCGTCGGACTTCACCGTCAGCATTTCCTGCAGGGTGTAGGCCGCGCCGTAGGCTTCCAGCGCCCAGACTTCCATCTCACCGAAGCGCTGGCCGCCGAACTGCGCCTTGCCGCCCAGCGGCTGCTGGGTGACGAGCGAGTACGGACCGGTCGAACGGGCGTGCATCTTGTCGTCGACCAGGTGGTTCAGCTTCAGGTAGTGCATGTAACCGACGGTGGTCTTGCGGTCGAACGCCTCGCCGGTGCGGCCGTCGTACAGCTGCATCTGCGTCTTGCTGGCGTTGAAGCCCAGCTGCTCGGTGTCCTTGTCGCCGTCCGGGTATGCCAGGTTCAGCATCTCGCGGATCTCGTCCTCGTGCGCACCGTCGAACACCGGGGTGGCCATCGGCACGCCGTCGGTCAGGTTGCGGGCCAGTGCCACCAGCTCCTCGTCGCTGAACTGCGACAGGTCGACGCGATCACCGGCCAGCTTGCTGTCGTGGTTGTAGATCTTGCCGAGGAACTCGCGCAGCTCGTTCACCGCACGCTGCTGCTCCAGCATCTTCTGGATGCGCCGGCCCAGGCCCTTGGCGGCCCAGCCCAGGTGCACTTCGAGGATCTGGCCGATGTTCATGCGCGACGGCACGCCCAGCGGGTTCAGACAGATGTCCACCGAGGTACCGTCGGCCATGTACGGCATGTCCTCGACCGGCACCACGTTGGAGACCACGCCCTTGTTGCCGTGGCGACCAGCCATCTTGTCGCCCGGCTGGATGCGGCGCTTCACCGCCAGGAACACCTTGACCATCTTCAGCACGCCCGGGGCCAGATCGTCGCCCTGGGTGATCTTGCCGCGCTTGTCGGCAAAGCGGCGCTCGAACTCCTTCTCGTGCGCCTGGATCTGCTTCTGGGCGCGCTCGATCGCCTCGGAAGCGTCCTCGTCCTTCATGCGCAGGGTGAACCAGTCGGCCTTCTTCAGGCCATCCAGGAAGGCGTCGGTGATGGTGTCGCCCTTCTTCAGGCCGGCACCGCCGTTGGCCACCTTGCCCACGATCTGCGAGCGCAGGCGCGCGTAGATCGCCGCTTCCAGGATGCGGAACTGGTCGTCGAAGTCCTTCTTGACGCGCTTGATCTCGTTCTCTTCGATCTGGCGCGCGCGCTTGTCCTTCTCGATGCCGTCGCGGGTGAAGACCTGCACGTCGATGACGGTGCCGTCCATGCCCGGCGGCACGCGCAGCGAGCTGTCCTTAACGTCGGAAGCCTTCTCGCCGAAGATCGCGCGCAGCAGCTTCTCTTCCGGGGTCAGCTGGCTCTCGCCCTTCGGCGTGACCTTGCCCACCAGGATGTCGCCGGCGCGGACTTCCGCACCGATGTACACCACGCCGCTCTCGTCCAGGCGGTTCAGCGCCTGCTCGGAGACGTTCGGGATGTCGGCCGAGATTTCCTCCGGCCCCAACTTGGTGTCGCGCGCGACGCAGGTCAGCTCTTCGATGTGGATCGTGGTGTAGCGATCCTCTTCCACCACGCGCTCGGAGAGCAGGATGGAGTCTTCGAAGTTGTAGCCGTTCCACGGCATGAACGCGATCAGCATGTTCTGGCCCAGGGCCAGCTCGCCGATGTCGGTCGACGGGCCGTCGGCCAGCACGTCGCCGCGGGCGATCACGTCGCCCACCTTCACCAGCGGACGCTGGTTGATGCAGGTGTTCTGGTTCGAGCGGGTGTACTTGATCAGGTTGTAGATGTCGACGCCGGCGTCGGACGCGTCGGTGATCTCGTTCTCGTTGACCTTGACCACGATGCGGCCGGCGTCGATCTGCACGATATCGCCGCCACGACGGGCGTTCACGGTCACGCCCGAGTCACGCGCCACCGCGCGCTCGATGCCGGTGCCCACCAGCGGCTTCTGCGCACGCAGGGTCGGAACGGCCTGGCGCTGCATGTTCGCGCCCATCAGTGCGCGGTTGGCGTCGTCGTGCTCCAGGAACGGCACCAGCGCCGCGGCGACCGACACGGTCTGCATCGGCGAGACGTCCATGAAGTGCACTTCCGCCGGCGGCTTCAGCAGCGACTCACCCTGGTAGCGGCACGGCACGAACTGCTCGGTGAGCATGTTCTTGGCGTCGGTCAGGGCGTTGGCCTGGGCGATGACGTACTCGTTCTCCTCGATCGCCGACAGGTACTCGACGTCGTCGGTGACCTTGCCGTCCACGACCTTGCGGTACGGGGTCTCGAGGAAACCGTACTGGTTGGTGCGGGCGAACACGGCCAGCGAGTTGATCAGGCCGATGTTCGGGCCTTCCGGGGTTTCGATGGTGCAGACGCGGCCGTAATGGGTCGGGTGCACGTCGCGCACTTCGAAGCCGGCGCGCTCGCGGGTCAGACCGCCCGGGCCCAGTGCCGAGACGCGGCGCTTGTGCGTCACTTCCGACAGCGGGTTGTTCTGGTCCATGAACTGCGACAGCTGCGAGGAACCGAAGAATTCCTTGATGGCAGCGGCGACCGGCTTGGCGTTGATCAGCTCCTGCGGGGTCAGGCCCTCGGACTCGGCCATCGACAGGCGCTCCTTGACCGCGCGCTCGACGCGGACCAGGCCCACGCGGAACACGTTCTCGGCCATTTCGCCGACCGAACGCACGCGGCGGTTGCCCAGGTGGTCGATGTCGTCCACCACGCCACGGCCGTTGCGGATCTCGGTCAGGACCTTGATCACGTCCAGGATGTCGGAACCGTCACCGTGGGTGGAGACCAGGCGCTTGGACTCTTCGTCGTTGCGCTCGCCGAAGTACTTGCTGTCGTACAGCACGGCTTCGCCGGTGACTTCCTTGCGGCCGACACGGCGGTTGAACTTCATGCGGCCGACCGTGGACAGGTCGTAGCGCTCGAAGGTGAAGAACAGGTTGTGGAACAGGTTCTGCGCGGCGTCCTTGGTCGGCGGCTCGCCCGGGCGCATCATGCGGTAGATCTCGACCAGGGCCTCGAGCTGGGTCTTGGTCGGGTCGATGCGCAGGGTGTTGGACAGGTACGGGCCACGGTCCAGGTCGTTCACCCACAGGGTGCCGACCGCGTCCACGCCGGCCTTGCGGAAGTTCTGCAGCTGCTCTTCGGTGATCTCGTCGTTGGCCTGGGCCAGCAGTTCGCCGGTGTTGGCGTCGACCACGTCATGCGACAGGATGCGGCCGACCAGGTAGTCGTCCGGCACGGCCAGCGCGGCGATGCCCGAGGCCTGCAGCTGCTTGACGTGGCGCGCGGTGATGCGCTTGCCGGCTTCCACGATGACCTTGTCGCCATCGGCCAGGTCGAAGCCCAGGGTCTCGCCACGCAGGCGTTCGGCCACCAGCTCCAGCTGCACGCCCTCGCCTTCCGGCAGGATGTGGAAGGTGTTGATGTCGAAGAACTCGTTGAGCATTTCTTCGTTGTTGTAGCCGAGCGCGCGCAGCAGGATCGACACCGGCAGCTTGCGGCGGCGGTCGATACGGGTGAACAGCGCGTCCTTCGGGTCGAACTCGAAGTCCAGCCAGGAGCCGCGGTAAGGAATGATGCGGGCGCTGTACAGCAGCTTGCCCGAGCTGTGCGTCTTGCCGCGGTCGTGGTCGAAGAACACGCCCGGCGAACGGTGCAGCTGCGAGACGATGACGCGCTCGGTACCGTTGACGATGAAGGTGCCGTTGTCGGTCATCAGCGGGATTTCGCCGAGGTAGACCTCCTGCTCCTTCACGTACTTGATCGCCTTGGTGGACGATTCCTTGTCGTAGATGACCAGGCGCACGGTCACGCGCAGCGGCGCGCCGTAGCTCATGCCGCGCTGGCGGCACTCGCGTTCGTCGAACACCGGCTCGCCCAGCTTGTAGCCCACGTACTCCAGGGCGGCGTTGCCGCTGTAGCTGGAGATCGGGAACACCGACTTCAGCGCGGCGTGCAGGCCGTGGTCGGAGCGCTTGGCCGGGTCAGTGTTCTCCTGCAGGAACTCGCGGTAGGAGTCGACCTGGATGGCCAGCAGGAACGGCACCTCGAGGATCGAGCGCTGCTTGCCGAAATCCTTGCGGATGCGCTTTTTTTCGGTGTACGAATAGGACGTCATGGGATCTTCCACCTTGTTGTGCGGGCCGTGCGTCCACGACCCGGAAGGGAACTTTTAAATTGTCAGTTGGAAGTCGCTGGTATTGCCGGCACCAGCACGCCTTCTCCCGCTACTTCCAACTGCCAACTCGTCTGCCTGCCACCCTGCCCGCCGCGCGATGCGCTGGCCGGCCTGGCTTGGAACGCAGCCCGTGTTGGGCTTTTCACCGCACCGGGCACCGCCGGGCTCTACAACGACCAAAGGCCGGGGGCTTTAGGCCCCCAGCCCTGGCTGCATCGCCGTGAATCGATGGCGACGCAAGGGAACTGCTTACTTCAGCTCGACGGTGGCGCCGGCGGCTTCCAGTTCCTTCTTGAACTTCTCGGCGTCTTCCTTCGAAGCGCCTTCCTTCACGACGCCACCGGCCTCGGCCAGATCCTTCGCTTCCTTCAGGCCCAGGCCGGTGATGGCGCGGACGGCCTTGATCACTTCGACCTTCTTGGCGCCGGCATCCTTCAGGATGACGTTGAACTCGGTCTGCTCTTCCACGGCAGCGGCCGGGCCGGCAGCGGCGACGGCCATGACCGGGGCAGCGGCGGAAACGCCGAACTTGTCTTCGATGGCCTTGACCAGCTCCATCACTTCCATCAGGGACTTCTCGGCGATGGCGTCGACGATCTGTTCGTTGGTAAGGGACATTTTGATTACCTTTGGAAAATATTCTGGGTTGAGGTTCTATTCAGAACCACGGAAACGTCGAACTCAGGCGGTTTCAGCGGCCGGCTCGGCAGCTTCGACAGCCGCACCACCGTTCTGCTTCTCACCAACAGCCTTGACGGCGCGCGCGAACATGGTGACCGGCTCGGTCAGGACGCGGGCCAGCATGGCCAGGGCCTGATCACGGGTCGGCAGCGATGCCAGCACATCGACGTGGCTCGGCGGGTAGACTTCGCCACCCACTGCCACGATCTTCGCCTGCAGCTTGTCGTTGCCCTTGGCGGCATCCTTGATCAGGCGACCGGCGGCGCCGGGCTCCTCGAGCGAAAACGCATACAGCAGCGGACCGACCATCTGGTCCTTGGCGACTGCGAATTCGGTGCCTTCGACGGCGCGCGCGGCCAGCGTGTTCTTGACAACCTTCAAGAAAACGCCGGTTTCGCGGGCCTGCTTGCGCATCGCGGTCATCTGAGCGACCGTGGTGCCAGCATATTCGGCTGCGATCAAGGAGTGGGCCTTGGCGGCGACGTCTGCCAGTTCGGCGACTACTTCTTGCTTCTGGGACAGATTGAGAGCCATTGCACTCCTCCAATTGAACTCCGCTTACGGCTCCTGCCGTGTGCGGTCCTGTGCGGCATCCATCCTGGACGCCGGGAGCATCGGGGTGACGCTCCGGTGGTGGCCATTCCAGACCTGGAGTGTGCTGGCCCGGGGAATCCCAGACCTGCGTGAACCAGAAAAACTCCAGAAGGGCGGCACCATCTACGCAGGGTGATTCCGGGGAATCGATTAAGCGATCCCGCTATGCCGGCGGCGACTCCTTGCCAGATCGAGCTTCCGTGCCCGTCGCCGGTATGCGCTGACCGCGCCTGCGGTCTTTGACGGCTACCGGGCCGGACGAACCGGCTCGGCGCCTTCAAAATGACGGACGCGGCACAGGGTGCCGCATCCGCTTGAAACGATTACTTCAGGGTCAGCGACGACTGGTCGACGGTGACGCCCGGGCCCATCGTCGAGCTGACCGAAACCTTCTGCAGGTAGGTGCCCTTCGAGGTGGCCGGCTTGGCCTTGATCAGGTCCAGCAGCAGCGCCTGCAGGTTCGACTGCAGCGCGGCGTTGTCGAAGCTGGCCTTGCCGATGGTGCAGTGGATGATGCCGGCCTTGTCGGTGCGGTAACGGACCTGGCCCGACTTGGCGTTCTTCACGGCTTCACCCGGGTTCGGGGAAACGGTGCCGACCTTCGGGTTCGGCATCAGGCCGCGCGGGCCCAGCACGGTGCCCAGCTTGCCGACGACGCGCATGGCGTCCGGGGTCGCGATGACGACGTCGTAGTTCAGGTCGCCGGCCTGCATCTTCTCGGCCAGGTCGTCCATGCCGACGGCTTCGGCGCCAGCGGCCAGGGCTTCGTCAGCCTTGGCACCGGCCGGAGCGAACACGGCGACGCGCACCGACTTGCCGGTACCGGCCGGCAGCACGGTCGAACCGCGCACCTGCTGGTCGGACTTCTTCGCATCCACGCCCAGGCGCACGGCGACGTCGATCGACTCGACGAACTTGGCCTTGGTGGCGGTCTTCAGGATATTGATCGCGTCCTCGAAGGCGTAGCTCTTGCCCGGGACGACGGCGGCCTTGATGGCCTTCTCACGCTTGGTCTGTGCCATCTGATTAACCCTCCACCACCAGGCCCATGGAACGGGCCGAGCCCGCGATCGTACGCACGGCGGCGTCCAGGTCGGCAGCCGTCAGGTCCGGCTCCTTCGCCTTGCAGATTTCTTCAAGCTGCTTGCGGGTGACCTTGCCCACCTTGTCGGTGTTCGGGCGCTTGGAGCCCGAGGTGATGCCCGCCGCCTTCTTGAGCAGCACGGTGGCCGGGGTGCTCTTGGTGATGAAGGTGAAGGTACGGTCCGAATAGGCCGTGATGATCACCGGCACCGGGATACCCGGCTCCAGCTTCTGCGTGGCGGCATTGAACGCCTTGCAGAATTCCATGATGTTCAGGCCGCGCTGACCCAGCGCAGGACCGACCGGCGGCGAGGGGTTGGCCTGACCGGCCTTCACCTGCAGCTTGATGTAACCGACAACTTTCTTTGCCATTTGAGTGCTCTCCGGGTGCTAGCGCCTTGCGACAACAGGCTCCCCATCGGACCGGGAATCACGCGTCCCGGCATCGCGTTTTGAAATCTTGGAATCGCGGCAAAGGCCACCTCGCGGCGGCCTTTGGTCTCAGCCCCTTTCAGGGAGCCGGCAATTCTAGCAGTTTTTGCGCCGCCAACCTGAACAGGCTGGCGGCAGCACGTCAGACCGCCTTCTCGACCTGCCCGAACTCGAGCTCGACCGGGGTGGCGCGACCGAAGATCAGCACCGACACGCGCAGGCGGCTCTTCTCGTAGTTGACTTCCTCGACCACGCCGTTGAAGTCGTTGAACGGGCCGTCGATGACGCGAACCATCTGGCCCGGCTCGAACAGCACCTTCGGACGCGGCTTCTCGACGCCTTCCTGGACGCGATCCAGGATGGCGGCCGCCTCGTCGTCGCGGATCGGCAGCGGGCGATCGGCGGTGCCGCCGATGAAACCCAGCACCTTCGGGGTTTCCTTGACCAGGTGCCAGCTCTCGTTGTCGATGCGCGGGATGCCCGCTTCTTCGTGAGTCTCGATCTGGACCAGCACGTAACCCGGGAAGAACTTGCGCTCGGAACGGCGCTTCTGGCCGGAGCGCATCTCCACCACTTCCTCGGTCGGAACCAGGACGTCGCCGAAACGCTCCTCCATGCCCTCGCGGGCGATGCGGTCACGCAGGGCCTGGGCAACCGACTTCTCGAAGCCCGAATAGGCGTGGACGACGTACCAACGTTTCACTGTTATCTCCTCAACGCCCCAGGAACCACTGGGTCAGCTTCTGGATCACGAAATCGAAGCCACCCAGCAGCAGGCTCAGCACGATCACGACCACGATCACCACCCAGGTCATGCGGATGGCTTCCTGGCGGGTCGGCCATACGACCTTGCGCAGCTCGAACCGGGATTCGGAAAGGAATTCGCGGACCTGGTGACCCTTGGCGGTGAACATGAACAAGGCGCCGCCGGCAGCCAGGCCGACGACAACGGCCAGCGCACGCAGCTGACCCGACCATGCCCCCAGCTGCGCCGCACGCACCGGAGTGGAGAACCAGAACCAGACGAACAAGCCCGCCAGCACCAGCAGGGCGGCGCCAACGTACTTGACCATATCGCCACCGGAGGCGGCGCTCTTGGAATGCTCGATCTTGCTGTTCATCCGACTCTTGCTGCGGGCGCGACCAAGGTCACTGGATAGGTGGCAAGTGGCACGCCAGGAGGGACTCGAACCCCCAACCTGCGGTTTTGGAGACCGCTGCTCTGCCAATTGAGCTACTGGCGTATGACTTGGCTTGTTTCACGTCCCTTAGACGGCGAAGGCGGACCGAGGTTCCCGGCCCGCCATTCGCGTACCAGCGGCAGACTCAACTACCGCCGGGTACTGCAGGCTTACTTGGTGATCTTGGCGACGACGCCGGCACCGACGGTGCGGCCGCCTTCGCGGATCGCGAAGCGCAGGCCTTCGTCCATCGCCACCGGGTTGATCAGCGTGACCGACATCTTCACGTTGTCGCCCGGCATCACCATCTCGACGCCTTCCGGCAGCTGCACGGCGCCGGTGATGTCGGTGGTACGGAAGTAGAACTGCGGACGGTAGCCCTTGAAGAACGGGGTGTGACGGCCACCTTCGTCCTTGGACAGCACGTACACCTCGGCTTCGAACTCGGTGTGCGGGGTGATCGAACCCGGCTTGGCCAGCACCTGGCCGCGCTCCACGTCGTCACGCTTGGTGCCGCGCAGCAGCAGGCCCGCGTTGTCGCCCGCCTGGCCCTGGTCCAGCAGCTTGCGGAACATTTCCACGCCGGTCACGGTGGTCTTCTGGGTCGGACGGATGCCGACGATTTCGATTTCCTCGCCCACCTTGATCACGCCGCGCTCGATACGGCCGGTCACCACGGTGCCGCGGCCCGAGATCGAGAACACGTCTTCCACCGGCATCAGGAACGGCTTGTCGACGTCACGCTCCGGGGTCGGGATCCAGCTGTCCAGCGCATCGACCAGCTTCAGGATCGCCGGCACGCCGATCTCGCTCTGGTCGCCTTCCAGCGCCAGGCGGGCCGAACCGTGCACGATCGGGGTGTCGTCGCCCGGGAAGTCGTACTTGCTCAGCAGCTCGCGCACTTCCATCTCGACCAGCTCGAGCAGCTCAGCGTCGTCCACCATGTCGGCCTTGTTCAGGAACACGACGATGTACGGCACGCCAACCTGGCGCGACAGCAGGATGTGCTCGCGGGTCTGCGGCATCGGGCCGTCAGCGGCCGAGCACACCAGGATCGCGCCGTCCATCTGCGCCGCACCCGTGATCATGTTCTTCACGTAGTCGGCGTGGCCCGGGCAGTCAACGTGGGCGTAGTGGCGGGTCGCGGATTCATACTCGACGTGCGCGGTCGAGATCGTGATGCCACGCGCCTTCTCTTCCGGCGCGGCGTCGATCGAGGAGTAGTCCTTGAACTCGCCACCGAAACGCTCGGCACCGATCTTGGTCAGCGCGGCGGTCAGCGTGGTCTTGCCATGGTCGACGTGGCCGATGGTGCCGACGTTGACGTGCGGCTTGGTACGCTCGAACTTACCCTTGGACATGGCTGCTTCTTCTCGGTAACTGGTTGGTTATGGCGCTTTGAGCAAGATGGTGCTCACGAAAGGAATCGAACCTTCGACCTCCTCCTTACCAAGGAGGTGCTCTACCGACTGAGCTACGTGAGCGAGTTTTCCATTATGACATGTTTTCAATTTCGTTCAATGGAGCGGGAGACGGGAATCGAACCCGCACCATCAGCTTGGAAGGCTGAGGTTCTACCATTGAACTACTCCCGCACCGGGAAAACAGCCACAACATGAAACTGGTGGAGGGAGGTGGATTCGAACCACCGAAGGCGTAAGCCAGCAGATTTACAGTCTGCCCCCGTTGGCCGCTTGGGTATCCCTCCGCTCCACCCCTTTTTTGATGACCTTGGCCTAACCGGTCAGGGGTGGGAGAGCCCGCTATTCTGGTGATGGCACGCGATGCTGTCAACAGAAATTTTCACATTCCGCGAAATTTTCATTGCCGGCATCGGCACCCGCTCACTCGCCCGGCATCTTCAGCTTTTCGTCGGCGAAAATCGCCACGTGCGGCACGCCGTCGGCGCCGATCCAGCCGCGGTACATGCCCTCGGTGTTGAACGGCGTCGCCGCCTTGCCGTCGGCCGACAGCACGATGGCCCCGCCGTCGCCACCCATCGCCGGCAGGCGCTTGACGATGACCTCGTCGCCGGCCTGCGCCGGGGTCTCGCCGAGGTACTTCATGCGCGAGCAGATCTCATGGGCCGCGGCCAGGCGGATGTAGAACTCGCCCCAGCCGGTACCGGACACCGCGCAGTTGTCGCTGGCATAGGTGCCGGCTCCGATGATCGGGGAATCGCCCACCCGCCCGTAGCGCTTGTTGGTCATGCCGCCGGTGGAGGTGCCCGCCGCCAGCTTGCCCTGCGCATCGAGTGCCACCGCGCCGACGGTACCGAAGTGCTTGGCGGTCTCCAGGTCGGCGTGCGCCTGCCCGGCCGCCTCTTCCTTCAGCGCGCGCTGCAGCTGCTGCCAGCGCTTCTCGGTGCGGAAATACGACGGATCCACCTGCTCGATCTTCTGCTCGGCGGCGAACATCTCCGCCCCCTGCCCGATCATCATCACGTGCGGAGAGTGCTCCATCACCGCCCGTGCCAGCAGGATCGGGTTCTTGATGGTATGCACGCCCGCCACCGCGCCGGCACGCAGCGTGGCGCCATCCATCAGCGAGGCATCGAGCTCGTTCTTGCCGTCATGGGTGAACACCGCGCCACGCCCGGCGTTGAAGGTCGGGTCGTTTTCCAGCACGGTGATCGCAGCGGTCACCGCGTCCATTGCCGGCTTGCCGGCAGCGAGCGCCTCGTGGCCCTTGCGCAGTGCCGCTTCAAGCGCGGCGCGCGCGGCGCGCAGTTCTTCCGGATTGAGGTCCTGGCGCTCCACGCCGGCCCCGCCATGGATCACCAGCAGGGGGGAGGCAGGCGCGGCCACGGCCGCCACGGAAGACAACGACGCCAGGCCCAGCAACACCGCGGAAGTCAGCTTCATGTTTCTTCACTCAGGAAAGGTGCCCGATTCTAGGCACGCCTTCACTGCTCTGAACAGTCGCTGTCGGCACGGATCCACCCGTCGATGCCACGGAAAAGCAGAAAGGGGCCGAAGCCCCTTCCGCACCCACCCGCCAACGCAGCTGCCCGGATCAGTCCGGCTGCAGCTCGAGTTCGCCATCCACCACGTTGGCCACGGCGGTGAACGCCGGATTGTCGACCGTGAAACCGTCCAGGTGCAGGCGGCTGCCCGCACCGACCCCGGTCACCGGGATGGAGCTGAATTCCAGCGATTCGCCGCTGCTCAGGCGGTCGGCGGTGCGGTGCGGCATCACCAGCCACGCATAGCCGTCGTCGAGCGAGTAGACGCGGCCGCGGCCGTCGGCCTCGACGCACAGCGCGGTGTCCTCGTCCACGCCGATGCCGACGATGTCGTCCTGCCCCTTCTCCTGGGCGGCGCGGGCGACGAACACGATCAGCCTGCCCAGGCGCTCGCGTTTGGCGAAATGGGTGTCGGTGACCACGTTGGACAGATAGGGCATGGTCAGGAAGTCCTGGTCCATCGTGACCTTGCTGCCCATCGGGTCGCTCAGCGCGGCCGCCGAATTGACGCTGCCGCCGTCCAGCGCACCGTAGCTGTAGCCTCCCAGGATCGCCAGACCGGCACTGGTGCCGCCGATCGGCTTGCCCGCGGCGACGTGTTCGTTGAGGGCCTGGTTGAGTTCGGTGCCCTTCCAGAAGCGGATGTAGCGGGACTGGTCGCCACCGGCGATGAAGATGGCATCGGCGCCGCGCACCACCCGCAGCACGGCCGGGTCATCGGCGGCCTTGCGGTTGTCGAACACCAGGGTCTGCACCGAGGTGACGCCGCCGATGTCGTAGTACAGCTCGTTCTGCAGGTTGTCGTCGCCGGAGGCGCGCAGGATCACCACGCGGCCGTTGCCTGCGCGCTCGACCCACCACTGGAAGGCTTCGGGAACCCAGTCACCGCCCCCCATCAGCATCATCGCCGCCTGGGTCTGGCCCGGGCGCGCGGCATCCAGGTCGCCCACTTCGTAATAGCGGTAGCCCGGATCGGACAGCCCCCTGCTCCCCGCGGCAACCGCGCCGCCCGCCACGCCAAGCGCCGCCAGCACCAGGGCCAACCGCCCGAATCGGGACACCATCCGCCTCATACCGCCCTCCAGGACATCATGTAATCGCTTCCATAGCGTAATGCCAGACTTTCCGGCAGTGGTCAAGCGTGTAAAAAAGGTGTTAGATGATCACGCCCCATTCACGTTTGCCCGGGGCTCCCGGCGCTTGCGCGGGCCGGCCAGACACTTTCCGGAACACTTTCAGCAGAGACCTGATTCATGCGCAAACACGCAATGGTGTGTTCGATCCAGTTGGCCCTGCTTGGCATGGCCGCCTCCGCAACGGCCTTGGCCCAGAGCACCGACAACGATCAAACCAAGCAACTGGATACCGTGCAGGTCACCGGTTCGCGCATCCCGCGCGCGCAGGTGGAAGGCCCCGCGCCGGTCACCGTGGTGACCGCCGAGCAGATCCAATCGGCCGGTTTCACCTCGGTCCCCGACGTCCTGCGCTCGCTCAGCCAGAACAGCGGCACCGTGCAGGGCCAGCAGAACACCACCGGCGCGCAGTCGACTCCCGGCGCACAGGCGGTCGACCTGCGCGGCCTGGGGCCCAACCACACCCTGGTGCTGATCAACGGCCGCCGCATCGCCGATTTCCCGCTGCCGCTCAACGGCAGGAGCAACTTCACCGACGTCGGCAACATCCCGCTGGGCATGATCGACCGCATCGAAGTCCTGACCGGCAGCGCATCGGCGGTCTACGGCTCGGACGCGATGGCCGGCGTGATCAACTTCATCCTCAAGAAGTCCACCGACGGCACCACCATCGACTACCGCTACGGCGACACCAGCCGCGGCGGTGGCGAATCGCACGACCTGACCCTGACGACCGGCTTCGAGCAGGGCAACTTCAGCGGCATCGTCGGCATGGAGCTGCTCAACAAGCGCCCGCTGTGGGGCACCCAGCGCAACGTGCAGGATTCCACCCTCGACGCCCCGACCGAACGCCGCCGCCTGCCGCGCCTGATCGCCCAGATCACCAACTGGGAAGACGACGTCAACATCGCGCCCGCCGATGGCTGCAAGGCGCTTTCGGGCCTGAACGACGGCACCACCCACCTGGCCGAGGACCGCTTCGGCGAGCCCTACTGCGGCAGTGAGCGCGCCATCGCGTACCGCACCATCCAGAACGAGCGCAAGGGCATCAACGCCTACGGCTCGTTCGAATACCGCTTCAACGACGAACTGTCCTGGTTCGCCGACATGCAGATGGGCCACCAGACGGTGCGCCTGCTGACCGGCAGCAACGGCAACGACGTCGTCAGCGACGTCATGGGCTGGGAGTTCCACGACCCGGCGTCGACCAACAACTACCGCAACAAGGTGTTCTACAACGCCGCCACCGACAGCCGCGAGATCTGGTCGCGGCAGTTCTCGCCGGAAGAGATCGGCGGGCTGCGCAACCGCATGAACACCACCACCCAGAAGACGCTGGCGGTGACCACCGGCCTCAAGGGCATCTTCGCCGACGCGTGGAACTGGGAAGCGGCCTGGAACCACTCGCAGTACAAGGCCGACGTGGAGATGCCGCGGATCAACGCCGACGCCGCCAACCGCTTCTTCCTGGGCGAGCGGCTGGGCTACACCGACAGCGGCTACGCGATCTACAACCCGGATCCGACGCGCCTGTTCACCCCGCTGACGCCGGCCGAGTTCGCCTCCATCGCGGCCATGTCCACGTTCCGCCCGGTGGCCAAGAACGACAACGTCAGCTTCACCACCGACAACACCGCGCTGTTCTCGCTGCCGGCCGGCGACGTTGGCTTTGCCGGTGCGATCGAGTACGGCCGCCAGTCCTACCGCATCAACCCCGATCCGCTGGCCCTGACCGAGGACGCCTACACCGGTCCGCGCTACGGCGACGGCAGCGGCAGCCGCAACCACTGGAGCGCCGCGGGCGAACTGCGCATCCCGGTGCTGTCCACGCTGCAGGCCAGCCTGGCCGGCCGCTACGACCGCTACAGCTACGGCGGCAAGCACCCGGGCAAGTTCACCTACAGTGCGGGCCTGGAATGGCGCCCGCTCGACACCCTGCTGGTGCGCAGCTCCTATGGCACCGGCTTCCGCGCGCCGGACATGCACTACCTGTTCGCCGGCGACGACTACTACCGCACCCGCTACGCCACCGACTACTACCAGTGCCGCAGCGAGGAGCCGGGCTTCAGCGACGGTGACTGCTACGACGACGGCAGCTGGGACGTGAGCACCTTCGACGTCTACAAGGGCAACATCGAGCTGGGCGTGGAAACCAGCAAGTCGTTCTCGGCCGGCTTGGTCTGGTCGCCGCTGGACGGCCTCGACCTGGCGGTGGACTACTACCAGATCAAGGTCATGAACCAGGTCCAGGTGCAGGACCGCGAGCGCCTGCGCATCACCGAAGCCAACTGCCGCCTCGGCAAGACCGACACCGGCGTGGCCGTGGACGTCAACTCGCCGACCTGCCAGGACGCGCTTGCCCGCGTGATCCGCGATGCCGATGGCGACATCAGCAGCGTGCGCTTCGCGCCGATCAACATCGCCAAGGAGGAAACCTCCGGCATCGACGTCGCCGCCAGCTACAGGCTGCAGACCCGGGCCGGCGATTTCCGCGTCAACGGCAACTACACCTGGGTTAAGGACCACACCTTCCAGCGCTACCCGGGCGACGCGTCCGAGGACATGCTGCACTACAAGACCTTCAGCCCCGCGCTGCCGCGGGCCAAGGCGAACGTGGGCGTGAACTGGGACAAGGGGGCGTGGGGCGCCAGCCTGTTCGGCAACTATCTCGGCCGCGTTCCGAACTACGACGACGACGCCTGGACCCAGGCCACCTGGCGCTTCAACGCCGGTGCGCGCTACGACATCAGCGACCATCTGCGGGTGTCGCTGTCGGTCAACAACCTGTTCGACAAGATGCCGCCGAAGGACCCGACCTGGGCCAACTACCCGTACTACGACACCGCCTGGTTCGACAGCATGGGACGCAGCTACTTCGTGCAGGTCACCTGGAAGCTGGGCGGCAAGCCGCTGTAATACGCCTCCTTCCACGCAACAACGACAAGGCCCGCATCGCGGGCCTTGTCGTTTTCTGCGCCGGGACAACCGGCTCCGTCGATGCCGCGCGGGCACTGCCGGGTTCTCCACAGCGCATGTGCAGAAGGCAGGGAAAAGCCTGTGGAAAACCCCGGCGCGCGGCGGCGCTGCAGGGGCGGCGCGCACTCTGGCGTATTTTTGTCCAGGGCGGCAGGCGCCGTGGCAACACCCGTCGCGGGCCGCATATGCGAAGGCCCCGCATTGCGGGGCCTTCGTGCTCCGGGCGATGCGCCGCGGATCAGACGTTGAAGCGGAAGTGCAGGACGTCGCCTTCCTTGACGATGTAGTCCTTGCCTTCCAGGCGCAGCCGGCCGGCTTCCTTGGCGCCCTGCTCGCCCTTGAGGTTGATGAAGTCGTCGTAGCCGATGGTCTCGGCACGGATGAAGCCGCGCTCGAAATCGGTATGGATCACGCCCGCGGCCTGCGGCGCGGTGGAACCGGCGCGCAGCTGCCAGGCGCGGACTTCCTTCACGCCCGCGGTGAAATAGGTCTGCAGGCCCAACAGCCGGTAGCCGGCGCGGATGACCCGGTTCAGGCCGGGTTCTTCCAGCCCCAGGTCCTTGAGGAACTCGTCGCGGTCGGCATCATCCAGCTGCGCCAGCTCTTCCTCGATCGCCGCGCACACCGGGACCACCTCGGCACCTTCGGCCTCGGCGCGGGCACGCACCGCATCCAGGTGCGGGTTGTTCTCGAACCCGTCCTCGGCGACGTTGGCGATGTACATCAGCGGCTTGAGCGTGATCAGGAACATGTCGCGGACCAGCGCCTTCTCTTCCGCATCGAGCCCGGCCGAGCGCGCCGAGCGGCCCTGGTCGAGCACCGCGGCGAGCTTCTCGAGCACCGGCTTGCGCGCCAGCGCGTCCTTGTCGTTGGCCTTGGCCGCGCGGTTGGCGCGATCCAGCGCCTTCAGCACCGACTCCAGGTCGGCCAGCGCCAGCTCGGTATCGATGGTTTCGATGTCGGCGATCGGGTCGACCTTGTTGGCGACATGGATGACGTTGCCGTCCTCGAAGCAGCGCACGACATGGGCGATGGCGTCGGTCTCGCGGATGTGCGCCAGGAACTTGTTGCCCAGGCCCTCGCCCTTGGACGCACCGGCGACCAGGCCGGCGATGTCCACGAACTCCATGGTGGTCGGTATCACCCGCTCCGGCTTGACGATGGCCGCCAGCGCCTCGAGCCGCGGATCGGGCACCGGCACGATGCCGGTGTTCGGCTCGATCGTGCAGAACGGGAAATTGGCCGCGGCGATGCCCGCCTTGGTCAGCGCATTGAACAGGGTCGACTTGCCGACGTTGGGCAGGCCGACGATGCCGCATTTGATACCCATGCAACAAACTCCAGGATTCGGGATTCCGGCCTGTGCTCTCCACGGACACCGTCGTCCGCGAAAGCGCAGGCCGCAATCACGGCTTGCCGGTGTGCAGGCGCTTCATGGCCTCGTTGAAGTCGCCGGCGACCGCCAGCGGCAGCACGTCGATGGCGTCGTCGATGGCACGCGCGATCAGTACGTCGTCGTCCCTGGACGGACGACCCAGCACCCACGGCACCACGCGGTCCTTGTGGCCGGGATGGCCGATGCCGATGCGCAGGCGGTGGAACCTGCCATGCCCGAGCAGGCGGATGGTGTCGCGCAGGCCATTCTGGCCACCGTGGCCGCCATCGAACTTCAGGCGCGCCGTGCCCGGCGGCAGGTCCAGCTCGTCGTGCGCGAGCAGGGTCTGTTCCGGTTCGATTTTCCAGAACCGCTGCGCGGCGGTCACCGACTTGCCGGACAGGTTCATGAAGGTGGCGGGCTTGAGCAGCCATACCGGCTGGCCGCCGATGTCGACCCTGGCCACTTCGCCGAACAGCTTGGCGTCGAGCGCCCAGCGCGCGCCCGCCCGTTCGGCCAGGGCCTCAACGAAATGAAACCCGGCGTTGTGCCGGGTCCGGGCGTGTTCGGTTCCGGGATTGCCCAGACCGACGATCAAGCGCAAGCCAGTCATGCGTCCACCGTTGGCTGCGTCCGCCCGTTGCGGGCGGACGCAACCGGCCGATTACTCGGCGGCTTCCTCGGCAGCGCTCGGCGCCTTGGCGATGACCACGGCATCGTCGTGGTCCTTGCCCAGCTTCAGCGCCGGGATTTCCACGCCCGCCGGCAGCTTCAGCTGCGACAGGTAGATGATGTCGCCGGCGGTCAGGCTGGCCAGGTCGACTTCGATCGACTGCGGCAGGTCCTTCGGCAGGCAGGCGATGTGCACTTCCTTCAGTTCGTGGGTGACCAGCACGTCGGCGGTCTTGCCGGCCGGGGAGGTCTCCTCGTTGATGAAGTGCAGCGGCACGGTGGCGTTGAGGACTTCGTTCTCGTTCACGCGCTGGAAATCCAGGTGCATGACCAGCTGCTTGTACGGGTGGCGCTGCATGTCGCGCAGCAGCACCTTGTAGATGCTGCCATCGAGGTTCAGGTCGATGATCGAGGAGTAGAACCACTCGTTCTGCTGGGCCAGCCAGATTTCGTTGTGGTTGAACTCGACCATCGCCGGCTCGCGGTCACCGCCATAGACGATGCCCGGCACCAGGCCGGCGTGACGCAGGCGGCGGCTCGCACCCTTGCCCTGCACGTCGCGACGGGCGACTTTGATTTCGTGGGACTTTGCCATTGTTGACTACTCTTGGTTGTTGCACCGCATGCGGTGCGTGATGAAGGCATCCCCGCGACCAGGGATGCCGCTGCCGGTCCCGGCACGGCGCCGGGAACCGGGATTCTTCAATCCACGTACATCGAGCTGACCGATTCGCCGAAGGCGATGCGGCGCATCGTCTCGGCCAGCATCTCGGCCACGCTGATCTGGCGGATCTTGGTGCAGACACGGGCCACGTCGGACAACGGGATGGTGTCGGTCACCACCAGCTCGTCGAGCTGGGAGTTGTTCAGGTTGTCCACCGCCGGGCCCGAGAGCACGGCGTGGGTGCAGTACGCGGCGACCTTGACCGCACCGCGCGCCTTCAGCGCGGCGGCGGCGGCGCACAGGGTGCCGGCGGTGTCGACGATGTCGTCGACCATCACGCAGGTCTTGCCCTCGACGTCACCGATGATGTTCATCACCGTGGCGACGTTGGCGCGCGGCCGGCGCTTGTCGATGATCGCCAGGTCGGCGTCGTCCAGGCGCTTGGCCACCGCACGGGCGCGCACCACGCCGCCCACGTCCGGGCTGACCACGATCAGGTTGTCGGTGCCGTAGGCGCGCCAGATGTCGGCCAGCAGCAGCGGCGAGGCGTACACGTTGTCCACGGGCATGTCGAAGAAGCCCTGGATCTGGTCGGCATGCAGGTCGACCGTGAGGATCTGGTCGGTATGCACGGCCGAGAACATCTTGGCGGCGACCTTGGCGGTGATCGGCACGCGCGAGGAGCGCATGCGGCGATCCTGGCGGGCGTAGCCGAAGTACGGCACCACCGCGGTGACGGAGGCGGCGCTCGCGCGCTTGAGCGCGTCGATGATCACCAGCAGCTCCATCAGGTTCTCCGCGCTCGGCGCGCAGGTCGGCTGCACCACGAACACGTCCTGCTTGCGCACGTTCTCCTGGATCTCGACCTGCACTTCACCGTCGGAGAACTTGGAGACCAGGGCCTTGCCCGGCTGCACGCCCAGTTCCTTGCAGATGCTCTGCGCAAGGGGTTTGTTGGCATTGCCGGAAAAAACCAGCAGGTTCTGGGCGTCTTGCATGTGGGCTTTCTCGGGCGGCGGCGAAAGAGCGGAGCGGGGAAACATCCTGTGACGACAGCGTCCGGCATCCGCGGCCAGCGCTTTGCTTTCCCGCACTGGAACATGCGGGCTGCCACGGGAAAACCCGGGCAGTGGCAGGGGCGGTAGGATTCGAACCTACGAATGCCAGGATCAAAACCTGGTGCCTTGGGCCTCTTGGCGACGCCCCTGCATCAATCCTTCACTGCTTTGCTTCTAGTGCATCGAGCAATGGCGAGCGCGCTGCGCCCGCAACCACCCATGCCCGCAGCTGGCCCGGCAATTCCGCCATGGCGTGCTCGGCGGCAGCGCGCGTGGCGAATTCGACGAAACAACCGCTTCCCGACCCCGTGAGCCGTGCCCGGCCGACGCGCGAAAGCGCCTGGAACACCGCTTCGACGGCGGGTTCCCGGCATCGCAGCACCGGCTCGAACGCATTCCCGAGGACGGTCCCGGAAGCGAAGTCCGCTATTTTCGCGGGCGCGGCATCCCGCGTCAAATCCGGTGAACGGAACAGGTCGGCGGTGGGCACGTGCACGCCCGGATCGACCAGCAGATACCAGGCCGGCGGCAGGTCCAGTGGCTGCAGCAGTTCGCCGACGCCTTCGGCCCAGGCATTGCGCCCACGCACGAACACCGGCACGTCCGCGCCCAGGCCCAGGCCCAGCGCCGCCATCGCCTCCTCGCCCAGGCCGGTGCCCCACAGCGCGTTGAGCGCGACCAGCACGGTCGCCGCGTCGGACGAGCCACCGCCGAAGCCGCCACCGGCCGGGATACGCTTTTCGACGCTGATATCCACACCTTGCGCGCAATTGGTCGCACTTTTAAGGGAAATTGCAGCACGCACCACCAGATCATCGGCCTCGGCAACGCCGGGAACGGAGTGTCCCTCGCGGCGGACCTGGCCGTCGCCGCGCAGGCGCAGGCCGATGCGATCGCCCCAGTCCAGCAGGCGGAACACGGTCTGCAGTTCGTGGTAGCCATCCGGCCGCCGGCCGGTGATCCGCAGGAACAGGTTCAGCTTGGCCGGCGCCGGCCAGTACGACCAGCCGGCCGCGTCCACGACGGTGTTCATTGCCCGCCCATGCTCCATTCATCGACGATCAGCCGCACCTTGGCGTCGCCGTTGACCGCCTCGATGCGACGCGGCAGGGCCGGCCGCTGGGCGTCCTGCGGGTACCAGTCCAGATAATCGATCCGCCAGCCGTCCTGCTCCAGGACCCGCGGCAGCCCGGCGATGTCGTAGCCCTGGTAGGCCGGCGCGACCGCGTCCGCGGCGCGCATGCCGCGCACCCAGGCGGCCAGCTGCGCCACCGGAATGTCCCAGCCGGTGGCCTGCAGCAGCAGCTCCCCGGCATCGGCGCCGCTGCGCGGACCGCCCTCCAGCCCGTCAAGCCGCACCACCTGCCCGGCACCGCCGCTCAACTGCCAGCTCTGCCGCGTCACCGGCGCGGCCAGGCTGACCTGGTAGGCATCGCCGCGCTGCTGCCAGTCGATGCGCCCATTGCCGCCGTTGCGCCCCTTGCTGATCGCGACCCGACCCTGGAACGACCATGCCGGCACGGTATCGAGCACGGCCAGTCGCGCCGTTTCGACGGCCGGCTCGGTGGTCGAATGCACCGGCGTGGACGGCGACGCCTGCCGCGTCGCCAGGGATCCGCACCCCGCCAGCACACCGGCCAGCAACAGCACCGCCATGCACCGCCACAGCATTTCCGTCATACGCCAAGCGCCTCGATCGCACGCTGCAGCGCGCGGTTGTCCGGTTCCAGTTTGCGCGCCTCGTCGAAGAAGCGGCGCGCCTCGTCCTTCTGGCCGAGCATCCACAGCACCTCGCCGACATGCGCGGCGATCTCCGGGTCCTTGTTCAGGCTCCACGCCCGCCGCAGTTGCACCAGCGCCTCCTGGGTGCGCCCCAGCCGGTACAGGACCCAGCCATAACTGTCGACGATGGCCGCGTTGTCAGGCTCGGCCACGCGCGCGCGGTCGATCAGCTCCAGCGCCTCCTGGTAGCGGGTGGTACGGTCGGCCAGGGTGTAGCCCAGCGCATTGAGCGCGGCCACGTTCTCCGGCTCGGCCACCAGGATCTTGCGCAGGTCGGCCTCGGCGCGCGGGATGTCGTCGCGCCGCTCCCAGGCCAGCGCACGCGCATACAACAGTGCGCCGTCGTCCGGATAGGCCGCCAGGCCGCGGGTGAGGATGCCGACCTCGGCATCGTTGCGCGCGTCGCGCTGCTGCAGCTCGGCTTCCAGCAGATAGGCATCGCGGCGCACGTCGTCGTCCACCGAGGCATCGGCCTGGATCGCATGGACCTCCTCGGCCGCCTGCGCCTTTTCACCCAGTTCGTGCAGCGCGTTGACCGCGCGCAGCCGCGCCTCGCTGCGCTGCGGGCCGCCGGGTACGCCGTGGTACCAGTCCACCGCTTCGCGGTAGCGCTTGAGGTATTCGGCGATCCGGCCCAGCAGCAGGCGCTGGTCCGGATCGGGCTTGCCGGCCCGGGCCGAGATGTCCTGGTACAGCGCCAGCAGCCCGGCGTCGTCCTTCTGCTTGGCCAGCAGCGAGGCGCGCATGCCCCAGGTCTGCACGTCCTGGGTGCCGACCGCGAGCATGCGCTCGGCCGCGCCGGGCTCACCGAACGCGTCGTAGGCGAAGGCCAGCGCGTTGCGCAGTTCCTCGTCGCCGGCAGCCCTGGGCTCGATGCCCTTCAACAGGGCCAGCGCCTCGTCCTTCCTGCCGGCCTGGTTGAGCTGCGAGGCATGCAGCAGGGCCACCCGCGGTTCGTCGGGGAAGCGCCTGACCACCTCGCCGACCATGCGCCGCGCCAGCTCAGGGCGCTCCATCCGCAACGCCAGGCGGCCGAACTCCTGCCAGGCCTCCAGGTCGTTGGGGATCGCGTTGGCGTCGACCAGTTCGTCCAGCACCTTCGCCGGCACCGCCGGATCGCGGCCGCCGGTGGCCAGCGCCAGTACCGCGTAGCGCCAGGCCTGCGGCTCGCGCGAGCGCAATACCGCCAGCAGTTCCCTGCGGGCCAGCCGGGCATCCCCCTGGCGCAGTGCCAGCGAGGCGCGGGTGCCGCGCACCGCCAGCGAGCCGGGGGCACGCTGCGCCCACAGCGCCAGCGCCTCGGCGGCGCGGGCCTCGTCGTCGGCGAGCATGGCAATGCGGGTGGCGCGCTCGGCCAGGCCGACGTCGCCGGCGTCTTCACGCGCGGCCTGCAGGTACCAGCGCGCCGCGTCGGCCAGCTTGCCCGCCTGCAGGGAAAACTCCCCCGCCAGCACCGGCGTCAGCGACGCGGCCTGACCGGTGTCCGCCGGCGGCGGGGCCGCCAGCAGGGGGGCCGACGACAGGAGCAGCAGCGCAACGCTGCCTATACGGGTGAGCCGGGTTGGTCTGGAAATGGGCATCTGCGGCAATCGGGCCGTAAAATGGCGGCCATCAACAGCCAGCAGCTTATCGCAAGCAACTGAACAGAATGACCCTGTGGGTGCTCGGACTGAACCATCAGACCGCGCCGGTGGAACTGCGCGAACGCGCGGCCTTCGGCGGCGATGCGCTGTCGCGCGCGATGGACTCGCTGCGGCAGTCGCCGCAGCTGGCCGAAGCCGTGCTGCTGTCCACCTGCAACCGCACCGAACTGTATGCCGTGGCCGAGGACGGCCAGCACCTGTCGCGCTGGCTGGAAAGCCACGCCGGCGACCTGCAGGGCTATCTGTACGAGCACCGCGACGACGCCGCGGTGCGCCACCTGTTCCGCGTTGCCACCGGGCTGGACTCGATGGTGCTGGGCGAGCCGCAGATCCTGGGCCAGGTCAAGGACGCCTGGGCGCTGGCGCGCGACAACGGCGCCATCGGCCAGCACCTGGACCGGCTGTTCCAGCAGACGTTCTCGGTGGCCAAGCGCGCCCGTACCGATACCCGCGTCGGCGCCAACCCGATTTCGGTGGCCTCGACCGCGGTGCGGCTGGCGCAGGATTCGTTCGCGCGGCTGGAAGATTCGGCCGTGCTGCTGGTCGGTGCCGGCGAGACCATCGAACTGGCCGCCAAACACCTGGGCGAGTCCCGGGTGAAGCGGCTGCTGATCGCCAACCGCACCCTCGCCCACGCGCAGGACCTGGCCAGCCGCCACGGTGGCGTGGCGCTGCCGCTGACCGAACTGGAGCGCCACCTGGCCGAGGCCGACGTGGTGTTTTCGGCCACCGCCGCGCGCGAACCGGTGATCCTGCAGCGGCAGGTCGCCGCCGCGCTGCGCGTGCGCCGGCACAAGCCGATGCTGCTGTTCGACCTGGCGGTGCCGCGCGACATCGAGCCCGGCGTGGGCGAACTGGCCGACGCCTACCTGTACACAGTGGACGACATGGAGCGCGCCGTCGAGGAAAACCGCCGCAGCCGCCGCGAAGCCGCCGCCGAAGCCGAGGCCATCATCGACCTGCAGGTCTCGCGCTACATGGAGAACCTGCGCGCCACCCACCTGCAGGCGCCGCTCAAGCAGCTGCGCGCGTTCGGCGAGGCCACCCGCGCCGAACTGCTGGACAAGGCGCGGCAGCAGCTGGCCCACGGCAAGTCCGCCGACGAGGTGCTCGAGCAGCTCGCCCACGGCCTGACCAACCGCCTGCTGCATCCCCCTACCGCCGCGCTGCGGCAGGCCGCGCTGGAAGGCGACGCCGACCTGACCCGCGCCGCCCAGCGCCTGTTCCCGGCCGCGCCCGGGTATCGACACCCCGTTGCGAGGACCGATGACGCCGACCCTGCGCCGTAAGCTGCTGGCCCTGGCCGAGCGCCGCGAAGAACTGGAACGCCTGCTTGCCGACCCGGACGTGGTCGCCGACAACACGCGCTTCCGCGATTTTTCCCGCGAGTTCGCCCAGCTCGAGCCGGTCGCCAGCGCACTGGCCGCCGAAACCCGCGCCCGCGAGGATCTCGCCGCGGCCGAGGCGATGCGCGCCGATCCCGAACTGCGCGAGCTGGCCGACGAGGAGATCGCCGCGGCGCAGGCGCGCCTGCAGGCGCTGGACGAGGAACTGGCGCTGCTGCTGGTGCCCAGGGACCCGCGCGACGAGGGCAACCTGTTCCTGGAAGTGCGCGCCGGCACCGGCGGCGACGAGGCGGCGATCTTCGCCGGCGACCTGTTCCGGATGTACGCCCGCTATGCCGAACGCCAGGGCTGGAAGGTCGAGATCGAATCGGACAACCCCGGCGAGCATGGCGGCTACAAGGAAGTCGTGGCGCGCGTGGTCGGCCGCGGCGCGTATTCCAGGCTGAAATTCGAGTCGGGCACCCATCGCGTGCAGCGCGTGCCGGCCACCGAGTCGCAGGGCCGCATCCACACCTCGGCCGCCACCGTGGCGATCATTCCCGAGGCCGACGACGTGGAAGACATCGTCATCAACCCGGCGGACCTGAAGGTGGACACGTTCCGCTCTTCCGGCGCCGGCGGCCAGCACGTCAACAAGACCGAATCGGCCATCCGCATCACCCACGTGCCCACCGGGGTGGTGGTCGAGTGCCAGACCGAGCGCAGCCAGCACGCCAACCGCGACAAGGCGATGAAGCGGCTCAAGGCGCAGCTGCTCGACGCCGAGCGCAGCCGCCAGGCGGCCGCGCAGGCCGAGTCGCGGCGCCTGCAGGTCGGCAGCGGCGACCGCAGCCAGCGCATCCGCACCTACAACTTCCCGCAAGGCCGGATCACCGACCACCGGGTCGAGGGCCTGACCCTGTACGACCTGCCGAACGTGATCGAAGGCGACCTGGACGCACTGGTCGGCCGCCTGCTGCACGAGCACCAGGTGGATGAACTGGCGCGCCTGTCCGAAGGCACCTGAGCCGCGCGCGTCGTCGCCGCGGGCCCGGCACCGCGGCAAATGCACGGCAACGCCCGCACAATCGGCACATCGCAAGAGGGTCCAGCCAGCGCATGAATGTCCCGTACGACGAACGCCAGCACCTGCGCACCGCGGTGCAGCGCCAGCCCGCCGACTTCATCGCCTGGGTGATGCTGGCCGACGCCGAGCTGGGCGCAGGCGACCTGGATGCCGGCGAACGGGCCGCGCAGCGGGCGCTGCAACTGCGCCGCGACCACCCTGAAGCACTGGCGCGGCTGGGACGTGCGCGCTGGATGCAGGGCCGCCACGAGGAGGCCGCCAACCTGCTGCGCCACGCCTCGCGACAGGTCCCCCAGCACCCCGGCATCGCGCTGTGGCTGGGCCATGCGCTGGAGGATGCCGGCCAGCCCGAGGCCGCCGCCGATGCCTATCGCCGTGCCCATGCGCTGCTTCCGGACGAAGCCTATGTGGCCGCGCAGCGCCTGAACTGGCAACGGCGGCTGTGCGACTGGCGCGGGCTGGAGGCGTTGTCGCAGCAGGTCCGCGGCGCGGTGGCGCAGGGCAACCCGGCGGTGGAGCCGTTCGCCTTCCTCAGCGAGGACGCCAGCGCCGCCGAGCAACTGGCCTGCGCCCGCCAGCGCGCGCAGGTGATCGCCGCCTCGACCCCGCGGCTGCCGCCGCCGGGGCCGCGTCGACAAGGGCCGCTGCGGGTCGGCTTCCTGTCCAACGGGTTCGGCGCCCATCCCACCGGGCTGCTGACGGTGGCGCTGTTCGAGCAGCTGCGCGCCAACGCCGGGCTGCAGGTGCATCTGTTCGCACTCAACGGCGACGACGGCAGCCGCATCCGCCAGCGTCTGCAGGCCGCGGCGCATGCGCTGCACGCGGTGGCGGGAATGCCGCACGCGGCCATCGCCCGGCGCATCCGCGAAACCGGCATCGACATCCTGTTCGACCTGCGCGGCTGGGGCGGTGGCGGCACCCCCGAGGTGCTGGCGATGCGGCCGGCACCACTGCAGGTCAACTGGCTGGCCTACCCCGGCACGTCGGGCGCGCCATGGATCGACTACGTGCTGGCCGATGCATTCGTGTTGCCGCCGGCGCTGGAACCGGCATTCAGCGAGACCGTGCTGCGGCTGCCACGCGCGTTCCAGCCCTCGGACAACACCCGCGTGGTCGAGGCGCCACCGGCGCGCGGCGAATGCGGCCTGCCCGGGTGCGACGGAAACGGCGGCGGCGTGGTGTTCTGCTGCTTCAACAACAGCTACAAGCTCAACCCGCGCAGCGTCGCGCGCATGCTCGAGGTGCTGCGTGGCGTGCCCGGCAGCGTGCTGTGGCTGCTGTCCGGGCCGGGCCTGGCCGACGAGCGCCTGCGCGAGGTCGCGCGTTCGCAGGGCATCGATCCGTCGCGCCTGGTGTTCATGCCCAAGCTGCCGCACCCGCAGTACCTGGCGCGCTACCGGCATGCCGACCTGTTCCTCGACACCCATCCCTACAACGCCCACACCACCGCCTCGGATGCGCTGTGGGCCGGTTGCCCGGTGCTGACCACGCCCGGCCGCAGCTTCGCCGCGCGCGTGGCCGGCAGCCTCAACCACCACCTCGGGCTGGACGAGATGAACGTCGCCGACGATGCGGCCTTCATCGCCACAGCGGTCCGGCTCGGCAACGACCCGGCCGCACGGGCCGCGCTGCGGGCGCGGCTGGCCAGCGCCCGCGACACGGCGGGCGTGTTCGACATGGCCGGCTTCGCCCGGGACTTCGCCGCCCTGGTGCAGGACCTGGCGGGCCGCCAGGCGCACGCCGGCCAGCACTAGCGCAGGCGCGTGACCCGTCGCCGGTAGTCGCCCACGTTGTCGCCGTCGATGCGGCGCTGCTGGGTGCCCTTCACCTCGCCGACCTTGCGGTCCGAGCCGGTCACCGGCTTGGCCACGATCTCGGTCTCGTGCTCGAAGCCATGCGACTTGTCGGTATTGCGGTAGTACCGGTACAGCGCCCAGTACAGCGCTGCCGCGCCGGCCGGGCCCGCGGCCAGCAACCAGAGTCCACTGTCTTCGCTCATGAGGCAGCCACCAGGAATGCGATTGCGAGGGCTTCGATGACCGTGCCGGCGGTGAGCGCGGCCAGCAGCAGTTTCCACTGTTGCACCGGCACGCTGCCCATGGTCTCGCCGGTGCGGCCGTTGACCGCGATGTAGTGCAGCATGCCGCCGTTGCTGCCGGGCTGGTGGTAGGAGTACAGCCACACCGGCAGGTACATCGACACCCAGCGGGTGCCGTGGACTTCCAGCTGCTCCTGCTCCCAGCGCACGCCGCGGTCGTAGCGCGATACCGAGCGATGCACCTGCGAGCGGGCGATCGACAGCAGCTGGTCCTCCAGCCGCGGGCGCAGCTTCTCGACGTCGAGATCGCGCTTTTCCGAGGTGTAGCCGGCCAGGTAGGAGGCATTCCACTTCAGCGCGTTCTTGGTGTCGAACGGCAGGATGGCGTTGATGATGTTGTTGGTGTTGGCGCGGGTATCGAGGTTGCCGCGCCCGGCCGACGACTCCAGCGGCAGGTCGTCGACGGTGAACTCCACCTGCCGCTCCACCTGGTACACGTCGGCGTCGTAGTAGGTCTGCCGGTTCTTTTCGTTGCCGCGGGTGTATTCGCGGGTCTTGATCTCGCCCCTGCCGGCCACCGCCGCGCTGGCATTGCCGTCGACGATCATGTACGGCAGGTAGACGCCGACCACGTTCTCCGGGGTGAACTGCTCCTTGAACGCCTTGAGCGCGAACAGGCGGCGCTTGTCCACGAACTGGCGGATGCGCGCGACCGCGTCGTCCTTCCTTATGTGGAACGGCAGCACCGCGTCGGGCACCGCGCCGTTGGCGACCTGCTCGTTGACCCCGAACACATGCCGGCACCAGTGGCAGCGCGCGGTCATGGTGCTTTCGGTGTTGACCGTGACCTCGGCGCCGCAGCCGCTGCACTTGAAGCTCATCAGGCTGGAGGTATCGGCATCGATGTCGCGCGCGCCGGAGGCGATGACCGTGCCGCGCAGCTGGTCGATGGCCTCGCCCAGCCCGAACGCCTCTTCCACCCGCGCGCCATGCCATTCGTGGCGGCAGTAC
Organism: Stenotrophomonas acidaminiphila; assembly: GCF_001431595.1. Lineage (GTDB taxonomy): Bacteria > Pseudomonadota > Gammaproteobacteria > Xanthomonadales > Xanthomonadaceae > Stenotrophomonas > Stenotrophomonas acidaminiphila. Next base: position 316,019 of record NZ_LDJO01000026.1, read on the forward strand.
AGGCACACCAGCACGTCGCTGCCGGCCCGCGGGCGGATGTCGGTGGCACCGCATTTCGGGCAGCGGTTGAGGCCGTCCTTCAGCTCGGTGGCCGAGGTGTCGAGGGCGACCGGGTCGGGCGCCTGGATCTCGTCGCGGATGGCCTCGGGCAGATCGGCGGTCTCCAGCGGGAAACTGCCGGGCGGAGGCGGGACATCGCGCGGCGAACCCGGCCCGTCCAGCACCGCCGCGGGCACGGGCGGCGGAGGTGGGGCGGATCCGGGCAGTGGCGGCGGGCCGTTTCGGGGATCGGACATGGAGGTCGTGCGTCCCGCTGGTTACAGGCCCAGCGCCTTGGCTTTCAGCGCGTCGTAGTCGGCCTGGGTGATCAGCCCCAGGTCCAGCATTTCCTTGGCCTTCTTCAGCTTGGCCACCGGGTCGTCCGCGGCCGCCGCCACCGGCTGCTGCATGCCGCCGACGCCGAACATGCCCGAGGCCATGCCCACGCCGACCAGGCCGGCCGCACCGCCGTTCTCGCCGGCGGACTGGATGCCCTGGGCGACACTGGCCTGCAGGTTGGAATTGCCGCGCGCGCCGGACAGCGCGTCGGCGCGCTGCACGGTCTTGAGCAGTTCGCGGGTGTTGGCGTCGTACTCGATCGAGACGATGGCGGTCTTGACGATGGCCAGGCCGCGATCGGACTTCCACTGGTAGGCCTGCTCGACCGCATCGGACAGGCTCCTGGCGAAGCCGACCGAGTCCTGCTGGATCCTGGTGATGCGGTTGCCCTTGGCCGGGTCGTTCGTGTACAGGCTGAACGCCGGGGCGAGCGAGCCGACCACTTCGTTGAACAGCTGGCTGGCGGCGGCGTTGTCCAGGTCGGTGAAATCGAACACCTGGCCGGGGCGCAGGTAGCTGGCCGGCACGAAGTTCTTCACGAACAGGATCGGGTCGACGATCTTCAGCGTGTACGTGCCGCGCGTGACCGCGCCGACCTGGGTGTTGAGGAAACCGTCGTCCCAGTAGATCTCGGACTGGGTGCCGAAGCGGTTGTCCGGCAGCTCCTTGAGCGAGACGAAGAACGCCGCCTGCTGCGCGCCCGGCTGGCCGCCGAACTTGAAGCGCTCCCAGCTCTGCCGGATGAAGGTGCTGACCAGGCCGTCGCCGGCGAAGATCGACTGCGAGTTCGGATCGTCCGAACGCCACTCGTAGCCACCCGGCTCGGCGACGAAACCGGTGATGGCGCCGTCCTGGAACAACAGCAGGCCGTAGCCCTCGGGCACGACGATCTTCGAGCCGTTGCTGATGATGTTGGACGAGGCGCTGGTGTTGGACCCGCGGCCGGCGTTGGTCCCGCGCGGTACCGCGGCGAACAGCGCCGCCGTGGCCGGCAGGCCGTCCGGCACCGTGAAGAAGTCCTTCCACTGGTCGGCGAGCACGCCGCCGATCGCACCCTTTGCTGCCTGGACAAGCCCCATCGCACCGCTCCTGATCCATTGCCGGGCACCGCGCCCGACGCTCAGGCAAAACTACATGAAAACCGCAGCCCGGGTAAAAGCCAGGCTGCGGCCGGGAAGGCGCCGGGCACTGCGCCGGCGGTCCGGCAACCCGCCGCTGCGGCGACGGCGCCGCGCGTGGCTGGTTCCCGGCTCCCCGGCTGCGCTAGGCTCGTGCTTCCGGACAGGGAAACCGCCATGGACAAGCTCAAGCGCAAACAGTACGAGCAGTTGCTGGAGCCCATGCAACTGGAACTGACCGCGATGGCGCGCTGGGTCCAGCACTCGGGCCAGCGCCTGCTGGTGCTGTTCGAGGGCCGCGATACGGCCGGCAAGGGCGGCGCCATCCAGGACATCGCCCGCCACCTGAATCCCCGCCAGTGCCGCGTCGTCGCCCTGCCCAAGCCGACCGACCGCGAGTGCACGCAGTGGTACTTCCAGCGCCATGTCGCACACCTGCCGGCAGCCGGCGAGATCGTGCTGATGGACCGCAGCTGGTACAACCGCGCCGGCGTGGAAAAGGTGATGGGGTTCTGCACCGACGCCCAGTACCACGCGTTCCTGGCCCAGGCGCCGGTGTTCGAGCGGCTGCTGGTGGATGACGGCATCCTGCTGTTCAAGTACTGGCTGTGCGTGGACCAGGAGCAGCAGGAAAAGCGCTTCGCCGAGCGCCGCCAGAATCCGCTCAAGGGCTGGAAGCTGTCGCCGGTCGACCTCAGGTCACGCGTGGAATACGCCGCTTACACCCATGCGCGCGAGGCCATGCTGGAGGCGACCCACAGCCACCATGCACCGTGGACGCTGGTGGATTTCAACGACCAGAAGCGCGGCCGCCTGACCCTGATCCGCGACCTGCTCGACCGCCTGCCGGAAACTCGCCTGGACGAGGCGCTGATCGACCTGCCGCCCTTGCCGGACGCGCCGAAGAAGGAAAAGTACGGCATGGTGAAGCCAGTGCCGCCGTTCGCACCCGACTGAGCGCCCCCCGCGCGGAGCGGCGCCCTTGCCGATGGCCCCTCGCCAATGGACCGGGGCGGGCGCCGCCGCGATCAGCCCACCTTGCCGCCGGCCGCGACGATCGCCTGCTCGATCTTGCCGGCATCGACCGGGCCGAGGAACTGGTGGGCGACCTTGCCATCGGGCCCGATCAGGTAGGTCATCGGCAGGCCGCGCGGGGTGGCGAAGTCCTTCGGCGGGTCGTACGGGTCGAGGATGACGATCGGATAGGCCACGGGATGCTTTTCCAGGAAGGCACGCATGTCGTCCGGCTCGATGTCCTCGTAGGCCAGGCCGACCACCTCGACGTTGTCGCGCATGGCGTGCAGTGCCGACAGTTCCGGCATTTCCTGCAGGCATGGCCCGCACCAGGTCGCCCAGAAATTGACCACCACCCATTTCCCGCGATGGCCGGCCAGGTCGTAGTCCTCCCCGGCCACGGTCCTGGCCTGCAGCTGCGGCATGGCCGCGGTCTCCGCCACCACGCCCGGGTTGGCGCCGGCGGCAGGCGCCTCGGCCGGATTCGACGCAGGCACGGCCGCGGGCGGGGGCGGGGTCCCGGCGACGGTGGCGGGCGCGTCGGCGTCGGGCGCGCTGCAGCCGGCCAGTGCCAGCACCAGCAGCGCGAAGGGCAGCAATCGGGGGGTCATCGTTCGTCTCCGGTAATGGCATAGATGTCGCCTACGCGGCGCTTGAGCAGCTCGCGCAGCGGCACGCGCAGTTCGTCCAGCGCGCGGCAGGCCGCCTGGCCCAGCGCGTCCTCGCGGAACGGCAGGTATTCCTCGGCGATCGGAATGCGCAGCTGCGAGCTCTCGTACAGCTCGCGCAGGGTGATGCTGTCCAGGTCGCGCGCCAGCAGCCACTGCCCGCGTTCATCGCGCCGCAGCAGGTTGATCGCCTCCATCTGGCACAGCAGTTCCTGCAGCAGCGAATCGGTGAGCATCGGCTCCAGCGCCAGCAGTTGTTCTTCGTCCAGCCCGCGCCCCTGTTCGCGCGCCTCGCGGAAGCGCCCGAGCAGGCGCAGCAGGCCATACAGCTCGCAGCCCTGCGGCAGGCGCAGCGCGACCGGCTGGTAGCGGAACGCGGCGATCGACGACGCCAGCGAGGCGCCGAGCAGCACCGACACCCATCCCAGGTAGATCCACAGCAGCAGGATCGGCACGAAGGCCACCGTGCCGTACAGCTTCTGGTAGGACTGGAAGCTGCCCAGGTACAGGCCCATGCCCCACTTGACCAGCTCCAGCATCACCACCGCCAGCAGGGCGCCTGGAATGGCGTGGCGCCACTTCACGACGTGGTGCGGCACCACCCGGTAGACCAGCATCACGCAGGCGAATTCGATCAGCACCGGCGCCAGGCGCAGCGCCAGGTCGGCCAGCCAGCGGCCCTCGACGGTACCGAACAGGGGCAGCGCGAACACCTTGGCCGACACCGCCAGCGAAGCGGCGGCCAGCATCGCGCCCAGGGTCAGCACGGTCCAGTACACCAGGAAACGGGTCAGCCGCGGCCGCGCCGAGGCCACCCGCCAGATGCGGTTGAAGATCTGTTCGATGCTGTTGAGGGTGATCAGCAGCGACGCCACCAGCGCGATGAAGCCGGCCGCGGTGAGCTGGCCGACGCTGGCCGAGAACTGCCGCAGGTAGCCTTCCGCCGCGCGCGCGGCCGAGGGCACGAAGTTGGAGAACACGTAGTCGCTGAGCGCCTCGCTCCAGCGGTCGAACATCGGGAACGCCGACAGCACCCCGAACACCACGATCGCCAGCGGCACCAGCGCGAACACGGTGGTGTAGGCCAGCGCGCCCGCCGCCTCGAACAAGCGGTCGTCGAGGAAACGGTGCCACAGGAAACGGGCGAAACTGGCCCGGCGCCCGCTATCACGGACCCGTTCCATCCATAGATTGAGCGAATCCAAGGGTTCCATCCGGCAAGGGTACCCGATGCAAAGCGCGGCCCGCATCGCCGATACTGCCGCCTCCCGTGTGATGAGTGGATGGTGCGATGGCGGAAATCCTGGTGCTGTACTACAGCCGCGGCGGCTCGGTGGCGCGGTTGGCGCGGCAGATCGCCCGCGGCATCGGCGAGGTGCCGGGCATGAGCGCGCGCCTGCGCACGGTGCCACCGGTCGCCGCGGTCACCCAGACCAGCGCCCCGCCGGTGCCCGAGGATGGCGCGCCCTATGTCGAGGTCGCCGACCTGGAGCAGTGCGACGGCATCGTGCTCGGCAGCCCGACCCGCTTCGGCAACATGGCCGCCCCGGTCAAGCATTTCCTCGACGGGCTCGGCGCGCAGTGGGTCAACGGCACCCTGTCCGGCAAGCCGGCGGCGGTGTTCACCTCCACCGCGTCGATGCATGGCGGGCAGGAATCGACCCTGCTGTCGATGCAGTTGCCGCTGCTGCACCACGGTTGCCTGATCGTCGGCATCCCGTTCACCGAACCGGCGCTGAGCCACACCACCGGCGGCGGCACGCCCTATGGCGCCAGCCACGTGGCCGGCGCCCAGGACGACCCCCAGCCCAGCGACGACGAAGCGCACCTGGCGCGCGTGCTGGGCCGGCGCGTGGCCGACATCGCGCGGAGGCTGGCGCGATGAGCACGGCGACGCGACGGCACCCGACCCTGCTGCTGGCGCTGATCGCGCTGGCCGCGCTCTACACCTGGTGGTTCCTGCACGACAAGCACTGGCTGGCGACGCAGCTGGTGTTCACCGGGCCGCCGCTGCTGCTGGCCATCGCCCTGCGCCTGGGCTGGCGGCTGGCGCCGTTCTGGTCGGGCGTATGCGCGCTGGGCTGGTTCAGCCATGGCGTGATGAGCGCCTGGAGCCACCCGGAAACCGCGCTGCTGGCCTGGGTGGAGATCGCGCTGTCGCTGCTGGTGATCGCCCTGGCGAGCCTGCCGGGCCTGCGCGCGCGCTTCGGCAGGAAGTCCACGTAACCGCTGGCGCTGCCCGGCGCATGCGCGGCACCGCCCGCGCCTGCGCCGCCGCGCACCGCCGTTTATCATTGCACCATCACCGTTTGGACCCAGCGCCATGATGGAAGAGCTCCTGATCGTCACCACCGGTGGCACGATCGACAAGATCTATTTCGACGACAAGTCCGACTACCAGATCGGCGACCCGCAGATCGGCATGATCCTGCGCGAACTGGGCGTGACCTTCCGCTTCAACGTGATCCCGATCCTGCGCAAGGATTCGCTGCACATCACCGATGAGGACCGCGAACTGATCCGCGCCACGATCGCCGCGCAGCCCACCCGCCACGTGCTGGTCACCCACGGCACCGATTCCATGGTGGCCACCGGCAAGGTGCTCAAGACCATCCCCGGCAAGACCATCGTGATGACCGGCGCGCTCAGCCCGGCACGCTTCCGCGGCTCGGACGCCGAGTTCAACATCGGCTGTGCGATCGGCGCGGTGCAGTCGCTGCCCGAGGGCGTCTACATCGCCATGAACGGCCGCGTGTGGAATCCGGACAAGGTGCGCAAGAACGTCGAGGCCAACCGCTTCGAGTCGCTCTGAGGTGGCCCGCGGCACCCGCGCCACCGCCGCGCTGGACAAGGCCGGGGTCGGCCACGGGCTGCATGCCTACGACTACGCCGCCGAGGTGGACAGCAAGGGCATGGCCGCCGCGCAGGCGCTGGGCATCGACCCGGCGCGGGTGTTCAAGACGCTGATGGCATGGGTGGACAAGCAGCCGGTGGTCGCGGTGATCCCGTGCGACCAGCGGCTGTCGCTGAAGAAGCTTGCCGCCGCCTGCGACGGCAAGCATGCGCAGATGATGGAAATCGCAGAGGCCGAGCGCCGCAGCGGCTACAGGGTCGGGGGCATCAGCCCGTTCGCGCAGCAGCGCCCGGCCAGCGTGCTGTTCGCCAACGCGGCGCGGCAGCACGCACGCATCTGGATCAACGCCGGCCAGCGCGGCCTGCTGCTGGACATCGCCCCGGCCGACGCGCTGGGATTCCTGCAGGCGCGCTGCGCCGACCTGTGCGAGTAACCCTGCGCCGCGCGCGCGCACCCACGGCGCCGACCGCCGCGTCACGGGTGCCGCATCGCGCGCGCCCATGGTGCCCCGCAAACGCAGAAGCCCCGCCGGAGCGGGGCTTCGTTGCGACCCACAGGCCAGGGGTCAGGCGTCCAGCCGCACCAGCCAGCCGTGGCGGTCCGGCAGGCGACCGTACTGGATGTCGGTCAGCTCCTTGCGCAGCGACATGGTGACCTCGCCGGCCGGCGCGTCCAGGTTGCCGACCGTGAAGCCTTCGCCCTTGAGCTGGCCGATCGGGGTGATGACCGCGGCGGTACCGCAGGCGAACACCTCGGTGATATCGCCCGACGCCACGCCCTGCTTCCACTCGTCGATGGACACCTTGCGCTCCTCCACGGTCATGCCACGGTCGCGCGCCAGCTGCAGGATCGATTCGCGGGTGATGCCTTCCAGGATCGAGCCCGACAGCGCCGGGGTGACCAGGGTGTTGCGCTTGCCGTAGACCAGGAACACGTTCATGCCGCCCAGTTCCTCCAGGTACTTGCCCTCGACCGGATCGAGGAACAGCACCTGCGAGCAGCCCTGCGCCTGCGCCTGCTGCTGCGGCAGCAGCGACGCGGCATAGTTGCCGCCGCACTTGGCCGCGCCGGTGCCGCCCTTGGCCGCACGCGCGTAGTCGGTGGACAGCCAGATCGCGACCGGCGCCACGCCCTTGGCGAAGTACGGGCCGGCCGGGCTGGCGATCACGTAGTAGCTGGCCTTGTGCGCGCCGCGCACGCCGAGGAACGCCTCGTCGCCGATCATGAACGGACGGAAGTACAGGCTGGCCTCGTCGGCGTCGGACACCCAGTCCTTGTCCACCGCGATCATCTGCTTCAGCGATTCGACGAAGATCTCCACCGGCAGCTCGGGCAGCGCCAGGCGCGCGGCCGAACGCTGCAGGCGGCGGCCATTGGCCTCCGGGCGGAAGGTCCACACCGAGCCGTCGGCGTGGCGGTAGGCCTTGATGCCCTCGAAGATCTCCTGGCCGTAGTGCAGCACGGCGGCGGCCGGGTCCAGCGCGATCGGGCCATACGGCATCACCGCCGCGTCATGCCAGCCGGTGTCCTTGTCCCAGCGCACGGCCACCATGTGGTCGGTGAAGTGCAGGCCGAAACCCGGCTTCTCCAGGATCTTGGCGCGCTCGGCGGCGCTGCGCGGGTGGTCCGAACGGGTGACGTGGAAGCTCAGAGACTGGGACACCGGATGTTTCCTTCCAGATTGCGGGTTTTGAAGCCGGCCCGCACCCGGGCCAGCGCGTTGCACACCTTACAGCATGCCCGTTTCGAGCCGTGCCGCCTCGGACATCATGTGCTTGCCCCACGGCGGGTCGAACACCAGCTCGACGTCGGCGGCGGCCACGGTCGGGATCATTTCCAGCTTGCTGCGCACGTCGTCGACCAGGATCTCGCCCATGCCGCAGCCGGGCGCGGTCAGGGTCATGCGCACGTCCACTTCGCGCCGGCCATCGTCCAGGTGCTTGATGTCGACCTCATAGATGAGTCCGAGATCGACGATGTTGAACGGGATTTCCGGGTCGAAGCAGGTACGCAGCTGCTCCCAGACCAGTTTTTCCACGTCCTCGTCGCCGGCGCCCTCGGGCAGCTCCAGCCCGGGCGGCGGCTCCTTGCCGATGGCGTCGCCGTCCTTGCCGGCGATGCGGAACAGGTTGCCTTCGACGAACACGGTATAGCTGCCACCCAGTGCCTGGGTGATATAGCCGTAGCTGCCGGCAGGCAGGGTCACGCTGTCGCCCTGGGGCACCATGACGGCCGGGCAATCGCGTTCGAAATGGACGGGTTCGCTGCTGCGGGAGTACATGTGGATCGATATGGGGACGCGGACGCTACCCGCAAGAAGGCCATTTTAGCCGACTGGGCGCGCCGGCCGCTGAAAGGCTATGCTGCTTGACCTTTTCGGGAATGCCCATGCCACCTGCCCCACCCCCGGCCAGCCGCCCCCAGCATTGGCTCTGGCCCCTGCTGTTGCTGCTGGGAAGCATCACCCTGGCCATCGCCTGGCTGATGGTCGCGCTGGCCACCGGCTCGCAGGCCGGGTGGATGGCGATCGCCGCGGCGGCGGAGGCGGCATGGATGCTGCGCCTGGGCACGCTGGCCGGTGGCAGGACCCGGATCGCCGTGGCGATGCTGGCCACGCTGCTGATCGCGCTGGCCGCCAACTGGGGCATCGCCGCGGCCTACATCGGCGGCCCGATGGGCCTGGCGCCGTGGGAATCGGCGCTGCGCCTGGGCCCGCACCTGGCCTGGACCCTGATCGGGCTGGCCAACGGCACCGCCGAGATCCTGTGGCTGCTGGCCGGGCTGGCGGTGGCGTGGTGGCTGGCGCGGTGACGCGCAGGGCGGGCGACGACGCCCGCGTTGCGCTCAGTGCCCGCCGTCCAGCGCCTTCAGCTCGCTGACCAGCGCGCTCGCCGCCTCGGCACCGTCGCCATACAGCATGCGGGTGTTGTCGGCGTAGAACAGCGCGTTCTCGATGCCGGCGAAGCCGGTGCCCTTGCCGCGCTTGATGACGATGGTGTTCCTGGAATTGACCACGTCCAGGATCGGCATGCCGTAGATCGGGCTGGACGGGTCGGTCTTCGCCACCGGGTTGACCACGTCGTTGGCGCCGATCACCAGCGATACGTCGGTGGTGGCGAACTCCGGGTTGATGTCGTCCATGTCGGCGATCAGGTCGTAGGGCACGCCGGCCTCGGCCAGCAGCACGTTCATGTGCCCGGGCATGCGCCCGGCGACCGGGTGGATGGCGAACTTCACCTTCACCCCGCGCTCGATCAGCCGCTGCGCCAGCTCCCAGATCTTGTGCTGGGCCTGCGCCACGGCCATGCCGTAGCCGGGCACGATCACCACCCGCTCGGCGAAGGCCATCATCGCGGCCACGTCGGCGGCCTCGATCGGCTTCTGGCTGCCGCTGATTTCCGCCGCACCCTGCCCGCCGCCGCCGAAATGGGAGAACAGCACGCCGCTGATCGGCCGGTTCATCGCCTTGGCCATCAGCCGCGTCAGCAGGATGCCGGCCGCGCCGACCATCATGCCGGCGATGATCAGCGCCTCGTTGCCCAGCACGTAGCCTTCGAACGACACCGCCAGGCCGGTGAAGGCGTTGTACAGCGAGATCACCACCGGCATGTCGGCGCCGCCGATGGGCAGGGTCATCAGCACGCCCAGCGCCAGCGCCGCCACGAAGAAGGCGATGATCGCCAGCGGCTGCAGGCTCAACGCCGCCCACACCCCCAGCGCCACCATCGCCACGGCCACCAGCAGGTTGAACACCTGCTGCCCGGGGAAGGTGACGCGCTTGTCCAGGCGCCCGTCGAGCTTGGCCCAGGCGATGACCGAACCGGACAGCGACACCGCGCCGATGGCCGAACCGATGACCGCCAGCGCCAGTACCGTGGTCGACGGCTGCCGCGCCGCGAGCGCGGCAATGGCTTCGGCGCTCCAGTGGCTGGTGTCGCGACCGGCAACGTCGGCAAAGCGCAGCAGTTCCACCGCACCGATGGCCGCGGCCGAGCCGCCGCCCATGCCGTTGTACAGCGCCACCATCTGCGGCATGTCGGTGATGGCGACCTTCTTTGCCGACACCCAGGCCAGGCCGGTGCCCAGCGCCAGCGCCACCAGGATCAGCGCGATGTTGTGCAGTCCCGGCAGGAAGAACGTGGCCACGGTGGCGATCAGCATGCCCGCGCCCGCCCAGTGGATGCCGCTGCGCGCGGTCCTGGGCGAGGCCATGCGCTGCAGGCCCAGCAGGAACAAGGTGGCGGCCACCAGGTAGCTCGCCTTCACCAGCAACGTCATGCTCATGCCGCTCCCTCCAGAACCGTGGTTTGCGCGATGCCGGCGTGGCGGTCGCGGCGATGGTGCTCGCGCATCTCGATCGCCGTCTTCAGCAGTCCGATCATGCCCATCCCGAACGCCACCAGGCCCAGCGACAGCTGCGACAACGCCGCCGTGTCGGCCAGCGCCGCGCCCACCAGCCCCAGCACGATCGGCAGCAGCGCCTCGGCGGTCAGCAGCCAGAGCATCCAACCACCCTTGCGCGGGTCCTCCCAGACCCTGCGCGAGATCCGGTTCTGGGTCCGGGTCGGGTCCTGCAGCGAAGACATGCCGATGCCGACGCCGGCGTAAAGCAGGGCGTTGTTGAGCGCATCGAGCAGGCCATCCATGCCCCTGAACAGGGGTAGCGCGGCATAGCCGAATGCGACCAGCAGGGCCGGATACTGCAGGTAGCTGAGCCACTGGAACAGCTGCCGCACCTCGATCCGCCGCGCCGCTGCCGGGGCTGCCGGTGCGCTCATTTGTCCTGCCCTTGCGGCTTCCTGGAGCTCTTGAACATCTCCAGCATGCGTTCGGTGACCACGTAGCCGCCGGCCGCGTTGCCCGCGCCCAGGGCGACGGCGATGAAGCCGATGGCCTTCTCCAGGGTGGTGTCGGCATGGCCCAGCACCACCATCGCCCCGATCAGCACGATGCCGTGGATGAAGTTGGAACCGGACATCAACGGCGTGTGCAGGATCACCGGCACCCGCGAGATGATCACGTGGCCGGCGATCGCCGCCAGCATGAAGATGTACAACGCCACGAACCCGTCGCTCATTGCTGCCCTCTCCGAGGCCGGAACTGCCCGTCCCGCATCATAACCATGCGATGAACGCCGGCGCGACCATTGCCGTGTCAACCGATCCGGCGGCCGCGCGTTATCGCTGTCAGGACCTGCCGGAACGCTACCCTGTGCTGGTGACAAGCCCACCCCTGACGCCCGTTGCCGCCCCCGCCTCGCTGGACGCCTTCCTGGCTGGCGTCGGGCCGCGTGCGTTCCGCTTCGCCGAGGCCGGCCTGCGCCAGCGCGACGATGCGCTGGACGCGGTGCAGGACGCGATGGAGCGGATGCTCGGTTACCGCGAGCACCCGGCCGAGGAATGGACGCCGCTGTTCTGGAGCATCCTGCGCCGGCGCATCATCGACCTGCAGCGGCGGCGCGGCTTCCGGCTGAAGTTCTGGGCACCGGCGCAGGACGGGGACGGCCCGATCGACTGGGCCGACGACAGCCCCGGCCCGGCACAGCAGCACGAGCAGCGCGAGGAGTACGCGCGGCTGGTGCAGGCGTTGCGGCGGCTGCCGGCACGCCAGCGCGAGGCGTTCAGCCTGCGCGTGCTGCAGGAACTGGACGTGGCGACCACGGCACGGATCATGGGCTGCTCGGAAGGTTCGGTGAAAACCCACCTGTCGCGTGCGCGCGACGCATTGCAGAAACAACTGGAGGTCTCGCGGTGAACCGCCTGCCCACATCCCGGAACGACAACTTCGACCACTCGCTGCGGCAGCTGCAACAGCATGCCGAAGGCGCGCTTTCCCCGGCCACGCTGGCGCACCTGCGCCGGGCCCGCCAGCAGGCCACGGCCAGCGCCGGCGCCTCGCCATGGCGCCGCCGTGGCTGGTGGCTGGCCACCGCCTGCTCGGCGGTACTGGCGGTCACCGTGGCGGTGCAGTTCAACCGCACGCCACCGGTACTGCCGCCCGGCGTGGCGGCCGACGCCGCCGCCGACCTGTCCGACGACGCCCTGCTGTTCGACGAAAGCCCCGAGCTGTACCTGTGGCTGGGTTCGGACACCCTGGCGATGGAGTGAAAGCCATGACGATCCGTCTTTCCCTGCTGTCACTGCTGCTGGTCTGCACCGCGCCGGCATACGCCCAGCAACCGCCCCTTCCCGAATGGGACCAGCTCACCCCGGCCCAGCGCGAAACCCTGATCGCGCCGATGCGCGACCGCTGGAACGCCTCGCCCGGACACCGCCAGCGGATGTACGACCATGCCCGCAGCTGGCAGCAGATGAGCCCCGAGCAGCGCTCGCAGGCACGCCGCGGCATGCACCGCTTCCAGAACATGTCGCCGCAGCAGCAGCGCGAGGCCCGCGCCCTGTTCGCGAAGATGCGCACCATGGACAAGGCCCAGCGCCAGGAACTGCGCGAGCAGTGGCACCGGATGACGCCGGAGCAGCGCCGGCAGTGGCTGGAGGCCAATCCGGCCGATTGAAGGGGGCGGCAAGCACCACGGCTGGCGCCCCTGCAGTTACCGGCGCGCTCCCATCCGGACAGGTTCGCGACATGCCATGGTGCTTGATGGAGCGCGCGGACAGGGCTGAGCGCAACAGCGCCCGGCACCGTGGAAATCCGCAGGGCAATGCCGGGCTTTCTCGTTCAGCCCAACCCGCGTGCCATCATTCATCTGACAAAGGCGGCAGCCGTGTCACCCCGGATACCGACTCGGCATGCAGCAGGACGCGGTTGTCCAGACAGCATTGCGGCGGCGCCTGGGGCCGCCACTCGAACACGCCCGAAACCGTGGCCGCCGCCCGCCGCGCCCGCAACAGGTCACGCGTGCCGAACAGCTCTTCCAGAATCATGGGGGGCCTGCCAGCGTAATGATCCGCACATGCGGATCATCACAGTCATACAAATAGGCACCATGGTGCATGGCCGTCGCGACACAGGCCGGCACCTGCACATGCCTGCCCGCATATTTTTCCGGGCTTTCAGCCAGGTGCCGGCAGGCAACCCGTAACGGCTCGTCGGCGAAGGCAGGCCCACCACCCAGGCCGCTTGCCGCCAACCACGCGACCACCACCCCGGCATGCAACTTCACACCGGCGGGATCTCCCCCGCAGCCGGGCGCTCCGGCCACACCGTCTTTGCCAGCAGTTCGTCGTTCCAGTCGAAGGCCAGCGCGCCGTCCTTGAGGAACAGCGACACGAAGTTGAGCACGTTGCGCGCGTACATCTCGCTGGCATGGATGGCCCCCATGCTGGCCAGGTCGAGCGGGCCGGCCACGGTCACCCCGCCGACGTCAAGGGTTTCGCCCGGCCGCGTCGCTTCGCAGTTGCCGCCTGTCTCGGCGGCCAGGTCGACGATCACGCTGCCCGGGCGCATGCCCGCGACCATCGCCGCGGTCACGATCTTCGGCGCCGGGCGGCCGGGCACCGCGGCGGTGCAGATCACCACGTCCACGCCCTTCAGGTGCTCGGCCAGGCGCCGCTGCTGCTCGGCGCGCTCGGCGTCGGTGAGCTGGCGCGCATACCCGCCCTCGCCGGCGGCACTGACTCCCAGGTCGAGGAACCTGCCACCCAGCGACTCGATCTGTTCGCGGGTCTCCGGGCGCACGTCGAAGCCCTCCACCTGCGCGCCCAGGCGCTTGGCGGTGGCGATCGCCTGCAGGCCGGCCACGCCGGCGCCAACCACCAGCACCTTCGACGGGCGGATGGTGCCGGCAGCGGTGGTCAGCATCGGGAAGAAGCGTGGCGCCAGCTGCGCGGCGATCAGGGTGGCCTTGTAGCCGGCCATGCCGGCCTGCGAGCTGAGTACGTCCATGGCCTGCGCGCGGGTGGTGCGCGGCAGCCGCTCCAGCGGGAAGGTCACCAGTTGCCGCGCCTGCAGCGCGGCGGCACGGGCCGCGTCCGCCTGCGGGTGCAGCGCGCCCACCAGCACCGCACCGGGCTTGAACCGCGCGACCAGCTCCGGCGGTGGCGCCTGCACGCACAGCACCAGGTCGGCAGCGTCCACGGCATCGTCGATCTGCGCGCCGGCATCGCGGTAGGCCTGGTCGGTGAACCCGGCCGCAAGGCCGGCACCGGCCTGCACCTGCACCCTGGCCCCGGCCGCCAGCAGCTTCTTCACCGTCTCCGGCGTGGCAGCCACGCGCCGCTCGCCCGCCGCGGCTTCCTTCAACACCCGTACCTCAACGGCCATGCCCGTCCCCGATGCGCAGTGGAATACGCCGGGGATCGTAGCAAAGCAGGTCGGTCCTCAGTGCACCGTGGACGTCTGCGGGTCGAGCCGGTCGATCACGCCCTGCATGGCGCTGTCGAACGCGCCGTCGTCGACGTGCGGGCGCAGGCGGCCGAGCCGCTCCATCACCACCAGCTCCTCCGGCGAGGCCACGCAGAAACGGATGCCACGGCGGTTGACGAACAGCAGGCGCGAGGAAATCGGGCTGACCCAGGACAGCTTGCCGGCCTGCACCTTGCCGTCCTTGTCGATGAAATCCAGCCAGGTACCGATGTCCATGGCGCGGTAGCGGGCGGCATCGGCATGGTCGACGCTCTCCGGGCGCGCCTCGGCGCCCAGGTCCAGCGCCGCCGATTCCTGCGCCGGCGGCGTCGGCAGGCTGACCTGCGGCAGCTCCGGCAGCGCCCGTTCCAGCTCCGGGCGCGCCTCGGCGATGGCCTGCAGCGTGTCGTGCAGCGCGTCGATCGCGCCGACACTGCCCTCGCCATGCAGGCCGACGCTGGCGAACACCTTGCGCAGGCCCGGCTGGATGGACTGCAGCCACGGCTTGCCGACCACGTGCCGGCGCGCCTCGGCCACTTCCTCGAGCAACACGTCGGCCACTGCCAGCGCTTCGCCGACCGACTCGCCGTCGTCGCCTTCGCGCAGCAGGCTCATGGTCAGGTGGTGGTTCCAGGGCTGGCGCAGGAAGCCTTCGATCGCCGCCGGCAGCGGCGCGCCCTGCAGCCGCCGCTCCAGTTCGGCCAGGGCACGGCCGCGGGCCAGCTCCAGCTTCTCCTGGCCGCGCTGGGTCTCGGTCGCGCGGCGCTCGGCGATCTCGATGCGGCGCCGATGCTGGGCAAGGAACTCGCGGAACTCCTCTTCCAGGGTCAGGAAGATCGCCAGGTTCTCGTTGAACTCGGCGATCAGCCGGTCGATGATCTCCTCGACCTTGCCCATCAGCGCGCGCTCGGCCTGGCTTTCGCCGGCGTTGCCCTCGCAGGCCTCGGCCAGCGAGTTGAGCAGGCGCCGCGCCGGGTGGGTCTTCTGCACGAACATGCGCCGGTCCAGCAGCGCGACCTTGACGAAGGGCACCACCAGGCGGCCGATCAGTTCGCGCGAGCGGCCTTCCAGCTCGCGCTCGTCCAGCATCACGTCGAACAGCATGCCGACCAGGTCGATGGCGTCCTCGTCCTGCGGGTCCAGCCGCGCCTGCCCCGGATCGACGCCGAGGCGGGTGGCGCCGGAAATCACTTCGTTCTTGAGCCGTTGCGCCAGCGACTCGCTCTGGTCGCCCACCGCCGCGCGCAGGGTCGCCGTGGGCGTGGCCTGCAGCAGCGAGAGCACCGACATCATTTCGTGCTGGCTGAGCGGACGTTGCTGGCCGACCGCCACCTGCGCTGCGGCAGTGGCGTCCTCGCGCACATGGCGGGTCTGCGCCAGCAGTTCGTGCAGCGCCTCCAGGATCATGTTCTGGCCGCTCGCCGACGGGTTGCCGTCATAGCCTCCCGGATTGCCGGCCTGCAGTTCGCTGCGGTGCCGGGCCCAGCGCTCGGTGA
This sequence comes from Stenotrophomonas acidaminiphila, assembly GCF_001431595.1. GTDB lineage: Bacteria > Pseudomonadota > Gammaproteobacteria > Xanthomonadales > Xanthomonadaceae > Stenotrophomonas > Stenotrophomonas acidaminiphila. The sequence continues at coordinate 331,851 of NZ_LDJO01000026.1, forward strand.
AGCGTCGCGCCCAGGCCGGGGCATGCTGCGGATCGGACAGGTCCTCGTCGTCGCCATGCGCCATGCCGGCATCGGCTTCCGCCGGCCGAGCCGGGCGCGGCGCGGCGGCAGGTCGCTGCGGTGGCGGCTGCGAGATGGCCGGCATCACCCCGGCCTGCGCCAGGCGCTCGTCGACATCGCGGTAGATGCGCCCCACCTGCACGGCGAACTCGCGTTCGCACAGCTTGATCAGCACCAGCCGCACCTCGGCGGCCAGGTCGCACACGCCGAACGCCTCGTGCACCGCCACGCCGATGTGTTCCGGGCCGATCGGGTTGAGGTCGATGTCGAGCCCGTCCACGCCGCTGATCCAGGCCAGGCGGCGATCCAGCCGTGCCAGCACCGGCTTCCATTCGCGCAATACCACCGCGGCGAAATTGCGCACCGCCAGGCGCGACTCCAGGTCGTGCTCGGATACCAGGCTCAGCCCGGTCTCGCCCTGCCCGGCCTGCGCCAGTGCGGCCTCGGCCGACAGCGGCGCGGCGGCCTCGAGCGCGGCCCACGCCTGTCGCAGGTGGGCGCCGAAGCGCGCGGTGATGTCGTCGCGGCGCCGGCGCAGCTCGCGCATGCCGTCGAGGAAGACCAGCTGCGATGCGCCCGCGGTCTCGGCACGGTCGAACAGGGCATCGTCGAACCCGGCCAGTACGCGCGCGAAGGTGGCCGACAACGGCGGCAGCGCGGCTTCGCGCGCCAGCGACAGCAGGTCCGGATTATGGCCGGGGCGCTCTGGAAGATGCGGCTGGGACATCATGCGCAGTGGCTCCGCACCTTCGCAGGCGCTGCTCCTGTAAGGATCGTATGGAAGAAAGCGGACAGCCCCCCGGTCTCCGCCCACGCATGGTAGGGGGAGAAGCTGAACAGGGCCAGTGATGCAGTCCGCACTTTGTACCTCGCCACCGGCAACCCGACATGTCGCGCCATGCTAAGCGTACCGCTGTGAATTGGCGAGAAATCCGCCAGCAGGCGCCGCCGACGGAGTACTCAGATTCGTCCTGCCCGTGGCCGGCGGGGCGTCCGCACCCCGGCGTCTATAATCCATGGCCGTCTTTCCCGCGAATGTCCCATGTCCGATTCCTGCTTCCTGCAAGCGCTGGACCAGCGCCGCTCGGTCCCGTCCCTGCAACTGGCCGAGCCGGGCCCGGACGACGCCACCGTGCTGGCCATGCTGGCGGCCGCGGTGCGCGTTCCCGACCACGGCAAGCTGGTGCCGTTCCGCGTGCTCCGCCTGCGCGGCGATGCCCGCCACGCGCTGGGCGACTACCTGGCCCGGCGCAGCCGCGAGCGCACCCCGGACGCCTCGCCGGCGGCGGTCGAGAAGGACCGCCAGCGCTTTTCGCACGCGCCGCTGGTGCTGACGGTGGTCGCGCGCCTGCAGGACAACCCCAAGGTGCCCGAGCAGGAACAGCTGCTGACCGCCGGCTGCGTGTGCTTCGCCCTGCTGCAGGCGGCTCAGGGCTTCGGCTTCGGCGCGCAGTGGCTGACCGCGTGGATGGCCTACGACGAAGGCGTGGCGCGCCACCTGGGGCTGGCCGCGAACGAACGCATCGTCGGCTTCATCCATGTCGGCACGCCCCGGATGCGGGCGCCGGAGCGCGCGCGGCCGGACCCGGCCAGCCTGCTGCAGGACTGGCAGCCGTGACCGGCATCCAGGCCAGGCAGCCGCTCTACCTGGTCGACGCCAGCCTGTACGTGTTCCGCGCCTGGCACTCGATGCCCGACAGCTTCCAGGACGCGCAGGGCTGGCCCACCAACGCCGTTCACGGCTTCGCCCGCTTCCTGCTGGACCTGCTGGAGCGCGAGCGCCCGGCGCACATCGCCGTGGCCTTCGACGAGGCGCTGGACAGCTGCTTCCGGCACCGCCTGTATCCGGCCTACAAGGCCAACCGCGAGCCGGCGCCTGAAGCGCTGCGCCGCCAGTTCGCGCACTGCAAGGCGCTGTGCGCGGCGCTGGGGCTGGAAGTGCTGGCCGACCGCGACTACGAGGCCGACGACCTGATCGGCAGCGCGCTGCATGCCGGCCGCGACCATGCGCTGCGCGGGGTGATCGTCTCGGCGGACAAGGACCTGTCGCAACTGCTGCTCGAACACGACGAGCAGTGGGACTACGCGCGCAACCAGCGCTGGGGCGCGGGCGGGGTCAAGGCGCGCCACGGCGTGCATGCCCACCAGATCGCCGACTACCTGGCGCTGTGCGGCGACGCGGTGGACAACATCCCCGGCATCAGCGGCATCGGCGCCAAGTCGGCGGCGGTGCTGCTGGCCCACTTCGGCAGCCTCGACGCGCTGCTGGAGCGGATCGACGAGATCCCGTTCCTGCGCCTGCGCGGCGCCGCGCAGATGGCCACGCGCCTGCGCCAGCAGCGCGAACTGGCGCTGCTGTTCCGGCAACTGACCACCATCGCCGTGGATGCGCCGCTGGCCCCGGCCACGCCCGCCTTCACCCGCGCCGCGGCCGATGCCGACATGCTCGACGGCCTGTGCGGATCGCTGCGCTTCGGCCCGCTCACCCGGCGCCGGCTGCTGGCCGCCGCCGGCCTGGAAACCGCCTTCCCCTCCACCCACGAATCCGCATGAGCCAGAACACCGCAGCCCCCCGCGTCGTCTACGAAGGCCGCTACCAGCGCATGGTGGTGCGCGGCACCTGGGAATACAGCGAACGCACCCACGCCGGCGGCCTGGCCGCGATCATCATCGCCGTCACTCCGGACGACGAGGTGCTGTTCGTCGAACAGTTCCGGGTGCCCCTGCAGGCGCGCACGATCGAAATGCCGGCCGGGCTGGTCGGCGACATCACCGCCGGCGAATCGATCGAGGCCTCGGCGATCCGCGAACTGGAGGAGGAAACCGGCTGGACCGCCGACCACGCCGAGGTGCTGATGATCGGCCCGACCTCCTCCGGCGCCAGCAGCGAGAAGATCGCCTTCGTGCGCGCCACCGGCCTGCGCCGGGTCGGCGAGGGCGGCGGCGACGACAGCGAGGACATCACCGTGCACAGCATCGCGCGCGATCGCGCCGCGGCGTGGCTGGTGGAGAAGATGGGCCAGGGCTACGAGCTGGACGCCAAGCTCTGGGCCGGGCTGTGGATGATCGAGCACCACCTGGACGGCCGGCCACGATGAGCCGGCTCGACAACCCGGCCGAGCTCCTGGCCCCGCCGCTGCTGGGCCCGCAGGACCCGCCGCCGTTCACCGTGCACAACCCGTACGGCCGCTCGCCGTTCCTGCTGCTGGCCGACCACGCCGGGCAGCGGGTTCCAGCCGCACTGGGCGACCTCGGCCTGGCGCCGGCGGAACTGGACCGGCACATCGGCTGGGACATCGGCATCGCCGGCACCACCCGCGAACTGGCGCGGCAACTGGATGCCTTCGCCATCGAGCAGACCTATTCGCGGCTGGTGATCGACTGCAACCGGCCGCTGGCCTCGCCGACGCTGATGCCGGAGACCAGCGACGGCACCGCCATCCCCGGCAATGCCGGGCTGGTCCGCGCGCAACGGGAGCAACGCATCGCCGCCATCCACGCGCCCTACCATGCGCGCATCGCAGCCGAACTGGACCGGCGCCACGATGCCGGCGTGCCGACGCTGCTGGTGATGATGCACAGCTTCACCCCGGTGATGGACGGCGCCGCGCGCCCCTGGCATGCCGGGGTGCTCTACCACCGCGATGCGCGGTTCGCACAGGCGCTGCTGCAGACGCTGCGCGAGGAGGGCGACCTGGTCGTCGGCGACAACCAGCCGTATTCGGTCAGCAGCACCAGCGACTACGCGGTGCCGGTGCATGGCGAAGCCCGCGGGCTGGTGCACGTGGAACTGGAAATCCGCCAGGACCTGATCGCCGATGCCGCCGGGCAACAGGCCTGGGCGGCGCGGCTGGCGCGGATCTTCACCGCCTTGCAGCCGCGGCTGCTGCAGCTCGGCTAGCGCCGGCCGCCACCGGCGCAACGCCGGCACCTCCAGCCTCGAGCAGGGCCTGCAGGACGTCAGCGCAATGTCACGCCGACGGCTGCGCATGCGCGGCCCCACCCGAGGCATGCGCACACCCCGTCGTCATCGTGGCAGGCGGCAAGCACCCGGCAGCACCTGGGCGGGGTCGAGCAGCCCGGTCATGCGTCGCTGGCCAGGCATCCGCGGGCCGCACGGGCTGGCGGCGCCACGCGCAGGCCCAGGGCGATGACCACGCCGAGCAGCGCGAACAACGCCGCGCCGTACTCGGCGCGCACCAGGCCGGCCAGCGCGCTTGGCGAACCGGCCGGGCCGGCACCGGCGTTGGCGACCATCACCAGCACCGCCAGGCCCAGCGCGCCACCGATCTGCTGCGCGGTCGCGGCCATGCCCGAGGCGACACCCTGCTGCGCGGCCGGCACGCCCTGCCCGGCCACGATCCACATCGAAGTCCAGGTCATGCCCTGGCCGATACTCAGCACCACCACCCCGGGCAGCAACGGCCAGAAGTGCGCGCCATGCGGCAGCATCGCCGCCACCCAGGCGATGCCCAGGGCGCCGGCCAGCTGCCCCACGACCAGTACCGTGCGCGCGCTCCAGCGCCGCAGCGTCCACTCGGCCAGCCGGATGCCGACCGTGCACACCGCGGTGGCCGGCAGGAAGGCCAGCCCGGCCTGCAGCGGACTCCAGCCATAGCCATCCTGGAAATACAGCGCCATGAAGTAGTACTGCACGCCATAGCTGCTCATGAAGGCGAAGGTCAGGCCCAGTGCCGCACGCAGGCCGGGCAGGCGCAGCAGCGCGAACTGCATCAGCGGATCGCGGCTGCGCCGTTCGATCCACACGAACACGACCAGCAGCAGCGCCGACAGCAGCAGGCAGCCCAGCGTGGCCGGCGCCGCCCAGCCCCATTCCGGCCCCTGCACCAGGGTGGTCACCAGCAGGCTGCCGCCCAGGGTCACGGCGATGCAGCCGGCAAGGTCGAACGAACGGCCCCGTGCACGCGGGCCATCGACCGGCAGCCAGGCGCCGGCGGCGACGGCGCATGCCGTGGCCAGCGGCACGATCACCGCCAGCACCGCCGGCCAGCCGAAGGCCTGGGTCAGTACGCCGCCGAGCAGCGTGCCCAGCGCCAGACCGGCCGCGCTGGCCATGCTCCAGATCGCCAGCGCGCGGTTGCGCGCCGGGCCTTCGGCGTACAGCGTGTTGATCAGTGCCAGGGTGGCCGGGAACAGCAATGCGGCGCCGATGCCCTGCGCGGCGCGCGCCAGGATCAGCAGCGTGGCATCCGGCGCCAATGCGCCCAGCAGCGAGGCCAGGGCGAACAGCAGCATGCCCAGCCGGTAGAACCGGCGGCGCCCGATCAGGTCGGCGGCACGGCCGCCCAGCAGCAGGCTGCCACCGAAAGCCACCGTATACGCACTGACCACCCACTGCAGCTGCTGCGCGTTGATCTGCAGCGCGCGACCCATGTCATGCAGGGCGACGAAGATGATGGTGGCATCCAGGGCGATGATCAGCTGCGCGGTGGCCAGCAGGGCCAGCGCCCGGCGTGGGTATTTCAGGGAAGGCATCGGCGATGGCACGTCCAGGGGGGGAGCGCAGTCTCTTTGATGCAGCTCGATCAATAAACCCACGAATTACCATATCTGCGATGATCAGACGCATGAATGGATCCGCGATGGACCTCAATGCCGTGCGCATGCTGGTACAGGTGGCCGAAGCGCGCAGCTTCACCGTGGCGGCCGGCCAGCTTGGCCTGAGCCAACCCGGGCTCTCGCGCGCGATCAGCCGGCTGGAGGCCGCACTGGGAGTGAAGCTGCTGCAGCGGAACACGCGCAACGTGGCGCTGACCCCGGATGGCCGCCAGTTCGTCGAGCAGGTCGCCCCGCTGCTGTGCGGCCTGGAGGATGCCGAGCGGCAGCTGGCAGACCGCCCGTGCACGCCTTCGGGCACGCTGAAGATCAGCGCACCGTCGATGTTCGGGCGCAAAGTGCTGGTGCCGCTGCTGGCGCCCTTGCTGGAGCGGCATCCGCAGCTGCAGGTGGAAGCGGTGCTGAGCGACCGCCTGGTCGACCTGGTCGAGGAAGGTTTCGACGCCGCGCTGCGGACCGGCGTCATCGCCGACCAGCGCATCGTGGCCCGCCCGCTGCGGCCGCTGCGCTGGGTGACGGTGGCCAGCCCGGACTACCTCGCCCGGCACGGCAGGCCGGCCGATGTGCAGGCGCTGCGTGCGCATGCGTGCCTGGCGGTGCGCAACCTGCGCAGCGGCCGGCTGGTGGACTGGCAGTTCCTGCAGGAGGGGCAGCTGGGCGAGTTCACGCCGCCGGCGCGGATGGTGTTCGACAGCGGCGACCCGTTGGTGGAAGCGGCCATCGCCGGCATCGGCATCGTGCAGGTGATGGACTTCGCCGTGGCCGACGCCCTGGCCGATGGCCGCCTGCAGCGCGTGCTGCAGCCATTCGAGGGCCGCAGCCGCGAACTGTCGCTGATCTACCCGCCGTCGCGCCAGCGTTCGCCCAAGCTCCAGGCACTGGCCGAGGCCCTGCTGGCCGGGCGCTGGTAGTGCCGGCCGCCGGCCGGCACCGCCGGGCCACCGCCGCGGCGGTGGCGACTCCGATCAACCGGCGAAGCTGTCGGTGGCGCGCACCAGCGCGTCCACGTTCTCCGCCTCGAACGCCGAATGCCCCGAGGCCGGGGTGATGTGCAGCTGCGCTTTCGGCCAGGCCTTGTGCAGGTCCCAGGCGTTGGCCAGCGGGCACACCACGTCGTAGCGGCCATGCACGATCACCCCGGGGATGTCGGCAATGCGGTGCGCGTCGCGCAGCAGCTGGTCCTCGACCTCGAAGAAGCCGCCGTTGACGAAGTAGTGGTTCTCGATGCGGGCGAAGGCCAGCGCGAACTGCGGGTCTTCGTGGCTGTTGATGAAGTCGTCGTCCACGTGCAGGAAGCTGGTGGCGCCTTCCCACACGCTCCATGCCCTGGCCGCGGCCAGCCGGGTGGCTTCGTCATCGCTGGTCAGGCGACGGTGGAAGGCGGAGATCAGGTCGTGCCGCTCCACCGCCGGGATCGCGTTGACGTAGTGGTCCCAGGCGTCGGGGAACAGGCGGCTGGCGCCTTCCTGGTAGAACCATTCCAGCTCCCAGCGGCGCAGCATGAAGATGCCGCGCAGGACCAGCTCGGTCACGCGCTGCGGATGCGCCTGCGCATAGGCCAGCGCCAGGGTCGAGCCCCAGCTGCCGCCGAACACCTGCCAGCGGTCGACCGCAAGGTGCCCGCGCAGCATCTCGATGTCGGCCACCAGGTCCCAGGTGGTGTTGTCCACCAGGTCGGCGTGCGGCGTGGAACGGCCGGCGCCACGCTGGTCGAACAGGATGATCCGGTACTTCGCCGGATCGTGGAACTGGCGCATCTTCGCCGTGCAGCCACCGCCGGGCCCGCCATGCAGCATCACCACCGGCTTGCCGTCAGGGTTGCCGCACTGTTCGTAGTACAGCGTGTGGCGCTCGTCGACCTTGAGCGTACCGGTGTCGTAGGGCGTGATGGCGGGGTAAAGCGTACGCATGCGCTGGCTCACTGGCTGGAAGAACGCCCGATTGTAGAGCGCCGCGCCCGCGCCCGGGTCGCAGCGGGCATGGCCCGCTACGCGGCACAGACCCGGTTGCGGCCCTCGCGCTTGGCACGGTAGAGCTGGCGGTCGGCGGCGGCCAGCAGCGTGCGCGGGGATTCCTGCCCGGGGCGGCACTCGGCCACGCCGATGCTGGCGGTGACTACCAGCCCCGGATCCACCTCGTCCATGCGCGTCCGGGCCAGCGCCAGCCGCAGTGCCTGCAGCCGCTGCAGCGCCTGCTCCAGGGTCAGTCCGCGCAGCACCGCCAGAAACTCTTCGCCGCCATGCCGCGACACGAACTGCTCGCCGTCCAGGTGCAGGCGCAGCAGCTCGGCCACTTCGCGCAGCACCCGGTCGCCGCCGTGGTGGCCGTGGCGGTCGTTGATCTGCTTGAAATGGTCGATGTCGATCAGCGCCACGCACAGGGGCTCACCGCGGTCGCCGGCGCGTTCCAGCGCCTGGCGCAGGTTGAGTTCGGCCGCACGCCGGTTGGGCAGGCCGGTCAGCACGTCGTGCGTGGCCTGGTGCTCCAGCCGCTGCAGCAGCCGGTCGCGCTCGGCGCCGGCCAGTTCCAGCGCGCGGTTCTTGTCGCTCAGCTCCTCGGTGCGCGCGGCGATCACCTCGCTGAGCCGGTGCTGGCTGCGCCGGTAGCTGGCGGTGCGCAGCCAGAACCCCAGCACCACGGCCGCCACCAGCGCCAGGCCGAGCAGCACCTGCGAGGACGTGCGCCTCCATAGCGGCGGCACGACCTCCAGTGCCATCTCCGCCGTCCCCACTTCCGGCTGCCGCGCCCAGTCCAGCGGCAGCGCCATGGCCTGTACTTCCAGCCGGTACTGGCCAGGTGGCAGGTTGGTGTAGACCGCCTCGGTGCCACTGCCCGCCTCCACCCAGCCGGCGTCGAAGCCACGCAGGCGGTAGCGGTAGCGCATCTTGTCAGGCGCTCGGAAATTGAGCGCCGTGTAGGCCACCGCCACCCGCCGCGCGTCCGGCTCCAGCCGCAGCAACGCCGCCGGCGCCCGTGCGACGCCGTCCACCGATACCGCCTCGAACACCACCGGCGATGCCTTGCCGTCGTAACGGCCGGCGATGCGCGGGTCGATCAGGCCCAGCCCGGCCGACGTGGGAAACGCCAGCGCACCATTGCTGGCACGCCACCCGGCGGGCATCGAGGCACCGTTGCCCTGGCTGCCGGGCATGCCGTCGCTGCGATCCATCACGTGCACGGCCAACTGCCGGCGGGTGCCGGCGTCGATCTGGTCCAGCTCCGCGCGGGCGACGCGGAACACGCCGATGTTGCTGGGCAGCCACAGGTTGCCGGCCTGGTCGTCGATGATCCGGAACAGCTTGTCGCGCGGCAGGCCATGGCGGTGGTCGTAGACCCGGAAGCTGCCGTTGCGCATGCGCAGCAGGCCGCGGTCGCTGGCGATCCACAGATCGCCGCCCGGGTCACGCAGGAAGTCGAACACGTATTGCGCGGGCACCTCGCCCTCCGCGCCCCAGGTACGCAATACGTCGTCGGGCCCGAGCGCGGCCATGCCCCCGGTGGTGCCGATCCACAGCGTGCCATCGGGGTCGCGGTACAGCGCCTGCACCACCGCGACGGGCTGTTCCCTGCTGTCCAGGCGCAACCGCAGGCGCCCGTCGCGATAGTGGCTCAGGCCGTGGGTGCCGCCGATCCACAGGCCGCCGTCGGGGTCGGCCAGCAGTGCCCGCACGATCGGCTCGCGCGGGCCACCGAGGCGGATCCGCTGTTTCACCCTGCCCTGCGCATCCAGCGCGAACACCCCCTGGTCGTAGGTACCCGCCCACAACGTGCCGTCGCGCCAGGCCAGTGCCAGCACCGAGGGGTCGCGGCCGCCTGCCGCGCCCAGCCGCACCCGCTGCATGCGCCGCTGGTGCCAGCGGTCCAGGCCATCGGCGTGTCCGATCCACAGCGCCCGGTCGTCGCTCTGCAGGACCACCCGGACATAGTCGCTGCCCAGCCCGTCCTTGCGGGTGAAGCCGACCGCGGCAACCTCCGCCACGCGGTGCAGGCCGTCGGTGCTGCCACTCCAGACCAGTCCCTCGCGGTCGACGAGCAGGGCCGCGCTTACCGGGCCGGCGATATCCAGGCGTTCGTCGCCGTCGCCGGCGTGGCGCAGCAGCTCGCCGCTGGACAGGCTCATCCAGATCGCGCCGACACCGTCGCGCAGGACCGCCTCGACGCGGTCGCCCGGGTGCAGGTGCTCGACCCTGCCGTCGCGATCCTGCCAGTACACGCCATTGACGGTGGCCAGCAGCCAGCCACCGGCGCCATCGCCGGCAATGCCGCGCACCGCATGGGTACCCGCCCAGTCCGCCCAGGGCATGGCGCGCCCGTCCTGCAGCCGGTAGGCGCCGGCATCGGTGGCGACCAGCACGGCGCCGTCACCGCCATCGGCCAGCGCGTTGACCCGCACGCCGGGCAGGCCGGCATCGGCGCCGGCATCGTGGATGCGACCGTGCACATCCATCCGCAGCAGGCGGTTGGCCGAGGCGATCCATAGTTCGCCGCCGGCGCCACGCAGCAGCGCGGTGACCGGCAGGCGGCGGGCGCCGGGCTCGCCCAGACGTTGCCAGCGCCCCCGGTAATGGCGGAACACGCCATCGGCCGCGGTACCGAACAGGACCCCGCCGTCGGGCTCGGCGAGAATGCTGAACACGCCCGACAACTCCGCGCCGGGGGTGTTCTGGCGGTCGAAAACGGTGAACCTGCGGCCGTTGAAACGGACCACGCCTTCCCAGGTCCCGGCCCAGATGAAACCGTCGCGGTCCTGCGCCAGCGCATGCACCAGGTTGTGCGGCAAGCCATCGTCCATGGTCCAGTCGCTGACCATGTAATGGCGTCCATCCGCGGCCCGCGCCGCCGGCAGCCAGGCCAGGCAGGCCAGCACCAGCGCCATGCATCCATACCATGACGCCAGCCATGTGCTGCGCACGCATGGATCCCTGTGCCGGACGCTCTGGCTACTGCGGACCAACAGAACCGTCTCCCTTCGCGGTTTGGCGCGGCCGGCCACCCAGGCCGGCCGCGCCGTTCCAATCTACCACCGCAAAGTTACGGGTATCGGCCGTCAGGACGCGGCGGCTGCACCGTTCAGCTTGCCGCCTCGTCCGGCCGCACCCGGAACCAGGCCGCATACAGCGCCGGCAGGAACACCAGGGTCAGCACCGTGCCGACGATCAACCCGCCCATGATCGAGATCGCCATCGAGCCGTAGAACGCGCTGCGCGAGAGCGGGATCATCGCCAGCACCGCGGCCAGCGCGGTCAGCACGATCGGGCGGAAGCGGCGCACGGTGGCGTCGATGATCGCGTGCCAGCGGTCGTGCCCGGCATCGATGTCCTGCTGGATCTGGTCCACCAGGATCACCGAGTTGCGCATGATCATGCCCGCCAGCGCGATGGTGCCCAGCAGCGCCACGAAGCCGAACGGCACCCGGAAGATCAGCAGGAACAGGGTCGCGCCGATGATGCCCAGCGGCGCGGTGACCAGCACCATCGCCGCACGCGAGAAGCTGCGCAGCTGCAGCATCAGCAGGGTCACCACCACGATCAGGAACAGCGGCATGCCGGCCTTGATCGAGTTCTGCCCGCGCGCCGAATCCTCCACCGTGCCGCCGACTTCCAGCAGATAGCCGTCCGGCAAGGCGGCACGGATGCCGTCCAGGGTCGGCAGGATCTGCCCGGTGACCTCCGGCGGCAGCAGGCCGTCGGCGATGTCCGCGCGCACGGTGACCGTGGGCAGGCGGTTGCGGTGCCAGATGATGCCATCCTCGAACACGTACTCGAGCCGGGCCACCTGCGACAGCGGCACCGCGGTACCACTGGGCGTGGGAATGGCCAGGCTGGCGAGCATGTCGAGCCGCGCGCGCTCGTCGTCCGGGCCGCGCAGCAGCATGCCGATCTGGCGGTTGCCCTCGCGGTAGGTGCTCACCTGCATGCCCGACAGCGAGCTGCTCAGGAAGTGCGCGATCTGCGCGCTGCTAACGCCCAGCGCGCGGGCGCGCTCCTGGTCCACCACCAGCCGCACCACCTTGCTCGGCTCGGACCAGTTGAGGTTGACGTTGGCCACGTGCGGGTTCTGCCGCACCTTGTCGGCGACCTGGCGGGCGATGGCCTGCACCCGGTCGATGTGCTCGCCGGACACGCGGAACTGCACCGGGTAGCCCACCGGCGGCCCGTTCTCCAGCCGGGTCACGCGCAGCTGCACGTCGGTGAACCGCGGCACCACCTCCTTCAGCAGCCAGTCGCGCACCGCCTCGCGGGCATGGATGTCCTGTGCGAGCACCACGAACTGGGCGAAATTGGTCGCCGGCAGCTGCTGGTCCAGCGGCAGGTAGAAGCGCGGCGAACCGCTGCCCACGTAACCGACGTAGTTGGCGATGTCCTGGCGCTGCTTCAGCAGCGCCTCCAGCTTGTGCGCCTGCGCCTGGGTGGCGGCCAGCGACGCGCCTTCGGCCAGCTCGATGTCCACCATCAGCTCCGGCCGGGTCGAATCCGGGAAGAACTGCTGTGGCACGAAGCGGAACATCACCAGCGAGAACACGAACAGGCCGATGGTGGCGAAGATCACCAGCCAGCGGCGCCGCAGGCAGGCGTCGAGGAAACGCCGGAAGCGCTGGTAGAACGCGCTCTTGTACGGGTCGTGGTCGTGTTCCAGCTGCCTGGGCCGGATCAGGTGCGCGAGTGCCGGATTGCGGTCGGCCCAGCGCAGGCGCAGCGCATGCCAGCGTGCGCCCAGGCTGCCCGGGCGCGGCGGCTGCGGGTTGTGCAGGTCCGGCAGCATCTTGTCGCCCAGGTACGGGATGAACAGCACCGCGGCGATCCACGACACCACCAGGGCGATGGTCACCACCTGGAACAGCGAGCGGGTGTACTCGCCGGTGCTGGATGCGGCGGTGGCGATGGGCAGGAAGCCGGCGGCGGTGATCAGCGTGCCGGTCAGCATCGGGAACGCGGTCGACTCCCAGGCGAAGCTGGCCGCGCGCAGGCGGTCGTAGCCCTGCTCCATCTTGGTGGCCATCATTTCCACCGCGATGATCGCGTCGTCCACCAGCAGTCCCAGCGCCAGTACCAGCGCGCCCAGCGAGATCTTGTGCAGGCCGATGTCGAACTGGTGCATGACGAAGAAGGTCATCGCCAGTACCAGCGGGATCGACACCGCCACCACCAGCCCGGTGCGCCAGCCCAGCGAGAAGAAGCTCACCAGCAGCACGATCACCACCGCCTCGGTCAGCACCTTGACGAACTCGCCGACCGAATCCTTCACCGCGTGCGGCTGGTCGGAGACCTTGCGCAGCTCCATGCCCGCCGGCAGCGTCTCCTGCAGCCGCGCGAACTCGTCGTCCAGCGCCTTGCCGAGCTTGAGGATGTCGCCGCCGTTCTTCATCGCCACCGCGATGCCGATGGCGTCCTCGCCCATGAAACGCATCTTCGGCGACGCCGGGTCGGCGAAGCCGCGCCTGACCTGGGCGATGTCGCCCAGGCGCACGGTACGGTCGCCGGCGCGGATCGGGAACGCGGCGATGTCCTCGACCGAATCGAACTGCCCGGTCACCCGCATCTGCACGCGGTCGCTGCCGGTCTCGAACCAGCTGGCGGGGGTGACCGCGTTCTGGTCGGCCAGCGCCTGCTGCACCTGCTGCAGCGACACCCCCAGCGTGGCCAGCTTGGTGTTGGACAGCTCGATCCAGACCTTTTCGTCCTGCAGGCCGAGCAGGTCGACCTTGCCGACGTCGGCCACGCGCTGCAGCTCCAGCTGGATGCGGTCGGCGTAATCGCGCATCAGCGCGTAGTCGAAGCCCTTGCCGGTCAGCGCGTAGATGTTGCCGAAGGTGTCGCCGAATTCGTCGTTGAAGAACGGCCCGACCACCTCGGCCGGCAGCTGCGAACGGATGTCGCCGACCTTCTTGCGCACCTGGTAGAACAGCTCGGGCACGTCCTTGGAGCGCATCGAGTCGCGCGCCATGAAGATCACCTGCGACTCCCCAGGCCGCGAGTACGACTGGATGAACTCGAACTGCCCGGTGTTCATCAGCGCCTTCTCGATCGGCTCGGTCACCTGCCGCGAGACCTGCTCGGCGGTGGCCCCCGGCCATGCCGCCTGCACCACCATCGCCTTGAACGTGAACGGCGGATCCTCGGACTGGCCGAGGTGCTTGTAGGACCACGCGCCGATGACCGCCAGCGCGATCATCATGAACAGCACCAGCGCGCGGTTGCCCAGTGCCCACTCGGAAAGATTGAAGCGGCGCACGCCTCAGTCCTCCTTCCGGGCCGGAGCGGGTGCGGCCAGGACCGGCTTGTTGGCCCGGTCCACCGCCGTCACCGGCTGGCCCTCGCGCAGCAGGTGGCCGCCGGCGGCGACCACCCAGTCACCGGCGGCCAGCCCGGACAACACCGGCACGCGTTCGGCACCGTAGGCACCCAGCGTCACCTGGCGCAGGTGCAGCGTGCCCTTGGCCGGATCCACCACCCACACCCCGGCCTGCTGCTGGGTCCGGCCCGGCTGCACCGCCGCCAGCGGCACGCTCAGCGCGCCACCCTTGCCGTGGGCCACGTAGACGCGTGCGCTCTGCCCCAGCTCGACCGCATCCAGCGCTTCGGCCGCCAGGCTCACGCGCGTGGCATAGGTGCGCGCCTGGGCATCGGCGGCCGGTGCGATCTCGCGGATGGTGCCGGGCCAGCGCTTGCCGGGCCGGTTCCACAATTCCACTTCCACTGCCTGGCCCACCGCGAATTCACGGATGCCGCTCTCCGGCAGGGCGATGGCGACCTCGCGGGCGCCGTCGGCGGCCAGCGTGTAGATGGCCTGGCCGGCGGCGACCACCTGCCCGGCCTCGGCCTGGCGGCTGGCGATCACCCCGTCCGCCGGCGCGCGCAGCTGCGCGTAGGCGGCCTGGTTGCGGGCCACGTCCAGGTTGGACCGGGCCGCATCGGCCTGGCCCTGCGCCGCCTTCAGCGCGGCGGTCTGCGCATCCAGCGCGGAGCGGCTGACCAGTTGCTCGGCGGCCAGCGCGGTGTAGCGCCGGTGTTCGTCGCGGGCGCGCACCAGGTCGGCCTCGGCGGCCGCGTACTGCGCCTGCGCCGCACTCGCCTGCAGCGCGTAATCGGCCACGTCCAGCTCGGCCAGCAGCTGGCCCTTGCGCACCCGCTCGCCGGCATTGACCTCGCGCCGCAGCAGGTTGCCGCCGACACGGAACGACAACACCGTTTCCTCGCGCGCCCGTATTTCGCCGGGGTATGCGGTGATGGCCTGGCCACTGTCCTGGGGGTGTACGACCAGAACCGGTACGGCATGTGCGGGAGCAGGCTCGGACTTGCCGCAGGCGGCCAACAGGGCCACCAGCAGGGAACCGCCAATCCATGGGGCAATGTTCATGGGTAAGGATCGCTGGAAGATGAAAGGGGGAGGGATGGCGGTTCATCGCCATTACTGAACGAGGCGGTATAGTATAAATATCGAACCAGCTGGTCTAGTATTGTCTGATGTCTTCGCATCATCCTTCCCACCCCACCGGCAAGCCGACCCCGCGCGGCACCGGTCCCGGCCGCCCCAAGGACCTGGGCAAGCGCGCCGCGATCCTGGAAACGGCCAAGGAAATGTTCATCGAACAGGGTTTCAACGGCGTGAGCATGGACGGCATCGCCGCCGGCGCCGGCGTTTCCAAACTCACCGTCTACAGCCATTTCGGCGACAAGGAGACCCTGTTTTTCGAGGCGATCCAGGCCAAGTGCGTGGAGATGATGCCCGACGAGCTGTTCGTGACCGACAGCGAAGGCCCGCTGCGCGAGCAGCTGCGCGGGATCGGCCATGCGTTCTTCGCGCTGATCAGCAGCGACGAGGCCATCGCCACCCAGCGCATGATGATGACCCCGGAAACCGACGACCGGATCCGCGAGATGTTCTGGCAGGCCGGCCCCAAGCGCACCGAGAGCGCGTTGGCCGAATTCCTCGAGGCCCGCACGGCCCGCGGCGAACTGGCGATCGACGACCCGCGCCTGGCCGCGCGCCAGTTCTTCTGCCTGATCAAGGGCGAACTGCACGCGCATATGATGTGCGGGCTGTGCGCGGCCCCGGAGCAGCCCGACGCCGAGGCCCACATCGCCACCACGGTCGACTTCTTCATCCGCGCCTATGCGCCCCGCCCCTAACCTGAACGAACCGGAGGTCGTGATGACTTCCGGCACTGCGGACCTGCCGCGGGCACGGCGATGCTTGCCCCGCACTGCCCGCGCCAACCGGTAAAATGGCCGGCCCACTGCGCCGGATTGACGAGACACCATGACGATCGATTACTCCCACGCCCGCGAAATGATGGTCGAACAGCAGGTACGTCCCTGGGACGTGCTGGACCTGCGCGTGCTGGACGTCCTGGCGCGGCTGCCGCGCGAAGCCTTCGTGGCCGAGTCGCACAAGGCGCTGGCCTATGCAGACATCGAACTGCCGCTGGGCCATGGGCAGAAGATGATGAAGCCGGTGGTCGAAGGCCGCATGCTGCAGGCGCTGGACCTGCAGCCGGGCGACGAAGTGCTGGAGATCGGTACCGGCAGCGGCTTCATCAGCGCCTGCCTGGGCGAGCTGGCCCGCGAAGTGCTGAGCCTTGAAATCCAGCCGGAGCTGGCCGAGCGCGCGCGCGCCAACCTGGATGCCGCCAAGCTCGGCTCCAACGTGCGCATCGAGGTCGCCGACGCGCTGCAGTGGCAGACCCAGCGCCACTTCGACGCCATCTGCATCACCGGTGCGGTGGATACCGTGCCGGCACACATCCTGAAGTGGCTGCGCCCCGGTGGCCGCCTGTTCGTCATCCAGGGCCGCTCGCCGGTGATGGAAGCGGCGCTGATCAAGGCCGACGGCAGCGTGCAGTCCCTGTTCGAAACCGATATCGACTATCTGCTGGGTGCCGCGCCGGCCCCGCAGTTCCAACTCTGATCCGCTACATCCAAGGAAGCCGCAATGATCCGCCGATCCCTCGCCCTTGCGCTGGCTGTCGCCCTCTCGCCGCTGGCGGCCAATGCCGCCGACCTGATGCAGGTCTACGAAATGGCCCGCAACGGCGACCCGCAGCTGGCCTCCGCAGAGTCCAACCGGCTGTACACCAAGGAAGGCCAGGTGCAGGCCCGCGCGGCACTGCTGCCGTCGCTGGGCGGCTCGGCGTCGCTGAACCGCACCCGCTCCTCGCTGGATGGCGTCAGCGGCTCGAGCACCTCCACCTCGCGCAAGTACGGCATCTCGGGTGAGCAGACCCTGTTCAACTGGACCCAGTTCGCCAACCTGCGGACCCAGCGCGAGATCAGCAAGGCAGCCGACTTCGACCTGGAATCGGCGAACGACGACCTGATCGTGCGCACCGCCACCACCTACTTCAACGTCCTGGTGGCGATCGAATCGCTCAGCGCCGCGCAGACCAACGAAGCGGCCGCCAAGAAGCAGTTCGACTACGCCGACAAGCGCCTGGAAGTCGGTCTGGCGCCGATCACCGACGTGCACGAAGCCCGCGCCCAGTACGACCAGGCGCGCGCCAACACCATCCTCGCCCGCAACACCCTGGCCGATGCCTACCAGGCGCTGAGCGAACTGACCGGGCAGCCGGTGCAGGGCCTGCGCAGCCTGCCGGAGGACTTCCGTCCGGAACTGCCGGCCAACCGCGGCGACGTCGACAAGCTGGTGGCCGATGCGATCGCGCAGAACCCGGCGCTGAAGGCGCAGGAACTGAAGGTCAACGCCGCCGAGTCCGGCGTCTCGGCCGCCCGCGGCGGCCACTACCCGACCCTGTCGCTGGGCGGCAGCTGGGGCAAGAGCGCCAATTGGGGCGACAGCGTCGGCGGCTCCTCGTTCGGCCCGGACGCGACCACCAACTCGATCGGCCTGACCCTGAACGTGCCGATCTTCTCCGGTGGCGCCACCCAGTCCTACGTGCGCCAGGCCCTGGCCCAGCGCGACATCGCCCAGGACGGCTACGAGCAGCAGAAGCGCGCGCTGGACCGCAACACCCGCAATGCCTACCAGGCCGTGGTGGCGGGCATCAGCGAGGTCGAGGCACGCCGCCTGGCCGTGGTGTCGGCGCAGAGCGCGTACGACGCCTCGCAGGTCGGCCTGGAAGTCGGTACCCGTACCGTGCTGGACGTGGTGCAGAACCAGCGCACCCTGTTCCAGGCCAAGCTGGACTATGCGCAGGCCCGCTACACCTTCCTGCTCAGCCGGCTGCAGCTCAGCCAGGCCATCGGCGCGCTGGACGTGGCCGAGGTGCAGGACATCAACCGCCTGTTGACCCAGGATGCCGAGGCGCAGCTGGCGGCGGGCAGCATGCAGTAAGTCCCGCCGCTTCACCGGCATGGACATGCGAAAGGCGGGCTTTGGCCCGCCTTTCGCGTATGCGCCATCACGTGGCGCGGAAGCCAGACGTCGCGACTGCCTCCTACTCCGGTGCCGGCAACCGCGGCGCGATCAGTTCCAGGGTCCGTTCCAGCGCACCGCGGCCGTTGGCCACCAGCTGGGCGCCGGCCTGGACCATCTGCCGGCGCGCCGACGCATCCCCCAGCAGGCGCAGCAGTTCGTCGCCGAGCTGGGCGGCATCGTCGCGGATGCTCAGCGCCCCGGCTTCGCTCATCCGCCGCGAGATCTCGGCGAAGTTGTGCAGGTGCGGGCCGGTGATCACCGCCGTACCCATCGCCGCCGGCTCCAGCAGGTTGTGCCCGCCGATGGCCTGCAGGCTGCCGCCGACGAAGGCCACCTGCGCGCAGGCGAAGAACGGCATCAGCTCGCCCAGCGTGTTGAGCACGAACACCTGGGTGTCGGCGCCCGGCCACTGCTCGGCGCTGCGCGTGGCCACGCGCCAGCCCTGGGCCCGCACCGACGCCTCGACCTTGGCGAACCGCTCCGGGTGCCGCGGCGCCCACAGCAGCAGCGCATCGGGATACCGCTCCAGCACGCGCGCATGCAGGTCGATGACCGCCTGCTCTTCGCCTTCGTGGGTGCTGGCGGCGATCCAGGTCACGCGCCCGGCCGGCACATGCGCATGGAACGCGGCGAGCAGCGGCGCCGGATCCGGCGGGTGGATGTCGAACTTCAGGTTGCCCAGCGCGCAGACCTGCTCCTGGCGTGCGCCGAGCACGACGAAGCGGCGCGCATCCTCGCTCGACTGCGCGGCCACGCAGGTCACCGTGCGCAGCGCGCGCCCGACCAGCGGCCGCAGCAGGCGATAACCCTTCAGCGAGCGTGCCGACAGGCGCGCATTGAGGATGTAGACCGGGATCCGGCGATCGCGGCAGCCGAACAACAGGTTCGGCCACAACTCGGTTTCCAGGATCAACGCCAGGCTCGGGCGGAAATGGTCGAGGAAACGCCCGGCGCTGCCCGGCACGTCGTAAGGCAGGTAGACGTGGTCCACCGCGTCGCCCCACAGCGCGCGCACCCGCTGCGATCCGGTGGGGGTGATGGTGGTGATGACCCAGCGGATGTCCGGGCGCTGCCGGCGCAGCGCATCCACCACCGGCGCGGCGGCGTTGACCTCGCCCACCGAGACCGCGTGCAGCCACACGCAGGGCCTGCGCCCGCTTTCCGGATACGACGCATAGCGTTCGTCCCAGCGCTTGAAGTATTCGCGCACGCGGAAGCCACGCCATACCAGGTGATAGACGGTGATGGGCAGCAGCAGGTACAGCAAGGCCGAGTACAGGCCCCGCAGCAGCAGTTCGACGGGATCCTTGCGCATCCGGCGAGGATACCTATGCGCGGGGAACTAGTGGATAGGAAACCGGCGGAGCTGCATGCGCGGCCATCGCCCCGGCCGCTTCCGGGTGCCCATCCGCGGGTTCCTCATTAGAATCCCCCCATGTCCGACACCCCCACCTCCGCCACCCGCCCGTCACTGTGGCAGCCACGCCACTGGCCGACGTTCGCCTGGCTGGCGCTGGCCATGCTGGGCGCACGCCTGCCCTGGATGCTGCAGCGCGCGATCGGCCGCGGCATCGGCTGGCTGGCGCTGCACCTGGCCGGTACCCGCCGGCATGCCGCCGAGGTGAACATCCGCCTGTGCTTTCCCGAGCAGGACGAGGCCTGGCGGCGGCAACTGCTGCGCGACAGTTTCGATGCGCTCGGCGTGGGCATCTTCGAGTTCGCCCGCGCCTGGTGGGGCAGCATTGACGCGATCCGCCCGCGGGTGGAGATCCAGGGCCTTGAGCACCTGCAGGCACTGCAGGCGCAGGGCCGCGGCGTGTTGCTGGTGTCAGGACACTTCATGACCCTGGAGATGTGCGGGCGGCTGCTGTGCGACCACGTGCCGCTGGCCGGCATGTACCGGCGCTACCGCAACCCGGTGATGGAATGGGCGGTCAAGCACGGCCGCCTGCGCTACGCCAGCGCGATGTTCGCCAACGAGGACATCCGCGCCACCGTGCGCCACCTGAAGAAAGGCGGCCTGCTCTGGTACGCGCCCGACCAGGACATGCGCGGCAAGGATTCGGTGTTCGTGCCGTTCTTCGGGGTACCCGCTTCCACCATCACCGCCACCCACCAGTTCGCGCGGCTGACCGGCTGCGCCGTGGTGCCCTTCTTCCACCGTCGCGAAGGCGGGCGCTACCTGCTCACGATCGCGCCGCCGCTGCCGGACTTCCCCACCGAGGATGCGGTCGCCGACACCGCGCGCGTCAACGCCGCGATCGAGCAGATGGTGCGCGAAGCGCCGGCCCAGTACCTGTGGATCCACCGCCGCTTCAAGCGGCAGCCGCAAGGACGCAGCCGCTTCTATCAGCGCGATTGATCGCCGCCGGCCGGCGCCGGCGACGGATGGGCAAGCAGGGCGCCGGCGAACAGCGCGGCCAGCAGCAGGGTCGCGCCGCCCCAGAACGCCGAGTAGAACGCCAGGTGGGTATTGAACGGGAACACCGTCACCGCCAGCGCCAGCGTGGCCGGGCGCGCCCGTGCCCGTGCCTCCGCGTCCGCGTAACGCCACGCGCGCCACGCCATGGACGCGCCGGCCAGCCACAGCAGCAGGCCCAGGATGCCGGTTTCGGACAGGATCTCGAGCACCAGCTGGTGGGCATGCAGCGCCGGCCCGGTGCCCCAGGCGGCGTACTGCCCGTGCGCCGGATCGCACTGCGGAAAGGCGTTGCGGAACTCGCGCGTGCCCACCCCGTTGAGCGGATGCGCGCGCACCATGCACGCAGCCGCGCTCCAGATCTGGCTGCGTCCGGACAGCGCCGCATCCACACCGGCCGCATCGCCGGTCAACGCCATCGCGGTGCGCGTCACCCGCTCGCGCACCTGCGGGGACAGCCCGGCCAGCAGCACCGCGCCGAGCACGCCGGACAGCAGCACCAGGGCCATGCCCTTCCGGCCCAGCAGGCGCCAGCCGGAGAACAGCATCACCAGGGCATAGGTGATCCAGGACGCACGCGAACCGGCGAGCACGATCACCACCCCGGTCGGCAGCGCCGCCAGCAGCCAGCCCCAGCGTCCCCAGCGCGCGGCGGCGGCGAACAACAGGAACGGCGTGAGGCTGGCCAGTACCTGCCCGAACTTGAGGTTGCACGGCCCGAACACGCCGCTGAGCCGGTCCGCCTGCGCCACTTCCCCGGCGCTGCACAGGCCGTGCCCGCTGACCAGCCATTTCACCTGGTCCATCGACCAGAACAGCGGGCTGCTGCCGGCCAGTGCCTGCGCCAGCGCATCGGCCACCCACAACGCGACAACCACGCCCAATCCGGTGAAGGTGGCCCGGCGCCGGGCGTCGCTCGCCACGGCGATGGCCACCAGCCACATGAAAGGCAGGTGGCGCAGCCCGGCCGCGACCCGGCCCCACGCACGGCCGGGATCGTCCGCGTCCACAGCCGAGACCAGCTGCGGCAGCCAATAGGCAAGGAACAGCGTGCTGGTCAGCGCCCACGCCGGCACGCTGAGCAGGCGGCGGCCGTCGCCGGTGAAGCGCTGCCACGCCAGGTAGCCCAGCATCACCAGCGCACCCAGCGCCAGCAACGCCTCGGCGATGCCCGGCGCCGGCCACGCCGCGACGCAGGCGATCACCCAGGCCGGGGCCCATTTCAACGGAGGCGCCGGCGACGCCACGGGGGATTCAATCGACGAGTTCGCCATAAACGTCCAGCGTGGCACGCTGCATGGCCCGCAGGGTGAAAGGGATGCGCCGCGGCAGCGGTGGCGGTTGCCGCAGCAGGTCCAGCGCACGCGCCACCAGTGTCGCGGCATCGCCCGGCGGCACCGCGCCGGAGGGCTGCAGCTCGCCCAGCAGTTCGCCGACCCCACCGTGGTCCCAGCCCAGTACCGGGCGGCCCACTGCCAGCGCTTCAAGCACGGTGCGGCCGAACGCCTCGGGCTTGTCCGACAGCTGCAGGACCAGGTCGCTGGCCGCGTAGGCCTGCGCGATCCGGGTGGTGGGTTCGGTGATGGCGACCGCGTCGGCGATGCGCAGCGTGGCGGCCTGCTGCTCCAGTTCGCGCACGTATGCCTCGCGCCCCGGCTCGCGTGCGCCCGGCATCCACAGCCGTGCCAGCACATCGTGCCCGCGCAATGCCGCCAGCAGGTGCAGCGCATGCGCATGGCCCTTGAGGCGGGTGCCGCGACCGGGCAACAGCAACAGCGGCCCGGCGCCGGCCAGCGCCGGATGCAGCGCTTCGACCGCCAGCCGCGGCCGCCGGTCGGCCGGCGCCACGTGCGGGAACTGCGCCAGGTCCACGCCACGCGGGATCACCCGCAGGCGCTGCGGATCGGTGGCCGGGTAATGCGCGAGCAGGTAGTCGCGCACGCTGCGGGACACGCAGATCACCCGCTCGCCACTGGCCATGATGCCGCTGTAGCGACCCGGTGAATTGAGCCCATGCATGGTCGTGACCCAGTGTGGGCGCCGTTCCCGCGGCATGCCGCGCAGCGCGTGCCAGCCCAGCCAGGCCGGCAGCCGCGAACGCGCGTGCACGATATCGGCGCCGGTTTCGGCGAACAGCCTGCGCAGCGACACCACGTGGCGCAGGGTCAGCAGCGACTTGCGGCCGATGTCCAGCGCCAGGTGTTCGGCACCGCTGTCCAGCAGCGGCGGCACCAGACGGCCACCGGCCGAGACCACGATGGCGCGATGCCCGGCCTCCACCAGCGCCTGGGCGATCTCCAGCGTCGAGCGCTCGACGCCGCCGGAGTGCAGCGCCGGCAGCAGCTGCACCACGGTCAGGCGGCGCATGCGGGCGTTCAGTCGACCAGCACGAACACCGCGCCGCAGTACGGGCAGGCGGCTTCGCCGTTGGGCTCGTTCTCGATCGGCAGGTAAACCCGCGGATGCGAATTCCACAGCGCCATCTCCGGCGTCGGGCAGCTCAACGGCAGGTCGGCACGGTGCACGTTGTAGCGCTTCTCGGCGTTGGCGGGCGCGGCGGCGGTATGGCTCATGGCGTCATTCACACAGGAAAACCGGGACCGGGCAATTCTAGCAGCGCCGGCAGGACATGGACTTCGCCGGACATGAGCCGGTGCCATGTCCGGCGACTCCTTCTGCGATGGCCCGCACCCGGCCGCCACCCCATGGCGCCCCGGCAGCCACCGCGTCCAGCGCTACGTCCGCCAGCTCGGGGCCTGCGCATGGAGGAGTTCCCTGACCGCTCCGCCGCGCTGACCACGCACATCCTGGGGGGCAGCAGCGCGACCAACCGCACCCGGGATTCTTCGCCAGGGTGTGTGGTGTTCGATCCGCAGCGGTTCATGCCGCCTGCCGGCCACCTGGATCCGCGCGCTGTCTTCCGCCCTGCGGGTGGTCAATGGCCACCTGCGCATCGAGGACGACGGCAGGCCGACGTCCCGGCTGGCCGCATGCTGGGGGATTCATCGCCAGCCGGCGCCTGCCGGGATCCTGGCACCCGGCAGTGATGCACCTGATGCCCGCCGGCGCCCCGGTACCGGCGGCACCGACACACGCCTGGTTCTCAGACCAGGATGCCCAGCAACCCACCCACGCTGATGCCGACGACGGTACCGACAAAGAGACCGGCAAGGAACTGCATCCGCAGCGAATCGGAGACGCCGCGCCTGACGTCATGGTCCGAGATCTTCTTGAACATGCCCCCATCTCCCGATATGAAAGAACACGGAGGGGCGCGCCAGGCGCGCACGAAGCAGGACCGCTCCCGCCTGCAACCTCCCTGTTCCCTCCGCATGGCATTCCACGCCGGCCGGGACGACGAGCCCATTTTCCCGTCTCCCGCAGGCCCTCCGGCCTGACATGGATTTCACCCGAGATACCCGTTTCCCGTAACTGTCAGAATTGACAGGTCGCGGCGTTCCCATGCGGCGCACACGGCGGCCGCCCGGCCAGCTCGATCCAGCAGGCGAAGGTCGGGTGGCCTTCGATCATCACCGGCGGCGCGGCCCGGTGGACATGGAAACCGGTCCGCCGCAGCAACCGCTCCATCGCCAGCGGCGAGACACTGATGAGTCGCTTCCCGCCCCGGCGTTCCACGTAGTCGGCCGCCAGTTGCAGGATGTCCACCGCCAGCGCCGACGGGCGCTGCGTCGCTCCCCCGGTTCGCGCGCCGCGCAGGTCCATCACCGCGAAGCGCGACAGTTCCCACACCTCCTCCGAACAGGGCGGTGGCAGGCCGTTCATCAACTGCGGGAACATCTCGCCCAGCAGATAGGGGCCGGTAGTCGGCAACAGCCGCGCATAGCCGACGATGGCGTGCTGGTCATCGCGGGCGATCACGTGCACGGTTTCGGGCCGGTCGAACCGGTCGCGCTCGATTCCCGGCGGCGTGTCCAGCTGCCAGCCGAGGGTTTCGATGAATACCCGGTAGCGGTAGCGGCCCAGTGCCCGATTGAGCAGCGGCGACAGGTCGCCTGCCCGGGCGAGGATGAATTCCATGAGCCGCTCCCCTGTTGCTGAAGGACGGGGAGGAGTCTTGCAATGCAGCAAATGCCTGATAACTGTCAGGATTGACAGGTCGGCAGTGTCCACGCGCAGCGGCGCACGCGTCGCGGGCGACGGCTGCAGTGCGCCCGAACCGCCGCCAGTCAGTGCGTCAGCGGAAGCCGATGGCGTCCAGCACCACCGGTTTCCATTCCAGCGTGTCGACCAGTTGCCTGAGGCAGCACGCGGTATGGTCCGGGCCGACGTCCCGGCCGTGTTCATCCACCAGCATCACGTTGCTGCGCGGCGTGTCCCGGCAGGCGGCGGAGACGGGCCGGGCCAGGGTATCGATATGCCAGTCCCAGCCGACCGAGACGGCCGGTACCGAGGTGGTGGCCCATTCTGTATACCCGCTGATGTCCGAGCAGGCCGCCCCCGCTGCAGCGTGGCCATGTTCCTCGTCCAGCCCCGATACCAGGTGCACGAGCCGGATCTGGCCAAGCGCCTGCCGCGATAGGCGGATGTAACCGTCGTCGTCTGTCATTATCATGCAGCCTATGGCAGTGCAGGCGATGGCGGTGCGCCGCGCCGGGCGATGGACTTGACCAATCTAGATGCGCGTTGCGGGTACTGGAAGCTGTCAGTACTGACAGTGCCACCCGGCCGTGATCACGGTTTCATCGAGGGCGGAAATGGAGGCGTGGCGGGAAGACCAACTCAATGCGCTGCTGGCGCCCGATGGACAGAACGACCTGTTCGGGACGATCGCCGGGATGGTACGCGCCCTGGGTTTCGAACACTGCGCCTATGGCGTGCGCGCGCCGCTGCCGCTGGCGCAGCCGGAAATCGTGATGCTCAACGATTACCCGGAGATCTGGCAGAAGCGCTACCAGGACAACAACTACCTGCAGGTCGACCCCACCGTGCGCCAGGGCGCGGCGTCGCTCGATGCCTTCGCCTGGTCCAATGGCGACGATCCGCTGGACCCGGCCGCGGCCTTCTGGGAGGACGCGCGCCTGCATGACATCATCTGCGGCGTATCGCTGCCGGCGCTGGCGGCCAACAGCGTGCGCGGCATGCTGACCCTGACCCGTGGCGGTACGCGCCTGGACCCGCTGGAACTGCGCGCCAGGTGGCCGCAGCTGCTGTGGCTGGGCCAGGTCGCCCACCATGGGTTGGCGCGGGAAATGCTTGCGCGCTGGCGCGCGACCTCGCGCGAGGCGCTGAGCGCGCGCGAGATCGAGATCCTGCGCTGGGTCGCCGAAGGCCATACCAACCGCCAGATCGCCGCCCGCTTCAACATCACCGAGCGCACGGTCAACTTCCACCTCAACAACGCCATGACCAAGCTCGACGTCGGCAACCGCACGGCCGCGGCGGTGCGCGCGGTGGTCCTGGGCATCATCGCCTGACCCGGCGCCGCGCCCGGCGGCAGCCACAGGCACCGAATGGCGCGGATACGACAAGGCCGGCATGCGCCGGCCTTGTGGTGGGTTCCGGGGCGACCCGACTCAGGTGCCGCGCTCGGCTTCCATCTGCTTGCGGATCTGCGCATCGACCGCGGCAATGGCGGTCATGTTCAGCACGCGGCGCGAACTGGCGCTGCTGGTGAGGATGTGAACCGGCTTGGAGATGCCCATCAGGATCGGGCCGATCGCCACGCCGTCGGTGAACACCCGCACCAGGTTGTAGGCGATGTTGGCCGCCTCCAGGTTGGGCAGCACGAACAGGTTGGCGCGGCCCTTGAGCGTGCTGTTGGGCAGCAGCTTCTCGCGCAGCGCCTCGTCCCACGCGGTGTCGCCCTGCATCTCGCCGTCCACGTTCAACCGCGGGTTGCGCTTGAGCAGCTGCTCGCGCACCTGGCGCATCTTCAGCGCATCCTTGGAATCATGGCTGCCGAAGTTGGAGTGCGACAGCAGCGCCACCTTCGGCTCGATGCCGAACAGCTTCATGCGGTAGGCGGCCTGCAGCGTGGACTCGACGATCTGCTCCACGCTCGGGTCTTCCTGCACGTGGGTATCGACGAAGAAGAACACGCCCTGCGAGTTGATCACCCCGGTCATCGCCGAGGTCGAACTGACCCGCGGCTCCAGCGGGATCACGCTGCGCACGTAACCGAGCTTCTTGTGGAAACGGCCGACCACGCCGCTGAGCATGGCGTCGGCCTCGCCGCGCGCCACCATCACCGCGGCGATCAGGGTCGGGCGCGAGCGCAGCAGGTTCTTGGCCGCGGCCACGGTCACGCCACGACGGCCGGTGAGCCCGTGGTAGTACTGCCAGTAGTCGTTGAAGCGCGGATCGTCGTTGATGTTGGTGACTTCGAAATCCACGCCCGGCTTCATGCGCAGGCCCAGCCGCTCGATGCGCGATTCGATCACGTCCGGGCGGCCGATCAGGATCGGGAAGGCCACGCCTTCGTCGATCACGTTCTGCACCGCGCGCAGCACCACTTCCTCCTCGCCTTCGGCATAGACCACGCGCTGCTTGTCGGCACGCGCCTGGTCGTAGACCGGCTTCATGAACAGGCTGGTGCGATAGACGAACTGCGCCAGCTTCTGCCGGTAGGCGGCCATGTCGGCGATCGGGCGCGTGGCCACGCCCGAGTCCATCGCCGCCTGTGCCACCGCCGAGGACAGCTCCACCAGCAGGCGGCGGTCGAACGGGCGCGGGATCAGGTAGTCGCGGCCGAAACTCGGGGTGTCGCCGCCGTAGGCCGCGCCGAGGTCGGACGCCTCCTTGCGGGCCAGCGCGGCGATGGCACGCACGCAGGCGACCTTCATTTCCTCGTTGATGCCGGTGGCGCCGACGTCGAGCGCGCCGCGGAACAGGTACGGGAAGCACAGCGCGTTGTTGACCTGGTTTGGGTAGTCCGAACGGCCGGTGCCGATGATCGCGTCCGGGCGCGCGGCGCGCGCCACTTCCGGCATGATCTCCGGGGTCGGGTTGGCCAGCGCGAAGATCACCGGGTCCGGCGCCATGGTCTTGACCATCTCGGCGGTGAGGATGCCCGGGGCCGACAGGCCCAGGAAGATGTCCGCACCCTCGACGATCTCGGCCAGGGTGCGCTTGTCGGTGTCGCGCGCATAGCGCGCCTTCTCCGGATCCAGCCCTTCGCGGCCGCTGTGGATCACGCCGTCGCGGTCGAACGCCAGCACGTTTTCCGGCTTGACGCCCAGCTCCACCAGCATGTTCACGCAGGAAATGCCGGCCGCGCCCATGCCGGTGGTGGCGACCTTGACCTCGCCGATCTTCTTGCCGGTGATGTCCAGCGCGTTGAGGATGGCCGCACCGACGATGATCGCGGTGCCGTGCTGGTCGTCATGGAACACCGGGATGTTCATGCGCTCGCGCAGCTTGCGCTCGACCACGAAGCACTCCGGTGCCTTGATGTCCTCCAGGTTGATGCCGCCGAAGGTCGGTTCCAGCGAGGCGATGATGTCGACCAGCTTGTCCGGGTCGTTCTCGTCGACCTCGATGTCGAACACGTCGATGCCGGCGAACTTCTGGAACAGCACGCCCTTGCCTTCCATCACCGGCTTGCCGGCCAGCGGGCCGATGTTGCCCAGGCCCAGCACCGCGGTGCCGTTGGAGATCACCGCGACCAGGTTGCCGCGCGCGGTCAGCTCGCTGGCCGCGGCCGGGTCGGCGACGATCGCTTCGCAGGCATAGGCCACGCCCGGCGAGTACGCCAGCGACAGGTCGCGCTGGGTGAGCATCGGCTTGGTGGCGGCGACCCGGATCTTCCCCGGCGGCGACATGCGGTGGTAGTCGAGGGCGGCCTGCTTGAAATCTTCTTTGGACATCGACGGGACTTGCTGTGGCTGAATGCCCGATTCTAGCGACTCGGCGACGACATGAACCGTTTCATCGGGGACTGCATTCAGGACGCGGCACCCGAATCGGCATGCTGCCTTGCAACATTTTACGAAAATATTTTTCATTGCGCCGGTTATCTGCTACATAGACCGCTCTCCAGCGGGGAAGATGGGGGCATCATCAGCGTGATCCGGAATGGATAAAAAACAATTTCAAGCCATGCCAGCCGTGCTCCGTGGCAAGGGCCTGGGCGCCGCCGACGCCGCTCTTTCGACGACCGACGCAGCCCGCCAGGGGTGGTCCATCCTGCGTGAGCAGGTCAGCCTGCCGGCCGCGGTCCTGCTGCGTTCGGCGCTGCTGCACAACCTGGAATGGATGCGCCGCTTCGTCGCCGCCTACGGCGTGCAGCTGGCGCCGCATGGCAAGACCACGATGAGCCCGGAGCTGTTCCGCCTGCAGCTCGATGCCGGCGCCTGGGGCATCACCGTGGCCACCGCGCCACAGGCGCGGGAGGCCTGGCTGGCCGGCGCGCGCCGCATCCTGGTCGCCAACCAACTGGTCGGCCCGGCCAACATGGCGATCATCGCCGAGCTGCTTGAGGCCGGTGGCACCGAGGTGTTCTGCCTGGTCGATTCGGCCGCCAACGCCGACGCGCTGGGCCGCTGGTTCGACGCCCGCGGGCTGTGCCTGGACGTACTGCTGGAGATCGGCGTCAGCGGCGGCCGCACCGGCGTCCGCGACGACGCCCAGGCGCAGGCGGTGGTCGCGGCGGTCGCACGCTGGCCACGGGCGCTGCGGCTGGCCGGCGTGGAAGTCTACGAGGGCGTGGTGGCCGACGAGGCCGGCGTGCGCGCGATCCTGCGCCGCAGCGTGGAGACCTTCCAGCGACTGCGCGCCGGCGCCGCGTTCGGCCGCGTGCCGGCGCTGCTGACCGGTGCCGGCTCGGCCTGGTTCGACGTGGTCGCCGAGGAGTTCGCCGCGTTGTCCGGTGACGCCACGGCCGAGATCGTGCTGCGCCCGGGCTGCTACCTCACCCATGACGTCGGCGCCTACCGCCAGGCCGCCAGCCGCATCCAGGCCGGCAACCCGGTCGCGCGACGGATGGGCACGAGCCTGCGCCCGGCGCTGCGGCTGTGGGCCTACGTGCAGTCACGAGCGGAGCCGGAACGGGCCATCGTCGGGCTGGGCAAGCGCGATGCCGCGTTCGACGCAGGCTTCCCGGTGCCGGCGCTGCATTACCGGCCCGGCGATGCCATGCCCGGCGACGCCGCCGCGCACTGGCAGGTGACGGCGATGATGGACCAGCACGCCTTCCTGCAGGTGCGGGCCGAAGACGACCTGCGCGTGGGCGACATGCTGTGCTTCGACATCTCCCACCCGTGCCTGACCTTCGACAAGTGGCGCCACCTGCTGGTGGTCGACGACGACCACAACGTGGTCGATGCCGTCTCCACGCAGTTCTGAGCCGCCGCCGGACCCGCACGCATGAGCCATGGACACCTGCTGCTGATCTACGCCGTGCTGGCGATCGTCGCGTTGATCGTGCTGATCGCCCGCTACCGGCTCAATCCCTTCATCAGCGTCACCCTGGTCTCGGTGGGGCTGGCGCTGCTGGCCGGCATGCCCGCGCCGGAGATCCTGCCGGCCTACGAGCAGGGCGTCGGAAAGACCCTGGGCCACATCGCGCTGATCGTGGCGCTGGGCACCATGCTCGGCAAGATGATGGCCGAGTCCGGCGGCGCCGAACGCATCGCGCGCACGCTGATCGCGCGCTTCGGCACCGGCAACGTGCACTGGGCGATGATGCTGATCGCCTTCTGCATCGGCCTGCCGATCTTCTTCGAGGTCGGCTTCGTGTTGCTGATCCCGATCGTGCTCAACGTCGCCCGCCGCACCGGCGTGCCGCTGCTGCTGGTCGGGTTGCCGATGGTCGCGGGGTTGTCGGTGGTGCACGGACTGGTGCCGCCGCACCCGGCGGCGATGCTGGCCGTGCATGCCTATGGCGCGGACGTGGGCCGCACCGTGTTCTATGCGCTGCTGGTGGGGCTGCCGACCGCGGCGCTGGCCGGGCCGGTGTTCGCCAGGGTGGTCGCACCCCGGGTGGCGCTGCCGGCGCACAATCCGATGGAAGCCGCGCTGCTGGACGAGGGCCACGGCCGCATTCCCGACGAGCAGCTGCCGGGCTTCGGCATCACCATCGCCACCGTGCTGCTGCCGGTGGCGCTGATGCTGCTGGGCGGCTGGGCCGACCAGATCGCCACGCCCGGCTCGCCGCTCAACCATGGCCTGCGCTTCATCGGCCACTCGGTGGTGGCGCTGCTGCTGGCCACGCTGCTGAGCTTCGTCACCCTGGGGCTGATGCGCGGCTTCAACCGCGAGCAGATCCTGAAATTCTCGCAGGAGTGCCTGGCGCCGACCGCCGCCATCACCCTGCTGGTCGGCGCCGGCGGCGGCCTCAACGGCATCCTCGTGCACACCGGCGTGGCCAGCCAGATCATCGACCTGTCCCGCCAGTTCCAGCTGTCGCCGCTGCTGATGGGCTGGACCATGGCCGCGCTGATGCGCATCGCCACCGGCTCGGCGACGGTGGCCATGACCACCGCGTCGGGCATCGTCGCCCCGATCGCCGCCGCGCTGGGCTACCCGCACCCGGAACTGCTGGTGCTGGCCACCGGCGCCGGCTCGGTGGTGCTGTCGCATGTCAATGACGGCGGCTTCTGGCTGGTCAAGGAATACTTCAACATGTCCGTGGCCCAGACCTTCAAGACCTGGACCGTGCTGGAAACCCTCATCTCCGTCACCGCGCTGGCGCTGGTGGCGGCCCTTGCCGCCGTGCTCTGAACCGAAGAACCCACCATGTTCGACATCGTCTACGAACTGCGCCAACGGCTGCATGAATTCAGTCCGGTCGAGGCCCGCATCGCCAACACCATCCTCGCCGACGTCGATGCCGCCGCCCAGTACGGCGTGACCGAGCTGGCCGAGCGCGCCGAGGTCAGCGCTGCGGCGATCTCGCGCTTCGCCAAGACGCTGGGCTGCGAACACGTGCGCGAACTGCGCGCGCGCCTGGCTTCGGCCAGCGCGGTCGGCAAGCGCTTCCTCGAGCAGCAGAACGCACCACCGGTATCGGCGCTGTTCGCGCAGATCTGCGACGACATCCAGGCCAGCCTGCGCCACAACCTGGCCAACCTGCAGGAAGACGTGGTGCAGCAGCTGGCCGATGCGATCTGCCAGGCGCGGCGCATCCACGTGTTCGGCATCGGCGGCTGTTCCACCGTGTTCTCGCAGGAACTGCAGAACCGGCTGATGCGCTTCGGCCTGCCGATCACCGCCTGCAGCGACGCGGTGGTGATGAAGATGACCGCCGCCATCCTCGGCCCGCAGGACCTCGTGCTGGCGCTGTCGGTCAGCGGCATCACCCCGGAGGTGATCTCGGCGGTGGAGATCGCGCGCACCTATGGCGCGCGGGTCGGCGCCATCACCCGCGCCGGCACGCCGCTGGCCGAGCTGAGCGACTGGCTGCTGCCGATCAGCATCGAGGAGACCGATTTCGTGTTCAAGCCCTCCGCCTCGCGCTACGCGATGATGCTGGCCATCGACGTGCTGGCCACCACCACCGCGCTCAACGGCGCCAGCGAAAACCACGAACACCTGCGCCGCATCAAGCTGGCGCTGGACCGCTACCGGGGCGGCGACTCGCGCCTGCCGCTGGGCGACTGATCGATGCACGACGTACTGATCCGCAACGCGCTGGTGCTCGATGGCAACGACCGCCCCGGCCGCCATGGCGACGTGGCGGTACGCGACGGCCGCATCGTCGCGGTCGGCGCGGTAGACGGCGGCGCCCGCCAGGTGATCGATGCCGGCGGCCGCGCGCTGGCGCCGGGCTTCATCGACGTGCACACCCACGACGACCTTGAAGTGCTGCGCAACCCGGGCATGGCCAGCAAGCTGTCGCAGGGCGTGACCACGGTGGTGGTCGGCAACTGCGGCATCAGCGCCAGCCCGGTGCACATCCGCGGCGAGGTGCCCGACCCGATGAACCTGCTCGGCGAGGCGGGCGATTTCCGCTATGCCGATTTCGCCAGCTACCGCCAGGCCGTGGAAGCGGCACGCCCGGCGGTGAACGTTGCCGCCCTGGTCGGGCATACCGCGCTGCGCCAGAACCACATGGACCGGCTTGACCGCGCCGCCACCGCCGGAGAGATCGAGGCGATGCGCGCGCAGCTGCGCGCCAGCCTGGCGCAGGGCGCGCTGGGCCTGAGCAGCGGGCTGGCATATGGCTCGGCGTTCCATGCGCCATCCGCGGAAGTGGCGGAACTGGCCAGGGAACTACCGCACGGCGGGCTGTACGCCACCCACCTGCGCGATGAATTCGGTGGCATCCTGGCGGCGCTGGACGAGGCGTTCGACGCCGCACGCGCGCCGCAGGCCGCGGTGCGCGTCTCGCACCTGAAATGCGCGGGCATCGACAACTGGGGCCGCAGCCGCGAGGTACTGCACCGGCTGGACGCCGCCTCCGGCAGCCAGGACGTGGCCTGCGACTGCTACCCGTATGCCGCCAGCGCTTCCACCCTGGACCTGAAGCAGGTCACCGATGCCTACGACATCCTGGTCACCTGGTCCGAACCGGAACCGGCGCAGGGCGGCCGCCTGCTGGCCGACATCGCCGCCGACTGGGGGGTGACGCTGCTGCAGGCCGCGGTGCGCCTGCAGCCGGCCGGCGCGGTCTACCACTGCATGGACGAGAACGACGTGCGCCGCATCCTCGCGCACCCGCTGACCATGATCGGCTCGGATGGCCTGCCGCGCGATCCGCGTCCGCATCCACGCCTGTGGGGCACCTTCCCGCGCGTGCTCGGCCATTACGCGCGCGACCAGGCGCTGTTTCCGCTGCACACCGCCGTGCACAAGATGACCGGGCTGCCGGCCTCGCGCTTCGCGCTGGGCGCGCGCGGCGGCATCCACCCCGGCGGCTGTGCCGACCTGGTGCTGTTCGACCCGGCGCGCGTGCGCGACACCGCCAGCTTCCACGATCCGGTGCGCGCGGCCGAGGGCATCGACGCGGTGTGGGTCAACGGACAGCTGGCCTACGACGGCAGCGAAGTGGTCGCACGCGCCGGGCGCTTCATCGCGCCGGGCGGCTGATCGCCCCGCGGCGCCGAACGACCGGCGCATCCGCGCAACCATCCAGGATCACTGCAACAAGGAGCATCCATGAGCGACATCAAGCGTTACGGCGCCGAGGGCGGCGTCGGCCAGGGCCGCCAGCACATGCCGTTCTCGCGCGCGGTCGAAGCCGACGGCTGGCTGTACGTCTCCGGCCAGGTACCGATGCGCGACGGCGAACTGGTCGGCGGCACCGTGACCGAGCAGGCGCACGTGGCCATCGGCAACGTGATGGCGATCCTCGCCGAGGCCGGCTACGGCCCGGAGCATGTGGTGCGCTGCGGCGTATGGCTGGACGACGCCCGCGATTTCTACGCCTTCAACAGCGTGTTCAAGCACTACTTCGGCGAGCACCCGCCGGCGCGCGCCTGCGTGGAGAACCGCATGGTCGTGGACTGCAAGGTGGAAGTGGACTGCGTCGCCTGGAAGCGCCCGCCGCGCTGAACCCGCGCCCGCCCGGCCCGGCTGCGCAACCGCCGGGCCGCACCATCGGCACCTGCCGCGCATAACGGGCGGCTATGGCGCCACGCGCTCTTGCGACTGGCGCTGGAGGCGGCTCCGCGGCTATTGTGCATGCCGCAGCCCCGCTCCACGCATCGTGTTGCGGCGCAGCAGACCGGCCCGCTCGTCATGGAGATTCCCCATGCCTGCCTGCTTGCGCCCATGCCGGCCGCAGCCATCCCCGTCCGGCCCGACTGGCGGAAATACCGCCCTCGGGCATCGAACCTTCTGCCATCCGTTATGCGCACGGGCCGGCTCCGCCGGACTGCACGTGGCTCCGTCCCCTCCCCCGTGCCACGGAGCCCGGCCACACGCGGCAGTCCTTCCACGGCGGCGCCGGCCCTGCGCCGGACACCGCCCCAGATTCCTGCACTGGCAGGGCACGAGGTACTGATTCGATGATCCAACTTGATGCCGTACAGACGATCGCCTTCGGCGGCCTGACCCTGTTCGCCGGCTACGCGCTGTGCCGCGCGATCCCGGTGCTGCGCCGCTACAACCTGCCCGAACCGGTCGTCGGCGGCCTGCTGGTGGCGTTGCTGGTGTGGGCCGCGCATGCGCGCGACACCACCCTGTTCGAACTGGACACCAGCCTCAAGGTACCGCTGATGGTGGCCTTCTTCACCACCCTGGGCATCAACGCCAGCCTGCGCCTGCTGCGGGTCAGCGGGCGCCAGGTGATGATCTTCCTGGTGCTGGCCAGCCTGTTCGCGGTGCTGCAGAACCTGGTCGGCATCGGCGTGGCATGGATGTTCGACCTGCACCCGATGTTCGGCGTGCTCGCCGGCTCGGCCACGCTCACCGGCGGCCCGGCCACCGGCATGGCCTTCGCGCCGCTGTTCGAGGAAGCCGGGCTGCAGGGCGCCGAGACCCTGGCGATCACCGCGGCGATGGCCGGCATCATCTGCGGCGGCCTGATCGGCGGCCCGACCATCACCGTGCTGATGCGGCGGTTCGGCATACGCGGTCCAGCCGGCAACGGCGCCACGGCCGATGGCAGCGCGGTGGACGACGAAAGCGTGCACGTGCATTTCCCCAACGAATCGGCGCGCGAGTTCGACGCGCTCAAGAGCATCGTGGTGCTGCTGATGGCGATGTGGCTGGGCGCATGGGTCAGCCAGGGCTTCGATGGCCTGGGCCTGACCCTGCCCTCCTACATCGGCGCGATGCTGGTGGGCGCGGTGATCCGCAACATCGACGACTACACCGGACTGATCCGGCTGTCGGTGCCGACCACCGACCTGATCGGCAACATCTGCCTGGCACTGTTCCTGGCGGTGGCGCTGATGGACCTGAAACTGTGGGAACTGGCCGGCATGGGCCTGCCGCTGGTGGTCAACCTGGTCATCCAGGTGGCGCTGGTGGCGCTGTTCGCGATTCCGATCTTCTACGTGATGGGCCGCGACTATGACGCGGCGGTGATGGGTGGCGGCTTCATCGGCTTCATGCTCGGCACCACCGCCAACGCCATGGCGGTGATGCGGCGGCTGGTGCAGCGCTACGGCGTGGCGCCGCGCGCGTTCCTGGTGGCACCGCTGGTGGGCGCGTTCTTCATCGACTTCGTCAACGCGCTGATCATCACCGGCTTCCTCAACTTCTGGCCGCACTGACCGCAGCCGGACGTTGCCGCAGCACGATCCCGCAGGGCCGCCGCGATGGCGGCCCTGCTTTTTTTGCAGCTACTGCGCGGCTGCGCCGGCGCCCGGCCGGCGGGGATCGGCCGCGCCCTGGACACCGTCCCCGCCGACCAGCAGCGTCTGCGTGCTGCCGATGGTCTCGTCGCTTTCGATGCGGTGGCCCAGGCCACGCAGCAGGCGCAGCGTGTCGGGGCTGAAGCCCGGTTCGATCTGCAGCATGCCGGTGCCCATGTCCTGGTGGATGCGCGGGCGGTGGGTGGCCTCGGCGATGTTCATGCCGAAATCGACCACGTCCACGATCGTCTGCATCACCGTGCCGGGGATGGTGTTGCCGCCCGGGCTGCCGGTGACCAGCCACGCCTTGCCATCGCGCAGCACCAGCGTCGGCGACATGCTCGAGACCGGGCGGCGGCCGGGCTGCAGCGCGTTGGCGACCACACGCCCCGGCTCCTTGCGCGCGGCAAGCTGCGCGCGCAGCGAGAAATTGCCGATGAGGTTGCCGAGCAGGAAGCCGG
Source organism: Stenotrophomonas acidaminiphila (assembly GCF_001431595.1). Taxonomy (GTDB): domain Bacteria; phylum Pseudomonadota; class Gammaproteobacteria; order Xanthomonadales; family Xanthomonadaceae; genus Stenotrophomonas; species Stenotrophomonas acidaminiphila. The sequence goes on from NZ_LDJO01000026.1 coordinate 367,943, forward strand.
TGCCTTCGGCCATCACCCCGGCGCCGAAATCCGAGCCCAGGGTGAAGGTATTGCTGACCGCGTTGCCGTCGGCGTCGACCACCGAGAAATGCGTGGTCTGCGGGCTTTCATGGGGCAGCGGATCGCCCGCCGCCAGCGCGGTGGCATCGAGCGCGCGGTCCGGCGAGAACTGCCGCCAGCGCACGTCGGCATAGGCCTTGGACACCAGCCCGCCCACCGGCGCGTTGACGAACGCCGGGTCGCCGGCGTGGCGTGCGCGGTCGGCCCAGGCAAGCTTGATCGCCTCGGCCATCGCATGCAGCGCCGCGGCCGAACCGGCCCCGTGCGCGGCCAGGTCCTCGTGCTCGAGCAGGTTGAGCATTTCCAGCACGCTGGCGCCGCCGCCACTGGACGGCGGCATGCTCACCACCGGGTGCCCGCGGTAGGTGGTGCGCAGCGGTTCGCGTTCGATGGCGCGGTAGCCGGCCAGGTCGTCGCGGCCGATCAGCCCGCCATGGCGCTGCATGGCCGCCACCAGCCGCTGCGCGATCGGCCCGCGGTAGAACGCATCCTCGCCGTCGCGCGCGATCAGCCGCAGCGACCACGCCAGGTCGGCCTGGCGCAGGCGTTCGCCCGCGCGCAGCGCGCTGCCGTCGGCGTGCAGGAACACGCTGGCGCCGGCCGGGCTGCGCGCCAGCCGGTCGCGTCCCCAGTCCAGCGCGAATGCTTCGTCACGGCTGAGCACCACGCCGTTGTCGGCCAGTTCGATCGCCGGCTGCAGCAACCGTGCCCACGGCAGGCGCCCGTGGCGGCGATGCGCCAGCGCCAGCCCGGCCACCGTGCCCGGCACCCCGGCGGCCTTCCACCCGGCGGTTTCGCCGTCGATCCCCCCGTCGGCGCCGATGAAGCGCTCCAGCGTGGCCGCCGCCGGTGCCATCGAGCGGTAATCGATGGCGACGCTGCGGTTCTCGCCGGCCAGGTGCAGCAGCATGTAGCCGTCGCCGCCGATGTTGCCCGCGCGCGGCAACAGCACCGCCAGCGCGAATGCGGTGGCCACCGCCGCGTCCACCGCGTTGCCACCATCGCGCAGCACCTGCGCGCCGATCTCGCTGGCGCACTGGTTCTGGCTGACCACCATGCCGCGGTCGCCGTGCTCGGGCTTCTGGATCGCCTGGTAGTTGAGCAGTTCGCGCGCGCCGGCCGGCGGCGCCAGGGCCAGCAGGGCACCCAACAGCAGCGCCATGCCACGGCCGGGGAGGGATACGATGAGTCGCAGGGTCATGCCAATCTCCGGTTTGCGGTTCGCGGGCGCATTGCCGGCCGTCCACCCGCGGCAGTGCCGATGGCGGCGGTCGCACTGGCCCATCCCGGAGCATGGCCGGCACCGGCGTGCCTGTCCCCCATCATTGATGGCCGACGGTATAGCTGGCGCGCATGGAAGCCCGCGGCATGCCAGTGCTGCCGGTTGACACCTGCACCGCGATCGTGATCACCCGTGGAGGGCCCGACGGCAATCTGCCGGCCCACCACGCGCCCTCCACCCACAGCCGTTGCCGCGCGCCACTGCTGCTTTGCCTGGCTGTAGCCGGGCCACGGTGTCGGATCGCAGCATCGCGTGGATCAGCGACAGGGTCGCCTTGCCCTCGGCGAGGTCGTCGCCAGGATGCTTGCCCGGCACGGCCTCACCGGCACCTGCCAGCAGCGTGCTGCGACGCGCCCAGCCGCCCGTCGCCGATGGGCCATTTCCCGGAGAACGACATTCCATCCGGATCGACGCCAGTATCGACGACGGGTGGACATGTCGTGTCCGCGCCGGGGAGACCCGCGATTGCGGGCCCTTCTTTCAGTTCAGAGTTCGGCAACCGTGCGTCCGTGCCTGTGCGGCGTGCCCAGGCCGAACCGGAGTGATGCGTCTTCCGGCTCGACACGAATGCCCGAACAGCCGGCTGCTCGGATTGGCGTACGCAGCGTGACACTCGCGATGCCGCGGCACGCGCGGGAACGCTAACGCGCTCCGGACTGTCCGCCGATCCGCTGCAGGATGCGCACCACGTCCGGGTCGATGTGCCTGTAGAACGCATACAGGCCCGAACACAGGTAGTTGAGTCCTGGTTCGCCGTCGTCGGTGCGGATCAGCCGGTTCTTCGGGCACTCGCCGTAACAGAGCTTCAGGTAGTCGCAGTCCATGCACTGGCGCGGCAGGGTGTCGCGCTTGTCCATGCCGAACTTCATCTGTGCCGGCGAGAACGCCAGATTGCCCAGGTGCTGGTGGCGGATGTTGCCGCTGCGGTATTCGGGGTAGACGAAGTGATCGCAGGCGAAGACCTCGCCATCGTGCTCGACGGCCACCGCCTTGCCGCAGAACTCTCCCTGCGTGCACATCTGCGCAGGCAGCCCGGCCGCCTGGGCCACGGCGGTCTCGAACAGGTTGACGTGGACGCGGCCGATGTCGGTACGCATCCATTCGTCCCACACCGCGATCAGGAACTGACCGTAGTCCACCGGGTCCACCGACCACTCGGTGACGATCGCGCCTTCGATGCCCGGACGTGCCCGGCGCTCGTGCTGGCGCGGCGCCTGGTCGTGCGGGAGCTTCGCCGGGGCGACCTGCATGAAACTCACCGGCTCGACCGCGGGGGTGAACTGCACGCGCCAGGTGCCCACCTCGTCCACGAGGAACCGATAGACATCGCGCGCGCGCCTGGCGTTCGTGCGATTGACCACGCACAGGGCGGCGAACGGAATCTCCGCCTCGCGCAGCAGGGCGGCGGCCCGCATCACGTAGTCGAAGGTGGGCTTGTCGTTGCGCGCGCGGCGATAGGTGTCGTGCAGCTCGCGCGGGCCGTCGATCGACAGGCCGACGTGGAAGCGGTGCGCCTTGAGGAAGGCGATCCACTCCGCATCCAGCAGCAGGCCGTTGGTCTGCAGGTCGTTCTCGATCCGCTGGCCGGGCCGGGCGTGGGCCTGCTGGAGCTCGACCACCCGGCGATAGAAGTCCAGGCCCATCAGCGTGGGTTCGCCGCCTTGCCACGAGAACACGACTTCGTCGCCGTCCTGGGCCTCGATGTACTGGCGGATGTGCTGCGCGAGCGTCGCGTCGTCCATGCGCGGGCGCGGGCCCTGGTCGAGCAGCTTCGATTTGTGCAGGTAGAAGCAGTAGTGGCAATCGATGTTGCACTCGGAGCCGGCCGGCTTGACCATCGCGTGGAAGCGGTAGCGTCCACCTTCCAGCAGCCGGGATCGATCCAGTCGCGGGCCGTCTTCCATCGTGGCTCCTGTCGCCGTCATGTGCGTACCTGTCATCGTAAGGGGAACCGGTGCCGGCGTGGCCGGATGCCGCGCCGGCACGGATCCGGAAGCAAAGCGGCCGGCAGCGCCGGCCGCTTCGATCCGGGCAAGCCTACTGCTGGCCCTTCTTCAACGTTTCCTGGATCACATTGGACATGTCGAAGCTGGTGCCGCCCTGCACGGGTGCGTACTGCTGCAACGTCCTGACGTGCTCGCCGATGATCTCGCTGGCCGGCGCCATCAGCCACGACACCTTCTGCATCAGGTGGCCACCGGCATCTTTTCCGTCGTAGCTCTCGAACGGATCGGCGCGCAGATTGTAGACATCGGGGACGGTCTGCGGCACGACGTTGGCGTAGTAGTCCTCCTTGGTGGAGAAGTGGAACTTCCAGGGTCCGATCCGGATCGCCGTCAACTTGTCCTCGTAGTAATAGAGGATCGAGTTGCGGGCCGATTCGGACGATGCGCCGGTCCAGTAGGGGAGGTTGTTGACGCCGTCGATGTACTGCTTCTTCTCCGCCATCATCTTCTTCGCCACGTCCGGCACTCCGGCGGCCGCGGCCAGCGTGGTGAACAGGTCCTGGTGGCCCTGGATTCCGTTGAGGGTCTGGTGCGGGGCGATATGGCCCGGCCACTTGACCAACGCCGGCACCCGCACGCCACCTTCGTAGGTGCTCATCTTCTCGCCACGGAACGGGGTGGTGGCGCCGTGCGGCCAGGAACTGTGCTCGGGACCATTGTCGGTGGTGTAGACCACGATGGTGTTCTCGTCCAGGCCCATCGACTTCAGTTGATCGAGGATCAGGCCGATGTCGTGGTCATGCTGCAGCATGCCGCTGCCGTGCAGGTCGTATTCGCTGGTGTATTTCTCGGCCGCATAGCGCCACTTTTCGTCCAGGCGGGTGTAGAGGTGCATGCGGCTGGTGTTGATCCAGGCGAAGAACGGCTTGCCCGCCTCCTTCGAGCGCTGGATGAAGCTCATCGCCGCCGGGATCATTTCCGCCGAATCGAACTCCTTCATCCGTTCCCGGGTGAGTGGGCCGGTGTCGGTGCAGCGCTGCTTGCCGACCACGCCGAAACGCGGGTCCCTGGTCGCGTCCGCGGTCGACGTGGCATAGCAGTGCAACACGCCGCGGGTGCCGAACTTCGCCTCATAGGCCTCCACCGAACCGGAGTACGCCTTCGCGAAGGCCTGGTAATCGCGCTGCTCGGACTCTTCCTGGGTATTGAGGTGGTAGAGGTTGCCGAAGAACTCGTCGAAACCGTGCACCGTCGGCAACGCGAAGTTGTGGTCGCCCAGATGGTTCTTGCCGAACTGGCCGGTGGCGTAGCCTTGGGTCTTCAGGATTTCGGCCAGAGACGGCGACGCCGCCTTCAGGCCGAGGCTGCCACCGGGCATCGCCACCGTGGTCATGCCCGAGCGGATCGGGTATTGGCCGGTGATGAAGGCTGCGCGTCCCGCCGTGGAGCTTGGTTGCGCATAGTGATCGGTGAACTTGATGCCGTCGTTGGCGATGCTGTCGATGTTCGGCGTGGTGTAACCCATCGTACCCATGCCATAGGCGCTGACGTTCTGCCAGCCGATGTCATCGCCGAATATCACGACGATGTTGGGTGCTTTGCCGGCACTGCCGGTGTCCTGCGCCCATGCGGCACCGCCTGCCGACAGGGAAAACAGGCTCGCGAGCACCGCCGTGGCCATGCGCGACTTGCGATTGTTTGTTGAAGGTTTCAAGGGAGTCTCCTTTCGTAACGGTCGGGTTGACGAGGATTCACAGCATTGGCTGCACATTTCACCGCCGGGTACGCTCGTTGGAGGCACGGCGCCACGGCGTGGACATCCCCCGTGCTCAGCGCACTCGCCCAGGGGGGGGAACAGGGACTTGTGGGTGGGAAAACAGCGGGACAGTCCGCCGGTGTGCGCTCGCGGGCATCGACAGCGGGTCGACGCGACCGGCGCTAGCGGGACTATGCGCATTCACCGTTTCGCGGGATGCGGGCCGCGTCGCTACGGATCCGGCACGACACGGCGTTGCCGTGCATTGGTGATCGAAGACTCAAGTGATGACTCTCCTTGAGACGCGCCGCTGCACCCTGGGGTGTTGTGCCCCATTCTGTCTCTGATGGCACCCACTCCGGGCGCCGTGGTGTCATTGGCGATGAGTGGCCCCAAAACCGGATGGGCTTTGAAGGACGATTGTTTCAAATGTAACCAACATACTCTTATTGTGACGAGATGCCACCCTTTCTCCTGCTCGTTGCGACAGCACGATGGCCCGCGAAGGGCATCCTCGGATGCGCATTTCAAACCGGACGACCGCTCAGGGTCCGGAAGGCCAGGCCTTCGTCGATCCCGTTCCGCACCGCGTGCAGCACCACTTCATCATCGCCCCCGGCGTAGACCGGCTTCATGAACAGGCTGGCGCGATAGACGAACTGCACCAACTTCTGCCGGGAGACCGCCATGTCGGTGATCGGCGCAGGTTCAGGCAGTCGCGGCCGAAGCCGTGAGTTTGCCGCCGTAGTCCGCGCCGGGGTTGGACACCGCCTAGCGGGCCAGCGCGGCCACGGTGCCCGGCACGTCGGCGGCCTTCCACCCGGCGGTTTCGCCGCCGATGTCGCCCGCGCGCGGCAACAGCACCGCCAGCGCGGGTGTGGCGGCGAGTGCTGTGGCCAGCGCCGCGTTCGAGCACCTCGGCACCGGCGTGCCTGTCCCCCATCATTGATGGCCGACGGTATAGCTGGTGCGCATGGAAGCGCGCGGCAGCCGCCGCATGGCGGATGCCGGGCCGCGGCATGCCATAGCTGCCGGTTAACACCTGCACCGCGATTGTGATCCCCGCCATGGCGGGCCCGACGGTAATCTGCCGGCCATGCAGACGCCCGCCCGCCACACGCCCTCCCCCACGGCCGGTGCGTCCGCCGTTGCACTGCGCTGGTGCCGCCTCGGCACGCCCCTGCTGCTGTGCCTGCTGCTGTGCCTGGTGCTTGCCGCGTGCGGCACCGCGCCGGACGCGCGTGCGCCGGCAACCGCCGCCCCTGCCGCACCGCCCTCGCCGGCCATCGTCGTCGCCGCGCACCCACTGGCCGCGCGCGCCGGCGCCGAGGTGCTCGAACGCGGCGGCAGCGCGATGGACGCGGCCATGGCGGTGCAGCTGATGCTGGGACTGGTGGAACCGCAGAGTTCGGGCATCGGCGGCGGCACGGTGCTGTTGGCCTACGACGCCGACAGCGGCCAGGTCAGCGGCTACATCGGCCGCGAACAGGCACCGGCCGCAGCCGCTGCCGGCTGGTTCGACGACGCCGACGGACACCCGCTGGCACGTGGCGACGCCATGCTCTCCGGGCGCGCCACCGGCGTACCCGGCACCATCGCCACCTTCGCCCTGGCGCTGCGCGAGCATGGCCGGCTGCCATGGGCGCGCCTGTTCGACGGCACCATCGCCACCGCCGAGCAGGGCTTCACCATCACCGAGCGGCTGCAGCGGCACATCCACGGCCAGTTCCCACAAGCGGCGACGGACGACGTGCGGCGGTTGTTCGACGACGGCCACGGCGGACGCCTGCGCGCCGGCGACACGCTGCGCAATCCGGCCTACGCGGCGACGCTGCGCACGCTGGCCGCCGGCGGTGCGCAGGCGTTCTACCACGGTGCGCTGGCCCGGGCGATCGTCGCCCGCACCGCCGACGCACCACGCCCGGGGGCCATGACCCTGGATGACCTGGCAGGCTACCGCGCCGAGAAAGTGGCCCCGCTGTGCCGTCCGCTGCGCGGCTACCGGCTGTGCTCGCTGCCGCCGCCGGCCAGTGGCGTCGGCCTGCTGCAGCTGATGGCGCTGCTGGACGGTACCGATATCGACCGTCGCGATGCGGGCGACCCGCAGGCGTGGCTGCTGTTCGCCGAGGCCAGCCGGCTGATGTACGCCGACCGTGACCACTACGTCGGCGATCCGCGCTTCGTCGACGTTCCGGTCGATGGCCTGCTGGCGGCCGACTACGTGGACGCGCGCCGCGCCCTGATCGGCACCCGGGCCGCGCCGCGGCCGCCGCGCCCCGGGGTCCCGGCCGGCGCTCCGGTCATCGCCTCCGACGCCACCGACGAGCCCGGCGGCACCAGCCATTTCGTGGTCGTGGACGGCCACGGCAATGCCGTCTCGGTGACCACCACCGTGGAATCGTTCTTCGGCTCCGGGCGCATGGTCGGCGGCTTCTTCCTCAACAACCAGCTCACCGATTTCGCCTGGGACCGCACCGACGGCCGCCCCGGCATGGCCAATGCCATCGCCGCCGGCAAGCGCCCGCGCTCGTCGATGGCGCCGCTGCTGATGCTCGACGGCGACGGCCGCCTGGCCGGCGCGCTGGGATCGCCCGGCGGCTCGGCCATTCCCGCCTACATCGGCAAGACCCTGGTCGGGCTGCTCTATTGGCGCCTGCCGCTGGACCAGGCAGTGGCGCTGCCCAACCTGGTCGCGCGCGGCGAACGTTTCGATGGCGAGGCCGGCCGCTTCCCGGCACCGGTGCGTACCGCGCTGCGCGAGCACGGCGTGGATATCCGCAGCGGTGCCGGCGAGGATTCCGGCCTGCATGGCGTGTTCCTGCGCGACGGGCGCTGGCAATGGGCCGCCGACCCACGCCGCGACGGCACCGCCGCCTTTCCTGCCCACCGGACCCCCGATGCATCCCGTTGAACCCCGCGGCGAACCCGCACGCGCCGATCTCGTCGTCCTCGGCGCCGGCGTCGTCGGACTCGCCACCGCCTATGCCGCCGCGCGCCGCGGCCTGTCCGTGCTGCTGCTGGACCGCGCCGACGGCCCGGTGCAGGGCACCTCGTTCGCCAACGGTGCGCAGCTGAGCTACGCCTACACCGACGCCATGGCCGGCCCTTCCACCTGGCGCCAGTTGCCGGCCATGCTGTTCGGACGCAACGGCCCGTTCCGCACGCGCTGGTCGGCCGACCCGGATTTCTGGCGCTGGGGCCTGGCGTTCCTGCGCCAGACCGGCAGCGCACGGCTGCGCGCCAACACCCTGGCGACGCTGCAGCTGGCGCTGGAGTCGCGCAGCGCGCTGCACGCTCTGCTGCAGCGCCACCCCATCGCTTTCGACCACGCCGTCTCGGGCAAGCTGCACGTCTACCACGACGCCGCGGCGCTGCATGGCGCGGCGTCGATGATCGCGCTCAAGCAGCCATTCGGGGTCGAGCAGCACCTGCTCGACGCGCGCCAGGCCATTGCCGCCGAACCGGCGCTGGCCGCGATGCCGGGCCTGGCCGGCGCGGTGCATTCGCCGCAGGAGGAAGCCGGCGATCCGTTCCGCTTCGGCGTCGGCCTGCTGCAGGTGCTGCAGCAGCAGTACGGCCTGCAGGCGCGCTTCGGTGTCGATATCCGGCGCGTGGTGCGGCAGGACGACGGCTGGTGCCTGCAGCCGCATGCCGGCGCGGCGCTGCAGGCGCGGCGGCTGGTGGTGTGCAACGGCATCGACGGCGCGGCGCTGCTGCGGCCGCTGGGCGTGCGCATGCCGCTGATGGCGATCAAGGGCTATTCGTTCACCGCGCCGTGTGGCCCGCGTGCGCCCACCGCGAGCATCACCGACACCTCGCGCAAACTGGTGTTCTGCCGCCTCGGCGAGCGCATGCGCGTGGCCGGGCTGGCCGACCTCAACCACTGGGATCCACGCCCTGACCCGGGGCGCATGGCGCAGCTGGTGGCGATGGCGCGGGCCTCGATGCCCGAGGCGGTGGACTACGCGCACATCGAAAGCGACTGGGCCGGCCTGCGCCCGGTCACCCCCTGGTCCTCGCCCGAGATCCGCGCCATTGGCGCCGGGCTGGTGTGCAACCTCGGCCACGGCATGCTCGGCTGGACCCTGGCGATGGGCAGTGGCGAGCGCGCGGTGGCGCTGGCGATGGCGCAGTGATGGCGGCGCCGCGAACGGTCGCCGGCAACGCCCGCATCGACTAGGATCAGGCCATGCGCCTGCGCCAGATTGAAGTCTTCCACGCGGTCTACACCACCGGCTCGATCAGTGCCGCGGCACGATCGCTGCACGTCTCCCAGCCGTCGGTCAGCAAGGTCCTGCACCACACCCAGTACCAGCTGGGTTTCGAGCTTTTCAAGCTGGTGCGCGGGCGGCTGGTCGCCACCGACGAGGCGCACGCGCTGTTCGTCGAGGTCAAGGACATCTACGACCGCCTGCTGTCGCTGCAGAAGGCGGTCACGCACATCCGCGACATCGGCGGTGGGCATATCCGCCTGGCGGTGGTGCCCTCGCTCGGCCAGCACGTGGTGCCGGCGGCGATCACCCAGTACCGGCGCCAGCACCCGGAAGTCACGTTCGACGTGCAGACCCTGCACCACGGCGACCTGTTCCAGGCGCTGTACGAGCGCGAATGCGACATCGCCATCGCCTACAACCCGCCGCAGCATCCGCGCATGCAGCGCCGCGTGCTCGGGCAGGGGCAGCTGATGCTGCTGTTCGACGCCGCGCAATGGCCCGACCCGCCGGCGGCGATCCCGCTGCGCTGGCTGCAGGACCGCGACATGGTCGGCCTGGCCAGCAGCGGCCCCATCGGCGACCTGTTCACCAACGAGCTCAAGCGCCAGGGCGTGAGCATGCGCGAGGTCGTGTCCAACCAGACCTATTCGCTGGCCGCGGCGCTGACCCGCTGCGGCGCCGGCATGAGCGTGCTGGACGAATTCACCGCCTGCGCCAATGCCGGCGGCAACCTGCTGGCGCGCCCGCTGGAACCGGAAATCGGCTTCCGCGTCGAGTGCGTGTACCTGGAGGACCGGCCGCCGTCCAAGGCCGCCACCGAGTTCGTACGGCAGTTCCAGCGCAGCCTGGCCGAAACCCGCGGCGTGCCGCCCGCAGCGTAGCCGCGCCCCTAGCGGGTGCGCGGGAACTTCGGGTTCAACGCGCCCCAGACGCTGTACTGGTCGGCCAGGATGACCCCGGTCCAGGCCTCGATTTCGGCCTGGGTGATCTGCTCCCCGCCCTGGCGCCCGAACAGCACCACCTCGTCGCCGGCCTGCACGCCGGGGATGTCGGTGACGTCCACCATCGTGGTGTTCATGGTGACGCGGCCGAGTACCGGCGCGCGCCGGCCACGGACCAGCACGCTGCCCTTGTTGGAATAGGCGCGGCGGTAGCCGTCGGAATAACCGACCGGGAGATTAGCCAGCAGCGAATCGCGGCGCAGGGTGAAGGTGCGGTCGTAGCTCACCGTGTCGCCGGCGGGAAACGCCTGCACCGACGCGACCCGGGTCTTGAACGCGGCCACGTGCGCGAACGGCGGCTTCGGCGTGCCGCCGTATCCGTACAGCGCACCGCCCGGGCGCACCATGTCCAGCCGCGATTCGGGAACATGCTGCAACGCGAACGAGTTGGCCGCATGCAGCTGCACGTCTCCGCGCCGCAGCGCGGTGTTGGCGAACAGCCAGTCGGCCTGCTCGCGGAACGTGTCCACGCCGGCGCGCACGTCGGCCGGGTCCTCGCTGGGGAAGTGGGTCATCAGGCCGACCACGCGCAGGCCTTCGGCCGCCACCAGCGCCACCGCGTCGTGCCGTCCCTGCCCGGTGGCAAGCTCCAGTCCGTTGCGGCCCATGCCGGCCGAATTCAGCGCCAGGTGCACCGGCAGCGCGCGCCGGCGGCGCCGTGCCAGCGCGGCCAGCGTCTGCGCCACGGCCAGGTTGCCCACCAGTTCTTCGACCCGGTACGGCCAGGCGGCCTCCACCTCGCCCAGCGTCGCCGCGCGCACCCGCAGTACCCGCCCGCGATAGCCGCTGGCACGCACCATGCGCGCCTCCTCGGTGCTGGCGATGCCGACGCAGCCGACGCCCGCGGCGACCAGGCGCGGAATTACCCGGTCGATGCCGGTGCCGTAGGCATCGGCCTTGAGCACCGCGCACAGCTGCGCGTCGCCGGCCAGGGCGCGCACGCGCCGCAGGTTGGCGTCGAACACGTCCAGGTCGATCTCCAGCCAGGCGTTGGCCGCGGCCAGGCGCGCCGTGCCCGGCACGCCCAGCAGCGGCGCGGCGCGCGCGTCGAGCGAGGCGGCCAGTGCCGTGCCCAGGGCCGCGGTGATGAAGCCGCGGCGGCCGCTGGAGGCGATGTCCGTATCCGTCATGGTGGGTCCCGATGCCGCCGGTTGCCCGGCGGCGTTGTTGGCAGGATCAGTTGAAGCGGTACTCGACCTGCAGGTTGAACGAACGCCCGCGCGGATCGGCCACGCGCGGCTCCCAGGCCGCGCCGGAGGCGAAATCGACCTGGTGCGCGGTGAACGGCGGATCGGTGTCGAGCAGGTTGCGCACCGCCAGGGTCAGCCGGGTGTTCTCCATCCCGGTCCAGGTCAGGCTGTAGTTGTAGGTGATGTAGTCATCGACGTCCGGGTTCCAGTTGGCCGGCGTGTAGAAGCCGCCCTCGACGCTGACCGGCTCCTCGTCCTTGTAGCCGGACCGGTAGACCTGGGTGAGCAGGTGCGCCCAGTCGCCGCGGGCCCAGCCGACGCCCAGCGTGTGCTTCCACTTCAGCGGCAGGTTGTAGAAGCGCACGTACTCGCCGACCTTGTTGTCGCCATACGGCTCGTTGGCCAGCGACTTTTCCTTGAAGGTGTCGATGTAGCTGCCGTTGAGATTGACGTGCCAGCGCCCGCCGGCCAGGTCGCCGCTCAGGTTGGCGTCCAGCTCCACGCCGCGGGTCAGGGTGCCGCCGGAGTTGATGTAGCGCTGGTCGATCGCGGTGACTTTGCCGCTGCCGTCGCGGATCCAGTTCTCGGCGAACAGCGCGTAGTTGGCGGTCAGCGTCGCCAGGTTGGGCACGCGGATGGTGTTGGTGCGCTCGATCTCCCACCAGTCCAGGCTCAGGTTGAAGTTGTCGGTCGGCGAGAACACGAAGCCGATGCTCCTCTGCGAGGATTCCTCCGGCTGCAGGTCGGTCTTGCCGCCGGTGATGATCACCGGCTGGATCAGGTCGCACCCCGGTATCGACGAGTTGACCGAGCCGCCTGGGCAGCTGGCCGGGTCGACCAGGTCGCGGCCGAAGTAGTCCAGGCGGTTGACGCCGGCGAACAGCTTGGTGAACTCGGGCACCTTGAAGCCGGTGCTGTAGGCGCCGCGGAACGCCAGCGATTCGATCGGCTGCCACTTGAACGAGTACTTCGGGTTGGTGGTGCCGCCGAAGGTGTCGTAGCGGTCGTGGCGCACCGCCACGGTGACGTCGAGGGTGTCGATGATCGGCAGGTACATCTCGGCATACACCGCGTTGACGTCGCGACGCACCTTGGGCAGGTCGCTGGTCTCGTCGAACGGCGCCTGGTAGATGGTGGTGTAGTTCAACGGCACGCCGTCGAGCACCTGCACGCCGCCGAACTCGAACTCCTCGCGCCGCGCCTCGACGCCGGTGGCCAGCTGCGCCTCGCTGCCCCACAGGCTGAAGCCGAGCCCGCCACTGAAGCTGGCGTCGGCCGTGGTGACGGTGGATTCACCGCCGTACAGGTGCACGCCGCTGGCCGAGGCGCTCTGCAGCGCGGCCATGGCCGCCTCGCTCTGCTGCTGCCCCGGCATCAGGAACGGGTTGAGCAGGCCGCTGCCGAGCGCGGCGCGCAGGCCGCTGGAGAAGTAGTAGCCGCCGCGCAGGACCGATTCGGCCTTGTTCGAGGCGCGCGACAGGCCGATGTCGTAGTCCCAGCTGCCGATGCTGCCCTCCAGGCCGGCCAGCAGGCGGTAGGACTTGGTGGTGGTCTCGATCTGGCGCGGCCCGCAGGCCATGCAGCGCCAGCGGTAGGGAATGGGGTTGCCGTAGGTGAGGTTGGCGGTGCCGAAGTACGCGGCCAGCGCGTTGTACACCTTGTCGTAGGTGTCCTTGGTGTTGGGGTTGAGCGGATACCAGGTGCCGGGGCCCATCACCGAGGTGAGCGATGCGCTGGATGTGAGCTGCAGCGGCTCGTACTCGCGCTCTGACTTCACCCGCGAACCCATCGCCTCGGCGTAGAAGCGGTGGTTGTCGCCGATGCGGATGGTGGCGCGGCCCAGGAACTGCAGGCTGTCCTGCGGCTGCTGCAGCGCCTGCGCGGCCGGGTAGTCCCACGCGCAGGCGTACTTGGAGCTGCCGCTGTCCCACAGCCGGTAGTCGTAGGGCCCCATCGCCGGGCCGCCGTTCTCGCAGCCGGCGCCGCCGGGCAGGTTGAGGATGTTGACGTAGTTCTGCTTGCTGCCGCCGTCGGGGTCGATGAGCGAGCCGTTGATGATGCCGCCGCTGGCGTTGGTCACGGTGGCGAACGGGGTGCCGCGCGTGTCCGGCGACACCCCGCGGTCGGGCTGGAAGCTGTTGGCGAAATCGCGCTGGTAGCTGCGCAGGAACTCGCTGCGCCGCCAGTTGATCGTGCCCCACACGTTCCAGCGGTCGGCATCCAGATCGCCGGTGCCGCCCAGCAGGCTGTAGTTGTAGATGTTGCCGCCGCCGTGCTGGGTCACGTCGAAACCGGCGTTGACGGCGATGCCCTGGTAGTCGGTGCGGGTGATGAAGTTGATCACGCCGCCGATGGCGTCGGTGCCGTACATGGCCGAGGCGCCATCGCGCAGCACTTCCACCCGGTCGATCGCCGCGAACGGGATCGAGTTCAGGTCCACCGCCTGCCCGCGCAGGCCATGGGTGGCGACACGGCGGCCATTGAGCAGTACCAGCGTGGCGTCACTGCCCTGCCCGCGCAGGTTGGCGCCGGACACGCCGGCGGTGCCGCGCAGTTCGCCCAGGTCCATGTCCACCGATGCCGAGACCATGCCGTCGGCGCCATTGCCGGCGATGTTGAGGAAGGACAGCAGCTGCTCGGCCGAGGTGATGCCCTGCGCCTCGATCTCGGCCTTCTGCACGATGGTGACCGGCAGCGCGGCCTCCACGTCCACGCGCTTGATGCGCGAGCCGGTGACGTTGACCTTGTCCAGGGTGGTGGCCGCCGGGGCGGCTTCCTGCGCCATGGCCGGCACGGCCATGGCCGCCAGCAGCGCAATGCACAGGAGGTTGAATCGGGGGTCTGGCTGGCTACGCATGATTTCTCCAGGGGGAACGACGGGGACGGACAACCCAGCAGGTACAGCGGCGGAGCGGGCAGCGCGGTCAGGGCCGCGCCGCTGGAATCTCGTCGAGGAACAGTGCGCCGATCGCCTGCGCGGTCGCATACGGCGTCGGGTCGTTGCGGTTGCTCAGCAGCACCACGGTGAGGTGCTGCTGCGGCCAGCGCACCAGGGTGTTGCGGAACCCGATGCTTTCGCCGTTGTGCCATTGCCGGCCCTCGGCGATACGCCAGCCGAAGCCATACCAGGTCGCTTCCGGCGCGGTGTCCACCGGGACCTGGCGGCCGAGCGCCAGCGCGCGCGTGGCGTCATCGAACAGGCGGCCGTCGTACCAGGCCGCATCCCAGCGCGCCAGGTCGTCGATGCTCGAATAGATGCCGCCATCGCCGAGCACGGCGCTGTAGATGTTCTGGTCGGTGCGCTCCCAGCCCTGCGCGGCCTGGCTGTAGCCCCAGGCGCGATGCGGCACGTCGCGGCCGCCGGCGACGTAGGCCAGGCTGTCGCGCATGCCCAGCGGGGCGAAGATGCGGGCGTGCAGGAACGCGGGGAAATCCATCCCCGAGGCGCGCTCGACCACCAGCGCCAGCAGCGCATAGCCGCTGTTGCTGTAGCGGTAGGTGGTGCCGGGCGGGAAGTACAGCCGGTTCTCGCGTTCCAGCAGCGCCAGCACGCCCGCGTCGCGGATCTGCCCCTGCCAGGACGCACCCATCAGGTCCTCGTAATCGAGTACGCCGGAGGTGTGCGCCAGCAGCTGGCGCAGGCTGATGGCATCGGCCACGGCCGGCAGCGAAGGCAGCCAGCGCTTGACCGGGTCGTCGATGGACAGCGCGCCGTCCTGCGCCAGCAGCAGGATGGCCGCGGCGGTGAATTGTTTGCTCACCGAGGCAAGCCGGTAGTTGGTGTCGGTGCCGGCGGCGATGCCACGCTCCAGGTCGGCGCGCCCGTAGCCGCGCCGGACCAGCGCCCTGCCGTCCTTGAGCACCAGCAGCGAGGCACCGGGAACGTCGCCGTCATAGGGCTGCATCAGGCGGTCGATCGCGGCCTGGCGGTCGTCGGCATCGGCCGCGCTTGCCAGCAACGGCAGCGCCAGCATCAGCAGCAGTGCCGGTCGCCACATGACAGCGATCGACCGCAGGCAAAAACGGTTGCGCATGCGTCCCCCGGACGAAGAAGGCAGGAATGATGGGATGCCACCGATGGCGGGCCAGCGGGCCGGCGGACCGGAACCCCGGCATGCCTGCCTTGCGCCTCCCTGCGCCTGCGCCGGTTCCCCCGGTCCGGCCTCCCCGCCGTACCGCCCGTCGCGTCTTCACCTTGGCGCGTGGCGACCCGCAGCGTCAACGCCGTCCGCAGCCGCCGTGGATGGCCTGCGCCCACGCCCGCAGGCGCTGCCGCAGGCCTGCTTGCCGGCCGCCCGGGCGCGCGCCGTTCCCGGCAAAAACACCTGTCGAATCCGCGGTTTGGCGATGACCACCGACACTCGCACAATGGCGCCGGCCAGCACCGCGCCATGCCCATGCGCAGCCCCGGCCCATAGCCTGCGGCTGTGGGTCACGCAACCAATGCGAGGGCCAGGCCGTTGCATTGGCAACCAATACCTGCGCGCCCGCGCTACTCGCCGATGCGGTCCATGCGGATGCGGTTGGCGAACAGCGAGAACGCCAGGGTGCCGGCCAGCCGGTTGGCGCGCTGCAGCCACGGCGGCAGCCAGCGCGGCGGCGCCAGCACCCCGCTCTCGAACAACGGCGCCAGCGCCTGCGCGTCGCCCAGCGTCATCTTGCCGGCGAACAGCCAGTGGCAGTAACGCAGCTTCTCGTCGCGCAGCATCTGCCGGAAGAACGTATGCACCGACACCAGCCCGCACAGGTACACGGTGTCCTTGGTGAAGGCGCCGCCACCGTACACCGGCACCCCGCGGAACACCCGCTGGGCCGAGGCGAAACTCTCCTCCGCGGCCTGCCCGGCGTCGCGGAAGTAGCGGAACACCTCGATGAAATCGGCACCGCCGCGCGCCATCGCGACCGCCTCGATGCGCAGGCTGATGCGCTTGAGCCGCTGGATGTCGATGCTGCCGGTGATCTGCTCGGCGAACGTCGCCAGCCCCTCCTGGGTGGCGGTGACGCGCGGCGACGACAGCGCCAGGCTCGGCAGCAGCGCCTGCCGGCGTCCGTTGAGCGCGGTCAGCGAATGCACCAGCGCCTCGTGGTGGAACAGCTGCGCGCGGTCGTAGACGCTGAAACAGGCACCGCTGCGCAGGCGGATCTGGGTGGCGCCGGCCGCCGCCTTGGCGATCAGGTCCGGGTCCAGCACCACGTTGATCACGCGCGACTCGAAGAAGCCGTCCAGGTCGTTCTGCAGCTGCAGTTGCAGCGCGGTGGCCGACACCGGCACCTGTTCCTCGGGCGCCAGCAGCTCGTGGTCCAGCTCGTTGGCGATCTGGATGAAATGCCGCGCCGCCTCGCGCACCGTCGGCCCATGGCCGGGCATGGGCTGTTCCGGGGTACCGAACAACTGCGCCGACAGCGCATCCACTTCGCGCGTGCCCAGCGCTTCCAGCAGGCGCGCGGCCAGGTCCCAGCTGGCGACCGAATCACGCAGATAGCGGCCCAGCGGGTGCGCCGGATCGGCGGCCGTGGCGATCACCGCCAGTTCGCGCCGCGCCGCGCTGAAATCGTGCCGCGGGTAGGTCACCTGCGGCAGCTGCGGCGCACCGCGGGCCACACTGTCCAGGAACGGCGCCCGCGTCGACGCCGGCCAGCTGGCCAGGGTAAGCAGGCGGATGCCACGTACCGCCGCGACCAGCCGCGCGTCGAGCGCGGCGTGGTGGGCGATGGCCGGATCGGAAGGGGCGCTGGACAGGCTCATGCGGACACCATAGCAACCCGCTGCGGCCGCGCCGTCACGCGCCGGATCACCGCCGCTTCGGTTTCCCAGCCGGCCGCCACTGCGCGCCGCGGCCGCTGCTCCTGCGCTCGGTGGCCTGCTCGGCCTGGCGCTGGGCCAGCTTGGCCGCGGCCGCGGCCACTTCCTCGCGCAGCTTGAGGTAATTGAGCAGCCGGCTTTCGTCGATTTCGCCGCGTTCGATCGCCTCGCGCACCGCGCAGCCAGGCTCGTGCTGGTGCGAACAGTCGCGGAAGCGGCACTGCGTGGTCAGCGCCTCGATGTCGGCGAAGCCGCCCTCGGCCAGGGTTTCCTCGCCGGTGGGCTTGAGCTCGCGCATGCCCGGCGTATCGATCAGGCAGGCGCCGCCTGGCAGCGGCAGCAGGGCGCGGTGGGTGGTGGTGTGGCGGCCGCGCGAATCGCTGTCGCGCACCGCGCCGGTCTTCATCCGGTCCTCGCCCAGCAGCGTGTTGGTGAGCGTGGACTTGCCGGCGCCGGAGGAGCCGACCAGCACCACGGTGCGGCCCGGCCCCAGCCACGGTGCCAGCGCGGCAACGCTGGCCGGGTCCTTGCCGTTGATCGCCAGCAGCGGGATGTCCTGCGCGGCCAGGTCTTCCAGCACCGCCAGCGCGTCGGCGCCGTACTCGGTCTGGTCGGCCTTGGTCAGCACCACCACCGGCGCCGCGCCACCGCTGCCGGCCAGCATCAGGTAGCGCTCGATCCGGCGCGGATTGAAGTCCGCGTCCAGCCCGCAGACGATGAACACCGTATCGATGTTGGCGGCGATCACCTGCTGGTGGTAGTGCTCGCCCGCCGCGCCGCGCTTGATCGAGGTCCGCCGCGGCAGCAGCGCGACGATGCGCGCCTCCTCCAGCAGCACCCAGTCGCCGACCGCCGCGCGCTCGTGGCTGGGGAAGCGCGGCCGCTGCCACTCCGGCAGCGACTCGGCCTTGAGCGCGGCGTCGGGCGCATCGGCCACCACGTAGCCGGAACGGTGCTGCTCGATCACCCGCGCCGGGCGCGCCAGCGGATGTGCGGCGAAGGCGGCCTGCCATGCCGGGGCTTCGGGCGGGCCCGGCCAGGGCCAGCCGATGGGGCGCAGCGCGCTGAAATCGATGGTGTCGGTCATCGGCCAATTCTAAGCGGCACCGCGGCGCCGGCCGGCCCCGCCGGTGGATTTCGGTTCCGCCCGGAACCATCGCCCCGCATCGCAGCAATTCCGCTACCATGCGGTTTCCCGCCCATGATGGCCCCACGCATGTCAAGCCCTGCCAAGCCGCTGCCCACCCGCGAACGCCTGTCCGAAGTGCGCTACGAGATACGTGGCGAACTGGCCCGGCGAGCCCGTGAGCTGGAGGCCCAGGGCCGCAAGCTGATCAAGCTCAACATCGGCAACCCGGGCAACTTCGGCTTCCGCGCGCCCGAGCACCTGCAGCGCGCCATCGCCGACGACATGGGCCGCACCGACCCCTATACCCACCAGCAGGGGCTGCCGGTGGCGCGCGAGGCCATCGCCGCGGCATATGCGCGGCGCGGCGCGCCCGATGCCCACGCCGACCGCGTGTTCCTCGGCAATGGCGTGTCCGAACTGATCGACCTGTCGCTGCGCGCGCTGCTCAACCCCGGCGATGAAGTGCTGGTGCCCTCGCCCGATTACCCGCTGTGGTCGGCGGCCACCATCCTCAACGACGGCCGCCCGGTGTACTACCGCTGCCGGCCGGAGAACGGCTTCCAGCCCGACCCGGTGGAGATCGAGACGCTGGTGTCCTCGCGGACCCGCGCCATCGTGCTGATCAACCCGAACAATCCCAGCGGCGCCAGCTACCCGCGCGAGCTGCTGGAGAAGATCGTCGCCGTGGCCCGCAGGCACAACCTGCTGCTGCTGGTGGACGAGATCTACGACCAGATCCTCTACGACGGCGCGCAGTTCCAGCCGGTCGCGCCGCTGGCCGGCGACCACCCGTGCCTGACCTTCAGCGGCCTGAGCAAGGTGCACCGCGCCTGCGGCTGGCGCGTGGGCTGGATGCTGCTGTCCGGCGACGCCGCGCGGCTGGGCGAGTTCCGTGCCGCGCTCGACCTGCTCAGCGCGCTGCGGCTGTGCGCCAACGTGCCCGGCCAGTACGCCATCGAGGCGGCGGTCAACGGCCCGGACACCATCTCCGCGCTGTGCGCGCCCGGTGGCCGCCTGTACGAAACCCGCCGCGCGGTGATCGAGGCCTGCGACGCCAGCGAGCACCTGCAGCTGGTGGCGCCGGCCGGTGCGCTGTACGCCTTCCCGGCCGTGGTGGGCCCGGCCGCGCAGGGGTTCGACGACCACGAGTTCGCGCTGGAACTGATGAACGAGGAAGGCGTGCTGGTGGTGCCCGGCTCGAGCTTCAACGTGCCCTACCGCCACCACTTCCGGGTGACCCTGCTGCCCGAGGCCGGGGTCATGCGCGAAGTGTTCGGCCGCATCGACCGGGTGCTGGCGCGCCGCGCCGAGCGGATCACCAAGGTGGTGCCGCTGAAGACGCGCAGCGCGGTTGCCTGAGTCACGGCGATGGGCAGCAGCGAACCGGCCATGGCCAGCAGCGCGCGCTACCTGGCGCTGGGCGATTCCTACACCATTGGCGAAGGCGTGCCCGCCGAGGGCACCTGGCCGTTCCAGCTGGCCGCGGCGCTGCGTGCGCGCGGCATCGCGCTGGCCGACCCGCAGGTCATCGCCACCACCGGCTGGACCACCGACGAACTGGCCGCCGCCATCGACGCGGCCGCGCCACGCGGGCCGTACGCGCTGGCGAGCCTGCTGATCGGCGTCAACAACCAGTACCGCGGGCGGCCGCTCGCCGAGTACCGCCAGCAGTTCGAACAACTGCTGCAACGGGCGCTCGCGCTGGCCGCCGAGGATCCGCGGCGGGTGCTGGTGCTGTCCATTCCCGACTGGGGGGTGACTCCGTACGCGGCCGCGCATGGCCGCGACACCGCCGTCGTCGCGCGCGAGATAGACGACTTCAATGCCGCCGCCCGCGCCTGCTGCGGCGACTATGGCGTGGCCTTCGTCGACATCACCCCGGCCAGCCGCGCGCACGGCGCCGAGGCGGCGATGCTGGTGGACGACGGCCTGCACCCTTCCGCGGCGATGTACCGGCTGTGGATGGAACAGGCGCTGCCGGTGGCGGCGGACCTGCTGACCGACCCGACCGCCGCGTGAGCAGGTCGTCCGGGACCGCGGCCATGGCGGCCCACGATGCCCGGGCCATCGCCCGCGCGTTCGCCCCGCGCCATCCGCTGGGCAACCGCTGGGACTATTGCTACGTGCTGTCCAAGCTGCGCAGCGACCCGCTCTATCCCGGCGTGCTCGAGGCGCTGCGCGGCAGCCAGGCGCCACTGCTGGACATGGGCTGCGGGCTGGGCCTGCTGGCGCATGCGCTGCGCCACGACGGCCAACGGCAGCCCTACCGCGGGGTGGACAACGATGCCGCCAAGATCCGCCGCGCCGATGGCGTCGCCCACCGCGCCGGCCTGGCCGCCAGCCGTTTCGAGGTGATGGACCTGGCCACCACCCTGCCCGAGCACCGCGGCAGCGTGGCCATCCTCGATGTCCTCCAGTACCTGCCGGCCGAGGCGCAATCGGCGCTGCTGCGGCGCGCGGCGGCCATGCTCGATGGCGATGGCCGGCTGGTGCTGCGCATGGCCCTGGCCGACGACAGCCGCCGCGGCCGCATCTCGCGCATCGGCGACCGCGCCGCCAACTGGATCGGCTGGATGCAGTTCCGCCCGCGCCACTACCCCGATGCCGCCAGCCTGCGCACGCTGCTCGAGCAGGCCGGCCTGCGGGTCAGCCTCGCCCCGCTGTACGGCAACACGCCATTCAACAACTGGCTGCTGGTCGCTCACCGCGCCTGAACCACGGCGGCGCCGTTTGCGCGGATAATCGTGGCATTGCGCCGCCCGTCCCGGGCCGGCACCCTGACGAGAGTCCCGTGAGAAGAACCTACCGCCTCGATATCGAAGGCAAGCATCCCGACCGCCTGCTGGAAGCCAGCAAGCACGACATCCGCAAGTACATCAAGCGCGAGCGCGGCAAGGCCCTGCCGGCCGGCGCCGACTTCTGGGATTTCGACAGCAAGGCCGGGGTCGACGAGGCCAGCGCGCAGGCCGTGCCGTTCCCCGAGCTGATCCGCGCGGTGGATGCGCTGGTGGCCGCCGGCAACCGCCAGTTCTACGTGGAAGTGCTGCGCAAGCCCGGCAAGCGCACGCCGCGCCCGGCCGCGGCCGCCGACGTGCCGGCGGAAAGCGACTTCGAGGATTGAGCGCGCCTTCCGGTGCCGGGCCATGCCCGGCGCCGGGCGCGGTTCAACCGGCCGGCGTGCCTGCCGCCGCGGCGCGCAACCGGTCCTTCCGGCTCGGCCGGCGCCCCTTGATGCCGCCGTTGCCATCGCCTGCCGGCGCTGCGGCCGGCACCGCCCCGGTCGGCTCGAAACCCGGCACCACCTCCGGCTCCAGGCGCAGGCCATGGCGCCTGCAGATCAACCGCCAGTGCGCCAGCGCCGCGGCCTCGACCAGGCTCACCGCCAGTCCGGGGCTGCCGGCACGGCCGGTGCGGCCGATGCGGTGCAGGTAATCGGCCGGCGAACGCGGCAACGCATGGTTCACCACCACCGGCAGGCCGGCGATGTCGATGCCGCGCGCGGCCACGTCGGTCGCCACCAGCACCTGCAGCTGGCCCTCCTTGAACGCCTGCAGGGTGCGCACGCGGCGGCCCTGCGACAGGTCGCCATGCAACGCCTGCGCGGCGATGCCCTGCCCGCGCAGCGCGCCGGCCAGACGGTCGCCCTCGCGGATGCTGGCGACGAACACCAGCACCTGCCGCCAGCGCGGATCGCGCAGCAGCGACAGCAGCAGTTCGACGCGGCGCTCGCCATCGACCCGCAGCGCGCGCTGCTCGATCTGCGCGGGCGCCTGCGCATCGACCTGCAGGCGCGCGGGCGCGCGCAGGCCGGCCGCCGCCAATGCCTCGATCTGGTCGGGGAAGGTGGCCGAGAACAACGCCGTCTGCCGCTGCGCGGGCAGTCCTGCAAGGATCCGCCGCACCTCGTCGCCGAAGCCCAGCTCCAGCAGCCGGTCGGCCTCGTCCAGCACCAGCAGCTGCACCTGGCGCAGCGACAGCGCGTTGTGCGCCAACAGATCGAGCAGGCGCCCGGGCGTGGCCACCACCACGTCGGCCCCACCGCGCAGCGCCATCATCTGCGGGTTGATCGACACCCCGCCCACCGCGCACACCACCCGCGGTTGCCGCGGCAGCTCCCGGCCGAGCGTGGCGAACACGTCGGCCACCTGCAGCGCCAGCTCGCGCGTGGGCACCAGTACCAGCTGCCGCAGCTCCCGCGGCCTGCGCGGCGTGGCCATGGCGAACCGCTGCAGCGCCGGCAGCACGTAGGCGGCGGTCTTGCCCGAACCGGTCGGGGCCAGCGCCACCACGTCCCGGCCCTGCAGCAGCACCGGCACCGCCTGCTGCTGGATCGGCGTGGGGGCGCCGTAGCCGGCCTGCCGCAGCGCGCGTGCCAGCGCGGGCAGTACGTAGGGAGACAGGCCGAGTCGGGAAAAGGGCATGCTGTGGTTCCAGGCGCCGCCGGCGTGGCGGGCGGCGAGTCTAAGCGGTTTCCGGCGGCAGGCGCGCCTGCAGCCCGCGGGCCTGCAGTTGCCGCAGCACCGATTCCATGATGGCGACATTGTGGCCGTGCGCCGCACCTTCATGCAGCAGTACCACCGCGCCCGGCACCAGGTCGCGGGCGATGCGCGCCACCACCGTGTCCGGCTGGCAGCGCACGCCGTCGAAGCCGCGCGCGCTCCAGCCGACCCGCGCCAGGCCATGCCGGCGCAGCGCCGCGGCGACGAACGGGTTGGTCATGCCGACCACCGAGCGGTACCAGCGTGGCGGCGTCCCGGCGATCTCCGTCAACACCTGCTGGCAACGGCCGATCTCGGCGGCCATCCGCCGTGGCCCGAGGCGCCAGAACCAGGCCTGCGGATGCGAATGGCTGTGGTTGCCCAGCCCATGGCCGCGGCGCAGCACCTCGCGCACCAGCTCCGGCCGCGCCGCCGCGCGCTGCCCGACCATGAAAAAGGTGGCGCGGGCGTCGTGGCGGTCGAGCAGGTCGAGGATCGCCAGGGTGTCGTCGGACGGGCCATCGTCGATGGTCAGCCATACCGCCGGGCCGGGCAGCGACGACAGTACCGGCGCGTAGAAGCGGCTGTTGGGCAGGAACACCGGCACCACGAACAGCGCATGGCTGGCCAGCAGCAGTGGCAGGCCGGTCGCCCAGCCCAGCCCTCCCCAGGCCAGCGCCACCAGCGCCTGCGACAGCAGCAGCCAGCCGACCCAGCGCCAGGGATGGCGCGGCGTGCGATGCAGGGTTCCCGTGGCGGTCATGTCCCATGATGCCATGGGGCGTAGAATCGGCCCTGTCTTCGACCAACCTCACGAGTTCATGATGTCCCTGGATCCCGCCGTGCGCGAACGCATCGAATCCCTCCTCGGCGCCAACCGCGTCGTCCTGTTCATGAAGGGCCAGCCGTCCATGCCGCAGTGCGGCTTCTCGGCCAAGGCCGTCGGCGCGCTGCAGGACCTCGGCGTGGATTTCGCCCACGTCAACGTGCTGGCCGACGGGGAAATCCGCGAAGGCATCAAGGCCTATGGCGACTGGCCGACCATCCCGCAGCTGTACGTGGACGGCGAACTGGTCGGTGGCAGCGACATCATCCTGCAGATGGCCAACAGCGGCGAACTCAGCACGCTGCTCGGGGTGGCGCCGCCGGACCGCACCCCGCCCTCGATCACCATCACCCCGGCTGCGGTGGAAATGCTCAAGGGCGCGCTGGCCGACGCCCCGGGCGCCGCGCTGCAGCTGAGCATCGACGCGCGCTTCCAGCCGAACTTCCAGCTGGTGCCGCTGGACGCCAACGCCATCGCCGCCGAATCCAACGGCCTGCGCGTGCAGTTCGACGCGGCCAGCGCGCGTCGCGCCAACGGCATCACCATCGACTGGGTGGACGACATCCGCGGCCAGGGCCTGGCCATCGACAACCCCAACGCGCCCCGGCCGGTGCAGGAACTGGACGTGCGCGGCGCCGACGACCAGCTGCGTGCCGGCACCCTGACCGTGGTGGACGTGCGCCCGGCCGACGAACGCGCCATCGCCGCGATCAACGCCCCGTTCGAGACCTTCGACGGCGACAACCGCGCCCGCCTCGAGGCGCTGCCCAAGGACACCGCGCTGGCCTTCCTGTGCCACCGCGGCGGACGCAGCGCGCAGGCGGCCGAGCAGTTCCGCGCGCTGGGCTTCACCCGCGTCTACAACGTCACCGGCGGCATCGATGCCTGGGCGCAGGACGTGGACAACAGCGTGCCGCGCTACTGACCGGGCAGCCCGCACCGCAACCGCATGGACAGGACACCGGCCCCAGGCCGGTGTCTTCGTCTGGGCAGCCGCCCTGGGTACGCGGCGGCACGTTGCCGCGCCGGCCCGCCGCCGTCAGCCGGCGAAACCGCCCTCGGCCAGGAAGTGCAGCTCCTCCGGCGTGGGAATCCGGCCCAGCACGGCGTTGCGGTGCGGGAACCGGCCGAAGCGGCGGATGATGTCGCGGTGCAGCTCGGCGAAACGCAGGTACTCCAGGTCGCCGAGCACCTCGAACATCGCCACCGAGCGCTCCTGGTCCTGCGGGTCTTCCGAGTGTTCGAACGGCAGGTAGATGAAGGCGCGCAGCTGCGGCGTCAGTTCGCGGTCCAGTCCTTCCTCGATGGTGCGCATGGCGTAGTGCCGCGCCAGTCCATCGGTCGCGAAGGAATGGGCGGTGCCACGGAAGCAGTTGCGCGGAAACTGGTCGAGCAGGATCTGCAGCGCCAGCGCGCCATCGGCGCTGTGCAGCCACTCCTCGCAGCCGCGGCGCGCGGCCAGGTAGTGCAGGTCCAGGAAGCGCCGGCGGAACTCCTCGTCGAAGGCGTCGTCGCGCGCGAACCACCGCCGCGGCCCCGCCGAACGCCAGAAATCCACCACTGTCTGTACTGCTTCCATCACTCCAGTCCCTGATCGTTCGGCTGCCCGGGGGCGACGCCGGCCCGCGACCGTGCAGCTTAAGCGGCCGGCACCTGTCTGGATACCACCGCGGCCGCGGCGCCCGATCGCGCCTGCAACCCCGCCAGTCCATGCACTTGGCAAATCCCGGGGCCACGGCTAGCGTGCGGGCACCTTCCACGCCGCCTATGGAGAACCCATGCGACACCGACTGCTGGCCGGGCTCGGCCTGGCGCTGGCCTGCGCGCATCCCGCGCCCGCCGACGCCACCTCGCGCTTCGTGCAGGATCCCTACCCCAGCACCTATCGCCCGCTGCCCGCCGCACCGGTGCTGATCAGCCATGCCACCGTGCTCGACGGCACCGGGCGCCGCCTGGACGACGCCGACGTGCTGCTGGCCGACGGCCGCGTGGTCGCGGTCGGCAACGCACTGCAGGCACCGGCCGACGCGGTGCGCGTGGACGGCCGCGGCAAGTGGGTCACGCCGGGCATCATCGACGTGCATTCGCACCTGGGCGTGTACCCCAGCCCGGGCGTGCAGGCGCATGGCGACGGCAACGAGATGACCGCGCCGGTGACCGCCAACGTCTGGGCCGAGCATTCGGTGTGGCCGCAGGACCCGGGCTTCGCCGCGGCACTGGCCGGCGGCGTGACCGCGATGCAGGTGCTGCCCGGCTCGGCCAACCTGGTCGGCGGCCGCGGGGTGACGCTGAAGAACCTGCCGGCCACCACCTACCAGGCGATGAAATTCCCCGACGCGCCGTGGGGCCTGAAGATGGCCTGCGGCGAGAACCCCAAGCGCGTATACGGCGGCAAGGGCACCGCCCCGGCCACGCGCATGGGCAACGTCGCCGGCTACCGCGCGGCCTTCATCGACGCAAGCGAGTACATCGCCAAGAACAGCGCCGCGCCGGTCAAGCGCAAGCGCCGCTTCGGCGGCGGCGACAACGGCGACAGTTCCGGCGACAGCGGCGGCAAGCGCGACCTCAAGCTGGACACGCTCGCCGGCGCCATCCAGGGCGACATCCGCGTGCACATCCACTGCTACCGCGCCGATGAGATGGCGACCATGCTCGACCTGGCCAAGGAGTTCGGCTTCAAGGTCGCCGCCTTCCACCACGGCGTGGAGGCCTACAAGCTCGCCGACCGGCTCGCCGCCGAAGGCGTGTGCGGCGCGCTGTGGGCCGACTGGTGGGGCTTCAAGATGGAAGCCTTCGACGGCATCCAGGAGAACATCGCGCTGGTCGACCGCCCGGCCAACAGCTGCGCCATCGTCCATTCCGATTCCCCCGAAGGCATCCAGCGGTTGAACCAGGAAGCGGCCAAGGTCATCGCCAGCGCACGCCGCGCCGGCATGGGCGAGATCGCGCCGGAACACGCCATCCGCTGGCTCACCGCCAATGCGGCACGCGCACTGGGCATCGAGCAGCGCACCGGTACCCTGGAGCCGGGCAAGATGGCCGACGTGGTGGTATGGAACGGCAACCCCTTCAGCTCCTACGCGCTGGCCGAGAAGGTCTACGTCGATGGTTTCCAGGCCTACGACCGCGGCAACCGCGCGCAGCAGCCACTGAGTGATTTCATGCTCGGCCAGGAGGTGCGGCCATGAGCGCGTCCATCGTGTTCCTGCGCCGCCTGGCGCTGCTGGCCGCGGCGCTTCCGGGCATCGCCTGCGCCCAGGACGTACTGGTCCGCAACGCCACCGTGCACACCGCCACCGCGCGCGGCACGCTCACCGCCAACGACGTGCTGGTGCAGGGTGGGGTGATCCGCGCCATCGGCCCGGCGCTGGCCGCGCCGGCCGGCGTCGAAGTGATCGATGCCGGCGGCCGCCCGCTGACCCCGGCGCTGTTCGGCGGCATCACCGACATCGGCGTGGAGGAAGTCTCCGGCGAGGCCGCGACCGTGGACAGCGCGGTGAAGCTGGAAGACCAGCCGCAACGCCCCGAGTTCGACGTCACCCTGGCCTACAACCCCGACTCGGTGCTGGTGCCGGTGGCGCGCGTGGAAGGCATCGGCTTCACCGCGCTGGGCGCCAACAGCGGCGGCGGTTTCATCGCCGGCCAGGGCGGCGTGCTGCGCCTGGACGGCAGCGCCGACCCCATCGGCCCGCGCATGCTGTTCGTGCGCATGGGCGCGGCCGGCTCGGAACTGTCCGGCAGCTCGCGCGCCGCGCAATGGATGCTGCTCGACCAGATGGTGGCCGAGGCCCGCGGCCGCATCGCCGCCGACTCGCCGCATGCCTTGCTGACCCCGGCCGGGCGCGCGGTACTGGCGCGCTACCTGGGCGGCAGCGGGCGCTTCGTGGTGCGCGTGGACCGTGCCGCCGACATCCGCCAGCTGCTGCGCTGGGCCGGGCGCGAGCAGGTGCGCGTTGCCATCGCCGGCGGCGCCGAGGCCTGGCGCCTGGCACCGCAGCTGGCCGCAGCCGGCGTGCCGGTGTTCGTCGACGCACTGTCCAACCTGCCGGCCAGCTTCGACCAGATCGGCGCGACCCTGGAGAACGCCGCGCGCCTGCACGCGGCCGGCGTGCCGGTGGCCTTCAGCCAGGACGGCGACGCCTCGCACAACGCACGCAAGATCCGCCAGCTGGCCGGCAACGCGGTCGCCCACGGCCTGCCCTGGGATGCGGCGCTGGCCGGGCTGACCCGGGTGCCGGCACAGGCGTTCGGGGTGGCCGACCGCATCGGCAGCATCGCAGTGGGCCAGCAGGCCGACCTGGTGCTGTGGGAAGGCGACCCGCTGGACGTGGGCCACTATGCCGAGCGCATGTGGCTGGGTGGACGCGCGGTGCCGATGCGCTCGCGCCAGACCGAGCTGCGCGACCGCTACCTGCGCGGCAGCGCGACCCCGCCGGCCTACCGCCGCTGATGTCCCGCCCGCTCCTGGCGCCATGGCCGGGAGCGGGCAGCGCCCCCCGCGGGGCGCGCCACCTGCCGCGGCGACGGTTTTGGGTTAGTGTGACCGCAGCCACACCAACGTACCGGGGGGTTCGACCATGCGCATCGGGATCGTCGTGGATTCGGCCTGCGACCTGCCGGCCGACTTCATCCGCGAACACAGGCTGGTGCTGCTGCCGATCACCGTGCGCATCGGCGAAGCGGTACTGGCCGACCACCGCGAGGAGGACGCCACGCTGAACTTCCTCGACACCCACGTCGCCGAACGCGGCGCCGAGGCCGAGACCATCCCGTTCAGCGTCAACCAGATCCGCGACCTGTTTCTGCAGCACCTGGTGATCGACTACGACCACGTGTTCTGCCTGACCATCACCAAGACCCGCAGCCCGATCCACGACAATGCGCTGCAGGCCAGTTTCGCCATCCTCAACGAGTACCGGCCGATCCGCCAGGCCGCCGGGCACAACTCGCCGTTCGCCCTGCGCGTGCTCGACAGCCAGAACCTGTTCGCCGCGCAGGCGGTGACCGCGGTGGAGGCGGTACGGCTGCGCGATGCCGGCGTCGGCGTGGCGCAGATGCGCGAGCAGCTGGAACAGCTGGCCGGCAACGTGCACGGCTACATGATCACCCGCGACCTGTACTACATGCGTGCGCGCGCCCGCCACAAGGGCGACCGCAGCGTCGGCCTGTTCACCGCCGCGCTGGGCAGCGCGCTGGACATCAAGCCGGTGCTGCACGGCTACCGCGGCGAGACCGCGCCGGTGGCCAAGATCAAGGGCTTCGACAACGCGGTGCAGCGGCTGTTCGACTTCGTCGGCCAGCGCGTGGCGAACGGCCTGCTGACCCCGGTGGTCTGCATGAGCTACGGCGGCCCGCTCGACGAACTGCGCGCCCTGCCCGGCTACGCCACCCTGCGCGAGACCTGCCAGGCGCACGGCGTGACCCTGCTCGAGACGGTGATGAGCCTGACCGGCATGGTCAACGTCGGCAAGGGCGCGGTGACGGTCGGCTTCGCCGACCAGCCGCACGCATTCGACAGCTGATCCGCGCCGGCGTGTACGCGGGCACCACGCCCGCTGCGCCACACTCCCCACCCACCCAAGGAGACCCCGCATGCCCGTGCACTATTCGATTTCGTTGCCCGATCCCTCCGCCGCGCGCGGCAGCGATCCGCGCCTGTCGTTCACCGCCAACGGCGCCGACACGTTCGCCGAGCAGCTGCAGGACGCCCTGCGCACGCCGGCCCTGTTCGAACGCTGGCGCGCCACCCAGGAGGATCCCGACGATGTCGACCCGAGCTGGGGCGTGACCGACCCCGGGGCGACGGTAAGCGGCAGGCAATCGGACCTGCGCATCGACCTGGTCGCCATCACCCGCATTCCCGGCGACGTCCTCAAGCAGCGCCTGCGCTGGCTGGCCGGCAGCCACTGGGAACTGCGCGACGTCTGCTGAGTGGCCACCCCGGTCCTGCTTTCCTGGAGCGGCGGCAAGGATGCCGCCTGGGCGCTGCACGCCCTGCGCCAGCGCCAGGACGTCGAAGTCGTCGCACTGCTGAGCACCCTCACCGAAGGCTACGAGCGCGCGTCGATGCAGGGCGTGCGCGAGGAAGTGCTGCGCCTGCAGGCCCATGCCGCCGGCCTGCCGCTGCTGCGCGCCTGGATCCCGCAGGACTGCGACAATGGCGGCTACCTGCAGCGCATGGGCCAGGCGCTCGAAGCCGCCCGCCTGCGCTGGCCGGCACTGCGCACCCTGGCCTTCGGCGACCTGCTGCTGGAGGACATCCGCCACTGGCGCCAGCAGCAGTACGCCGCGCTGGACTGGGACTGCCTGTTCCCGCTGTTCGGTCGCGATACCGCCACCCTGGCGCGGCAGATGATCGACGGTGGCCTGCGCGCGCGGCTGTGCTGCGTGGATACACGGGTGCTGGACGCGGCGTTCGCCGGCCGCGCCTTCGACCACGCCCTGCTCGACGCGCTGCCGGCCGGCATCGATGCCTGCGGCGAGAACGGCGAGTTCCACACCTGCGTCAGCGCCGGCCCGATGTTCGGCGCGCCGCTGCGCTTACGGCAGGGCGATACCGTATTGCGCGATGCGCGCTACGCCTACACCGACTTCGCGGCGGACGACGGACCGTCATGATCCCGGCCACCGCCACGATGCTGCACATCCACCGCCGCTGATCCGGCCGCATCCCCGCCAGCCTGACCGGGATCTCGGCGCAGGCACCCGTGTAGCGGATCACCGGCTTTACCCGGGTCCCCTGGCTCCTGGTGGAGATCCGGGGGTGTCCCACCTGCGCGGGTCGTTGCGGCCGGCATGAGGGTTCCCTGCGTCCCTCTGGACCGTGCCTGCCTGTACGACAGGGCCAATTCCGCCGCCTGCTTGGTGATCATGCCCATCCAGGGCGACGCCCACACGACCTACGGACACGGGGCGGTAGCACCGCTCGCCTAAGGCCTGCACCCGGCGGCGGCCCGGGACACGCGCCTGACCACGCGCAGCCGGGCGTGCAGACCGT
Source organism: Stenotrophomonas acidaminiphila (assembly GCF_001431595.1). Classification (GTDB taxonomy): domain Bacteria; phylum Pseudomonadota; class Gammaproteobacteria; order Xanthomonadales; family Xanthomonadaceae; genus Stenotrophomonas; species Stenotrophomonas acidaminiphila. The sequence goes on from NZ_LDJO01000026.1 coordinate 398,625, forward strand.
GGCCGGATCGACCTGGACATGCGCCGGTCAACCCGCGCTGGCTGCCGTTGCCGGCCCCCGGCCGGCGTCTTCCCATACCTCCACGCGGTTGCGGCCGGCGCGCTTGGCCGCGTACAGCGCCACGTCCGCGCCAGCCAGCAATGCCTCCGGCGACTGCAGCAACGGCGCCCCCGTGCCCGCCACGCCAACGCTGATGGTCACCATCTGCGGCAGCACGTCGCCCGGGATGGCCTGTATCGCGGCGCGCAGGCGTTCGCCCAGTTCACGCGCGCTGTCCGGATGCGTGGCCGGTGCCACCACCGCGAACTCCTCGCCACCGTAACGGGCCACCAGGTCGCCACCACGCGCCGCGGTCGCCTGCAGGACCGCCGCCACCTGCTGCAGGCAACGATCTCCCGCCGGGTGCCCATGGCGGTCGTTGAACCACTTGAAATGGTCGATGTCGATCAGCAGCAGCGACAGCGCACTGCCCTGTCGGCAGGCGCGGTTCCATTCGGCCTGCAGCACCGCGTCGAACTGCCGGCGGTTGGCGACGCCGGTAAGCCCGTCCAGACGCGACAACGCGTCCAGCGCCGCCTGCCGCTCCAGCAGCCCGATCTGCAGCAGCATGCTGCGCAGTCCGAAGCCCATGATCGCTGCCACGAAGCCGGCCAGTGCCCAGTAGCGCGCGTGGTCCACGACCAGGGTGGCCACCACCAGCAGCAGCAACGGCAGGATCATCGGCCCGCCCGCCTGCACCGCATGCCGCAACCCGCTGCGTTCGACGGGCGGCATCGATTCGTGCGCGCGCGGCGCCAGCACCGCCAGCAACAGGAAGGGCAGATCGATCAACAGGTCGGCGTACTGGCCGAACGGGCTGTACTCGGAAAAATGGTTGATGTAGCCGGCCACCAGCAGATAGGCCAGCGCGTAGATCGCCAACACGCGGAAGAACGCGCGACGGTCCGGCAGGTCCATGCTGGCCCAGCGCAGCAATGCGAACGCCGCGATGCAGGCATTCTGGATATCGAACAACAGGCGCACGCTGTTCATGCCGGCCTCGCCGGCATTGGCGTGGAACCGGGTATGCAGGAAGAACAGCACGCCCAGCAGGGCCGCCAGCAGGGCATCGATCAGGCTGATCGCCCAGCGCTCGCGACGTGCGCGTGCCAGCACGAACACCAGCGGCACGCCGTAGACCACGTACAGCAGCAGGCTGATCTGTGGCGTCCCCGTGGCATCACCGCCCCGCAGCGTATCGACCATGTTCATGGCCATGCCACCGGCCCACAGCAGCATGGCCAGCGCAGTCGCCCGCCAGCCCAGCGCCACCCGCCGCTGCCGTGCCTGCCGCAGGCAGGCCGCAGCGGCCAGCAGCGGCGCGGCGATGAGGAAGCAGAACGAGGCGACGCTGGCCGACCCCGGCAGCAACGCCAGCGCGAGGCCATGGCACAACACGAACAGGACCGCCACCATCACCGGCATGTGTCGCCCCCTTGTCGGCGCCGATGGCCGGACGATAGCAAGCGGTGATGTGCAAGGCGCGACAATGCCGGCGCGCGCCCCCGGGACCCGCGGCCGATCAGGCCAGCGCGCGGGCGTGGTGGGCGATGTGCTCGCCGATGAAGCTGGCGATGAAGTAGTAGCTGTGGTCGTAACCGGGCTGCATCCGCAGCTGAAGCGGATGGCCGGCGGCCGCGCAGGCATCGCGCAGCAGCTGCGGGCGCAGCTGCGGCTCGAGGAATTCGTCGGCGTCGCCCTGGTCGACCAGCAGCGGCAGGCGCTCGCCGGCTCCGGCCACCAGCGCGGTGGCGTCGTACTGCAGCCAGGCATCGCGGTCCTGGCCCAGATAGGCGGCAAACGCCTTCTCGCCCCACGGCACCTGCGACGGCGCCACGATCGGCGAGAACGCCGACACGCTGCGGTAGCGGCCCGGATTGCGCAGCGCGATCACCAGCGCGCCGTGCCCCCCCATCGAATGGCCGCTGATCGCGCGCGCATCGCTGGCCGGGAACCGCGCCTCGACCAGCGCCGGCAGCTCGCCCACGACGTAGTCGTACATGCGGTAGTGCGGCGCCCACGGCGCCTGCGTGGCGTTGAGGTAGAACCCCGCGCCCTTGCCCAGGTCGTAGCCTTCGGCATCGGCCACGTCGTCGCCGCGCGGGCTGGTGTCGGGCGCCACGAGGATGATGCCGTGCTCGGCGGCGTAGCGCTGCGCGCCGGCCTTGGTGATGAAGTTCTGCTCGGTGCAGGTCAGCCCGGACAGCCAGTACAGCACCGGCAGCCGGGCCCCGTCCTGCGCCTGCGGCGGCAGGTAGACGCCCAGCGTCATGTCGCAGCCCAGCACCTGGGAGCGGTGCCGGTACACATCCTGCCAGCCGCCGAAACAGGCGCGGTGTTCGATTCGTTGCATGGTTCTCTCCAGTGACGCGGACACATGGCCGGGGCACGCACCCCGGCCGGCCGTCAGAAGTGGACGACGCTGCGGATCGACTTGCCTTCGTGCATCAGATCGAAGGCATCGTTGATCTGCTCCAGGCCCATGGTGTGGGTGACGAACGGCGCCAGCTCGATATCGCCCTTCATCGCGTCCTCGACCATGCCCGGCAGCTGGCTGCGGCCCTTCACCCCGCCGAAGGCGGTGCCCATCCACCTGCGCCCGGTGACCAGCTGGAACGGGCGGGTGGAAATCTCCTGGCCGGCACCGGCCACGCCGATGATCACGCTCTGGCCCCAGCCGCGGTGCGCGCACTCCAGCGCCGCGCGCATCACGTTGACGTTGCCGATGCATTCGAAGCTGTGGTCCACGCCCCAGCCGGTCATCTCCACGATCACCTGCTGGATCGGCGCATCGTGCTCCTTCGGGTTGACGCAGTCGGTGGCACCGAACTGCCGGGCCAGCTCGAACTTCGAGGGATTGGTGTCGATGGCGATGATGCGCCCGGCCTTGGCCTGGCGTGCGCCCTGGATCACCGCCAGGCCGATGCCGCCGAGGCCGAACACGGCCACGCTGTCGCCTTCGGCCACCTTGGCGGTGTTGTGCACGGCGCCGATGCCGGTGGTGACGCCGCAGCCCAGCAGGCACACGTGCTCCGGGTTGGCCTCCGGGTTGACCTTGGCCAGCGACACTTCGGCCACCACGGTGTACTCGGAGAAGGTCGAGCAGCCCATGTAGTGGTAGATCGGCTCGCCGTTGTAGGAGAAGCGGCTGGTGCCGTCTGGCATCACGCCCTTGCCCTGGGTGGCGCGCACGGCGGTGCACAGGTTGGTCTTGCCGCTCTTGCAGAACAGGCACTGGCCGCACTCGGCGGTGTACAGCGGGATGACGTGGTCGCCCGGCTTCACCGAGGTCACGCCCTCGCCGACCTCGACCACGATGCCCGCGCCTTCATGACCGAGCACGCATGGGAACAGGCCTTCCGGGTCATCGCCGGACAGGGTGAATGCATCGGTATGGCAGACGCCGGTGTGGGTGATCCGTACCAGCACTTCGCCCTGCTTCGGCGGGGCGACGTCGATCTCGACGATCTGCAGCGGCTGGCCGGGGCCGAAAGCGACGGCGGCGCGTGACTTCATGGTTGTCTCCTGTAGCGGTTGTTCGGGTTTGGCGGATTCGAAGCGGGCTGGCGGGAGCGATGCGGTGCTTCGATCCGTGGCGGGCGGCTGCCAGCGGACGGGGGCAAAGGCGCGGCCATCGCGACCGGCATCGCGCCTACTTCAGGTAGGAACGGATCAGGCCGGACATTTCGGCCACGCGCGCGGCACGCTGCGCCGGTGACTGCGCCGGCTGGCCGAACTCCTCGCGCAGGTGCGCTTCCATCACTTCGGACATCAGCCCGTTGACGGCACCGCGGATGGCCGCGATCTGCTGCAGCACCGGCCCGCAGTCGGCGCCGGCCTCCAGCGCGCGCTCCAGTGCATCGCATTGGCCGCGGATGCGCCGCACCCGCGCCAGCACCTTCTTTTTTTCCTCGGGTGAATGCGGCACGCGCCCACTCCTATCCTGTACTGGGGGACAGTATATTGGACGAGCGCCCGGCCGTCAGTGCTCCTACGCGCGCGCCCGGACCGGCCTGACCTGCGTAGCGGGTCTAGCGGGACTGCTCGGAACGGGACCGATGCCGTCCCTGGCGCGCGGAGGGCGCGGACGGGGACTTCGGGCGCCAGCGCGCAGAGGGAGAGGATGCAGCCGCATGGATGGGGTGCATCAGGCCATCGAATCCGCCGCCGGATGCGCTCGTCCGCAGCGCCCGGTCCACGCCTGCCCGCCAGGTGGTGCCGGCGTGAATGAGCGGCCCCGGGTGCTGCATCCGCGTCGGGGGAGGCGGAACGTCCGGGTGCACCGGACAGGACCCGGGGCGGCAATGCGCTCTGGAGTTCCGCGCCGGCGATGACACCTGCGTGCCTGGGTCCGCATGGCTCCGGGCGGCGGCCCCTGCGCCCGGATGGACCGCGGACGGTGGCCGTTTCCAGGGCCGGCCCGACCCCGCCGCAGGGCCGGCAATTCAAATTGAGATATGTGTCACATATCATTCCGCCCACCCGAAATCGGGTGATGCCATCAGGCCGTTTTTCCCGGTTAGAAAGTAGGCCGGTCGCGTTCCCAGCAAGCGTTCTCAAAATCACCAACGGATACCACGCTGATGCCTTCCAATGGCAGCAACACCCCGATTCGCGTCCCCCGCTTCCACCCCCTGCGCTGCACCGTACTGGCCGCCGCGTTGGCGTCCGTCCTCAGCCCCTGCGCGTTCGCGCAGGATGCCGCGCCCACCACGACGGTCGCCACCGTGCATGTCGCCCGCATCGCGGTCGAAGGCGTCGGCGAACACCCGTCCAGCGGCATCGGCCGCGCGGCCATCGATGCAGTCGCCAACCAGGCCCTGCGCGATATCAGCCCCACGCTGCCGGTGGCGCTGAACTTCGAGCAGATCAAACAGATCACCGCACGCATCACCCAGGCCTACCGCGACGCCGGCTTCCTGGTCTCGGTGGCCTACGTGCCGCCGCAGCAGATCGACGACAGCCAGACGCTGACCCTGAAGGTGATGGAAGGCCGGGTTGGCCGGGTGCTGGTGCAAGGCAGCCGGCGCTATCGCGACGACCAGCTCGGCGCCAGCAGCCTGGGCCTGATCGGCCGCCCGCTGCGCCAGACCGAGCTGGAGCGCGCCCTTCTCTACGCGCGTGACCTGCCCGGGGTGTCAGTCACCTCGGTGCTGCAGCCGGGCCAGAACGAAGGCGAGACCGACATCATCCTGGTCGCCCGGGACAGTGATCGTCCCTACGAAATCACCGCCGGCCTGAGCAACCACGGCACCGACAGCACCGGCCGGTATCGCGCCGAGCTGGGCGTGAGTGCCTTCAATGCGCTGGGCATGGGCGACGTGCTCGCCGCCAGCGTCGGCTACGGGCTGGACCCGGCCGACAGCTGGCAGGCAGCGTTGTCACTGAGCGCGCCCCTGGCAAAGGTCGATGGACTGAGCGCCATTGCCGGCGTCAGCCGCAGCGAGATCGAGCTCAACTCCGGGCCGTTCGCCGCCCTCGGCATCAAGGGCCCGACCACGCTCTACTACGCAGGCAGCGACTGGAAGTTCATCCAGCGCCCGGACCTGCAGGTCCAGGCTTCGATGCGCTGGATCCATGAGGAATCCAGGCTTGAAGGGCTGGACATCGAGCTCTCACGCCACACCTTCGACGTGATCGATGCCGGCGTGAGCCTGCGCCACACCGATCGCCGCTGGCGTGGCATGAACCTGGCGCAGCTGTCGGTGCGCAAATCCATCAACGATGACTCCCCTCCCTTCAACTGGCTGTATGCCGCGCACGAGTCCTACTTCTGGGTGGGCCGGCTGTCGCTGGCGCGCCTGCAGGCGCTGCCCGGCAACCAGCGCCTGCTGCTGCGCGGCAGTGCCCAGTTCACCGATGACGCCCTTACCCCGGTGGAGCAGTTCAGCATCGGCGGGCCGACCAGCGTGCGCGCCTATCCGCTGTCAACGGCACTGGGTGACCGTGGCGTGCAGGCGACCTTCGAGTACCAGGTCAGCGCACCGGGCTTTGCCGACACGCCTTCGCCGTTCAATGGCCGCCGCTGGGGCGACCTGGTCGAGCTGAACCTGTTCTACGACTGGGGCCGCACTTCCCCGGCACCGGACAACCGCCGTATCGGCTTCCAGCCCACGACGCTGGAAGGCGCCGGCGTTGCCATCGGCCTGCGGCTGCCATGGAAGCCGGACCTGCGGCTGGACGTGAGCGGCGCCAGGCCTGCTGGCAGCCATCGCGCCGCCGATGGACGCAGCACCCAGTACTGGGCGCGCATCAGCACCACTTTCTGAGGACACCGGCCATGAACCGCATCTATCGTCTTGTGTTCAACCACGCCCTGGGCCAGGTCCAGGTGGCCTCCGAGCTCGGCGCCTCGCCCCGCGCGAAGACCGGGGCCACGCGCCACCTGCCGGCAGGCGTGCGCCTGACCCCGCTGGCGCTGGGCCTGCTGCTGTCCGTCGGCAGCCTCGGCGTGATGGCCCAGTCACTGCCGGGCGGCGGCAGCATCGTTTCCGGCAGTGGCCAGATCGGCGCACCCGACGGCAACCAGCTGATCATCAACCAGGCCAGCGACAAACTGGCGATCAACTGGCAGAGCTTCAATATCGGTGCCGGGCAGAAGGTCACCTTCAACCAGCCCGGCACGAACTCGATTGCGCTCAACCGGGTACTCGGCGTCGATGGTTCCGTGATCATGGGCCAGCTGGACGCCAATGGCCGGGTGTTCCTGGTCAACCCCAACGGCATACTGTTCGGTGCAGGCGCCCAGGTGAACGTCGGCGGCCTGGTCGCCTCCACCCTGGGCATCAGCGACGCCGATTTCATCGCCGGCAACTACCGTTTCAAGGGGAATGGCAGCAACGCCGCGGTGATCAACCACGGCACGCTCAGCACCAGCGCCGGCGGTGCCATTGCGCTGCTCGGCGGCAGGGTCAGCAACCACGGCGTGATCGTCGCCAACCAGGGCAGCGTGGCGCTGGCCGCCGGCGATGCCATGACCCTGGACTTTGCCGGCAACGGCCTGCTCAACCTGCGGGTCGATGAGGGCATGGTCGATGCCCTGGTGGAAAACCACCAGCTGATCAGGGCCGATGGCGGCCAGGTGCTGCTCACCGCCCACGCCGGCGATGCGCTGCTCAGGACCGTGGTCAACAACACCGGGGTGATCGAAGCCCGCACCCTGGGTGAGAAAGACGGCAGGATCCTGCTGCTGGGCGATTTCGACGGCGGCGTGGTGAACGTTGCCGGTACCCTTGATGCCAGCGCCCCGGACGGTGGCAACGGCGGTTTCATCGAGACCAGCGGCGCCCACGTGCGGATCGCCGACGACGTCAAGGTGACCACCCTGGCCGAGCCCGGCAGGGGCAGGACCGGCGAATGGCTGATCGACCCCTACAACGTGACCATTTCCAATGCCGGCAGCACCGGCATGGGCGGGTTCAACGGCAGCGCCAACGACAGCGTGCTCAACGTCCACACCCTGACCAATGCCCTGGCCAGCACCGGGGTGACGGTGACCACCGGCGTCGGTGGCAGCCAGGCCGGCAACATCACCGTGGATGCGCCCATCAACTGGAGCGCCGACACCACCCTGACGCTGAACGCCGCCGGCAGCGTCATCATCAACAAGGACATCACCGCCACCGGCACCAATGCAGGGCTCTCGCTGGTCTACGGCAACGGCTACCGGCTGGGCAGCGGCGCCCGCGTCACCCTGTCGGGCAGCAACGCCAGCCTCAGCCTGGGGGGCACCAGCTACACCCTTATCCATGACCTCGCCGGCCTGCAGGGCGTCGGCGCCAGCGGCAACTACGCCCTGGCCACCGACCTGGACGCCAGCGCCACGCGCACCTGGAACGGCGGCCAGGGCTTCGCGCCGCTGCAGGGGTTCAGCGGCACCTTTACCGGCCTCGGTCACGCCGTGGATGGCCTGACCATCGCCCGTGGCACCGAGAACAACGTGGGCCTGTTCCAGGCCGTCAGCGGGCAGGTGCGCGACCTGACCCTGTCCAACGCCGCCATCACCGGCAACATCACCGTCGGCGCCATCACCGGCTCCCTCAGCGGCTCGCTGTCGGGCATCCACGTCACCGGCGCGGTGCTGGGCAACGGCTCCAACGTCGGCGGCCTGGTCGGCCAGCTCACCAATGGCACGCTGCAGGGGGCATCCTCGAGCGCCAGCGTGACGGGCCTGAGCAACGTTGGCGGCCTGGCCGGCACCGTGCAGAACGGCACCCTGACCGATGCCTATTCCACGGGGTCGGTGACCGGCACCATCAGCAACAGCAGCGCGTTCGCCGGCGGGCTGGTGGGCAATGTCTTCGACTCGGCGACCCTGACCAACACCTATGCCAGCGGCCGGGTCCGGGGCTACACCGCCACCGGCGGACTGATCGGCGGCACCTTCCTGTCCACCATCAGCTTCGCCAACAGCTACTGGGACGTGAACAGCACCGGGCAGCTCAGCAGCGCCAGCGGTGGCACCGCCATCACCTCGGCCAACGCCCGCAGCCAGGCCACCTATGGCGGCTTCGACTTCGCCAACACCTGGGTGATGTTCGAGGGTGACACCCGGCCGATGCTGCGCAGCGAGTACTCCACCACGGTGTACACCCCCCACGCCCTGCAACTGATCGGCATGAACCTGGCCGGCAACTACCGGCTCGGCACCTCCCTCGATCTCGGCGCCGCGCTCGCCACCAATGGCAACGGCTACTACAGCGATGTCTGGGGCGCATCGGGCTTCAAGCCGCTGGGTAGCGACTCCGCCGCCTTCACCGGCAGCTTCAATGGGCAGGGCTTCGGCCTGATCGGCCTGGCCATCAACCGCGCCAGCACCAACTACGTCGGCCTGTTCGGCTATACCTCCGGTGCGACCCTGACCAACGTCAAGCTGGTCGGCGGCAGTGTCACCGGCAGCGACGGCGTCGGTGCACTGGTCGGCTACATGACGGGCGGCACCCTTGGCAGCGCATCGGCCAGCACCACGGTCAGCGGCACCAGCACTGGCGAAGCCAATACCGGCGGGCTGGTGGGCGCCAACGACGGCGGCGCCATCGCCGATGCCTCCGCCAGTGGCAACGTCACCGGCGCCGGCTACCAGGTCGGCGGCCTGGTTGGTTCCAATTTCAACGGCGGCAGCATCACCCGCGCCCATGCCACCGGCAAGGTGACCGGCACCAACCCGAACGCCGGCCTCGGCTATGTCGGCGGGCTGGTCGGCGCCAACGGCTACAGCGGCAACGGCGGTTCCATCAGCCAGTCCTACGCCACCGGCACGGTGACGGCGGCGGCGGGCCCCATCGGCGGCTTCGTCGGCCACAACGAAGGCAGCATCACCGACTCCTACGCCACCGGCGCGGTGATCGGCCAGGGTTCGGCCAGCAACATCGGCGGCTTCGCCGGGGTCAACTTCGTCAACGGCACCATCAGCAACAGCTATTCCACCGGCTACGTCGCCGGCGGCTCCCAGAGAGGCGGCTTCGTCGGCTACAACAACGCTGGCAACAGCGCCATCAGCAACGTCTACTGGGACATCCAGACCAGTGGCCAGGCACTGGGCGCCGCTGGCGGGTTTAGCACTGGAATCACCGGGCGCACCACCGCCCAGTTGCAGGGCAGCCTGCCCGCCGGTTTCGCCTCCTCGATCTGGGGCGTCGGCACCAACCTCTATCCGTATCTGCAATGGCGCTACAGCACCACGCCCCACGCCGTGAGCGGCCGTGTGTTCAGCGACGCCGGCAGCACCGCATTGGCCGGTGCCACCGTCAGTGCCGTGTCCGCTGGCCAGCTGATCGGCAGCGCCTCCAGCGGCGCGAACGGCTACTACTACGTCCTCGGCGAAGCCAGCCGGTTCGACGGCAATGGCACGCTTGCCTACCTGGAGGGCGGTTCCAGCCAGGGCGCCGCGTTCAGTGACCGGGTCGGCTACCTCGGTATCCAGGGCGTGGACATCTATGCCTCGGCCATGCGCCTGGTGACCGGGCAGGGCAGCCTCACGGCGACCCGCAGCCGCTACCTGGCCACCCGCGGCAGCTACGCCGACAGCGACCTGGACTTCCTTGCGTCCTACGACTTCGGCGCCCTCACCGATACCGGCCATGGCCTCTACCTGAGCGCCAGCTCCGCCAGCTACAGCCTGGACACCGACCTCGGTTCCGGCGGCCTGCTGGCCCTGGACGGCGGCGGCCAGTTCAGCCTCAGCGGCAACCGCCAGCTGTCGGCCGGCGGCAACCTCGACGTCGGCGACCGCCTGACCTGGAGCGACAACGCCGCGCTGACCCTCAGCACCAGCAACGGCGGCAACATCGTGCTGGGGGATGGCATCGGCGCCGCCAACGGCAGCCTGACCCTGTCCGCCGCCGGCAGCGTGACCAGCAATGGCGCCGTCAACCTCGGTGTGCTGAATCTCGCCAACGGCACCTGGACCCAGGTGGCGGCCAGCCTGCCCGGCTTCAGCGTCACCGACTTCCGCCTCGGCCCCGGCGCCACCTTCGTGCGGGCCCTGGGCGGCGACGGCAGCGCCGCCACGCCGTACCGCATCGCCGATGTCTATGGCCTGCAGGGCCTGGCCTCCAGCAGCCTGGCGGGCAGCCGCTTCGTCCTGGCCGGCGACATCGACGCCTCCGCCAGCGCGCTGTGGAACAGCGGCGCCGGCTTCCTCTCCATCGGCAGCCAGGCCAACCCCTTCACCGGCCGGCTCGACGGACAGGGGCACCGCATCAGCGGCCTGGCCATCAACCGCCCCGGCAGCACCTACAGCGGCCTGTTCGGCTACAACGCCGGCTACGTCGGCAACCTCAACCTGGTGGGCGGCAGCGTGGCCGGCGGCACCTACGCCGGTGCCCTGGTGGGCTACAACGCCGCCTCCGGGGTGGTCGAGCGGGTCAGCAGCGACACCGGCGTCACCGGCACGGGCAATGTCGGCGCCCTGGTCGGCAGCAACGCCGGGACCCTCAGCGAGTCCCTGGCCACTGGCAGTGCCAGCGGCGGCCTCAATGGCGGCGGCCTGGCGGGCAGCAACACCAGTACCGGCACCATCCGCGACAGCTACGCCACCGGCAGCGCCCAGGGCAGTGCCGCCGTCGGCGGACTGGTCGGATTCAACGAAGGCAGTCTCCAGCGCGTCTATGCCACCGGCAACGCCACCTCCAGCGTCGGCGCGACCGGCGGCCTGGTCGGCAGCAATGCCGGCACCGCCACCGGCAGCTTCTGGAACACCACCAGCAGCGGCATGGCCCAGGGGGTCGGGGCCGGCAACGCCACCGGCGTATCGGGGCAGACCAGCGCACAGCTCAGCCGCCTGGCGCCCTTCATTGCGGCCGGCTGGAGCATCGACGACGCCGGCGGCACGGGCACCACCTGGCGGATGTACGAGGGCCACAGCGCACCACTGCTGCGCAGCTTCATGACGCCCCTCAGCGTCGGTGTCGGCAACGCCAGCAAGACCTATGACGGCAGCGCCACCAGCAGCGCCGGTGCCCTGGTGTTCCCCATCGGGTATGACCCGAGCCTGGTTTCCGGCAGTGCGGTCTACACCGCCAACAGCGCCAACGCTGGTACCTACAGCGGTGCCAACCTGAGCGTGGGCGGGCTGTATTCGAGCCAGTTCGGTTATGACATCAAGACCGTCGCCGGCACCCTGACCATCGGCAAGGCCGGCCTGACCATCACCGCCAACAATGGCAGCAAGTCCTACGGCCAGACGGGGGGTGTCAACGGCTTCACTGCCAGCGGCCTGGTCAACGGCGACACGGTGTCCTCGGTCGCGCTGGCCTCGGCCGGTACCGCCGCCAGCGCCAACGTCGGCAACTACACCATCACCGCCGCCAATGCCGGTGGCACGGGGCTGTCCAACTACGACATCACCTACGTCAACGGCACCCTGACCATCGGCAAGGCCGGCCTGACCATCACCGCCAACAATGGCAGCAAGACCTACGGCCAGACCGGCGGCACCAACGGCTTCACTGCCAGCGGCCTGGTCAACGGCGATACGGTGTCCTCGGTCGCGCTCGCCTCGGCCGGTACCGCCACCACCGCCAACGTCGGTGACTACACCATCACCGCCGCCAATGCCGATGGCACGGGGCTGTCCAACTACGACATCACCTACGTCAACGGCACCCTGACCATCGGCAAGGCCGGCCTGACCATCACCGCCAACAACAACAGCAAGACCTATGGCCAGACGGGCAGCACCAACGGCTTCACTGCCAGCGGCCTGGTCAATGGCGACACGGTGACCACGGTCGACCTGGCCTCGGCCGGTACCGCCGCCAGCGCCAACGTCGGCGACTACACCATCACCGTCGCCAACGCCGATGGGACCGGGCTGTCCAACTACGACATCACCTACGTCAACGGCACCCTGACCATCGGCAAGGCCGGCCTGACCATCACCGCCAACAACGGTGGCAAGACCTACGGCCAGACGGGTGGTGCCAACGGCTTCACTGCCAGTGGCCTGGTCAACGGCGATACGGTGTCCTCGGTCGCGCTGGCCTCGGCCGGTACCGCCGCCACCGCCAACGTCGGCGACTACACCATCACCGCCACCAGCGCCGATGGCACGGGTCTGTCCAACTACGACATCACCTACGTCAACGGCACCCTGACCATCGGCAAGGCCGGCCTGACCATCACCGCCAACAACGCCAGCAAGACCATCGGCCAGCTCTCAGCGCTCAACGGCTACACCGCGGAGGGCCTGGTCAACGGCGA